>CAJTPF010000018.1 GCA_910578175.1 uncultured Lachnospiraceae bacterium
CCTGTTAGACAAATGGGTAAAACAGGCGGCGCTGATCTTAGGACGAAAGTAAATGTAATGAAAGCAAACGCCCGATGAATCAGGGCTGACATCTGAAATCACAAATATTTTTAAAGCAAGCCGCGATAACTATGACACACGCAAAATAAAGAAGGAACTGACAAAATCAGGAAAACAGGTTTCCAGACGCCGGATCAGGCGGCTTATGAAGCAGGAAGGGCTGGTTTCCAATGACACAACCGCACAGTTCAAACCGCAAAAGGTTACCTGCAATGAATCGAAAACAGAAAATATCCTGAACCGCCAGTTCCATGACAGGGGATACAGGAATGTTGTAATAAGCAATCTGACGTATGTAAGGGTAGGGGTGCACTGGAATTACATATGTATACTTGTTGACCTCTATAACCGGGAAATCACAGGTTACAGTGCAGGGGAACATAAAACGGCAGAGCTTGTAAAAGAAGCCTTCCAAAGCGTAGAAGGAAGCCCCGAAGAGATCCGTCTGTTCCACACAGACCGCGGAAATGAATTCAAAAACCAGACAATTGAGGAACTACTGGAAACGATTCATATAGAACGCTCCCTGAGCCATAAAGGATGTCCATATGATAATGTAGCGGCAGAGGCGACAATTAAGATATTAAAAACGTAATTTGTACGGAATGAAACATTTGCAAATTTATCGGAATTGAAACGGAAGCTATGGGATTATGTACACTGGTATAACTATCATAGGATACATTCCGCATTAGGATATGAAACCCCGGTACAATACAGGGGAGTGTGTGAAGAAAAGTCTTTAAATACTAATCTTCTATGATAATGTTTGGGCTGAAATCTCTTTGTGGGGTTTCAGCCCTTGTTTTATTTATATCAGCACATGCCGGGGCATGTCAAGAGCAGGCAGAAAATTCTGCCGGTTAAAGGGCTTTCTCAGAGCCTATTCTGGCAGTCGTCCTTCATACATAATGCTTAACTCCCCATATACCTGCCCCCGGTTCCTCAGCGGCATGGTCCGTTTCTTTGTTGCTTCAAAGGTGGACAGATACAGTGCTTTTAACAGGGCGGTGTCACTGGGAAATACGCTCCTCTGGCGGTTTAACTTACGATATGTAGCATTCAGGCTTTCGATTGCATTTGTGGTATATATGACTTTGCGTACATCGCTGAAAAATTTGAAGACAGGCGATATCGCATCCCAGTTCTGTTTCCAGCTTTTCATGGAGGTTGGATATTTTGTACTCCACTTTTCAGTCACATGTTCCAGTGCTTCCAGGGCTTTTTCCTCTGTCGGTGACTGATAGATTGTTTTCAGGTCCGCTGTAAAGGGTTTTCTGTCCCTGTCAGCTACATATTTCATGGTATTCCGTACCTGATGGACGATACATCTCTGATATTCTGTCTGGGGGTATGCCGTCGATATGGCTTCTTTTATTCCTGTCAGCCCATCTGCACAGATGATCAGGATATCTTTTACACCTCTGTTTTTTAATCCGTTCAAAATGGAAAGCCAGTATTTCGCACTTTCATTTTCCCCTGCTTCAATGGTCAGGACTTCTTTGTATCCGTCCTGGTTTATGCCCGGTATGACATAAGCCGCAAGTTTGCGGATCACTCCATTGTCACGTACAGAGTAGTGGATGGCATCTATGCAGAGTACCGGATAAACTTCTGAGAGAGGGCGGTTCTGCCAGTCTTCAATCTGCGGCATGATTTTATCTGTTACATCTGAAATGAATCCTTCTGACGCTTCAAAACCATAGATATCGTCTAATGTTTCGGATATCTGGCGGGTGGTCATACCCTTTGCGTACATGGAAATGATCTTCTGGTCGATATCGGAAATATCCTTTTGCCGCTTTTTCACTACCTGTGGCTCAAACGTGGATTTCCTGTCCTTTGGCACAGCGATTTCCACGCTGCCATAGCTGCTGTTTACCTGTTTCTTCTTGTAGCCGTTGCGGTAGTCCTCGTTGTCTGAACGCTGGGATTTACCATAACCTAGATAGTCATCCATTTCTGCTTTCATCATTTCTTTGATGGTTCCACCAAGCAGATCTTTGAGTGCATCCTGGATATCTTGGGCAGATTCAATGTCGTACTCCTGCAGGAGCATCTGGATAATGTTTCGTTTTCCTTCTGTCATTTCAACTTTGTGTACATTTTTCTTTTCTCTTGCCATAATAAAAGGCCTCCTATGATTTTTATTTTATCATAGAAGACCAGTGATTTCTCTATTTTACAGAAAAAGTTTCACAGACTCATACAAGGAAAACAACCTTAAAAAAGTTGTCTAAAAAAGTGTTGACAATCCAGCAATATCCTTAATGATTTCTCCCACTGCAGGTACATAAAGATGACCGGACAGAGGATTTTTAATGGGGACTATTCCAAAGCTAATATCATCAGTCTCCATCTCATCAAAAAATCAATAACTATTTTGAATACAATAATTAATAAAATATTCCATATTCGTTTCTTTTATTATCGATAAATTTTTTGCAAAAGAAGATAATTCTACAGATTCATTTTTCATATATTTCTTATCTGTAGGAAAAATCTTTATATATTCTTTTTTTCTTTCATCTCCTTTTTTCTCAAATTTAATTCCTGCTTTTACCATTGTGTTTTCCAAATCCGGAGAATTAAAAATAGGTACTATATAATCATATGCCCAATGCCCTTTAAAAAGTTCTTTACTAATATATTTCTTCCTCTGTTCATCCGAGCAATCATCTGTATCCATAATAACAAATATTTTAAAATAAGAGGCTATTTTATTCTTCTTACCCTCAATTTCTACATCTGAAAAATAAGTTATAAAATCGTTAAACGTTGACAATCTTTTATCTTTATTAAATAAACTTTGAAGTCCATTAATCTGAATTGACTTTTGCCCTTTTTCTTTACCTATAATTTCCATATGAAAACGTAATTTTGACTTAATATAATTACATATCTGTTTTTCTGATTTACCATGTACTATTACGATACACTTTAGATAATTAGGTTTTCTCCTTGTCATGTTCTTCCCCCTAATTAAATATATCGTTTAACTCTACGAAATCAATATCTCCTAAATGCGGTATACCACCATACATTCCTTTTAGATACCTATTCCTATAATTTAAATTTGGATGTACTCTATCTTCAAAATCAGCAATTGAAACAAGCTCTTTGTTTGCATGTTTATCAACAATAAAGCTATAAATATATTCCGGATTAATATCGGAATCTAAAAGCATGGTATTGTGCGTTGTAACAATAAGCTGCCCACCTATAGAATCAATAATATTATTTAAAATATTATTAACCAGCAAATCATGAATACCAGTATCAAGTTCATCAATTACTACAACTGTACCTTCAACGCTCATTAGCAAAAATGGTAAAATATCTATCAGATGCTGTGTTCCAGTTGACTCTAATTCATAACTGATATCTAAAATTTCATTGTAAATAATCTTTTTAAAAAATAATTCATATTTGATTCTATTATCTTCCTGTTTTCTTTTATAATATACTTCTTTAATGTCACTGTATGCAGTCACAAAAAAATTATTTAAAAGTTCTTCTGCTCTATCAAGTTCTGTCTGCTCGTCTATATTTATTTCTCCCTCTACCAATTCTCCAAATATTGAATGTGATACCCCCATCTTCCCTCTCTCACCCCTATTTCCATTTTTTACCTTTATTGACATTGTCATAAAAAATGCAATAACTTCATATAATGCTTTATGGATTTTATCTTCTACATACCCATCTGCCTTTTCTTCTTTTTCGTTTACTATAATTGATAATAAACTATGTTTCCCTTCATATTGATATATCAATTCTCTAATCTTATCAGCATATTCTGAATCTAAAAATAATTTTTTATTGATTATCTTATGTTGCTCCGATAAATCAAACAAAATACATTTATTCTTATTCAGAACGTAGGAAAGTTTTTCATGTATCAGTTTTGCATTATCATAAACTAACAAATATGTTCCAGCTTTACCGTTAAGCATAAAATCAAATTCTAACTCCATATTCCCATTCGAATCTATTGTTTTACAATTACTAATGATTGCTTCAGTGTCTCTTAAATTTCTTGATAAATATTTTAGAAATGAATCCTTAATCTCTACATCTTCACCTTTCTTTTCTAGAAAAGTTTGAATAGTCTTTCGAACAGATAGTGTTTGTATTGATTCACATAGTGTATAAAAAGCAGATGCAAAATTTGATTTCCCAACACCATTCTCTCCATATACTATTATTGCTTTCTTTGCAACCCCCTTTTTTTGTAGAAAGTTCACAGAAAAATTCACAAGTGATTTATAATTTTTTAGTCTAATTCTTGTAAACATACAGTCACCTCTTTTTTATTTTCTGTTATATTATATAACACTTTTCCAGAAAATATTCAACACTTTTTTCCATCTTATACATTTTCACTTGTCTTAATTATATAAAATCTCATATTTCATTTACATTAAATATTTAGGATACACTTCATTATTTTATACACTTCCTAATACTTAAAAATTCTAGAAGAAATGAAAACTACGACCATAACACATATGCAATTTCTTTTATAAGAAAAATTCTCTGTCTTTTTATCTTATACTACTTTGTCAAAAACATTAAACATCATAAAAATGGCACAGATAATGTTTCCATTATCCATGCCACCTCTACTCATTTTCAAAATATTTTACTCCATTTAAAAAACAAGTTATAATATTTTACAGTGACTAATAGGACTTTTCTATTCTAAAGTTTTTCTTATTTCCTTAATATTTATAGACTATCGGCAATTTCCAATACCTATATCGTTTTTAGCTTGTATCTGAAACTACTTCTGTACGATATTCACGATCCTTCCCGGAACATATATCTCTTTTACCACCGTTCCGGTAAGTTTTCCTGCAACTGCCTCTTTCGCCTTTGCTATCACAGAATCTTTCGCCTCGTCTTTGGCTATTGATAAAGTGGCTTTCGTCTTGCCGTTAATCTGAACCGCTATCTCGACCGTATTTTCAACAGTCTTTGCCTCATCATATTCCGGCCATGCGGTCTGATATAATCTGCCTTCAAATCCCATGATCTCCCACAACTCCTCAGTCATATGAGGGGCTACCGGATTTAACAGTGTGATCAGGGTCTTAAATTCATCTCTGGTCACTGTATCGTTCTTGTAGAAATCATTGATCAAAGCCATCATAGCTGCAATTGCTGTATTATATTTCAGATTTTCAAAATCCTGACTGACCTTCTTAATAGTTTGGTGCATTTTGGTTTCCATTTCCCTGGAATACCCCGTTTCTTCGGTTACCAGTTCCTGCAGCTTCCATACGCGGTCCAGAAATCTCCGGCATCCCTTAACGCCCTGCTCGGACCAGGAAGCGCTTAGATCAAAGGCACCAATAAACATTTCATAAGTACGAAGAGTATCTGCACCGTATTCGTTCACAATATCATCCGGATTTACCACATTTCCGCGGGACTTTGACATCTTCTCGCCGTTTTCACCCAGAATCATTCCATGGGAAGTACGCTTCTGATATGGCTCGGAAGTATTCACCACTCCCTGGTCAAATAAAAACTTATGCCAGAATCTGGAGTACAGTAAATGCAGGGTGGTATGTTCCATTCCGCCGTTATACCAGTCCACCGGCATCCAGTAATCCAATGCCTCTTTCCCTGCTAAGGCTTCAGTATTCTTCGGGTCCGTATAGCGTAAGAAATACCAGGAAGAACCTGCCCACTGTGGCATGGTATCGGTTTCCCTCTTTGCAGGGCCACCGCAGCACGGACATTTTACATTTACCCAGTCGGTCATGGCCGCCAGCGGGGATTCCCCGTTATCGGTAGGCATATAACTTTCCACATCCGGTAATTCCAACGGTAATTCGCTTTCCTCCACAGGAACATATCCGCATTTTTCACAGTGAATGATCGGAATCGGTTCACCCCAGTAACGCTGTCTGGAAAATACCCAGTCTCTTAATTTGAAATTAACCTTTCTGCAGCCGATTCCCTTTTCCTCCAGAAAATCTTTCATCTTTTCCTTTGCTTCGGTTACTTCCAGACCGTCAAGAAATTCAGAATTGATCATCTTTCCTGTGGCAACATCGGTAAACGCCGCCTCATTGATATCCACCGGACCTTCCTTGCCTTCCACTACCTGAATCATCGGCAGGCCGAACTTCTTTGCAAATTCCCAGTCACGGCCGTCATGGGCAGGAACTGCCATAATGGCACCGGTACCGTAAGTCATAAGTACATAATCCGAAATCCAGATCGGAATTTCTTTTCCGTTTACCGGATTCACGGCGGTGATACCTTCCAATACCACACCGGTCTTGTCTTTTGCCAGTTCCGTACGTTCAAAATCGGATTTCTTTGCAGCAGCTTCACGGTAAGCCATAATATCGTCCCAATTTAAAATACAATCTTTATATTTATCAATATACGGATGTTCCGGAGACACGACCATATAAGTAGCGCCGAATAACGTATCCGGACGCGTGGTATAGACACGGAGCTTATCTTCCTTATCCTTCAGCCGGAAATCCACTTCCGCGCCTTCAGAACGTCCGATCCAGTTCTTCTGGGATACTTTGACCTTTTCAATATAATCTACATCTTCCAGTCCTGTTATCAATTTATCCGCATACTCGGTGATCTTAAGCATCCATTCGCTTTTAACCTTACGGACAACCTCGCTGCCGCAACGTTCGCACACGCCGTTCACCACTTCTTCGTTGGCAAGTCCTACCTTACAGGAAGTACACCAGTTGATCGGCATCTCTTTCTTATATGCAAGCCCCGCTTTAAACAGCTTAAGGAAAATCCACTGGGTCCACTTATAATATTCCGGATCAGTGGTATTTACCTCTCTGTCCCAGTCAAATGAATAGCCCAATGAATGAAGCTGCTCCTTAAATCTTTTCACATTATTCTCGGTTACGATCTTTGGATGTATCTTATTTTTAATGGCATAATTCTCAGTGGGAAGACCAAATGCATCCCAGCCCATGGGATACAATACATTATATCCCTGCATTCTTCTTTTTCTGGCTACTATATCAAGGGCCGTATACGGTCTTGGATGGCCCACATGCAATCCCTGTCCCGAAGGATACGGGAATTCGACCAGAGCATAAAACTTCGGCTTGCTATAATCATCGGTGGCAGCAAAAGCTTTCTCCGCATCCCATATCTCCTGCCACTTTTTTTCAATTCTCTTTGGTGCATACACTTTATTCATACCGTTTTCCATTCTAACCTCCATGGGGAGCATGTTTACCAGTCATAAGCTCCTTCTTTTTGTAGATTTTTTAATTTTAACACACAGAGATTGAATGTCAAGACTATCTATTTCTTTTTCTTAACCTTTCGAACCGGTTTCTTCACTGTCTGTTTCGGCACTGCCATGATCACAGATTCAAACGGTCTTAAATCGATGGTAAGTTTATACGGAAATCCGTCCTGCTCTTCTTTTGCTGCATGAGCTGTATAACTTCTCTTCTCTGCGCCATACACATCCTCGGAACTCAGTATCACCTTATATTCACCCGGATGCGGCACTCCGATCACATATTCCTGACGCTCCACCGGAGTAAAGTTACATACAAATGCCAGACTGTCATTAAAGGTATTCGGTGCTTTACGGATAAAACTAAATACGCTGAAATCTGCATCATCACAGTTTATCCACTGATAGCAGCCGTATTCTTTCGATTCATACGCATACATTACCTTATTTTCCCGATATAAATGGAGCAGCTTTTTATAGTATGCCTGAATATCTGCATGCAACGGGTCATCCAGCAGATACCAGTCCAGACTTCTGGATTCTGACCATTCCTCCCTTTGTCCGAATTCCTGACCCATAAACAGCAGCTTCTTTCCCGGCTGTCCCATCATAAACGTATATGCCGTCTTTAAATTTGCGGCTTTCGTCTCCAGATCTCCCGGCATTTTATAAAGCATGGAGCATTTGAGATGAACCACCTCATCATGGGATAAGACAAGGACAAATTTCTCACTGAATGCATATGTCATATTAAAGGTCATTTTATTATGATTAAATTTCTTAAAATACGGGTCCAGTTTCACATAATCCAGAAAGTCATGCATCCAGCCCATATTCCACTTAAACTTAAAACCCAGTCCGCCATCTTCCGGTTTCTTCGTAATATTCGGCCAGGCTGTGGACTCTTCTGCGATTAAAAATGCCCGGGGGTCCCGTTTTTCCATGATACTGTTTAGGTGTTTAAAAAACTCCATGGCTTCCAGATTGCCATTTCCACCGTATTTATTCGGAACCCATTCCCCGTCCCGTCTTCCGTAATCCAGATATAGCATGGAAGCCACCGCATCCACCCGCAGGGCATCGATATGAAACTTCTCCACCCAGAACAACGCATTGGCGATCAGGAAATTCATTACTTCGGTCTTGGAATAATCAAATACCTTGGTTCCCCAGTCCCGCTGCTCTCCTTTTCTGGAATCCGCATATTCATACAACGGCTCTCCGTCGAACATGGCAAGTCCATGCTCATCTTTCGGAAAATGAGCCGGAACCCAGTCCAGGATAACTCCTATCCCCAACTGATGAAGATAATCCACCATGTACATAAAATCTTTTGGTTCTCCGTATCTGGAAGTCGGAGCATAATATCCAGTCACCTGATATCCCCAGGATGCATCAAAGGGATGCTCGGATATCCCCATCAGTTCCACATGGGTATATCCCATATCTTTCACATATTCACCCAGTTCATGGGCAATCTGCCTGTAATTGCAGAATCCGTCCTGACTGTAGCTGTAATCCTTTTTCCACGAACCGATATGAACTTCATAAATTGCCATAGGCTGATCCACAACATTTTCCGCATCCTCGGTTTTTCTGCGGATCCACTCATCATCTTCCCACTTATAACCATCCAGTGAAGTGATCTTCGTTGCATTGCCCGGACGGAACTCCGAAGAATTTCCATACGGGTCAGCCTTATAATGCGTAGAGCCGTCCCGGCCGGTTATGGCATATTTATATATGGAACCCTCACATGCTCCCGGAACAAACCTCTCCCAAATTCCTGATGTTCCCAGTCGCTCCATAATATGAATATATCCGTTCCAATCGTTAAAATCCCCCACAACGCTGACCGCAACGGCATGGGGAGCCCATACCGCAAAGTATGTCCCCCGCACTCCGTCAATTTCCATGACATGGGAACCGAGTTTCTCATATATGGCATAATGAGAACCCTGGCCGAATAAATAACGGTCTGTTTCAGTTATAATATTCATAAGCTACATCCTCTCTATCTTCTATTGTAGTTGATCAAACATCCCTTGAGAATAATCTCCCTTTCATCATCCGTTAATTCGCCGAGCTTTAATTCAAATTCCTTTAATTCTTCTCCCACAACATATGCTTTGATGGAAGCTGCCTTATCCTTAACTGCCCGGGCAATATCCGGAATAAATATATAATCACCATTTGCAAACGGTAACTCTTCATTGTCATATAAAAACGGAAGCATACCCCAGTTGATCAGATTTGAGCGGTATCTCTTGGTAGCATATTCCTGAGCTATATTTGCCCAGCCTCCAAGAACTTTCTGACAGGATGCTGCCTGTTCCCTTGCGGAACCGTCCCCCGGTTTCACAGCGTATATGGTACTTCCGATTCCTGTATTTTCATTGTCCGCTTTGGAATACACAGTCTGAATCTTTTTAAACACCGGCTGAATCTCTGCCAGCGCTTCTTCCGGATTCCGTCCTTCTTCTCTGGCCTTTTCCGCTGCCTGGACCTCCTTTGCCCGTCCCACATATGCCGGGTCTTTCCTGGACAGGGTGAACTCTGCCAGACCGATAGGGTTCGAACGATAGGATGAAGTTTCCCCGGAAGGTATCAGTTCATCCGTAGTGGTAACCGGATCGTGAATCTCCGAAACCACCTTCAGTAATAAGTGATCCGTTAACGCCACCATCTTCGGCCAGTCCTTAATATTCGGTCCGAACTTAATCTCAACGGATTCGTCCGCAATGCCTTTACTGTCAAATACCCTGTTTTCATAAATAGTTTTATCAAAGAAATATTTCGGTTTTGTAAAGTTCACATCTACATCGGTTGCCGCTGTCAGATATCCCTTATTAGCCGCCGTTGCCGCAATGGAACGGGCATCCATCAACGCAACCGAAGAAATCTGTCCGTTCTGGAGTTTGGAACCTTCCCTGTTCGGAAAGTTTCGTGTAGAATGTCTGATACTGAACGCATTATTGGCCGGGGTATCGCCGGCGCCGAAACATGGTCCGCAGAATGCCGTCTTAACAATCGCGCCTGTAGCCATTAAATCGGCCAGCTTTCCATTTCTGGCAAGTTCAATATAAATCGGCGTACTGGCAGGATATACGCTTAAAGTAAATTCATCCGCACCGATGCTGGTTCCCTTGAGAATATCCGCCGCATCACAGATATTTTCAAATCCGCCTCCAGCGCAGCCTGCTATTATACCCTGTTCCACATATAATTTTCCGTTTCTTACTTTATCCTTAAGAGTGAAGTCCACCTGACCGTCCAGACTGACTTTTGCCCTCTTTTCACAATCCTCCAATATATCCATGAGATTTGCATTTAACTCTTCAATGGTATATGTATTGCTCGGATGGAACGGCATAGCGATCATCGGCTTCACCTTATCCAGTTCTACATAAACCACACCATCATAATATGCGACATCCCCCGGATTTAATTCCTTATACTCTTCACTTCTTCCGTGAATATCATAAAATTCCCTGATCTTATCGTCGGTTGCCCAAATGGATGACAAACAGGTTGTCTCCGTTGTCATTACATCTACGCCGATTCTGAAATCTGCGCTTAGCTTTGACACACCCGGCCCTACAAATTCCAATACTTTATTTTTAACATATCCGTTTCCAAATACGGCGCCGATGATGGCCAGCGCAACGTCCTGCGGTCCCACACCCTTTACCGGCTCTCCGCTTAAGTATACGGCGATCACGCCCGGCATATTGATATCATAGGTCTGGGAAAGCAGCTGTTTCACCAGTTCCGGTCCGCCTTCTCCCATTGCCATGGTACCTAAGGCTCCGTATCTGGTATGGCTGTCCGAACCAAGCACCATCTTTCCGCCGCCCGCCAGCATCTCTCTGGCAAACTGATGGATAACCGCCTGATGAGGCGGTACATAGATGCCGCCATATTTCTTTGCACATGACAGGCCAAACATATGGTCATCCTCGTTAATAGTGCCGCCAACCGCACATAAACTGTTGTGGCAGTTTGTTAATACATACGGAATCGGAAATTTCTCAAGTCCCGATGCCCTTGCCGTCTGTATAATGCCTACAAATGTTATATCATGGGACGTCAGCTTGTCAAACTTAATCTGAAGCTTTTCCATATTGCCCGATGTATTATGTTCTTCTAAAATTCCATAGGCGATCGTATTTTTCGCCGCCTCGTCTTTTGAAATATATTTATCTCCCAATTTAGATTTAAGAAGCTGCTCTGAACCGGTTCCGGTTTCCACCATCTCTGTTCCGTTAATCAGATATGCTCCGTTGTCACTCAATGTTACCATCTTGCTGTCCTCCTGAATTTCTATACATTTCTTCTATTTAAACTAATTACTATTATACTAATTTTACTCCTAATATGCAATCTGTTTTTACCCTTCCAGCAGTTAAAAACACTTGATTTTTGAGGATTTTTATTTTGTAGTGCAAAATATATCTTTATATATACGCCCTGTCTTCCGAAGACTAAAAAAATGCCGGAATCATTATATATTATAACAATTCCGACATATTTCTAGTCTATCATTTTTAAATCATCCATACCGTCATTCAGTAATCATAAATTAATCATAAAATTATTGAAGTTAAGCTCTTTAGTCTTTTTCTGAACGCCAAACCAATCGATAATGGTCAATATTCCGCAGCAGCCGCCGGTAAGTAATTTCAATACGCCCATTCCGGTATCACCCAGCATAAAACGGTCAATACCAAGACTTCCAAGAAAGATTGAAACTATCAGCAATACTGTAGGGTCTTTTAACTCAACAGAAGTTGCCAGTAAAAACTTAGAATCATCCAGCGCCGATAACTTCTCCTTTATGTACGGAATTTTTTCTGGCGGAAAGAACTTTTGATTTGATAATATAAACATATCAACCTTTTGTGAATCCATAATAACATCCTCTCTGTGTATTAAATTAATTTATACCCTCTTAAATCAGATGCCGGCATCTCCCAATGTAATAAACAAGATTTACAGCACAAACCAGTATTATCATCAACAATGATATTCTTTTCATAAGCTTATCCGATATTTTAGAATAAAACATTCCCAGCAGAAGTACCGCTGCCATCGGAAGAGCCATGGCATTATAATGAAAATATCCTCCGACATCCAGACGCAGTAAAGATATTAATGCCCTTGACATTCCACAGGTTGGACATATCACTCCCAGGAAACGCTTCACCGGACAAAACCAGTTCAAAAATATAAACAAGCCGGCCATGGATGCACAAACATAAATTATTTTTTTTTTCATCTCAAAAATTATCCGTCAAATTTAATACATAGTTTTATAAATTATTAAGTTTGTATAAATTATAAACATTATATTAAATGACTTTTATTCTGTCAAGATTTTTATTCGCCGGATCTACCGGATATATATAACAAGATATGCCCGGATTATTATATATCAGGATTGTCTGGACATATCTTTTATTTGTTTCATTTTTTTATATATAGTATACTAAAGTGAGAAAATTTTGAAAAGGAATATAAAATCATGTGGATTGCGGAAAATTGGACAGATTATGAAGTTCTGGACTGTTCTCAGGGAGAAAAGCTGGAACGGTGGGGAGATTATATTCTGGTCAGACCGGACCCCCAGGTCATCTGGAATACCGGGAACTCACTGCCGGGCTGGAGAAACAGAAACGGACACTATCACAGAAGCAGTAAAGGCGGCGGCGAATGGGAGTTTTTTAATCTTCCTGAGCAGTGGAACATTCATTACAAAACACTGACTTTCAATCTGAAACCCTTCAGTTTTAAGCATACCGGACTATTTCCGGAACAGGCGGCAAACTGGGACTGGTTCTCCGGGCTGATAAAAAGTTCCGGCCGGCCGGTGAAAGTCCTGAACCTCTTTGCATATACAGGCGGCGCCACGCTGGCAGCGGCAGCAGCCGGCGCACAGGTAACCCATGTGGATGCTTCCAAAGGTATGGTGGCATGGGCAAAAGAAAACGCCCGCTCTTCCGGCCTGGAAGATGCTCCGGTCCGATGGCTGGTGGACGACTGTGTTAAATTTGTAGAACGGGAAATACGAAGGGGAAACAAATACGATGCCGTCATCATGGACCCTCCGTCTTATGGCCGCGGTCCCAAAGGTGAAATCTGGAAGATTGAAGATTGCATTCATCCCTTTATACGGCTTTGTACAAATATATTATCGGATAATCCTTTATTTTTCCTGGTAAACTCATATACCACCGGACTTGCTCCCGCAGTCCTCACCTATATGATAGAAACCGAAATCGGTAAAAATTTTGGCGGAACGACGGAATCCGGTGAAATCGGTCTTCCTGTCACTTCCAGCGGACTGGTGCTGCCTTGCGGCGCTTCCGGACGCTGGCGGGTATGATCCTAAAATTAACGGAAAAAGAAAGAGGTAAATATGGCTATTTTTAATGTGGAACTGAAAAAAGTCGTAGATGACAGCTATGAGATTGAGATCGGATTCGGACTGGAAGATAAACTGATCTCCGATCTGAAAAACGGACTGGCCGGTAATATGACCAGATTCTCAATCATTACCGACAGTATTGTAAAAGATTTATACGGGGAAAAAATCCTGGCAAAACTGAAGGACGCCGGATACAACGCCGATCTGTTTGTATTTGAAGCCGGCGAAAAACAAAAAACAAGAAAGACAAAGGAAGAGATAGAAGATGCCATGCTGGCAAAGGGATACCGCAGAGACTGCTGTATCATTGCAGTTGGCGGTGGCGTGGTAACGGATTTAGCCGGATTTGTGGCCGGCACTTTCGGCCGCGGTATACCGTTTATCAATTATGCAACCACATTACTGGCAGCAGCCGATGCTTCCGTGGGCGGAAAAACAGCGGTAGATACACCGCTGGCAACAAACCTGATCGGTCTGTTTAACCAGCCCCGGAAAGTATATATAGATATCGCAGCCTGGAAGACCCTGCCTCTCCGGCAGATTTCCAGCGGACTGGCGGAAACGGTGAAACATGCATGTATCGCAGACGAAGAGTTTTTCCGTTATTTGAAAGAACATATGACGGAAATACTGGATATTGAAAAAGAAGCGTGTGAACATATCGCAAAAGAGAACTGTAAAATTAAATACAATATTGTAATGAAAGACGAGCTGGAAAGCGGACTCCGGGAAGTTCTGAATCTGGGACATACCGTCGGACGGGCCATTGAAACGGTAAGCGATTACCGGCTTCTTCACGGGGAAGCGCTCTCCATAGGATTAGCCGCCGAAGTAAGACTTGCGCATAAAATGGGATATATGACTGCCGCTCAGATGAATGATGTCCTATCACTGCTGGAACAGGCGGATTTACCAGTTACAATTCCCGATTATATCGACCGGGAAGCGCTTGTAAAAAAACTTTATACCGATAAAAAAGTCAGAAACGGCCGGCTTCGTTTCGTAATACAGAAGGGAATCGGCGATATCGTAGAATTTGAAAACGGCGTATTTGCCGCTCCGGTGGAAGAATCGCTTGCCAAGGAGATCATTTCGGAATTATAAAAAACTGTGGAAGAAAAATTCTTCCACAGTTTTTTTATCAGATTTTATTTTATCTTTTATTTTATCAGATCTTTTCCGCCCATATATATTCTTAACTTCTCAGGTATACGGACACTTCCGTCTTCCTGCAGATTGTTTTCCAAAAATGCGATCAACATTCTTGGGGGCGCTACCACCGTATTATTCAGTGTATGAGCAAAATATTTATTTCCATTTTCATCTTTTACTCTTATTTTCAGTCTTCTCGCCTGTGCGTCTCCGAGATTGGAACAGCTTCCCACCTCAAAATACTTTTTCTGGCGCGGAGACCACGCCTCAACGTCAATGGATTTCACCTTAAGGTCTGCCAGATCTCCGGAACAGCATTCCAGCGTCCGAACCGGTATATCAAGACTTCTGAATAAATCCACGGTATTCTGCCACAGCTTTTCAAACCACATACTGCTCTCTTCCGGTCTGCATACCACGATCATCTCCTGTTTTTCAAACTGGTGGATCCTGTATACGCCTCTTTCTTCCAGACCGTGCGCGCCTTTTTCTTTCCGAAAACACGGAGAATAGCTTGTCAGGGTTTTCGGCAGCTGCTCTTCCGGGGTTATGGTGTCAATAAATTTTCCAATCATGGAATGTTCGCTGGTTCCGATAAGATATAAGTCTTCTCCTTCTATCTTATACATCATCGCATCCATCTCATCAAAACTCATAACGCCGGTAACCACGTCACTGCGGATCATAAATGGCGGGATACAATAAGTAAAACCTCTTTCTATCATAAAATCTCTTGCATAGGAAATCACAGCGGAATGCAGTCTCGCAATGTCACCCATCAGGTAATAAAAACCGTTTCCTGCCACTTTTCTGGCGCTGTCCAGATCGATTCCGTTTAATTTCTCCATGATCTCGGTATGATATGGAATCTCAAAATCCGGAACTGCCGGTTCTCCGTATTTTTGAATCTCAACGTTTTCCGAATCATCCTTACCGATGGGTACGCTGGGATCGATGATATTCGGAATCGTCATCATAATAGATTTTACCTTTTCATTGAGTTCCGCTTCTTTTTCCTCTAATTTGGCAAGATAATCCGACTTCTCGGTGACCAGCTTCTTGGTCTCTTCCGCTTCTTCCTTCTTTCCCTGAGCCATCAGTGCCCCAATCTGTTTGGAAATCTTATTCCGTTCCGCTCTTAAATTGTCTGCTTCCTGCTTCGTGGCACGGCTCTGCCCGTCCAATGCAATAACTTCATCTACAAGCGGTAACTTTCTGTCCTGAAATTTATTTTTTATATTCTGCTTTACAATATCAGGATTTTCTCTGACAAACTTTAAATCTAACATCGTATCTACCTCTGAATACCTTTCCTTTTATTTCTAGCTGTATATTTTCCATAAAATGTTTTTTCTATTGTATTCTATTTCCGGGTATTTTTCAAGAGGAGATTACCTCATTTCCATTATCGCGGCCTTCCTCCAGTGCTTTTGCATTTTCCATTGTCACATGGGCGATTTCCTGCATGGCTTCTTTCGTAAAATATCCCTGATGGGAGGTTACCAGCACGTTGGGAAAAGTCACCAGTCTTGCCAGCATATCGTCGGTCATGATCTCATTGGAACGGTCCTCATAGAACAGTTCTTCTTCCTCTTCATATACGTCCAGTCCCACACCGCCGATCTTTCCCGGTACCCGCAGGGCTTCCAGCAAATCTTCGGTCCGGATCAGTTCACCTCTGGAAGTATTCATAATATACACTCCGTCTTTCATGATCTTCAGAGAGTCTTCATTTATCATATACCTGGAATCATCGGTAAGCGGACAATGCAACGATATGATATCGCTCTCCCGGAATAATTGCTCCAGTTTCACATATTCTACATCCAGAGATTCGTTGGGATACAGATCGTATGCCAGAATTTTCATTCCGAATCCCCTGCAGATACGGATCATGGCCTGGCCGATTCTTCCGGTTCCCACGATACCAATTGTTTTCTTATATAAGTTCTCACCCATCAGACCGTTGATATTCATATTGAAATCCCTGATACGCACATATGCCCTGTGAGTCTGGCGGTTAACCGTTAAAATCTGGGCCATTGCAAATTCTGCCACAGCCTCCGGAGAATAACCGGGTACCCTCAGAATCTTCAGCTTTCCCTTTGCCGCCTCCAGATCCACATTGTTATACCCTGCGCACCGCATTAAAATTCCCTTGATTCCGGCATCGATCAGTTCGTTAATAACATTTTTGTTCAGATCGTCATTAACGAATGCACAGATCGCATCATACCCCTTTGCCAGTCCTGCCGAATCTTCATCCAGTCTTACAGAACGGAATTTAATCTGATAATTCATTTGCTCTGCCAGCGGTTTAAACCAAATCTTATCATACGGTTTCGCATTAAAGAATAATATTTTCATATAAAATCATACCTCGTCTCTTTTATTTTATATGAAATATCATGTGCAGATATTATGAATTCATTCATTTAACCAAGTATAATTTTTCCTTCTTCGGTAAGCTGTTCCCGGATCTGCTGCATCTTAACATCGGTTTCATAGATTACATTTGCACATTTCGTAAGCTGTTCCACGACTTCCTCATTATCTTCTTTAAATTTTTTATAGTGAATCTGATGTTCCAGACTTGCCCAGAAATTCATGGCAATTGTCCGGATCTGAACTTCCACTTTCACCATCCTTTTACCGGTAGATAAGAAAATCGGTACTTCTACCACCAGATGCAGACTTCTGTATCCGTTTGGCTTGGGATTGGCAATATAATCTTTATACTGGATAAGGGAAATATCGTCCTGTTCGATGAGCATTTCCGCCACCGTATAGATATCGTCAATAAACGGGCAGATCACCCTGACCCCTGCCACATCGTGAAGTTCGCTCATAATACTGTCCAATGTGATAGGAAGGCCTCTTCTGTCCATTTTTTCATATATGCTCATCGGTGATTTGATTCTTGATTTTATATTATCAATAGGATTTCTCTCCGTATTATTTTGAAATTCATCATTTAAAACTTCCAGTTTGGTTCTGACTTCACGTATCGCACAGCCATACCAGCAGATCATTTCCCTGAATTTCTGCGCAGTCTCTGCAAAATTTCCCGCATCGGAACTTTTTACGAATTCCGTAAAAAACTCCAAACCTAATCTCTTGTTCAATTTTAGCCCTTCTTCCTGTATATTACTTTTTAGTCCGATGAAAGGTATTGTTCCAATACCTTTGTCCGCTCTGTCCATGTATGTACTTTAGCAATGTCATAAGCCCGTTCTGCCATGGAATCCAGCAGATCACAGTCCGATAAAAGCCTGTCTGCCAACTCTGGAAGTCTGTCCATCTGACCCAGTTCATAAAAACACACATCTTCCGTCCCCGAGAAAACCTCATGCAGATATCTGCTTCCGTCGGTCAGATTCACTGCACCGTTTAAAGCCGCACTAAATACCCTGTCATGCGCCCCGTCCTTAAACCAGGGCATGACATTCAGCGACACTTTGGCCTTTGCCAGTTTTCTCAGACAGACAACGGATTTAACCATTCCTCCTATAATGATATTTTCCGGCTTCCTGTATGAAATCTGCTCAAACCCGCTCCCGAATACATGAACCTTAAATCCGTTATCCACCAGGCTTTTCACCGCTTTTCCCCGCATATAAAAACGCACATACAGATCAAGAAAGATCATATTTTCCATACACTTTCTTAAATCTTTGTCTGTAGCATCCGGTATATCTGCCTTTATATGCCGTTCAAATACTTCCTCCATGGTCTGTTCCGTATTTTCAGTCAGGTCATCAATAATGCCATGATAAAAATCAGAATATTCCCTGCCCAGCCGATCAATATGTTTATTAAACGTTTCCGGCGGCGTATAATTCCCGGTAAATATAATATCCATTTTCCGGTCTGCCGCTTTTAACCGTCCTTCCTTACGGAAAACTCCTGTTCCCGCCAAAGGCAGAAATTCTCCCATCCTCACCTTTGGAAAATATCGTTTCATATACTGAATATGCGTTCTGTCAATGCAAAACTGTATGTAATCCTTTGGTAATTTTCCAAGCTGTTTGTGATAATAAAACGGATGGTCCACTACAATATTGATGCATTTGATACCGTATTCATCAAAAAAAAGACCTTTGTCTCTTAAGAAAACAGATTCTCCGCTGATACCTATAAAATTAAAAGTTATCATAACCGCTTCCCCTTTTTCACAGAACATCAGCAGATCCATAAAACTTCCCAGCATATCCTGTAAATCAAATGTAAAAACTTCATATCCCCATGAAGCCAGTACTTCACCAATCTGTTTTGAAAAATATTCCAGTGTCTCCACACCGCCGCTAAATAAAATAACTTTTTTCATCGTAATACCCTTTGATTACCGCAAATCTGTCCGCAGTATCGTCCCAATAAATTCTTATCATATATACCTATTATACCATATTTTCATTGTTTTTTCTGTGATTATTTATTTAAATTTACAAACCATTTTCCCGATTCACTCAGTTCTTCATAAGAGAATCCTGCAGATTTGACGCACCAGGACTGTATCATGGCAGAAGTCTCTGATTTATTGGATAAATTCCATAAAACATAGCTGACGGAATACTGATTTAACAAGGACATCCATTTCGAAGCTTCGTCATAATTGATTCCTCCGTTACCGGAAGCATCACAGATTCCAAATTCCGAAACAATGACCGGAAGCCCTTTATTAATAGCGTTAACCAGCTTATCCCTGATATGATCCCGATGTGTATCCGCATAAAAATGCATGGCATACATTATATTTTCCCCATTAAGCCTGTCGTCAGCGGCAATATCCGCATCCTGGGACCAGGTAGGCGTACCCACAATGACAATGCCGCTGCTGTCATTACTCCGGATGACATTGATCACATCCTGGGCATAAGATTTAATCTCTCCCCAGCCGGTTCCGCCGTTAGGTTCATTGCATATCTCATATATTACATTTCCGTATTCTGCATACTTGGCAGATATTTCCCGAAAAAATTCAATGGATTCGTTTTTATACATATTCGGATTGCCGTCGCTTAATATATGCCAGTCTATGATCACATAAATTCCCAGCTGATTTGCATAATTCACTCCGTCGTCGATTAGCTTTTTAAGTTTTTCCCGATTGTACATGTCTCCGGTACAATATCCGTTGTACTCCGCCGTATACATGGCAAGCCGTACGACATTTACATTCCATTCATCACGCATCTGTTTAAACATATCATAATTCACATATTCCGGAAACCAGGACAAACCATGGGTACTGATTCCCCGCAGGGTGTAGCCTGCACCATACTGATCCGTAAGCCGGGTTCCCGATACGGAAAGCCTGCCGTGGCTGCCGAACGGCGTACCGTTCATCTGAGGCTGGTCTTGTACCGGCGGCTCCGCAGGCGGTTCGGTCTGCTGCACCGGTGGATCTGTATGTGGTACGGAAGGTTCGGTCTGCCCTGTGGTCATCTCCGTTTCAGGCCGGGCTTCCCCTGTCGTTGTTACCGGTTCCGTGGTTTCCGGACTTGTTTCCTGATGGGGCGTTTCGGTTTCACTCTGTGTCCCCTCCGTAGCCTGTTCTGATTCCGTAGTTTTCTTTACACTGTCTTTTTCCGTATCCCGTACTGTGACGCTTGCCGCCGCATTTTCACTCTCTTCGATTCCGCCGCTTTCCCGGGCAGAGTTACACCCTGTCAGGATAAAAAGAAAGATCAAAACCAATACTGCCGATTTCTTTAATGCGTTAACCGGTTTTCTGCCAATATTTCTGCCGCTCATATCATCATCTCCAAACTATATCAGCCACTGCAAATGCAATGGCTGATATGCATTATTCTTATAATGATTATACCGAAAACCGGCGCAAATATCAACTTTGGAGTCTTGTGAGTTTATCCCGGCTCCTCTTGATATTTTCTATACATTTCTGTATATTCTTTATTGCAATATGTAAAAATATTCGATATAATAGAAACCATAAAATTTAATGGAACCGTAATTTAAAGAAAGAAGGTGTTATAATGCCGGTATTACAGCCTCAGCTCACACACACTACGCTGGAAGAATACGATGCGCTTCCGGAAGACACAAGGGCAGAAATCTTTGACGGACAGATTTTTTATATGCCCAGCCCGTCTCAGGAACATCAGACTATTTCCATGGAATTGTCAACAATACTTAATACTTACATCAAAAACAACAAAGGAGACTGCAGGGTATTCCATGCTCCATTTGATGTAAAATTAAGCGACAGTCCCCTTACGGTCGTACAGCCTGACCTGATGATCATATGCGATAAAAATAAACTGGACGGAAAACGCTGTAACGGTGCACCCGATTTCATCATTGAGATTGTCTCCCCCGGCAATCCGGCTGACGATTATATCCGCAAACTTTATCACTACAAAAATGCCGGAGTTCGTGAATATTGGATCGTTGACCCGCAGCGTAAAAACATAACCGTAAACTATTTCGCCGGAAATCTTCTGAACGTACCCTATACCTTCAATTCTGTTATAAAAGTAAATATATGCAATAATTTATTTGTCGATTTCTCCGATATTACCAAAATATTGGAACAATAAACCTAAGACCATGCTTCCCCTGCTTTCTCCAGAAACTCCCGGAATGCCGACGGAATCGCAATACCGCTTTCCAGTTCTTCCATGGTCACCCAGCGGAATTCCAGGCACATGCGGCGGCAGGTCATATAATAAGCCGTCATTTTCCATTCCACATGGGAAAAGATATGCGTATAATGAGAACTCATTTTCAGCTGTTCCGGCGACGTATCCCATTTCGCGGCAACATCCGCTGCCTGCTGCTCCTGTAATGTTCCGGGTACATTGGGAAACTCCCACATTCCGGATAATAATCCCTTTTCTTTTCGTTTTCTTACTGCGATCCGTTCTCCGCACAGCAATAGAAATACGGTTTTTTCCTCTGCCTTCCGGCTTTTTTTCTTCTCCCGCACCGGAAACTGCTGCCAGGTATCGTGTTGTCTTGCCAGACAGATTTCCGCCAACGGACATTCCCGGCATTTCGGAGCACCATTTGGCAGACATACCGTAGCGCCCAGTTCCATCAGGCTCTGTGTGAATATGCCGCATTGTCCTTCGGGATATACGGTTTCCAGTTCCCTGCGGATTCTGTTTTTCGTAGTTTGTTTATCGATATTGGAGTCATCCTCTGTCACCCGTGTATATACCCGCAAAACATTTCCGTCCACTGCCGGTGTGGGCAGTTCATAACAGATCGAGCCGATGGCCCCTGCCGTATATTCCCCGATCCCCGATAACCGGAGTATCTCTTCATAAGTGTCGGGAAACCGGCCATTATGTTCCTCCATAACGGTGACAGCCGCTTTCTTCAGATTTCTGGCACGGTTATAATATCCCAGCCCTTCCCATAATTTCAATAAACGGTCTTCTTCGACCCGTGCCAAAGCCTCTATGGTGGGCAATTCGCTTAAGAACCGCTTATAGTATGCCTTTACCGCTTCCACTCTGGTCTGCTGAAGCATGATCTCAGACAGCCAGACGTGATACGGATCCTTATCCTTTCGCCAGGGCAGATCCCTGGCATGTTCCGGATACCATTCCACCAAGTATTCCGCAATCTTCTTATGTCTGTCCATTTTTACTAAATTCCTTCCGAATCTATTCTTCCGATTTTTTAAAACAATATATGGATATTACGGCTCCAATCAAAAACGGTATATAATAATTCGCCATCCGGTACAGGATCATGGTGGAACCGGCATAAACTTTTCCGTACAATACTGAGAATAAAAGAATATAGACAAATTCCGACGGCCCGATGCCTCCCACTACCGGTATCACGCCCACGATCATAAGCATAAATGCCGAGGTTACGATCACATTCATAAAGGAAACCGAGATATCGGCATGTACTGCCTTTAAAGCAATATAAGGCATCACATACCAGCAGGTCATTTTTATGAGATACACGGCTGTGATCGCCAGGGTATTTTTTACGTTTCCAAGAATGCCTG
Source organism: uncultured Lachnospiraceae bacterium (assembly GCA_910578175.1). Taxonomy (GTDB): domain Bacteria; phylum Bacillota; class Clostridia; order Lachnospirales; family Lachnospiraceae; genus Bovifimicola. Next base: position 22,882 of record CAJTPF010000018.1, read on the forward strand.
CCGATTCCTGCTGCAGATAAGCCAGCTGCGACTTAATGATCTCTTTGATATGATAGGCTTTTCCATCCTTATTTTTTATCCATTTATCAAACGGAGCGAACAGCAGCCGGTGTACCGGTCTGCAGACACAGGCAAGAATGATTCCGGTTATGATCAGGGCGCTGAGTCCATATGCCGAATAAATATAATGATAGCTGTCGGAAAATTCTGATCTGATAAAATCACGGCTGAATAACAGAGTTATGGTAGCATATAAGACAATAGCAGCTTTATGATAGATATAGGGTACCGTAAGTATCGCCATGGCTTTTCCCGGCTCCACGCCTTTCCTGCTTAACATATAAGTCTGTCCCGGCTTTATTCCCGCTCCCAGAGTGGTAACATTTAAAAATATACCCAGATAAGTTATCTGAACGGAATCCCAAAGCGTATAGGAAGGCTGAATCCTGTGTACCAGCATCCTGTAAGGAACACTGTCAATCACCACATACAAAATTCCCAGAACTACCATGAGAAAAAAATATTTTTTATCCGTCTCCTTTAGCTGTGAAAGCAGTTCCTCCCTGGAATCCCAAAAGATCACATACATGACCGCCAGAACCAGAAGTATGGGTATAAAGGCAAACAGCTTACCTCCCCTGCTTTTTTTCTTCAGATTTTCTCTCGGATCGTTTTTATTCTTTTGATTTTCTGTCTGTATCATATTCTTCTCTCTCCGTCAGACAAATATAATGACTTGTGCTTTGGCCAAAAGATTGATTCAATTTTATTATCTCTTATTTTCCCGTATTAATTCTTCCAGTACATCAAAATAATCCTCAAATGTTTTACTGCAGCATTCCGGATTTTCTATCATGATCCCTTTTACCTTCAGCCCCAGCAGGGAAAACGCCATTGCAACCCTGTGATCCTCATAGGTATCTATCAAAGCGCCATGCGGCGTTCCATGACGGATGATGATATCGTCTCCTTCTTCCCGGCATTCAATACCGCATTTTTTCAGTTCATTTACAATAGCCGCCATCCGGTTACATTCCTGTCCTCTGATATGTCCGATGTTCCGGATCCTGGTGTCGGTTTTTGCAAGTGCGGCAAGAGCGGCAAGCGTCAGCGCCTGGTCCGAGAAGTCATTCATATCCGCATCGATCCCGCTATATTCTCCCTGCGCCGGTCCGCTGACACATATCCCGTCCGGCGTCTCTATCACCGTACAGCCCATCCGCTCCAGTAATCCCAGGAACTTCATATCTCCCTGCATGGAGGAAAACTTCACATTCCGAACGGTTACACTGCCGCCGGTCAATGCCGCAATCCCGTAAAAATAACATGCCGCCGATACATCCGGTTCAATATAATAGGTTCCGATATGTATATTCTGATTTCCTTCCACATAATAGCTGTTTCCGTCAAATTCCGATCTCACGCCGAACTGTTCCAGCATGGTTCTGGTTATCCTGACATATGAGCCGTCTTTCTTTTCGCCCGTAATATGGATCTTCAGCCCCTCTGCCAGAACCGGCGCCATCATAAGCATGGCGCTGAGATACTGGGTGCTTTTGCTGATGTCCATATGTATTTCTTTTAATCCGCCGCACCTGTTTCCCATGCCTGTCACCTGTACCGGAAGATGTTCTTCCTGCTCTAAATACTCAAATTCCGCACCCATCTCCGAAAGCACCCGGAATAATTCCGCCATGGGACGTTTTTTCATCTGCTCCGAACAATGTATCGTATAAATCCCGTTCGATAACCCCAGCATAGCCGTTAAAAATCTGGCCGCCGTTCCGGCGCTTCCCACATCTATGGTTCCTGTTTTAACCGGAATCCTGCCTCCGCAGCCCTGTATTTCCACGGTCTTATTTTCCTCATCAATATGAAGCTCAAACCCTAAATCCGACAGACATTTCAGAAAATGTCTGGAATCGTCGCTGAATAAAACTCCCTGTAAGCAGGATCTTTCTTCCGACAATGCCGCCAATAGCAGCGCCCGGTTGGTCATGCTCTTGGAACCAGGTACGGTTACCTGTCCCTTCAGCGGAACGTCACAGGTTTCCGCAATATAAAGAGGCTGCTCTTTTATCTGAGTCTCCTCAATATATTTCTCTTTTATTTCCTGTAATTTTCTAAAATGTTCCGATTCCTTATGCCGGTTCCATGACTCCCTGTCTCTCCAGATTTCCCTTAAATAAATGATATCGTCTGTTCCTGACGTTTCATCAAGAAACCGGTACCGATATTCTATATTTCCCTCCTCTGCTGTGGAAAGTTCCTGTATCTGTTCGTGGCGGATACAGGTTATAAAATCATTCCTGCAATTTGTTTTTACTTTATATGTTACATCTAATAAAAGTGATCTATTCATTGACAAACCGTCCTTGTACCGTTATCTCTGTATTTTAGTCGCTTTATATTATACATTTAGTTCATTCTTTGTGCAAGAATAATTCTGAGGGCGGATATCTGCAGGTGAATGATTTTCAGGCTTTCCCTATCTTGTTTTCATGACTTTTCTTCCTTAAATCCTACTTTTTCTGCCTGATTGTTTTTCACTTCCTTCAGCTCCTTCGCACTCACCCACCGGTTTTCCACCCAGAACAGATGAACTGCTGTGGTTTCAATCTCTTCCCCATTCACAAAGATATGGACGAGCACATCCGATTCTTTCCGGAAGGTTCTCAAGACTTCCTTATATCCACTCTCACCGGTTGCGGGATTCGTGGCATACACGGGGTCATCTGCCCGGATCTCCTCGATCGGTTTATTTCCCTCTTTCGTTAATACAGGTGTTCCCGCAACGAAACATTGTGACGTCTGAATGTCATACTTCACACTGCTGTAATTGCTCAAGTCATTTGCCAGCCCTTTCACCGACACCGCCGTCGTCGTCGCAAACACCCCTGCACTAAACAGCTGCACCGTGGAATCCCAGTCCCAGGATTCTCCCTGCACGATATGCTTATCATACAGCGACACTGCGATACTTCCGGTCTGGTAGGATCCCAGCGCTATATTTCCGATACGGCCCACAATCTTCGAACCTTACCGCAGCATCTTGCTCACCTTCGAGCAGCCTTTCGCAGTTTTACCTACGGCTCCGACCACATCCTGGTTGATGAACCGTCTGATATCTACATTATAATGCCTGAACCGCATATAGTACTGTTTGTTTTCATCTGTTACTAAGAATGTAAAGAAACTATCTGTTACTACATTATCATTTGAATCATAAATTTCTTCACAATCAAAATTGTTTAGAATATATTCCATTAATGTATATTTATCTACATTACCTTTCAGCAATGATTCTATTATTACCTTTAATTTTTCGTGATACATAATAATCTCCAATTTAATGTCCTTTATTTATCAGTTGGCCAAAGGCTATTCTTACAGCAGCAAAATCTCTATGAATATAATCCGTCCAATCCGGCGTCTGGATACCGGTTTTCATCAACTCCTTCTTTATTTTGCGCGTGCCGTAATTATTACGGCTGGTTTTGAAAATTTCAGTGATTTCAGTAGAAAGCCCGGTTTCATCGGGCCTCTGCTTTGCTTCATAATAATAAGTACTCCGGTTTACCTGTAGGACGCGGCACATTGCTGATACAGAGTATTTGTGGGCGTTTGCCTTTATCACATTTACTTTCGTCCTAAGATCAGCGCCGCCTGTTTTAAAATGTCGTTCTCCATTTTAAGCTGCTGGTTTTCCTTACGAAGCCGGATTAATTCTTCCTGTTCTGGCGTGCGGTTGTCTTTTTCATGGAAGGAGCCGGAATTTTCCGCCTGTTTTACCCATTTGTCAAACAGGGAATGGGCAATATCGTATTCCCTGCAGATCTCGCATCTGCGTTTGCCAGAATGGTATAAATCTACGAACTGCTGTTTGAATTCATCCGTGTACTTCCGTGGTTTTCTTTTCTGTTTTGTTTCGGTCATATTGGCTGCTCCTTTGTTTATTGGTTTTATATTATATGACCTTAAAAAATTTGTCCAGTTTATTGTAGCCTATCCATATTCGGTAGGATAATCTTCTGTCTGTACCATTTTTCAAATAGACAAGAGATACATTTTAGGCACATCTACAAGGCGAACGTCTATTTCGTCCATATATGACATAATGGATTTCCCACGTTCAATAGCCGATATGTCGTCCTCTGATTGTGATAAAAGCATAATAGCGATAGCCCTTATCGGGGTTGACCTCGCTCGGTTCAAGCAAACCTATTTCAGCATAATAGCGAAGAGTCTTTGTTGATACCCTGCATATATTTGAAAACTCACCAATAGATAACATGTTATTCCTCCTTGATCATTATAAAGTATAAACCTTGCCGTAAGGGAAATGTCAACAGTTTTTTCTCGTTGCGTACTGTATATTATAATCACTAAAACAAACTATATCAAACTCATAAATGTTCATATTCCCTATCAAAAATTTAAGGCATCCCATCAAAACTTTCCGAAAAAAAATGCGATATAAATTTAATCTCTGTCGCCAATTCTTACATACGCGAAAATAATTTCCTTACGGTGCTGTTTCAGATAATCCAGAGGCCGCTGTCCTAATATGCTTATGGGGTACTGTCACATTATGATTTTGAACCGGACCATAGGGCGTGATGTAAAACTGCACAATTAATGTAGCTGGATTTTGTCATGGGTTATGCGTTTAACCTTTGCGTTTTATCATAATTTGTTTTAATATTATTATAATAATTGTAGTAGATTGGAGGAACGATAAGATGGAAAAAAGGAAGCTGGTAACTCTGGAAGATATTAAAACTGCTTTAAGGGATGTGGGGATCCGGAAAGGACAGGCGATTATGGTGCATACATCGCTGAGCAGTCTGGGTTATGTGTGCGGTGGCGCACAGTCAGTTATTGAAGCGCTGATTGAGAGTGTTGGCGATGAAGGCACGATTATGATGCCGACACAGTCCTGGAAGAATTTAGATCCGTCAGCAGGCGTATACTGGCAGGAACCGGAGGAATGGTGGCCTGTCATACGTGAAAACATACCTGCTTATGACAAACGCATTACACCAACAAATACAATGGGTGCTGTGTCAGAAATGTTTCGGCAGTGGCCGGGGACGGTTAGAAGCAATCACCCTGCAAGATCAGTAGCGGCATGGGGACGCTATGCACAATATCTGACAGAAAACCATGACCTGTCTGATATTTTTGGGGATGATTCACCTGTTGGAAGATTGTATAAACTTGATGGATATGTATTGCTGGTCGGCGTTGGTCATGACAAGAACACTTCTCTTCATTTGGCAGATGTAAGGGCCGAATATCCGGGCAAGCATATGGTTATAGAAAGCAGTGCCATATTGCTTGACGGACAGCGGATATGGAAATCCTATGAAACTTTAGCGGTAGATGGAGAGGACTTTCCGGCAATCGGAGAAGCATTTGAGCGGACAGGGCAGGTACGCCGTGTACCTTTAGGAAATGGTATTCTTTCCATGATGCGTCAAAGGGAATTGGTAGATTTTGCTGTAAAATGGATAGGAGAAAACAGAGATGGGCTACATTTGGGCGGTTAATCCTTTTATCAATATGATAATATAAAAATTTTAATCTCAAAATATTCTTTCCGGGATAAATTGCAGTGGACTTTTGGTAATAGGATTGATATAATAAAAATATATAAATTTATATGTAAATTTTTAAAAGTTTGCGTGATCAAGGAAAGTATGGGTTTGAATATGAGAAATTTAGATTCTGACAAAAATCAACAACAGGAATTACAATTTTCCATGACGGAAAATGCGGAATATCAGGAAGCACAAAATCAGGAGATAAAACTTGGAATAGAAGAGGGACTGGATGTTTCTATATATTCCGATTCGGATTTTAACTGGTTGCAGATGGAACAGATACGTATGGGGCTGAAAGATAAAGTAAATGCTTCCGTATATGCAAATCCTTCCTATAGCTATGAGACTATGAGACAGATACGGCTTTCCATGTATTCTGCCATTGACCTCATTCCTTACCTGAACAGAGGATTTACGGATGAAGCGTTGGAGGAAATAAGGCTTGCCCTGTTAAATAAACTGCCAATTGATACCTGGATGAAAGATGATATGTGTGCGCCGCAGATTCATGAAATCCGGATAGGATTGCTTGAACAATTGGATGTATCCGTTTATGCTGATTCAAAATACAACTGGATGCAGATGCAGGAAATCCGTCTCGGATTGGAGAAGAAGCTGAGCGTTTCATTATATACTAACCATCTGTTCAGCCACTCCCAGATGAAAGAGATCCGGCTGGGGTTAGAGGCTGGACTTGATGTGTCCTCCTATTGCGGCCTGATTTACTCTGCCACGGATATGAAAGAAAGACGCCTGAGCCTTATAAACGGGAAAACTTCAAAGGAGCCGCGGGCAAAGGTAAAAGAATCGCTCCTTGATTCTTTTATGAAAAAAGAGTTTGTTATTTCTATAGAAGAAAACGGTAATAAGGCATATGCTTTTATCCCCTGGGTTCCCGGGAATATGGTTACAAAGGACGATATCTATAACGATCTGGAAAGACGGGAGATCGTGTTTGGAATCAGACATGAAGCTATCCTGGATATGATTGAAAAAAGAAGGATGAATGAAAAGATTCTGATCGCCGAAGGATTTCCGGCTAAAAAAGGAAAAGACGGCTGGTTTGAATTTTTTGTCAGACTGGATCTGCCCCGGATTCCGGCGCCGCTTCCGGACGGGGGTGTGGACTATGTTAACATAGAAGCTTTTGAAATGGTTGACAAAGGTGAAAAGTTAGCCGTTTATCATCCGGCTGAAAAGGGTAGAAACGGAAAGAATATATATGGTAAGACCATACATGCGGAAAAAGGAACAGAGAAAAAACCTCTGCGGGGCACGGGTTTTATAATCGCACCGGACGGTGTGACTTATATCTCAAAAATGAATGGAAAATTTGAATATGTCAATGGGCGGATGATCATTTCAAATATGCTGGTGGTTCATGAAGATGTTACCTCCGTTACCGGAAAACTGGAAGTAGACGGTTCCGTATATGTGGTCGGAAGTATTTATTCAGGGGGATATATCAAAGCAACCGGAGATATCATCATCGAACATAATGTGGAGACGGCACGGCTGATCGCCGGCGGAAACGTTATGATCAAAAAGGGCAGTTGTTCCAAACACGACTGTTTTATCGATGCCGGGGGCGAAGTTTCGGGTAAATTTTTTGAAGCCGCCAATATCAACGCGAAGGGTAATGTCAAAGCCAATTACATTATGAACAGTAATATCAATACCCTGGGCAGGGTAATCGTATCGGGAAGCAAAGGAATACTTCTCGGCGGAAGAATCTGTGCGGTAAAAGGCGTGGATACTTTTAATCTTGGAAACAGTTCTCATCTGAAAACCATTTTAGAGGTAGGCAGAAATGAATTGTACGAAAAAGAACAGGCAGAATATGCCGAAAAAAGAGAACAGCTTTTAAATGAATTATCAGCGCTGGATATAGGACGGAATAAAATCCTCCAGATGCTCACTGCCGAGAAAGAAGTACCAACAGACATGCTGCGGAAAGTCTGTGCAACGATTACGGTCAAAAGCCAGGAACTGGCTAATCTGGATGCCGAAGTTTCCAAACTGGCCGATCTGACGGAGCAGAATTTTATTGCTCCTGTCTGTGTCAGGGGAAAAGCGCATGTGGGAAGCAGCATAGTTATAAATACGATAAAGTATATGCTGTCAATGGAAGTAAAAAGGGTTATTTTTAAACTTCGGAATAAGCAGGTAGTAATTGTAACTTTATAATAAAATAGAAAGTATGGGAAGATCATGAAACGTGATACGATATTAATTTTTGAAGATAATCTGATTGACCGTGAGATTCTTGTGGAATTGTTCCGGTCGGATTATAAAATTTTAGAAGCTGCCAACGGTAAAGAGGGTATTGCTTGCCTGAATAAGAATTTTTCTTCTATCGCCGTTGTTCTGCTGGATTATATGATGCCGGTAATGGATGGGTTTGAGGTGTTAAAACATTTAAAGAAAACAAATTTTTTAAAAACGATACCGTTTGTCATGATTACCGGAGAAAGTTCATATGAAATTGAAAAAAAAGGTTATGAATTTGGGGTGGTCAGTTATATAAAGAAACCTTATCAGCCGGATGTGATAAAACAGGTGGTCAGTAATGCAGTAGGCTGGTTTCAGCATAAGCTGCAGTTGGAAATGGTCGTAAAAAAACAGAATGAAAGCATCAAGAAGCAGAACAATCTGCTGAGACAGCAGACAAAAAGGCTGAACCAGCTGAATGAAGTTCTGATCGACTCTTTAAGCAATATCGTGGAATTCAGAAACCTGGAATCGAAGCAGCATGTGAAAAGAATTCGTGAGTATGCATTATGTCTCGGAAAAAGTGTAATGAAGCTTTATCCGGAGTATGATCTTACATCTGATAAGCTGACACGAATCGGCTGGGCCTCGTCGCTGCATGATATAGGGAAAATAGCCATACCTGATACCATTATATTAAAGGCCGGAAAGCTGACGGGGGATGAATCAGAACTTATAAAATCGCATACTACCAAAGGTGCGGAGATGATTCAGTCAGCAATCTGTTTAAATGACAGGGAAATATTCGATTATGCATCTGATATCGCCAGACACCATCATGAAAGATATGATGGAAAAGGTTATCCGGACGGGCTGAAGGGAGATGAAATCAGTATTGCAGCACAGATCGTTTCGTTAGTGGATGTATATGATGAACTTACTTCGAAACGTATCTATAAAGCAGCATATGAACCTGATAAAGCATATCAGATGATCATTAACGGGCAGAGTGGTGCTTTTTCGCCTAAATTATTAAAAGCTTTTACCGAAGTGAAAGAAGACTTTGAAAATTTGCTGAGAAAGTACCAAATCGAGGAATGATAAAGACAGATAGGATTATAATATTGAATTACAATCCTGTCTGTTTTTTGTTGAAATTTGGCGGAGACTTTAGAAAAGAGGAATATAATGAACCCGATATTGATAGTAGAGGATGATACAAATATAAATAATCTGTTGCGGGAGGCATTGGAAAAAGAATGTTATAACTGTGAGCAGGCATTTTCCGGAACAGAGGCAAAATTGTTACTAGGAGCTCGAAAGTACTCTGTTGTATTATTAGATCTAATGCTCCCCGGCATCTCAGGAGAAGAGGTATTAAAAGCGGTCCGGGAGCAGGGAAAAATCCCGGTTATCGTACTGACTGCCAAAGATGATCTGGATGCAAAGGTAGATATATTAACAAATGGTGCGGACGATTATATTACTAAACCTTTTGAGATCAAAGAAGTGATAGCCCGAATTCAGGTGCAGCTTCGTCATGCCGGTCCGGAACAGGAAAATAGTTCATTAAGCTATAAGGAACTGGTATTGGACAGGGAGGGTTTTACAGTGGAAATCCAGGGAAAGCAACTGCCTAAAATAACAAAACAGGAGTTTTTTATATTGGAACTTTTGTTGAAACATCCCAAAAAAGTTTTTAGCAAAGAAGAGATGTTTGAGTATGCATGGGAGCAGTCGTATATGGGTGAAACAAAGACGCTGGATGTACATATCAGCAATATTCGTAAAAAAATACGGGAAATAACGGAGGAAGAATATATTGAAACCGTTTGGGGCATTGGATACAGGCTTTACCCTTAGATTTTACTCTTTTTTTACTTTTTATTAGCGATTTATAAGTAATATTAAATTATAATGTGAAACAGTGAATCATAATAAAGGAGATGAACAGATTGAGTGAAATATTGCTGGAAACAAAAGACCTTACAAAACAGTTTGGTCACCACAAAGCGGTGGACAATGTAAATGTCCATATAAAAAAGGGTTCCATTTATGGATTTATCGGAAGAAACGGTGCGGGAAAGACTACGTTTCTGAAAATGATCAGCGGACTGTCTGGTCCTACCCGGGGAGAAGTACATTTATTTGGATATACCGGAAAGGATTTATGCAGGGTCAGATCCAGGATCGGCTGTCTGATCGAAGCGCCGGGTCTGTATGGAAATATGTCAGCTTATGATAATCTAATGATAAAATGTAAACTTATGGGTATTAAAAAAAGCGGATATATTGAAGAACTTTTGGAACAGATCGGTTTAGCCGATGCAGGGAATAAAAAAACGAAAAAGTTTTCTCTGGGTATGAAGCAGAGACTGGGCATAGGTCTGGCTCTGGTAGGAGAACCGGATCTGCTGGTTTTGGATGAACCCATTAACGGACTGGATCCGCAGGGTATTGCAGAGGTTCGTGATATTATTTTAAAACTTCAGAAAGAGCGGAATATGACCGTTTTGATTTCCAGTCACATTCTGGAGGAATTATCGAAAATAGCCACTCACTATGGTATTATCCACAACGGCTGTCTGTTGCAGGAAATGACAAGGGAAGATCTGATGAACCGCTGCAACGAGCGGATAGAAATATCAATGAATCATCCGGAACTGGCCATACCGGTTCTGGATAAAATGAATATTAAAACTTATAAGATCGTAAGTAAAGACCGGATATATGTCCATGGACATTTAGACGAAAGCGCGGCGCTGAATACCCGGCTGGTAAAAGCAGGACTGGAAGTAAAGGAATTGTTTATTGCAGGAGAGGAACTGGAAAGTTATTTCTTAAATCTGACGGGAGGTGCTGTTCATGCTTAATATGATAAAAATGGATATTTACAGGATGTTTAAAGCGAAGAGTCTGTATGTGATATGGTGCATATTGATCTGTCTGTTGTTTTTATCGACCTGGTTAACAAAAAACGAGTATCTGGATGCAGTTAAAAATCAGGAAGAGTACCGGAACGAAACGACAGAAAACGGCGGCGACACGGAAACGGATATGGATTTCGGGATGCAGACGGTGGTACCTACCGAACTGGGAGAAGACATTACGGTATTTGATATGGTATTTGCCAATATCGGAGGAAAAAATATTGCATTGTTTCTTGTGATCTTTGCGGTTATTTATGCTACTGCGGATATCGGAAGCGGATATATTAAAAATTTCGGCGGACAGGTAAAGCGAAGAGAAGGACTGATCATTTCAAAAGCATCAGCTTTACTGGTATTTACCGGGTTAACTCTGATGATAACATTTTTGACACAGGCAGTTTCTAATTATATCTTTCTGGGTTATTTGAAATGGGGAGATAGCGGCGGAATGTTCCGGTATATGGCAGTGGAGCTGTTACTGCACTTTGCACTGGCCATGATCATCATGACTATAGCCATACTGGCAAGAAATAATGTGTTTAGCATGATTTTTGCGATCTGTCTCTGCATGAATATGATGGTGGTTGTATATAGCGGGATACAGGTTCTGGCAAAAAAGATTGGTTTCGGGAATCTGAATCTGACAAAGTATACCTTGATGGATAAGATCGGAAGTCTTTCCATGAATTTCAGTTCCGGAGCGATGGAACGGATGATAGGACTCTCACTGGTTTATATCAGTATAATGACAGTGATTAGTATGTATATTTATAGGAAAAGGGATATATGCTGATGTATTATGTTATAGCAGCATTGATATGCATTATAATATTTTTGTTTTGGATCATAATAAAATCTCAGCGGCAGATCAGGGATATCTGCCGCCAGTTGTGGTTTTTGAAGGACCATGACAGCAATATGATGATCAGCAGTGAAATCCGTTTCGGCGGAATGGGATATCTGACGGATACGCTGAATGAAATCGTGGAACTGAGGAAATGGGAGCGTAAAAGATATCTGGATAAGGAAAAATCTATATCCGATATCTATACAAATTTGTCTCATGATATCCGGACGCCGTTAACTTCCTTAGACGGATATTTCCAATTATTAAAAGGAAGTGAGATTACGGAGGAACAGCAGCATTATATAATGGTGATACAGGAAAGGATTTCCAGTCTGAAGGATATGCTGGAGGAATTGTTTACGTTTACCAAGCTTCAGAATGATGATTATGTACTTGAATTAAATCCCTGTTCCTTAAACAGAATTTTAATGGATACTTTATTTTCTTATTATGATATCTGGAAAGAGAAAGACATTGACCCCAAATTTGAAATTACGGAGGAATCCCTGATGATTGAAGGAAATTCCCAGGCTTTGGGCCGGACCATCAGAAATATTATTAAAAACGGTTTTGAACACGGGGAAAAACAGTTTGAAGTAGTACTGGAACGAAAAGGGCAGACGGCAGTGTTATCTCTGAAAAATATGGTGTCGGAACCTGGTAAGATTGATATCAGTCAGATTTTTGAACGATTTTATAAAGCGGATGAAGCCAGAAGTGACTCATCCACCGGTCTGGGCCTTTCCATTGCGAAGGAATTCGTTCTTCGGATGAATGGAGCGATCAGGGCAGAAATGGAAGATAACCGGTTTTGTATATATATTGAATTTCCGCTGATCAAACAGACAGCCGGTTAAAATGTCAAATAAAAGAGCCGCGGTCGAAAGGCCGCGGCTTATATACTATGAAATATTTTATTTTTTATGCACCAGATCTCTCCAGGCAGCCGGGTGAAATAATATCAGCAACGGAAATAATTCCAGTCTGCCGGCCAGCATATCAAACATTAATATAAATTTGGAAAACGGCGTAAAGATTGAAAAATTCTGTGTCGGTCCCACAAGTTCCAGTCCGGGGCCGATATTGTTTATGGTGGCGGTTACCGCAGTAAAATTGGTAACCAGATCCTTGCCTTCAAAAGACAGGGCAAAAACCGATAATGTAAATATTATCATGAACGTAATAAAATAAACGTTGATGGAGCGGACAACTTCATGTTCCACCGGTTTGCCGTCAATCTTGATCTTTTTGATACTTTTTGGGTGTATGTACGAATTTAACTCTTTTATGACTGTTTTAAACAATACCACAAAACGGGATACTTTAATACCTCCTCCGGTACTTCCGGCACAGGCCCCTATAAACATCAGCAGGACGAGAACTGTTTTTGAAGCCTGGGACCATGTATTAAAATCCACGGTGGAAAAGCCGGTAGTGGTTATAATGGATGCTACCTGAAAGGATGCATCCCTCAGTGCAGTAAAGGCACTTGCCGCGGTATTGCAGATATCAAAAAATATGATCGCAACGGCGGCGGTGATTATGAGAAAATAATAACGGATTTCTTCGATCTTAAATGCCTTCTTAAATCGTCTAAGTAAAATCAGATAGTATGCGTTAAAGTTCACACCGAATAAGATCATGAAAACGGTTACGATCCACTGAATATAGGAAGAATATCCGGCGATACTGTCATTTTTAATTCCAAACCCGCCGGTACCTGCAGTTCCGAAGGATGTAGTCAGGGCATCAAACACAGGCATTTTGCCGATGAGCAATAGCAGCACTTCCAGTATGGTCATTCCGAAATATATCAGATACAGCAGCCGGGCGGTGTGCCGTACTTTGGGAACCAGTTTTCCTACGGACGGACCGGGGCTTTCGGCCCGCATGAGATTGATATGGGAACCGCCGCTCAGCGGTATGATGGCCAGAAGAAATACCAGGACGCCCATACCTCCGATCCAGTGCGTAAAGCTGCGCCAGAATATGCTGCAATAAGATAAGGACTCCACATCGGATAATATGCTGGCGCCGGTAGTGGTGAATCCGGATATGGTTTCAAACAGCGCATCCGTTACCGAAGGAATCTCCCCGGTAATGATAAACGGCAGACTGCCAAATATACTTAAGACGATCCAGCTTAAGGAAGTGGCAATACAGCCTTCTTTCAGATAAAAAATAAAATTCTGAGGTTTTTTGTGCGTAGCTGCAAATCCCAGGGCACCGCAGAACAACAAGGTGATGAGATAGGCAAAACCTTCTTCTTCTCTGTAAATTACGGCAACAATAACGGGAAGGAACATTAAAATGGCTTCCATTTTAAGAACCTGTCCTAAAATATATCGAATAATTGAATTGTTCATGGTATCCTCCGAACCCTATTTTAAAATATCCTGTATATCATTAAATCCGCTGTGGGTAGTAACGATCATAACGGTATCGCCGACTTTTATACAATCCTGACCGCTGGGAATAATGATGGAGCCGTTACGGTTAATAAAAGAAATCAGCAGATTCTTTTTCAGGGCCAGATTCATGATCGGTATATCTGTTACGGAAGAGGCTTTATCCACACGAAACTCAATCGCTTCCGCACGGGAATTAAACATATGATATAAAGTTTCGATATCACTGTTCATGGAATTTTTCTTTGCACGTACATATGCAATGATGGCTTCGGCAGTGATATATCTGGGATAGACCACGCTGCCCAGGTCCAGACTGCTGATAACGTCCATAAATGTATTCCGGTTGATCTTTGTGATAACTTTGGCATTGGAAACCCGTTTGGCATGCAGGGTCAGAAGAATATTTTCTTCGTCGATGCCTGTCAGTGGAACAAAAGATTCACAGAAAGCGATTCCTTCTTCCTTCAGCAGTTCTTCGTCGGTACCGTCGCCGTTTATGATGATGGCTTTTGGCAGCAGTATGCTCAATTCTTCGCAGCGCGTTTTGCTGCGTTCGATGATTTTCACGGATATTCCCATACTGATCAGCTGTTTTGCCAGATAGAATGCAGCCTTTCCACCGCCGATGATCATGGTATCTTTTACCTGATTGGTCTTAAAACCGATCTTCTTCAAAAAGGCTCTTGTTTCATTGCGGGTAGCAACAAAAGATATGTAATCTCCTTTTTTCAGTATGAAATCCCCGGAAGGTATAAAGACATTTCCCTCCCGTTCTATGGCGCATATCAGTAAGTTTGTCGTAATATCTTTACCGATGGAAGCAATGGAAGCGCCGTCCAGGATATTATTATCCGGCAGTTTAAATTTTACCAGTTCTGCCTGTCCGTGGGCGAAGGTATTAACCTCCAGTGCGGTTGGCAGATAGAGAATACGAGCGGCTTCTCTTGCGGCTTCCAGATCCGGATTTATTATCATTGCCAGACCCAGCTTTTCACGCAGATATCCCACTTCTTCACTGTAATCCGGCGTCCGGACCCGGGCAATGGCTGCGCAGTTGCTGACCCGTTTTGCCACAGTGCAGCAGAGTAGATTTAATTCATCGGAATCGGTAACGGCAATGATCAGATCGGTGTTTTCAATCTCTGCTTCCATCTGAACCACATAACTGGCTCCGTTTCCTACAATTCCCATAATATCATATAAATTGGTCAAAGCCTGGATCTTCTGGGGATTTTTGTCGATTATGGTAATGTCGTGGCCTTCACGGCTCAGTTGTTCGATCAGTGCAGAACCGACTTTTCCGCATCCAACGATGATGATACTTAATCCCTTTCTGTTTGGATGAATGGACCTGCTCATTTTACATTTTCCTCCTGATATGAAACGTTTCAATTGATTTTAAAATAATACTATTAATATAACACCATATGAGAAAAAAAACATCAATAATTTGGAAATGTTTTTGAGATTTTAGTGTTACAGGATATTTCGTTTTTTTAACAAATAGAGTGGAGATCGGTCTAAGGTATGTTCCTTTAGAAAATCTTTAATCTTATATCCATGTCTTTCACATCTAAAAGTTGAAAAATCAATTCAATTAGGCTAAAATAGAAGTAAGATTTCCAAAAAATGGAAAATAAAAAAGAAATTTTTAAAAAGGTAGTTGTGGTTCCGACTGCAATATATATGGTAATAATGATGGAGAGTAAATCGCTAAACACGATCGTAAACGAAAAAGCAAATCTGATCTGGGCAATTGCGGACAAATTAACGGGCGTTTATAAACCCCATGAATATGGAGAAGTCATTCTGCCGTTAACCGTGATCCGGCGTTTTGATTGTATTTTAATGGCTACAAAAGATAAGGTACTTGACAGATATGAACAGGTAAAAGAATTAAAAAACAGGGATGAGATATTAAAAGAGGCTTCCGGTTTTGGCTTTTATAATACATGTAAATATAACTTTGATACGTTGCTGGAAGACTCGGAAAACATTAAAGAAAATTTGTTTGATTATCTGAATGCCTTTTCCGAAAACGTCAGGGATATTATAGATAAATTCCGGTTTTACGGACATATCTCCAGAATGGCTGATAAGGGGATTTTATATATGGTAATCAAGGAATTTACATCCGAAAAAGGAAATCTTCATCCTGAAGAAGTGTCAAATCTGGCCATGGGATATATATTTGAGGAAATCATCCGGAGATTTTCCGAAGCACATAACGAAGATGCAGGCCAGCATTATACGCCGAGAGAAGTGATCGAGCTTATGGTCAATATTCTGTTTTATGATGACAGTAAGGTACTGAGCGGACAGAATGTGGTCAAAACGATATATGACCCGGCATGCGGAACCGGAGGAATGTTGTCTGTGGCAGA
Organism: uncultured Lachnospiraceae bacterium; assembly: GCA_910578175.1. Taxonomy (GTDB): domain Bacteria; phylum Bacillota; class Clostridia; order Lachnospirales; family Lachnospiraceae; genus Bovifimicola. The sequence continues at coordinate 39,271 of CAJTPF010000018.1, forward strand.
GGAATATCTGGATAAGATTAATCCGGATGCCAGAGTAATGGCATTCGGACAGGAAATCAATGACCAGACCTTTGCAATCTGTAAAGCAGATATGTTGATCAAAGGAAATAATGCCAATGATATTCAGGATGGTAATACATTGTCTGACGATAAATTTAAAAATCAGCGATTTGATTATATTCTTTCCAATCCGCCCTTTGGCCGGGAGTGGAAAAATGAAAAAGAGATTGTGGAACAGGAGGCAAAAACAGGCTTTCAGGGAAGATTCGGAGCCGGTATTCCTTCTGTATCGGATGGGCAGATGCTGTTTCTGCTGACTGCCATTTCCAAGATGAAGGATAAAAAGGACGGAGGCTCCAGAATAGCCATCATACACAATGGTTCCCCGTTGTTTATAGGCGATGCCGGAAGCGGACCCTCCAATATACGCCGCTATATACTGGAAAACGATCTGCTGGAAGCCATTATTGCACTGCCAAATGATATTTTCTACAATACAGGGATCGCTACATATATATGGGTATTATCTAATAAAAAAAGTTTTAGAAGGGTTGGAAAGGTTCAACTGATCAATGCAAATGAAAAATGTGAAAGAAGAAGAAAATCACTGGGCAATAAGAAAAATGACATTCCCCTTCATTATATTGAAGAAATCACGAGGATTTACGGAGATTTTAAGGAAAGCAGGATCAGTAAGATCATCAATAATTCCGAATTCGGATATTCGAAGATCGTAGTGGAACGGCCGATACGCGGTGAAAACGGAGAATGTATATTGAAAAAAGGAAAATTGCAGCCGGATATAACTCTCCGGGATACGGAAAACGTACCCCTTGATAAAGATATAGACGAGTATTTTGCCGAAGAAGTGCTGCCCTTTGCACCGGATGCATGGATTGACAGGAGTAAGACAAAGGTCGGATATGAGATTCCGTTTGCAAGATATTTTTATCAGTATGAGCAGTTAAGGCCGTCGGTTGAGATCATGACAGAGATACTGGATTTGGAAAAGGAACTGGCCGGCAGTCTGGAAAAGATTTTTAAGACATGAGGTGGTGCTTGTGGTGCGAAAGATGAAAAAGAGCAGCGTGGGATGGATAGGAAATATTCCCAGACAATGGGAATTAAATAAGATCGGTTATATATATGAAGAACGAAATGAGAAAACCAGTGAAAAAAGGCATATGCCCTTGTCTGTTACGCAGAATGGAATCGTTCCAAGACTGGAAAAAGTGGTTAAGAGTGAAAACAGCAACTGCAGAAAACTGGTAAAAAAAAATGATTTTGTGATCAACAGCAGGTCTGACAGAAGAGGGGCCTGCGGGATATCGGAACTGGAGGGTTCGGTTTCCATGATCAACCTGGTCCTTAAGCCTAAACAAAACATAAATAATCTGTTTTTCAGTTATGTGTTTAAATCAGATATGTTTGCAGATGAGTTTTACCGATACGGGAACGGAATCGTAGATGATCTCTGGTCAACAAAGTGGAGCGATATGAAACAGATTTATGTTCCGTGTCCGTCTGTTAAGACCCAGCAGATGATCGCAGAATATCTGGATCATCAGTGTAAATTAATCAATTCCGTAATGGAATTGCAGGAAGAGCAGATAATAAAACTGCAGGAATACCGGAGGACGGTCATTACGGAAACGGTCAGTAAAGGTTATGATCCTGCGGCGGCCTTTAAAGACAGCGGCGTGGACTGGATTGGCAGGATTCCTGCGAACTGGCGGGTTATAAGACTGAAATTCTGTACGGAATTAAGAAATAAAAAATGGATTTCAATAAGCCGGAAACGGAGTTATATTGGATTGGAAAACATTGAAAGCCATACCGGAAAATATATAGAGACCGATAATAATTATGATCTGACGAATGCACTGATCTGCCAGCCCGGTGACGTTATATTTGCAAAGTTAAGGCCGTATCTTGCGAAAGCCCTTGAAGTTAAAAAGAAAGCCTGCTGTTCCAGTGAATTTGTTGTATTTGGTAACTTTACAGGTAACAGCACTTATCTTAAATATGTATGTTTGAGCGACTGGTTTGTAAAAATCGTGGATGCTTCTACTTATGGCACTAAAATGCCCCGGGCCGGTACGGACTTTATCAGAAATATGCAGATTCCCATGCCGGAACCGGAAGAACAAAAGGCAATTGCCGAATATCTGGATTCGGTCTGCCTTCGGATAGACAAAGAGGTAAATAATAGAAATCGACTTCTGGAGCGTCTGGCATCCTATAAAAAATCGTTGATTTATGAGGCGGTAACGGGAAAAGTTGACATTCCCGAACAGTGATCCATTTCATAATTTCCAAGGTATAAAATACCTTCATTTACAGATACTAGTATCACAATAAATATATGAAACATAAGATTTGTAAATGGAGGAGTAATAAATGAAAGCAACAGGTATAGTTAGGCGAATCGATGAACTGGGAAGAGTGGTTATCCCAAAAGAGATCAGGAGAACACTGAAAATCCGGGAGGGAGATCCATTGGAAATCTTTACAGACCGGGAAGGAGAAATCATATTAAAAAAATATTCGCCTATCGGAGAAATGAAAACATTTGCCATTCAGTATGCGGAAAGTATGGCTTTGAATACGGAGCATAGTGTGATAATTACGGATAGAGACCAGGTGATCGCAGCAGCCGGGGGGAAAAAGGAGTTGCTGAATAAAAGTCTGACAAAGGACTTTGAAAATATCCTGGAGAATCGTATACTGGTAAAAGAAAACACAAAAGGGATCAGGATAACGGATATTGATACCGAGCGGAATTCCAAGATCATTCAGCCGATCATATGCGAAGGAGATGTTATCGGAGCGGTCGTGATAATGGCAAAGGATGAAGCTGCCAAGTTATCCGAGACGGAAGTTAAGATAGCAGCGATTGCGGCGAATTTCCTGGGCAGACAGATGGAAGCATGATGCAGGTCTGGAGAAATAGCCGGATAAGCTGACAAAAGAAGATAGGAAGAATAGTTCAGGTATAAAAATGGAAAATTACAATATTGAGGACTTTAGAAAAATTATTAAGACACTGCGTTCACCGGACGGCTGCCCGTGGGACAGGGTTCAGACCCATGAAAGTATGAGAACGTGTCTCATAGAGGAATGTTATGAAGTGCTGGAAGCAATTGATAATAAGGATGATGATAATCTGAAGGAAGAACTGGGAGATGTTCTTCTACAGGTAGTTATGCATAGCCGGATTGCCGAAGAAAGAGGCGCATTTACCTTTGATGATGTGGTTCAGGGCATCAGCGAAAAAATGATAAGACGGCATCCGCATGTATTTGGAAATGAAAACGGAGAACTGGCTGTCTCCGGGGCTGTGGATTGGGATAAGATCAAACAGGAAGAAAAACGAAATACATCTCAGGCAGACGTTGGTCCGCTGACAGCCATTCCAAAATCTCTTCCGGCTTTGCTGCGGGCACAAAAGGTTTTGAAAAAGTCGGACAAGATATACGGCGACGGAATAACCGCGTTGGAGTCTGTTGGGAATATACAAAGATCACTGGAGGATTTAAAGGAATTTATTTTAATAAATGGTGAAAATGGTTTGGAAAATAAGTATGATTCAGATAATATTGGCGCTATTATTTTGGAAATTGTAAATATTGCCAGGGAATTGCAAGAAAATGCCGAAAATTCCTTGACAAACATGGTAGAAACGTTTATAAATAAACGTGAGAGCAACAAAGAATAGAAGTTTGCTTATCCGAGAATTGAAAGAATATAAAATGACGGAGGAGGAGTTTATCCATGAACAAAGCTGAATTAGTAACAGCTATGGCTGAAAGAACCGAATTATCTAAAAAAGATGCAGAGAAGGCATTAAAGGCATTTATTGATGTTGTATCTGAGGAATTAAAAGCAGGAAATAAGATTCAGTTAGTTGGATTCGGAACTTTCGAAGTGGCTGAAAGAGCAGCTAGGGAAGGAAGAAACCCACAGACAGGTAAGACTATGCCGATTCCGGCTTCTAAGTCACCTAAGTTTAAAGCCGGCAAGGCTTTAAAAGATGAAGTTAACAAATAATCGTTAAGCGGATATTTGTTAAAAGCAATTGATTGAGTGAATATGAGATTGCAAGCTGATTGCCCTGCTGAAGAAGCGGGGCAATTTTTTCTGTCTGCCGGATCGGCTCCGGATATCTTACCATTGGATTTTGTAAAGAGTTATCCGGGTTAAAAGAAATTATCGAAAGAAAGGAAAATTGTAAGAGGTATTGATATGAGATTGGATAAATATTTAAAAGTGTCCCGGTTGATCAAAAGAAGGACCGTGGCAAATGAAGCCTGTGATGCGGGACGGGTAACGATAAATGATAAACCGGCGAAGGCATCCCAGAACGTGAAGGTAGGGGACCGGATTGAAATTATGTTTGGAACCAGATCGGTAAAGGTTGAGGTGTTAGATGTATCTGAAACCGTAAAGAAGGAAGAAGCGAAGGAAATGTATCGTGAACTTTAAAATATGCATATTTAAAAAGGTTTCATAATATACTTAAACACGAGACTTGTGAAGTACAGGGGTGTATAATGGAGGATTATGGATATGGAACGGGACGGCGTTTGAATCCGGCTAACGATAAACGCGGGATTGCCCATAAAATAAGTATCAGCGGCAGAACAGAAGGAACGATCACCGGTGTTGAAGAGGTGAATGAATTTGACAATGATGCGATCAGCCTTGACACAAGCATGGGACGTTTGATCATAAAGGGACATGAACTTCATGTAAAACGGTTAAACCTGGAAAAAGGAGAGGTTGATATTGAAGGCTCCGTTGACAGCTTCTATTATACCTCGAAAAAAGATAATGAATCCGTACTTAAGAGACTGTTTAAATGAGTGAGACCATCTATGCGGAGTTCAACACCTTTTGTTATGCCATCATGCTTGGGGCTTTCTGCGGGATAATATATGATGTCATCCGGATTTTCCGCAGGATCATTAAAAAGAAATTGGCCGTTACGGCGGCAGAAGATATTATTTACTGGTTTGTGGTTTCCGTATTAATGTTTATGCTGATGTATCGTGAAAACGGCGGAATGGTAAGAGGATATGCCATAATCGGTATGGCATTGGGAATGATACTGTATGAGATAAGCATTGGAAAATTCTTTGTGAAATATGTCTCTAAGTTCCTGAATTATATTTTGAACAAAATTCTGAAAGTTTTGAAATTTATATTGAAAAAAGTTTTAAAACCATTTAAAATGATAGTCAGACTATATTGTGATAAAAATGCAAAATATAAAAAGAAACATGAAGAGAGAAAGAAACAAAAAGAGATAGAGAAGCAGAAAGTCCGGAATAAAAAAGAAGACAGAGAAATCCGGCAGGAAAAGAAGGGAAAAGCCCATGAAGGCAACAGCGAAAAAGACAAGAGTCGTAAACGGAACAGGAAAAAGAAAAGGAAGAGGCAATCGGATTAACGGATTGGCAGTGATCGCCATTGCGGCCATACTTATTTTTATGCTGGGAATTCATATTAAAAATATGGAGCAGGAGGATAAAGAACTGTCAGCAAAAGTGAGCGGACTTCAGGCTTCCTATGAGCAGGAAAGCAGCAGAACCGCAGAGCTGGAAGAGCAGAAGATTTACGTCCAGACGAAGCAGTACATAGAGGAAATGGCAAAGAAGCTGGGACTGGTATACCCGGATGAAATAATATTCAAGCCTGCCAACTGATCTGAAAGAAAAATTACGGTCTTAAGTATTAAAACTTAAGGCTGTTTTTTTAATTTCTTAAAAAACATTACATTCCTTGAAAGAACAAAATCACCGTTTTGAATGTTTTTTTGTCAAAAACTTTATGAAAATCACTGCACTGGTTTGACAAAAAAATAAGCGTACACTCAGTATAATAGCCATCAATTCAACGTTTGGGACAAGGGCCCGGACAAAAAAAATCAATTGGAGGTAATATTATGCAGATTGTAAAAAAAGCAGCAGCATTAAACGAAGGATGGACAGAAATACTTACATTGAAGGGAGGCAGGTATATTGCCCTGAATGGAATCGCGTACATACTGGCGGGTTTTTCTGCTTATGGAATGAATCCCATAGGAATGGCATATTTCATGGGACTGAGCATGAGCGGCTATGCCAATCTGATCACAGTATTAATAATGATGGCGGGAATGGCACAATGTTTTGCCTATCTGGCAGTTGCAAAGTATACGGCAATGTTGTTATCGATCCTGGCCATTACCCGGCTGGTGCAGTTCAGCAAAATAAAACTTTCCGTATATACATATGGAATCTTGTGTATGGTCAATGTCTTATTATTGGAACTGACAGGAATATATCTGGATAATCCGGCATGGGGCGGAGATGCCGTTACGGTAATAAAACAATTGTCCCGGCCTGTGGCGGCTGCCATTCTTGCAGCAGCTTTTGTAGTGATTTTTGAAAAAGGAATAAATATCATAAACAGAACCAATAAGATCATAGCCAGTGAGGATTTGTTCAGTCTGGCGGTCATCGGCGGATGCATGTTATATGCCCTGGGAACTAATTTTCATTTGCCGGCAGCGCTGGTAGAGATCTTTATGTATTTTATGCTGGCATTCGGCGCTTATAAATACGGAGCAGGAATAGGAGCCATATTCGGAGCCGCATGCGGAATACCGCTGTGTTTATGGCAGGGAGACATAGGGCTTTTGGGTATTATGTGTATGGCAGGTATCTGCGCGGGGATATTCCGGGAACTGGGCAGATTTATCAGTATCATGACATTCGGTTGTACCATTATAACGGCAGGCTATGCGTTTATGCCCTATTTTATCAGTGATACCTCCATAAAAGGTCTTCTGGGCGCCCTTGTGATCTTTCTGACATTACCTGAAAATCTGGTATACAGGTTTGAAGAAAACAGGGAGGATTCCATGCAGAGAAAAATGGACAGCTTATTTGAGGAAAAATTACTATCCGTGGCAAAAGCTTTTGATAAATTATCGGTCAGTATTTCGGAACTGTCAAAGAAAAACGAAGCGGCCCCGGGGGAGGAAATTTGTATGAATCAGGTTTGGCGCACAAAACTGGAAGAAAGCAGACAGGCTATGTCAAAGCAATTGGAACAGATATCCCAGATCATACAGGAATATTCCAGGGAGATGTATGATTTTATACGTATTACCAATGAGGAAGAAGAATATATCCGTCATAAATTAAAGGCCAAAAAAGTCAATATGACTAAAATAATGGGAATTGAAAACCGAAGACATAAGTGCGAATATCTGGTAACCGCCAGATGTGACAGGGGAACTACGGTAGGCACAAGGGAAGTGGCCAAAATAATCAGTGAGGCAATGGGAAAAAATTATATGCCGGCCAAAAACTGCAGAAAAGTTTTAAGCCATGAATTTACCACCACAACTTACGTGGAAGAAGCAAATTTCTATGTGCTGCATGGAGCAGCCGGGCTGGCAAGAGGTAACGGAGGGATTTCCGGGGATAATTATTCATTCCAGGAACTGGATAACGGACAGATGATAATGAGCTTATCCGACGGCATGGGATACGGCGCCAGTGCATGTATTGAAAGCGAAACGGTAATTGAACTGCTGGAACAGTTACTGGACAGCGGATTTAGTGAAGAAGCGGCTTTAAAAATGATAAATTCCGTTATGATCATGAATTCGGAGGAAGAACACCCGGCCACACTGGATTTCGGTATCATCGATCTGCATTCCGGCGTCTGTGACCTGGTTAAGATCGGAGCCGCCGCTACGTTTGTAAAGAGAGGGAAATGGATAGAGACGATAAAATCCACATCCATGCCGTTAGGGGTATTCGGGGAAGTGGATTATGATACTACGACGAAAAAATTATATGACGGGGATATGGTCATTATGGTTTCGGACGGCGTACTGGATGCATTGGATTGTGAAAACAAGGCGGAGAAATTAAGTGAGATCATCATGGGAATCAACAGCAGCAATCCAAAAGAAGTGGCCAGAAAAATACTGGAACAGGCGGCCGGAACGGAAGAGAATACCCAGGAAGGCAGTGAAGGATTATCCGATGATATGACGGTTCTGGTAACGGGTATATGGAACAGAAAGACCGCATGATCATTTTGATATAAAAAGAAATCCTGATAATCTGCTTGATTTTCAGGAAAAAGTACCATATACTAAATCTTATTTAATTATGCAGGAATGAGGTTTTTTATGTATGATAAAGTGAAACGATATATAGAAAGATATAATATGATCCGGCAGTCAGAACACGTCATTGCAGGTTTATCCGGCGGCGCTGATTCTGTCTGCCTGCTTTTTATGCTCAAACGTTTTCTGCATGAGCAAAGCGGAGAGGAATACCGCAGCCGTCTGACGGCCGTTCATGTGCATCATGGCATCCGGGGCGAAGAGGCCGGACGGGACATGGAATTTGTAAAAAGATTATGTGAGCAGGAAGGGGTAGGACTGGTGATCCGTTTTTTTGACGTACCGGAATATTCCAGGGAACACCGGATTTCCTGCGAAGAAGCCGGCAGACTCCTCCGATATCAGGTGATGGGGGAACTTGCGGCAGAACGGGGAAATAATACAAAGATCGCTGTGGCACATAACAGTAACGATAATGCAGAAACGGTACTTCATAATCTTAGCAGGGGAACGGGACTCAAGGGGCTGGGAGGAATAGCGCCGTTGAACGGCAGCATTGTACGGCCGTTGTTATGTTTGGAACGTAAAGAGATAGAAAACTATCTGGCAGATAATAAAATTTCATATATTATTGATTCCACAAATCTGGAAACGGAATATACTAGGAATAGGATACGGCTTCATGTGCTTTCCGTTTTGCAGCAGGAGATCAATCCGAAATGCGTGGAACATATCCGCAACGCTTCCGAAAATGTCAGGGAAGCGGAGGAATTTCTTGAAAAAATAACAAATCAGATGTATGAAAAAGTTATTTATACAGATAATAATTGTATTTGTATAAAGAAAGAAGAACTTCATCCAATGGATATTTATATAAAGAAAAGAATCATACGACAGGCAGTGGGCAGGATTGCCGGAGGTCTGAAAGATATAACCGTAAGTCATATCAAAGATGTACTGGAGCTTATGACAGGAGAGCCGGGAAAATATATTTACCTGCCCGGCGGTATAATCGTGAGAAACGATTATAACCGTCTGATATTAGAACATAAAGAATCGGTTGATAAAAGGAACGAACAGATATATGTTCATGGCAAGACGATGATCCTCAAACCGGGAATCTATAGACTGGAAGGGTATGAGTATTGTTTTGAAGTATCGGAATTTTATTTGGACAGTGAGGAAGAAGCTGTAAAATTTTTGAAAAATTGTATAAAAAAACAAAAAAATCTGTATACGAAATGCTTTGATTATGATAAAATGAAATTTGCTGTTCAGTTGAGATACAGAATGTCAGGGGATTTTCTGACCATTGACAGCAGAGGAAGTCATAAAAAACTGAAATCCTATTTTGTGGATGAGAAGATTCCGCAGAAAGATCGGGGAAGAATCCCCCTGCTGGCAGATGGAAATCATATCATATGGGTGGTTGGCGGCCGTATCAGTGAAGATTATAAGATCACGGAATCCACAAGACATGTTCTTAAGATCGAAAGAAAGGATATAATATAGGATGCAGGATAAAATCAGGGTTCTCATTTCGGAAAAGGACATAGAAAGAAAGATCAGCGAGATCGGAGCAGAGATCAGCAGGAAATATACTGGCAGAACCGTACATCTGATCTGTGTTCTGAAGGGCGGCGCTTTTTTTATGTGTGAACTTGCCAAAAGAATCACGACGGATGTCTCCATGGATTTTATGTCGGTTTCCAGTTACGGCTCAGAAACGGCCAGTAGCGGAAACATTAAGATAATCAAGGATCTGGATGAATCCATTGAGGGTAAAAACGTAATAATAGTAGAAGATATCATAGATTCCGGCAGAACACTGAAGGTACTGACGGAAATGTTGCAGCAGAGGAATCCTGCCTGCATGGAAGTGTGTACGCTTTTGGATAAACCGGACAGAAGAGTTGCCGATGTGGATGTATCTTATACCTGTTTTAATATTCCTGATGAGTTTGTGGTTGGATATGGTTTGGATTATGACCAGAAATATAGAAATCTGCCGTTTATCGGCGTTGTAGAATTTTAATTTTGCTCAGGCGAGAGGAGGTTTTCGATTTTGAAGAAACAAATGAAAGGTTTTGGCATCTATATCATTATATTATTGCTGATAATTGGGGCATTTTATTATATAGCAATATACAATGATAACAATGATGACTACAATTACATGAATTTCCTTGAGGATTTACAGGGAGACCATATCAGCAGTATCAAAATCTACCAGAATAAGGAAGTGCCTACCGGCAAACTGGTAGTTAAGATGATTGATGATACAAAACATAGTATTTATATTGAGGATATCAGTATATGTACCGAGGATATAAAAAATGCCGGAAAGGAATATAAGCTGGCCGATGTGGAACGGGACAGCATTATATGGGATATCCTTCCCTATGTCGTAATGGTTGCCATAGCGATCATATTTATATCCATGATAACCACGCAGGCAGGAGGCGGCGGTGGCGGCAAGATGATGAATTTCGGAAAGAGCCGCGCCAAAATGGCAACCGATATGAGTAAAAAGGTTAAATTTGAGAATGTGGCCGGTCTGCATGAGGAAAAAGAGGAACTGGAAGAGATTGTGGATTTTCTCAAGAATCCGAAGAAATATATTGAAGTCGGGGCAAGAATCCCGAAGGGCGTAATACTTACGGGACCTCCGGGAACCGGTAAAACCCTTCTTGCAAAGGCGGTAGCGGGAGAAGCAGGCGTGCCGTTTTTCAGCATTTCCGGTTCGGATTTTGTCGAGATGTTTGTGGGTGTCGGTGCATCCAGAGTCCGGGATCTGTTTGAAGAGGCGAAGAAAAACTCTCCATGTATTGTTTTTATTGATGAGATCGATGCCGTTGCCAGAAGACGGGGAACCGGTATGGGAGGCGGTCATGATGAAAGAGAACAGACGCTGAACCAGCTTTTGGTTGAAATGGATGGATTTGGTGTGAACGAAGGTATAATCGTAATGGCGGCCACTAACCGTGTGGATATCCTGGATCCTGCCATTTTAAGACCGGGACGCTTTGACAGAAAAGTTATGGTTGGCCGTCCTGACGTAAGAGGCCGCCGGGAAATTCTGGACGTTCATATTAAAAACAAGCCGGTTGCGGAAGACGTGGATTTGGATAATGTTGCGCAGACCACTGCAGGTTTTACCGGAGCGGATCTGGAAAATCTGATGAATGAAGCTGCAATTTATGCAGCGAAACAGAACCGGAAGTTTATCACACAGTCGGATATCAACCGCTCTTTTGTAAAGGTTGGCATAGGTACGGAAAAGAGAAGCAAGATCATTTCCGAAAAAGAAAAGAGGATTACGGCGTTTCATGAGGCAGGTCACGCTATTTTATTCCATGTTCTGCCGGATGTAGGACCGGTTCATACGGTTTCCATTATTCCTACCGGAATGGGCGCTGCCGGTTATACCATGCCTCTTCCGGAAAAAGATGAGATGTTCAATACAAGAGGCAGAATGCTGCAGGATATCATGGTGGCCCTTGGCGGACGTATTGCGGAAGAACTGGTTCTGGACGATATTACCACGGGAGCTTCCCAGGACATCAAACAGGCAACTGCAACGGCAAAAGCCATGGTTACCAAGTATGGTATGTCGGATAAACTGGGACTGATCAATTATGGCGATAATGAAGATGAAGTCTTTATCGGCAGGGATCTGGCACATACGAGGGGATATGCGGATGATACCGCCAGCCTTATTGATAATGAAGTTAAGAATATTGTTGATGATTGTTACGGAAAAGCCAAGAAGATTATTGAGGAGCATATGGAGGTATTAAATAAGTGTGCAGAACTTCTGATGGAAAAAGAAAAGATAAACCAGCAGGAGTTTGAAGCGTTATTTGACGGAAGCATGCAAGAAAACGAAAATTAATTTATATTTTCTTTTGAAGGTGTGCAAAATTGATAAAAATATAAATATGTATTGACAAATTGCATAAAAAGTAATAGTGGATTTTGTAAACTTTGTGCAGACTTTTGTGTGATGGGATGCTATACTAAATAACGTAAAAACCCCCCCAATACATTATATAGTTTTTGCTACACCCCATAAGAAACGAAATACCTTCTCCTAGAAAGGACAGCAACGAAAGCTGTCCTTTTTACTTTCGGGTAATATTTATGAGACTTTTGCATATATTTTTTTTACTTGCAAATGTGAAAAAATTATTATAGAATTAAAAACAAAATATAGAAGGGATGTTGCTATGATTTTCAATACCTCTAATATGAATGAAAGCGAAAAGAAGATTTTTTATATACAGAACATGAAACCGGTCATGAACAGGGAGGCTTTGTTCAGCGATGAAACCGGAAATTTCCGGATTCCTGCGGAACCGGAGAAGTTCGGTACGGTTCGTATCCGGTTTCGGGCTGCGGCAGCGAATATCGATGATATTTATATTTGTATGGAAAATAAAGAATATGCCATGCATGAGATAGGTAATGATGAATTATTTGCATATTATGAATATGAAGTATCCCTTACGGATAAACAGCTTCATTATTATTTTAAGATCGTAACGGGATTCGAGACCTGTTTTTATGATAAAGCCGGAGTGTGTGACAAAAGGCTGGGCTGGTATGATTTTGTCATAACTCCGGGATTTAAAACGCCGGACTGGGCGAAAGGAGCGGTTATGTATCAGATTTATACAGACCGTTTCTTTAACGGAGATACCACCAATGATGTTGAAACCAACGAGTACAGTTATATCGGCGATTATTCCAGAAAGGTAGAGGACTGGTTTAAATATCCGGCCGCCATGGGAGTCCGGGAATTTTACGGCGGTGATATCCAGGGTGTATGGGATAAACTGGACTATCTGGAGAAACTGGGTGTGGAGGTGATTTATTTTAACCCTTTATTCGTATCGCCTTCCAATCACAAATACGATATTCAGGATTATGATTATATTGATCCCCATATCGGCAGGATCGTAAAGGATGAAGGAGAACTGCTGAAAGAAGGAGATTATGAAAATAAAAATGCTTCCAGATATATTACAAGAGTAACGGATTTGGAAAATCTGGAGGCATCCAACCGTTTTTTTGCGGAATTCGTAGAGGCTGTACATGCAAGAGGCATGAAAGTCATTCTGGATGGTGTGTTCAATCACTGCGGTTCTTTTAATAAATGGCTGGATAAAGAACAAATATATGAGAATCAGCAGGGATATGAAAAAGGGGCCTATGTGTCTGCGGAAAGTCCGTATCGCTCATTCTTTAAGTTTTTTGAAGAGTCATGGCCTTATAATTATCACTATAACGGCTGGTGGGGACATGATACCCTGCCGAAGCTGAATTATGAAGAATCGCCGAAGCTTTACGAGTACATTATGAATGTCGCTAAAAAATGGGTTTCGGCGCCGTATAACATTGATGGCTGGCGGCTGGACGTGGCAGCGGACCTGGGACAGAGCGGAGATTTTAATCATAAGTTCTGGAAGGATTTCAGAAAGACCGTAAAAGAAGCTAATCCGGAAGCCATCATTCTGGCGGAACATTACGGCGATCCGGGTTCATGGCTTCAGGGAGATGAATGGGATACAGTTATGAATTATGATGCATTCATGGAGCCTATTACCTGGTTTTTAACGGGGATGGAGAAACATAGCGATGAAAAGCGGGATGACCTGAGAGGTGATGCCTATTCCTTTTTCGCTTCCATGCGTCACCATATGTCGAGATTTCAGGGACAGTCTCTGCTGGTAGCCATGAATGAGCTGTCCAATCATGACCATTCCAGATTTCTGACCAGAACCAACGGAAATGTGGGCAGGGTTGCTTCGGCAGGTTCCGAGGCGGCAAATGCATATGTCAATAAGGGAATTATGAAAGAAGCGGTGGTTATGCAGATGACATGGCCGGGAGCCCCGACATTATATTATGGCGATGAGGCAGGCTTATGCGGCTGGACGGACCCGGATAACAGAAGGACTTATCCGTGGGGACGGGAAGATTTGGAACTGATCGAATTCCACAGGGATGCCATAAGTATCCATAAACATAATAAAGCCTTAAAAAAAGGTTCTTTCAAGGCTTTGCTCGGGGATTATAATATCATCGCTTACGGTCGTTTTCTGGAAGAAAATATCATTGCGGTAGCACTGAATAATAACGGAACGGAGAGGGAGATCAGGGTACCGGTCTGGCAGCTGGGAGTAACGGATGATGATATCATGGAAAGTCTTATGATTTCCCAGAGAGATTTTTATAATGTAGGAAAAATGGAATATAAAATCCAAAACGGGGATCTGGTAGTCAGTCTTCCGGCATTTGGTGCCGGAATTTTCCGGAAGAAACTCCCTGTTTAGTATACAGCGGAACAACACGGTAAAATACATAGGATGCAATCCGGAGGGATGAAAAAGTAGTTGCATATTTCCTGAAATTATGGTATAAATATATTCTGTTGCAATAACCGGATGGATTCCCGAGTGGCCAAAGGGGACAGACTGTAAATCTGCTGCATATTGCTTCGGTGGTTCGAATCCACCTCCATCCATTTTATGCGGTTTCATCCGCAGAGAAGATGTATATATGCCGGCGTGGCGGAACTGGCAGACGCACAGGACTTAAAATCCTGCGGGACTAATCTCCCGTACCGGTTCGATTCCGGTCGCCGGCATTTTTGTATGAAAGACTTACCCTGTCTGCGGATTCGGGTCCGGTCTTTTTTAATTATTGAAAACTTTTCGATTTTTATTCAGAAGATTGGAGATGATATTAATATATCTATTTTGATCTAAAGCATGGGAGGGGAAAAATATGAATAAGTTTTTTGATGATTTTCTTAATGTTAAGAAAATGATTAAAAGCAAAAGGGAATACAAACGGCAGATGGAAAGAGTGAATTTATTGCCGCCGGATTACCGCTATGTGTTTAAGAAAATTCAAAAGCATATGTGGCAGTTTGCGGCAGGAGCCGGATATGATATGATGAAAGTCCATTACGGCTTACTGGATCTGTTTGAAAAGGGTATATCCGAAGGGAAAGAGGTTTTGGAAGTAACGGGTGAAGACGTCGCTGCTTTTGTGGAAGAACTATTAAAAAATAGGTACTTATATATTATAAATATTGCAAGAAATGCCGATATAATGATAATATAATAGAGAACATCAGGTACAAAAAAGGAGAAGGCTCATGGGGATAATTTACAAAGGCTCCTGTCCGGAGTGCGGATATGAGACAAAGTTTTTTCTGGGTGGCGGAATGTTAAGCATTAACCTGAAAAGAAGCGCAGCTGTACTTCCGGAGGAAGAGCAGAAACAGATAACCAATCTGTCAGAACGTGACAGTATACAAGAGTTTTTTGTTGAAAACAAAATGACGGAATGCAAAGGATGCAAAACGCTGGAATCCCGTACGATCATAGATATAACGGAGATTAACGGGACGACGCATCGGTATGGCGACATATGCTGCAGGTGTAGGGACAGACTGACGGTTTATGAACAGGGCGCTGAAGGTGAATATATATGTCCTAAATGTCATCAGGGAATTTTAATGTTTTCGGAAGAAGGATTATGGGACTGAACGAAAAATGACCATATCTTATTAAGGAGGATAAGAATATGATTATATCACATAATATGCCGGCGATGAATGGCCGGCTGAGATTAAAAACTGCAGAAAATGATTTTGCGAAAAGCACGAAAAAACTGGCTTCCGGATACCGGATCAATTGTGCGGCAGATGATGCAGCAGGGCTGACCATCAGTGAGAAGATGCGTTCGCAGATCAGGGGACTGAACAGGGCTTCCGGGAATGCACAGGATGGCATTTCGCTGATTCAGACTGCAGAAGGAGCATTGGCTGAATCCCAGTCTATATTACAGCGTATCCGGGAACTGGCGGTACAGGGAGCTAATGATACGAATACGGACAGTGACCGTGCGGCAATACAAAAAGAAATTGACCAGCTGATATCACAGATTGACCAGATTGCGGATACAACACAGTTTAATACCATGAATCTGCTGGATGGAACCTGGGCGTCAGGAGAAGGTAATCCGTTTAAAAAAGCATTGGTCTATGAAGTATCGGGAAGCGACGGCGGAAATGGCCAGTTATTTTCCATTGAAGCGCTGAATGGAAGAAAAGAGGGCGAAGCAGTTTCTTTACAGGAGGTATTTGAGGCAGAAGGTAAAGGACCAAATATCATTTATCAGGTAATTGAGGATGAATTTGCCACAACACAGACTTCCGCAGGTTCTGCAACTGCCTCCGGAAACGCTTCGCTGAAAGACACGCTGAAGACGGAAATTGTACCGCAGGCAGTGAATGCATTGATCAATACATTTGGTAATACATTTGGATATCTTTCCAGTTCTTCCATCGGTATCGGCCTGAAGTTATCGAATGATTCTTCAAGTTCCGTACTGGCTTCCGTTGGTGTGGGATATTCTTACTATTCGGATAAAACAATGGTATCGGATATGCTTACATATTCCCTGAATGTAAATTTAGCACATGTAAAAACGGATGCTTCCGGAAATCTCACCCAGGACAGCAGACGGGCATTGGAGACTACGATCGTGCACGAAATGATGCATGCGATGATGGACGAAGCGCTGACCAGCGGAATGGTGGGAGTGAGCAACGGAAAACTGGATCCGTCAAACCGTTTTCCAGGCTGGTTTGTGGAAGGTATGGCACAGGCGGCTGCAGGCGGCTGCAGTAATGATAATGACTGGGTAAACGGCGCTCTGAAGCTGAATGCTTCCAGTTCTCTGACGGATATTTCGAATGCCGTTAAGAATAAGGGGAATGCCTTATCCAGCGGTTCCGTTTCTTCCCAGTACGGAACGGGATATCTGGCGTGTATGTATCTTGGTTATCTGGTTAACGGAGGTACCGGAACGGATGCGGCATCGGTGGCAAAAGGTCTGGATACATTGATGAATGAAATAAAAGGCGGAAAAGGTCTGGATGAGGTTGTCCGGGAGAAGACATCATATAATGGCATGGCAGATTTCCAGAAAAAGTTTGGAGATGCGGAATCCGCAGCGTTTATTCATGAACTGCTTGTTGAAACAGGGAACAGAGGAAACGGCGCATTGGTTACGAATAATTATCAGGATAATGACCTGCTTCCGGATGCTGCGTTTACCACGAATCTGTTTCAGTTAAATACCAGTAATACAACAATTAAAAACGTATATCCGGCGGGTGTAGACGTATTTGCGGACGGCGGTTCCGGAGGTTTCAGCGGTCCGAGAAGCTCGCCCC
Organism: uncultured Lachnospiraceae bacterium; assembly: GCA_910578175.1. GTDB lineage: Bacteria > Bacillota > Clostridia > Lachnospirales > Lachnospiraceae > Bovifimicola. Next base: position 56,658 of record CAJTPF010000018.1, read on the forward strand.
TTCCGCGGGGGGGACTGAACCTTCAGGTTGGTGGTTTGGAAGGACAGAATATTAAGGTTTATATCGAACGGATGGATGCGGCAGCGTTGGGAGTGGATTCCCTGTCGGTAGCCGGTTTTGAAGAAGCAGGAGAAACTGTTTCGCTTGTGGATGATGCCATTCAGATGGTGTCCGAGCAACGCTCCAGCCTGGGAGCCTATCAGAATCGGTTAGAGCATACGATCACAAATCTGGATAATACATCAGAAAATACACAGAGTGCGGAAAGCCGGATTCGTGATACGGATATGGCGGCAGAGATGTTGCTTTACAGCAAAGCTAATATTTTAATGCAGGCCGGACAGTCGGTGCTGGCTCAGGCAAATCAGCAGCCAAACGGCGTATTACAGCTGCTGGGTTAATGTTATCTGATAATGATTATAGTTTGATATTTAACATAGGTTAAGAATTTGTTAAAATCCCTTTCTTTTTAGCTAATCAGGCGCTAAAGAGAAAGGGATTTTATTTATTAAACACGAAAAAAATGTTAAGATAAGAACACAAAAAAATAATATAAGGAATTGGAGAAAGCGAATGATCGTGTATGGAATTATAGGCGGTATTATTTGTGTTGCTGCATTCGGATATGCAATTTATGAAAGTTTTGGCGGCAAAAAATAAATAGCCGGAAGTGGTGGACGGCAGAAAGGAATATTTAAAATGGTATCAGAAATCGCAAATGCTGTTGTAATGTTTTTTCTTATATTACTGGGAGGTATTCCGGTACTATATCTGACTCTGAGTATCCCTGTTGTGGTATTCTGGAAGATATATAGAAAGATTAAGTATGGGTATAACTTGTATGATTAATATTAAATCTAAAAAAATATAAAAATTTAAAAAATATTCTTGACAACTGACTGCTCTTATTGTAAAATACTTTTTGCGTGTTAAAGAGTTCATACATAATGTGCATGCCCAGATAGCTCAGTTGGTAGAGCAGAGGACTGAAAATCCTCGTGTCACTGGTTCGATTC
>CAJTPF010000019.1 GCA_910578175.1 uncultured Lachnospiraceae bacterium
ACAATACAGGGAAAACAACCTTAAAAAAGTTGTCTAAAAAAGTGTTGACAATCCATGGTATACTATCTAAAAGTCTGATTGTAGAACTTTGGATAAATTATTGACTTCTTTGTTTTACTGTGCTATACTTGTCAAGATTAAGTAAATAATAGTCTGCCACCGGGTAGGGAAGCGAAAGCATTCGTTACACATCGTTAGGTCATTGAAGATGTGTAGTCGTGTGCTTATTTTATTGTAGGAGGTAATGTTGCTTCTTTCATTGGTGTAACAGCGCTAATCTTTAATGCAAAAGGAAATCCGCTCGGACAGTTTCTAATGGTTATATTTAGTATTTTATATGGGATCATATCTTTTGCGTTCGCCTATTATGGTGAGATGATAACCTGCTTGGGAATGACTGCCCCAATGGCTGTTTTTGCATTAGTCTCATGGTTGAGAAATCCGTATAAAGGAAATAAATCAGAAGTAAAAATAAATAGATTAAAATCAAAAGAGATTATTTTTATGATGATATTGACAGTAGTCATTACACTTATTTTTTTTACATTTTGGCGGCTTTTCATACGGCAAACCTATTACCAGGCACGATATCTGTTACAACAAGCTTTCTTGCAGCTTATTTGACTTTTAGAAGGAGTGCATTTTATGCAATCGGTTATGCTGCAAATGATATTTATGGATTTATCAACTGGTCAAGAATGCAGAAACGCCAAGAAAACGCTTGCATTGTCGCAGTGAACAATTAAAGGATAAAAGAGGTGAAGAGATATGTTTAGAGAAATGAGAAGAAAAAAGCAAATTTTAAGCAATAAAGAAAATATTGAACTACTTGAGAAAGGAACTTCCGGGGTATTGGCATTACTGGGTGATAATGAATACCCATATGCTGTTCCTATCAGTTATGTTTATCACAATTCTAAAATTTATTTTCACGGTGCAAAAGTGGGACACAAAATAGATGCCATAAGGAAATGTAGTAAAACATCCTTTTGCGTAATCGCCCAAGATGAGATATTTCCAGAAGAATATACAACATATTTTAAAAGTGTAATTGTATTTGGCAAAATACGCATATTGGAGGATGAAAATGAAATTAGAGAAGCAATTGAAAGGTTAGCAATTAAATATCATCCAATAGATAGCATGGAAAACAGAAATCAAGAAATTGCAAGAGAATGGAAAGCTTTATGCATGATGGAACTGTCCGTTGAGCATATGACAGGAAAAGAAGCAATAGAAATTGCCAAAAGGAAATGGTAGCTTATCATCGCTTATTGTTGTGACCCGCCATATAAAAAAATGAAGTTATGGTGGCGGTCACGCTACGGTCATAAAGATCCAGAATCGTACGATTATACCGTGCCTCATGGTTTTTTAAAAACAGATATATAAAATCTGCACACCATTTTTGATTTGGCTTTTCCGTGGTAAAATCCTTATTTAAATGCTTATTTTGATAAATGAATTGATAAGGCTATTGAAGTTGACCAGGAACATTTAATGTAGTTTAATATTATTTAAGAAAATAATTTAAGTACATTAGTCAAAAGTAAAGTCGTACAAACCGAAAGGAATGCTGCAGATATCAATGACATCTGGACAAAAGGATGATTCCGGGTTATGATTTATTAAAGTGTTCGCAGACCAGGAAGTGGTAGATGTTTTTCATGATAAATATGGAAAACCAAAACATGATTGAGTGCTGGAGCGGTACATTTGAGAGATGGGACGGCTATACAAATTGTAAAATAAAAAATGAAAAGGAAATAATTATATGGCAAGAAAAATCAAAACAAAAAATTTAGAGAATACAAGGCTGGCAGCCAGTTATGGTGGATGGACCTATTGCACGGCATGTGGTGAAAATATTGGATATTTGTGTTATGCCACATATGACAGAGTGGAATTTCAATATGAGTGTAATTGTGGAAGTCATGGCAATATATTGATCGATTTTGAAGACAGCTCTGCAGGCAGTTCCTGTGACGACGGGTTAATTACAATAAAAAACCGGCTATGCTGTCCCGGGGACTCTTCTCCGTTGCTCACAATACTGACCAAAAAACTAAAGGATTATCAGCTTGCAATTACCTGTAAGGAATGTGGAAGTATCTACAGGAAGAAGTATGAAGAATCAAACAGGACAGGCTGAAGTTTGGATTATGGAATATGCATAGGCTGCAATAAACCATTTTATGATAATCTAAATCCAATAACACGAAGGAGAACGACTGGCATTAGATTGTTTGATTGACAGTTTTTTGATTTTTTTATTGTATTCTCTTTCGAGGAGGTGTGGGCATGAGGCATAAAATTTTAGTTGTGGATGATGAGACAATGATCACCGAGCTGCTCTCGGATCATTTGGGTGATGAGGGCTATGATGTATTTACCGCAAACTGTGCCGGTAGTGCGTTAAAGCTGTTGCCGGAACATCCGGATCTGATCATATTGGATATCAATATGCCGGGAACAGACGGCCTGGAGTTTTGCAAAGACATAAGGAACCATGTTTCCTGCCCGATTCTTTTTGTGACGGCAAGGATTACCGAGCAGGACAAAATAATCGGTTTGCAATTTGGCGGCGACGACTATATCACTAAGCCTTTCAGCTTAAAAGAACTTTCGGCAAGAGTCGCGGCACATCTCAGACGGGATGAACGCACGCGCAGAAGTTCTGCTTCCGTACTGACTTCGGGGAAGCTTCTTGTGAACCTTTCCCATCGCCGCATTTTTTATAGGGATACAGAGATAGAAGTATCGAAAAAAGAATTTGATCTGATCGAGTTTCTTCTGACAAACGCCGGTCAGGTATTTGACCGGGAACGGATCTATGAGAAGATTTGGGGATATGATGCAGAGGGCAGTGCGGATGTCATTAAGGAGCATATCCGAAAAATCCGTTCGAAGCTTCACGAGGCGACGGGAGAAGAATATATCGAAACAGTCTGGGGTGTGGGATATAGATGGAAACACTGAAAAAGAGATGGCAGGATCTGCCCCTGCGCCGATTTCTGATACTGACGGTTTGCATTTCTATCAGTATGGTAGCGCTGGCGTCTGTCCTGATCATCGGCGGCTGTGTTGCATTTCGGCACTGGCTTTTGCCGGATCCGGATGCAGTATATCTTACAATAGAAGAAACTTTCACTGACGGAACTGTTAACAAAAGTACTTATCTGATGGATTTCGGGGCAGACCTCTCATTCCTGCCTTTTGAAAAAATAGAATATGATAGAGTCCCGATTATAGAAGATATAAAACAGACCCGTTATTCTGTTGAAAAAATCGAAACCGGTATGGATTCTCTGTCTCCTAAAAGAAAGCTTGCTTATCAGATCTGTGGAATGATCATTTTTGTCGCTCCGACGGTCCTTGCTTTTGTTGCAATCCTGTTGTGCTGTATGTATTTTTACCGTCGCAAACTTAAGGTACCGCTTTCCGTATTGGCTGATGCAACAAAGCAGATTGCCGGTCAAAATCTGGATTTTGAACTTGTCTATCCCTGCAGGGATGAAATGGGTGAATTATGCCGTTCTTTTGAAGATATGCGTGCTACGCTTTGTGAAAACAATAAAATAATGTGGAACATGTTGGATGAACGACGGCTGATGCAGGCATCCGTTGCACATGATCTGCGAAATCCCATTGCAATCATCGAAGGGTACACCGAGTATCTGGAAAAGGGATTTAAAAGTGGTGAAATGAGCAGGGAAAAAACGATCCGTATTGCACAGAATCTTGGTGCAGCGGCAAAACGGCTGGAGCAGTATACAGAATCTGTCAGGCTCCTAAACCAAACGGAAGAAGCACAGCTTGAGCGGAAGTCTGTTGATGCAAGAAAACTTTTGGAAGATATTTCGGAGGATTTATCTCTTTTATCGGAACAAAAAGGAATCAGTCTGCAGGTGACCGGCCATATGCCGCAGGAAGAAATACAGGTTGACTCTGCATTGTTATATCGTGTTTTGGAGAATATCCTGAGCAATGGGCTGCGCTATGCGAAACAGAAAATACACCTTGCGTATACTCTGGAAGAACAGATGCTTATGATTACCATAACTGACGACGGAAAGGGATTTTCTCCGGAAATTCTGAATGAAACGGGAAAAAAACTGTTCACTACCGGCAAAGACGGGCATATGGGAATCGGACTTTCTGTCAGCCGGCTCCTTTGCAGAAAGCACGGCGGTAAGCTGGAACTGTCAAACACTTCCGGAGGGGCATGTGTAAAGATCTCTTTGTCCGTTTGACCGATTTTTGACTTTTATCCGTTAAGATCTCCCTATAAGCAAAATCAGGGAGGTCTTTTTCTATGAAAAAACGATTTGTTCTTTTTATGATAGCTATGCTTAGCTGTTCAACATTGTATGCGTGCGGCGGAAAAACAGAGACATCCGGCGACACTGGACAAAATCCGGTCTCACAGCAGAATACGGACCGCATCGTCTCTTCTGAAGGCGGCGGGAATCTGCAGCTTTTATCAAACCGCTATGGTGATAGTGCCTGCAATACGGAAAACGGTTATTATTATTTAACTGTGGAAATAACGAAGCTGCGGGATGGCAGCTACGGAACACATCTCATGTATATGGATTTTGCATCCGGGCGTGAAATATATTTGTGCAGTACGGCAGGATGTAAGCATGACTCTCTCGATTGCCCATCGGTTTTCTCATACGATGATTTTCCTATATACACCACTCTCCTTTTTGTATTCGGAGATGACCTGTATATTTTAAGCCGTGAAGAAGACGACGACGGTTCAGTATTCCAGGAAATTGTTAATATGGAAGATGATGGAAGCTCGGTGGAAAGCCGACCCGCAGTTTTATATCGTGCAAATCTTGACGGGACCGAACGTAAAAAAATCTACACTTTTGATGCGTCTCTTACCCTTGAGGATGTGATTATCAGGAATGATACAGGTATTTATGTGATCACCAAAAAGCTTTCAACAGATAAAGAAGGCGATCAAACCTATACTACCTCGTCTGAACGGAAGCTGATGTTTTTGGATCTCGGCTCGCTTTCACTGAGCGAAATCTGTTCCATGGATTTTGCCGATAACATTTCATGGAAAGTCATCGACTGCTGTCAAAATGATTTTCTATTGTGTGGCACCGATTTCGGCAGGGAGATCTCGCGGGATGAGATATGGAACGATGATTTGTATAAAGAATTATATAAAAATTCCTTTGAGGTATATGCACTTTTAAACCGGGAGGGCGGTAAGCCAAAAGAAATCATAAAACTGCCGAACAGGTATTCTAATTCTGTAAAACTATTGGGAGACAACCTATATCTATCCTCGGGGGAAAATCAGAATATTGAGGTTCTGGATATCAAAACGGGCGAAAAGAAGACGCTCTGCACGCTTCCTCAAAATTTAATTATGGATACGATGGGTGACACGCTTTGTTGCCGGGATTGGAATCTCTCAGAGGATCCGGCATGGTATTTTGTTGATACACGATCGGGTGAAATCACCCGTACGCCCCTTGTCATTCTGTGCAATGGCTGGTCGGTGGATTTTCGGGGAGAGACAGAGAAGGACATTCTGTTCATCTATGACTATGATGCAACGGATCATCATGATGGTTCCTATGAAGTTCATCAATGCAAGTATGCGATGATATCAAAGGACGACCTATTTGCCGGAAAAGACAATTACCGCACGATCGAGATGGTCGGACCGGGACGGTGAGGGAGGAGGAATATGCTGACATTAAAACATATTACAAAAAACTTTAAGGATAAAACTGCATTAAATGATGTATCTTTGGAACTGGATCCCGGGATTTACGGCTTGCTTGGTCCAAATGGTGCAGGAAAATCCACATTGATGAATATCATTACCGGCAATATCAGGCCAACGGAAGGCAAAGTCCTCTGGGACGGCGCCGACATCCGGGAACTGGGTGGGCGCTTCCGCAGCCTGATCGGATATGCTCCACAGCAGCAGGGACTATATAACAGCTTTTCCGGCAGGCGTTTCCTGTCTTATATGGCGGCGCTCAAGGGGATCCCGAAAAAGGAGGTAAGCAGTGAAATTGAACGGGTGCTTTCTTATGTGAACCTGCAGGAGGCTGCGGACAGAGCCGTCGGCGGCTATTCCGGCGGCATGAAACAGAGGATTCTGATCGCCCAGGCGATTTTAGGCGAGCCAAAGCTGATCGTGCTGGATGAACCCACCGCCGGGCTTGATCCCAAGGAACGGGTACGCATCCGTGAGCAAATCAAGGCGCTTGCCGGAGATAAGATTATTCTTGTTTCTACTCATGTAGTGTCTGATATTACACCGATTGCCAGGGAAATTCTCCTGATCCGATCCGGTAATGTGATTGACAGGGATACGGTGGAATCGCTTTGCCGTAAATACGGCGAAAGCCGGGATCTGGAGGAGGTATACATGCACATTTTTGGAGAGGAGGAGCGCCATGCGGCTGATTCCTTTTGAAATAAGTAAAATATGGAGAAAACGCAGTTTTCTTTTATCAATGTGTGTTTTGCTCCTGATCCATATATTTTTACTGTGGTACACTTCACTGCCAAATGAAGAAACAGTGCCGCTTTCGGCCTATAAACAGCTTCAAACGGAGCTTTCCGGAATGAACGAAACGGAAAAAGGGAAGTATATTGCCGCGCTGAAAGAAAAAACAGACGGCATATGCTTTGTACAGAATATTCTTACCATACAATCATTGGATGATAAGATGGGAAGAGTTCTGGCAGAACAAGAGATGCAAAACAATCCCGGCATATTTGAAAAGTATTATGATCTGTATCGATCGGGTGATTATCTGAAATATACCGCGTCACCCGAACAGGAACAGGCGTTTATTGATGAAATCTATAGCCAACAGCAAAAAGTATCAGCCTATGGGGAGTATTTGCGCTCCATTCAGGAAAATAAAGATATTCTCAGCGGAATATCCGTTTTCGGCGGACAATCCGGGGCTACTTACAGCTCGCGTAATCTGCAAAAGAGCGCAGAGGATTACGCAGGACTGACGGACAATAACATACGCTTCACTTTGTCGAAAGGGATCACATCTGCCATGCAGGGGATATGGACCGACCTTTTGCTGGTACTCGGCATGATGCTGTTTGTGGGAAGCTTGATTACGGAGGAAAAAGACAAAAAGCTGTTTTTTATTACCCGCAGCACAAAGAACGGTGTATTGCACAGCATTGCAGCAAAACTGACAGCACTGCTGATCCATTGTATGCTGTTAACAGCATTATTCTATACGGTCAGTATCGTATTCTTTGGGGCAGGCGCCGGGTGGTTTGATCCGTGGGCGGCCTTGCAGTCCATAGATGTTTATACCGAAAGCAGCCTGTCCATTAACGTCTTTGGCTATATTCTGCTTTCTGTGCTGACAAAGGCACTGGTAATATTCGGCATTGGTACGGTTCTGACAGGTTTCAGCATCGGTTCCGGCATTGCGGTTCTGCCGTTTCTGGCGGGAGCAGGCATCGTCGGTATCAGCGCACTGCTTTATTATCTGATCCCGGCAGGGTCGTCATTGTCTGTGTTTAAATATCTAAGTCCGGTGGGACTGATGAAAACGGAGAATCTATACGGCGGGTATCTGAATTTCAATCTGTTTGGCTATCCGGTATCCAGACTGAGCCTGTCTCTCGGAATGATCCTTTTGATCTGTGCAGCCGGAGTCATCGGGAGTTTTCTGCTTTTCAGCCGGATGCAGAGCTTTGAGGTGAAGAAGCTGCGCCTGCCATTCTCCGTGCCGTTCCATCCGCATACAAATATTTTCCGGCACGAAAGCTATAAGTTTCTGATAACCAACCGTGGGTTGATGGTTCTGCTGCTGTTGGCGGTACTGCTGGCATACCAGGGGCTTGGCCGCACCTATACGCCGTCCGTGGGTGAGCAGTATTATCAACATATCATGGGGGAACTGGAGGGCAGACTGACAGACGAAAAGGAGTCGCTTGTCTTATCCGAGAAAGCGCGGTATGAAGAAGCACTTCAGAAAATAGAGCAGATTGACGGGATGGTAAGTGCGGGAGAATTGAGCACCGATACGGCGGATATCCTGAAATCACAGGCAAATATGACGCTTGCATTTTATCCGGCGTTTCAGCGGGTGGAAGCGCAGTATGAACACATCAAAGCGGATGGCGGCAGCTTTGTATATGATACGGGATATCTTTATCTATTCGGAATTTTTGAAGATGTGTTTTCGTTTGACTTCCTGATTCTGTCGGTTGGAATCATTATCGCCATCAGCGGAGTCATATCCATGGAGTATCAGACCGGCTCTCTTTTCCTGATCAGTGCCACCAGAGCCGGAAAACGAAAGATACTGTTTTGCAAGGCGTTAATATGTGTTCTGATGGTATCAGGGCTGACATTGATTCCGATACTGTGCCGCCTATCCTGCATTTCCTCTGTCTATTCCATGGACAGCATTGGAGCGTCAATACACAACATTCCCCATTTCAGCGGATTTGCCGTTTCCATGCCGATCATATGTTTTATTTTGTTATTTGCTTTTTCTCAGATATTGTCCATGGTTTTGGTCACACTGTTTACGATGGCCATATCGATATGGAGAAAGAATCAGGCGCAGACCATATTTTTTGCCCTGCTGGTCCTGGCGGTTCCCATGTTGCTGAAGCTGTTGGGGTTTGATATCGCTAAATGGTTTTCACTGTATCCGGTGTATGGTTGGATAGGGATGCTATAAAATTCTTATTATTTTCCTGTCACACAGACAGAAAAGCGCTGTCTAATTATATATACGGATAAAGCTTTGCCATGAAGTGCCGCAAGCTTTTGGAATGATATATTTCCGTATGAAATATGACCTGCACTTCAGAAAAGAGGAATCATGAATCATTTAACAAACGAAGAGTTATCGGATCTGATCCAAAAAGCCACAGCCGGGGATAAGAAAGCTCTGGAAACCGTTCTTATCGGCGTACAGGATTTGATATTCAACCTTTCCCTGCGTATGCTGGGAACCTTTCCGGATGCAGAGGATGCGACACAGGATATCCTGTTGAAGATCATTACACACCTGTCCTCGTTTAAGGGGGAAAGTTCATTCTCAACCTGGGTATTCAGTATTGCATCCAACCATCTGAAAAGTTATCAGAAGCATATGTTTGCCAAATTTCCGCTTAGTTTTGAATTTTACGGAGATGATATCAGGAATGCAGATATCAATGATGTGCCGGATCTGACGCAAAATGTAGAGCGGTCCGTTTTGGCGGAGGAACTGAAGCTTTCCTGTACCAATGTAATGCTTCAGTGTCTGGATGCGGAAAGCCGCTGCATCTTTATTCTTGGAACGATGTTTAAGGTGGACAGCAGAATTGCCGGAGATATTCTGGGGATAACACCGGAGGCATATCGTCAGCGTCTTTCAAGAGTCCGTAAGAAGGTGGCCGATTTCTTAAAAGAGTACTGCGGCGAATACGGAAACGGGACATGCCGCTGTGCAGACAGAGTCGATTACGCAATCCAAAATCACAGACTCAACCCTGGACAGTTGGATTTTACGGTAGCCATACCGAAAAAAATGCTGGATGTCAGAGAAGCAATGGAAGAGATTGACGGAATCTCACATGAGTTTTCTTTCTGCAAAACCTATCAGTCGCCGGAAGGTCTGAAGAAGTTTATTGAGGACTTTCTGAACGGTCCGTCTTTTTCCGTTGTAGGAAACGCATAAGAAATCGGATTTATACCGGCAGGAGAGGAGCAGATCGGCTGTACCGGGCATGTTAGAAATACTCCTTGAAATTTTCTGTTTTCTGATGTACCATTGTAACCGAATCTATCAAATCCGAAAGGCGGTCATTAACATGGAAAACGGTATTTCTACAGATAACGATTTTGATATTATGAAAATAAAAGAAGAAACAAAAAAAATTTCGGAAGAACTGCTTTCGGCAGCCTTGCCGGAAGAAGGGGATATTTTAGTGGTGGGCTGTTCCACCAGCGAGGTGGCAGATCACCGAATCGGCTCTTTTTCCAGTGCAGATATCGGAACCGCCATCTTTGACGAACTTTACCGGATCACGAAAGAACATAAGATATTTCTTGCCGTACAGTGCTGCGAACATCTGAACCGGGCGCTGATCGTTGAGAAGGACTGTGCCAGAGTCTATGGGCTGGAGATCGTGAATGTGATGCCCCGGTTAAAAGCCGGAGGCTCCCTTGCCACTGCAGCATATGCAGGGCTGGAACATGCCGTGGCGGTGGAGACCATACAGGCTCATGCAGGAATCGATATCGGGGATACGCTGATCGGCATGCATCTCAAAGCAGTGGCTGTTCCGGTTCGGACAGAGCAGGACAGGATCGGGAACGCCCATGTGGTATGTGCCAGGACAAGGGCAAAATATATAGGAGGCGAACGGGCTGCGTATCACTAAGGCAGCCCGTTTGCTTTTGAAAAGTCTATACAGAAAGTATTTTTCAGACTGTTCCGAATAATGTTTTTGTTCAGGTTATACCAGCTCAGGCACTTATTCAGGATAATGGCATCACTGGTGATAACGTTTTCCTTTGATTCCAGAACGGAATCTACCTGACAGATGATCTCTGTTTCCACGTCAAAAGGAAAAGGCTTTAATCCGTTCCGGATCAGTCCGGCCAGCCGTCCGGAATTGGATACCGGGGCATCCAGATAAAAGACGGCTTTTCGTATGTTTTTTTGTTCCAGCTCTTTTCCGATGAGACCAATGGCGGTATCCGTTTTATCGATCAGGCGGTAAGTACCGCGGAGAGCCGCCAGATCCCGGATGGTATCGTCCATACAGTGAAATAATAAAGAGTCTGATAAAGCAACTTCCAACGTAATGATGGTATTGAAGCCGTCAATATTTACAGTCTGTCCGTTCAGGTCACAGACTTCTTTTTCTTTTCTGATCTGAATATCTTCTTTTGAAGAAACAGCCCGTACCAGGGCAAGCCGCTGCCGCTCTGACAGCATATAATGATTCCCGATAAATACGGATGCACTCTTGATCTTATAACCATGGTTTAACAGATAACATAAATCTTTTCCGGCCTGATACAAAATCTTAACCGAATCGGTATCAAACTCGGTTTCATCTGTGGGGACAAATCCTCTTTTTACAATTTTACTCATATGGTTTTGATCCTTTGACCGTCTCCTATTGTCTCGGTCTGGCGATTCCCGGCGGGGTGATGACCGGAGCCTGTCCTGATGAGGAAGTGATCTGTCCGATCTGCAGCGAAGTTCTGCTGATCAGATTATTTAATAAAGTACAGTTCCCTTTCCGGATTTCGTCGGCTACATTTATGTTTTTCCAGTCGACTTCAGTCAGTCCCTGTGCACTGATGGTTGCCGCCGCTCCGTAAGAAACGGTGAGTTCATAGATACCGGCAGGTTCAAACGTCAGTTTTCTGGTGAAAGTTAATTTCAGTTTTCCTGCTTCCGCCGTATCGGCATCGAGATGATCCTGGCATGCCAGACGAAGAGAGGTGTTTGGAGCCGCAGGCTGCAGTCTGCGGTACTGGATTCCTTCCAGATAAAAAGTATAATCTGTATTCAGATAATTATCAAAATTAATCATGGGCGTTCTCCTTTTTCTGAAGTTTTTATTAAAATTCATTATATCATTAAACTGGAAATAGTACAAACAAACTATGCTGTTTCTGACGGATGTATCCATAAAAAATCTTGCCAACCGGAAAATTGGGTGGTACAATCAACGATAATCATGGAAGAAAAAAGAAAGAGGGATGACGGGATGAGTGACAAGAAGAACTATTGGAAAAAATTTTTTTCCTATTATAAACCATATAAGTCTATTTTTTTTGCGGATATGTTTTTTGCATTTCTCAGTGCGGCAGTGACGCTGATCCTGCCGATGATCGTCAGATATATTACGGGAACCGTGATTCTTTGGGAAAAAGACCGGGCCCTGCGTATGATATTCTGTCTGGCGGCGCTAATGATTTTGCTGGTTCTGGTTGCTGCGTACAGCAACTTCTTCATATCAAATTACGGGCATGTCATGGGAGCAAAGATGGAATATGATATGCGGAATGAGATTTTTGATCATTACCAGAAATTATCTTTTTCCTTTTTCGATAACCAGAAGGTGGGGCAGCTCATGTCAAGGATTACCAATGATCTGTTTGATATTTCCGAACTGTTTCACCATGGGCCGGAAGATCTTGTCATATCGATCATCAAATTTGCCGGATCCTTTCTCATTTTAATGTGTATCAACTGGAAACTGGCCCTGTGCGGCTGTGCCATCATCCCGGTGATGTTCGTATATGCATACATTGTAAACGTGAAAATGAAGCGGGCGTTTAAACGGAACCGGGAAAAAGTAGCGGATATCAATGCGCAGATTGAAGATAATCTTTCCGGTATCCGGGTAGTGAAATCTTTTGCAAACGAAGATATTGAAATGGAAAAATTTAATGAAGGCAACCGGCGTTTTCTGGAAAGCAAGAAAAACAGTTACCTGTATATGGGAACCTACCATTCGGGATTATCCGCGTTTACCAATCTGATCACCATTATAGTGATAATCGCAGGCGGAATATTAATAACCGGTCATACCATATCGGTATCGGATCTGATCACATTTCTGTTGTACATCAATAATTTCATAGAGCCGGTCAATAAGCTGATCAACTTTACAGAACAGTTTCAAAATGGTATAACAGGATATGAGAGATTTCTGGAGATTCTGGAGACAGAGCCGGATATTTCGGACGAAAATGCAGAGAACGCACCGGAGAAACTGGCAGGAGAGATCATGTTTAAGCAGGTATCCTTCCAGTATCCGGATAATGATGACTATGTTTTAAAAAATGTGGATCTCCGGGTAAAAGAAGGGGAATATGTGGCGCTGGTGGGACTGTCCGGAGCTGGAAAGACCACGCTGTGCAGTCTGATCCCACGGTTTTATGATGTTACGGAAGGCCAGATCAGCATCGACGGAATGGATGTCAGAAGCATTAAATTAAAGAACCTGCGGGACAATATCGGTATAGTGCAGCAGGACGTATATCTGTTTGCGGGAACGGTATTTGAAAATATCCGCTACGGAAAACCAGGTGCCACAAAAGAGGAAGTGATCGAAGCAGCGAAAAATGCCAATGCCCACGACTTTATCCTGGGACTTCCCAACGGTTACGATACGGATATCGGACAGCGGGGCATTAAGCTGTCAGGTGGGCAGAAACAGCGGTTATCCATTGCAAGGGTATTTTTAAAAAATCCGCCGGTTCTGATATTTGATGAGGCTACATCCGCACTGGATAATGAGAGTGAAAAAGTGGTTCAGGAATCTCTGGAAAAACTGGCGGAGAACCGGACCACCCTGGTCATTGCCCACCGGCTGTCCACCATAAGAAATGCCCGGAGAATCGTGGTGCTGGACGAAAACGGCATTGCGGAACAGGGAACCCATAAGGAATTGCTGGAGCAGCAGGGGATTTATTACGGTTTGTATAATGCAATATAAAAAAGAGAAAAATAAATGAAAATCAGGAGGCGGAAGAATGATTTCGGAAAAAATGAAAGGATTAGTACAGGGAAGTTCGGTCATTCGGGCAATGTTCGAAGAAGGTAAGAAACTGGCATCGATATACGGCGAAGATCATGTATATGATTTCAGCCTCGGAAACCCCAATGTACCGGCGCCGGAACAGGTGAATCAGGCGGTTAAGGGTATTGTGGAAGAAGAGCAGTCTGTAATGGTACACGGATATATGAGCAATTCCGGATATGAAGATGTCAGAACCGCGATAGCGGATTCCCTGAACCGGAGATTTGATACAAGGTTCCAACGGGATAATATCGTTATGACCGTAGGAGCCGCCGGCGGACTGAATGTGATCTTAAAATCCCTGCTGAATCCCGGAGATGAGGTAATCGTATTTGCACCGTTTTTTGGCGAGTACCGTGCCTATGTGGAAAATTATGACGGAAAACTGCTTGTGGTGCCGGCGGATACGAAGGATTTCCAGTTAAATCTGAAAGCTTTTGAATCCATGATAACATCAGCAACCAAAGCGGTCATCATCAATAATCCGAATAATCCTACCGGAGTGGTATATTCCGAACATACCATTAGGAATCTGGCAGAGATTCTGAACCGGAAACAGAACGAGTACGGAACCGAGATTTTCCTCATATCCGATGAACCGTACCGGGAGCTGGTATACGACGGAGCCGAGGCAGTATATCTGACGAAATATCATGACAATACCATTGTGGCTTATTCTTACAGTAAGTCCCTGTCCCTTCCGGGAGAGAGGATCGGCTATCTGGTGATTCCGGATGAAGCGGCGGACAGTCAGGAGATACAGTCAGCCGCCAATGTGGCCACCAGAATCCTGGGATTTGTAAACGCACCGTCCCTGATGCAGAGAGTCATTGGACGATGTGTGAAAGCAGGGGTTACCACGGATATCACGCCCTATGACAGAAACCGGAAACTGCTTTATGAAAATCTGAAACGCATGGGATTTGAATGTGTCAGACCGGAAGGCGCGTTTTATCTGTTTGTAAAAACGCCGACGGAAGACGAAATGGAATTTGTAAATGCTGCAAAGAAATATAATGTCCTGCTGGTTCCTGGAAGCGCATTTCACTGTCCGGGATATGTGAGGATTTCCTACTGCGTGTCAGAGAACACGATCCGCAATTCATTACCGGAATTTGAAAAACTGGCGGAAGAATTCATAAAGAAATAATATTTCTGTTTTTTTGACTTTGAATATTATAATATCATAGAAAAGGAAAGGATAATATACATGAAAGCATGGGAAAATAATATCAGACAGGTAGTTCCTTATGTTCCGGGAGAACAGCCCCGGCGTCCGGTCATCAAACTGAACACAAACGAAAATCCTTACCCTCCCGCACCGGGAGTTCAGGCCGCAGTCCGGGAGATGGATCCGGACTGCCTGCGGCTGTATCCGGATCCGGACTGTACCGGGCTTTGTACGGAGATTGCCGCAGTGTACGGAGTGGAGAAAGAGAATGTCTTTGTGGGAGTTGGTTCGGATGATGTGTTAGCCACTGCGTTTCTGACATTTTTTAATTCCGGGAAACCGGTACTGTTTCCGGATATTACATATTCTTTTTACCGGGTATGGGCAGACGTCTACCGGATTCCTTATGAAACCGTACCGGTAGATAAAGATTTCCGCCTCCATGCAGAGGATTATTACAAAGAAAACGGCGGTGTTATTTTTGCAAATCCCAACGCACCTACGGCTATCTGCGAACCGTTAAGTTTTGTGGAGGATATATTGGAACATAACCGGGATGTGATCGTAATTGCAGATGAGGCATATGTGGATTTCGGCGGAGAATCCGCAGTATCCCTGCTGGATAAATATGATAACCTGCTGGTGGTACAGACGTTTTCCAAATCCCGGTCCATGGCGGGATCGAGGATCGGTTATGCTTTGGGTGGTCAGGCATTGATCCGGTCTATGGAAAATGTAAAATTTTCAATTAATTCATATACCATGAACCAATATTCTTTAAAAACCGGAGTTGAGGCCATCAGGGATCGGCAGTATTTTGAAGATACCCTTGCAAAAATCATCCGTACCCGGGAAACATCAAAAAAACGGCTGGAAGAAATGGGATTTTTCTGCACCGATTCCAAAACCAACTTTTTATTTGTTAGCCATAAAAGCCGTAATGCCAAAGAGATATTTGAGGCATTGAAAGAAAGAGATATCTATGTACGATATTTTAATACGCCGGGGATTGATAATTACTTGCGGATTACCGTCGGTACGGACGAGGAAATGGATATATTTTTCCGGGCTGTGGAAGAAATATTAAAATAGCCGGAAAACGTGACCGCTTTTAGGAAGGAAAAGGAAAATGCCAGACAGAATACTGATCGTAGATGATGAAAAAGAGATTGCCGATTTAATAGAATTATATTTAAAAAATGAGGGATACCAGGTATATAAGTTCTATTCGTCAAAAGAAGCGCTGTCCTGTATTGAGTCTGAAACACTGGATATGGCAGTGATGGACATAATGATGCCGGATATGACCGGTTTTGACCTGTGCAGGAAGATACGAGAAAAACATAACTATCCGATCATCATGCTGACGGCAAAAGATGCGGAGATTGATAAGATCACGGGTCTGACGCTGGGAGCGGATGATTATATCACGAAACCTTTCCGGCCTCTGGAGATGATGGCCAGGGTGAAGGCACAGCTCCGCAGGTATAAGAGATACAATATGACAGCTGCGGAGCAGCCGTCGGATCAGGAAGGGGAATCCGTGATCATACACTCCGGTCTGGTGATGAATATAAAGACCCATGAATGTTTCCTGAATGAAAGGCCGCTGCTCCTTACGCCTACGGAATTTGAAATTCTCCGGATCCTGTTGGAGAAGAAAGGAAATGTGGTAAGCGCGGAAGAGCTGTTTCATGAAATCTGGAAAGACGAGTATTACAGCAAAAACAATAATACCATTACCGTTCATATACGGCATTTAAGGGAAAAAATGAATGAGACGGCGGAGGCTCCCAGGTATATTAAAACGATATGGGGGGTAGGGTATAAAATTGAAAATTAAAAGAAAAAAGAAAGCAGACTATTCTCTGTTAAAAGGAAAGATTTTCCGTCAGACCATATTGGTGATGATGGCATCGGTTTTATCCATATGGGTATTTTATCTATTGTTCTGGCAGGGAAGGGTATCCGAGTGGTTCGTTGTAATTTTCCAACGGCTCTTACATATGGATTACTGGCGTGCGGTTGCTCTCTATGACGCAATATTCCGGGACCATTTGGAATTCTTTTTACTCTTCGGTATCATTCTGTTCTTTTTTGTAATATTCCGGGTGTTCCTCAACTGGTTTCCCAAATATCTCGATCAGATCAACCGGGGGATTGATGAACTGATCGAGGAGAATCATGAGGAAATAGTTTTAAGCCCCGAACTGGGAGTCACGGAAAAGCGGTTAAACGAAGTCAGAAGAACCCTGGAAAAGCGGGGACTGGAAGCACAGCTGGCGGAACAGAGAAAAAATGATCTGGTCATGTATCTGGCCCATGATATTAAGACTCCCCTTACATCCATTATCGGATATCTGAGCCTGCTGGATGAGATTTCGGATATGCCGGAGGAACAGCGGATGAAATATGTGCATATAACGCTGGATAAAGCATACCGTCTGGAAAAAATGATCAACGAATTTTTTGAGATCACCAGATATAATCTGCAGCATATCTATCTGGAGAAAGAAGCCATTGATTTATATTATATGCTGGTGCAGCTTACCGATGAACTGCTGCCCATCTTATCAAAGAACGGCAACACAACGGTGCTGCATGTTGATGAAAATCTGACGATTTATGGCGACCCTGAAAAACTGGCCAGAGTGTTTAACAATATATTAAAAAATGCGGCGGCATATAGTTATCCGGGTTCCGAAATATTGATCTCTGCCGGACAGGTGGAGGAGCAGATAAAGATTTCTTTTAAAAATAAGGGAAAGACGATCCCACGGGAAAAATTAATGTCAATCTTTGAAAAATTCTACCGGCTGGATGAGGCACGAACCACCAACAGCGGGGGAACGGGACTGGGTCTGGCCATAGCAAAAGAAATCGTTTCCCTGCATGGAGGTGCCATTACCGCAGAAAGTGAACATGATACCGTGGAATTTATTGTGACTCTTCCAATGGAATATTAAGATATTCTTAGGAATTCTATAATAAAAAAATAAAGAATATCCCGTTTGTTACTGATATCATTGAGATATGGGTGCAGACGGGATTTTTTGTCCTGTCCCCCAAGCGATAAATTTATTAAAATACGGGAAAGGTATGACGATATTATGAATAAACTTACGATTGCGGTTATTTTTGGCGGCTGTTCATCGGAATACAGGGTATCCCTGGAATCAGCCCATGCGGTTCTCAGCCATATGGACAAGGAAAGGTATATACCGGTTATGATCGGAATTTCCAGACAGGGAGACTGGTTTTATTATCAGGGAGATGTAGAGAAGATTGCCGGGGATACCTGGTGTAATGAAACGGATTGCATTCCGGCGGCAGTTTCTCTGGAACGCCGGGTACATAATCTGCTGATTCTGGAGAAGGACGGAGTGCGGAAGCTTCCCATCGATGTGGCGTTTCCGGTATTGCACGGAAAAAACGGAGAAGACGGTACGGTGCAGGCATTGTTTGAACTGGCGGGGATACCGGTAGCAGGCTGCGGTCTGCTGGCTTCGGCACTATGTATGGATAAGGACCGGGCGCATAAGCTGGTCAGTACTGCAGGAGTCGCGGTTCCGGCGGCCTTTGTACTGAAGAAAGAAACGGAAATGAAAGAGGTGCTGAAGCAGGCGGAGCAGATCGGTTATCCGTTATTTGTAAAACCGGTAAAGGCAGGTTCGTCCTTTGGCGTTACAAAAGTCACAGACAGAACGGAACTTCCGGCTGCGGTCACACTGGCTTTTGAATATGACGATACGGTCATTGTAGAAGAAAATATAGACGGTTTTGAGGTAGGCTGCGCGGTTCTGGGGAATGAGGAACTGAGAGTGGGAGAAGTAGATGAAATAGAACTGACAGAAGGATTTTTTGATTTTACCGAGAAATATTCTTTAAAAACCTCTGCCATTCATGTTCCGGCCAGAATTGACGGCGGGATGGCAAAGCAGATCCGGGAGACGGCAAAAATCATATATAAAACGCTGGACTGCCGGGGATTTGCCAGAGTTGATATGTTTTTAACGACTTCCGGTGAGATTATATTTAATGAAGTAAATACCATTCCGGGTTTTACGTCTCACAGCCGTTATCCGAATATGATGAAGGCGGCAGGCATGTCATTTGAACAGATCATCTCCGGGATCATTGAACTGGCAGCAGAGCCGGACATCCGGCAGGACAGTCAGAAAAGCTGATCAAATATTTATTGTAGGGATGGAGGAAATGAAATGCAGGATAAAAAACAGTGGGGAGCGCTGGATTATTTCAGGATAGCTGCAGCCTGTCTGGTCATTGCTATCCATACGGCGCCCCTGTCTTCTTTTTCTGATGAAGCGGATTTTGTATTGACCGGGATCATTGCAAGGGTGGCGGTGCCGTTTTTCTTTATGGTAACGGGACAGTTTCTGTTACCTGCCTGGCTGTTTGAGAAAAAGGCCGACAGGGCACAGATAGTCCGTTTTATTGGTAAGACGCTGTTACTTTACGGGATTGCCACGGTATTGTATATTCCGGTCAATATTTATGCGGATCACTGGAATGATAAAGGAGTGGCGGAAGCTTTCCGGCTATTGGTCTTTGACGGAACGTTTTATCATTTATGGTATCTGCCGGCTTTGGCAACAGGTGTAAGTCTGATCGTTTTTTTGTCACGAAAACTGTCTTTTCATTCCGTTTTCGGCGTTGGATTACTGTTATATCTGGTAGGATTATTTGGGGACAGTTATTTTGGAATGATTCGGAAGGTACCGGTAATATCCAATATATATGACGGAATGTTTTCCATGTTTTCATATACAAGAAACGGTTTGTTTTTTGCACCGGTTTTTCTGATCATGGGGGCATGGATCGGACATACACGGCTGCTTTGGAAAAGAAATGCAGTAGCGGCAGGTCTGGCGGTCTCGCTGACGGCAATGGTAACGGAGGGAATGATGCTTCATCATTTTGAATTGCAGCGGCATGACAGTATGTATCTGTCACTGCTTCCATGTATGTTCTTTTTATATCTCTTTATCGGCTCTTTCCGTCTGAAACCGAATCCGTTTCTTCGGAAAACGGCAACCTGGATGTATCTGATCCATCCGGCAGTCATTATTCTGGTACGGGGAGCAGCAAAAGCGTTCCGTCTTACAGGAACCCTGGTAAATAACAGTCTGCTGCATTTTCTGGCAGTCAGTATCGGTTCCGCAGTGATCGCCGTAATGATCGTGTTAACATTCAGAGGGACGGGGAGAAATCATCCGCATAGAGGGCGGGCATGGATAGAGCTGGATCGTGAAAATCTGCGGCATAATGTTTCGGAACTGAAAAAGTATCTTCCGGAGACAGGCAGCCTTATGGCGGTGGTAAAAGCAAATGCGTACGGTCATGGCGCCGTTCCGGTTTCGAAGGAATTAAATCGCCTGGGAATCAAACATTTCTGTGTTGCTTCCGCTTCTGAAGGGGCGGAACTCCGGAAACATGGAATCAGAGGGGAAATATTGATCTTAGGTTATACCCATCCCACGGATTTCCGGCTGTTAAAGCGTTACCGGCTGACGCAGACGGTAGTGGATGTTGCCTATGCAAGGGTCCTGAATTTATTTGGCAGACAGATCGGAAGGAAGGTGCCGGTACATATCAAGATCGATACGGGGATGCATCGATTAGGGGAACGGAGTGAAAAAACAGAAGAGATCTGCGATATTTTTCGTTGTACAAATTTAAAGATACAGGGTATTTATACGCATTTATGTAATGCCGAGACTGTTCTGCCTGCTAACAGACAACTGACTCTGGAACAGGGGGCCGCATTTTTTAAAGTTCTGGAGAGGATAAAAGAACAGGGATTCTGCTGTCCGGCCATACATTTGCAGGCTACCGACGGATTATTAAATTATCCGGAATTATCCGGTGATTTTGCCAGAGCAGGAATCGCACTATATGGAATGACAAGCAGTCCGGCGGACCGGATGAAGTGGAAGGATATTCTGCGTCCGGTGCTCTCCGTGAAAGCAAGAGTGGCAGTGGTCAAGGAACTGTATCAGGGGGAGGCGGCGGGATATGGTCTGCAGTATGTGGCAGAACGGGATTCAAGAATAGCCGTGCTGACCATCGGATATGGGGACGGTCTGCCCCGTGCCTTATCCTGCGGCGTCGGAAGCGTGCTGCTGAATGGAATGGAAGCGCCGGTCATCGGCCGGATCTGCATGGACCAGACACTGGTTGATATTTCGGGGATCCCGGATGTGGAGCCGGGGGATACGGCGGTGATCATCGGAAGTTCCGGTAACCGGGAAATTACGGCATATGATGTTGCAGAGCGGACGGGTACCATAACGAATGAAGTGTTGAGCAGACTTGGAGGGAGACTGGAACGGATCATAATTTAAAATAAGTGGAGTATTTTTTTCATCTGTGATACAATTATGTAGAATCTATAAAGAGAAGCATTGCAGGATGGAGAAATAGAAAGAATGAAACTGACAACTTTGTGTTATATAGAGAAGGGTGATTCGTATCTGATGCTTCACCGGACGAAAAAGACCGGAGATATCAGCAAAGATATGTGGATCGGAGTAGGCGGGCATTTTGAAGAACGGGAAAGTCCGGCAGAATGTCTGATTCGTGAAGTAAAGGAAGAGACGGGGCTTGCGCTGACATCTTATCGGTTACGGGGTATCGTTACTTTTATATCCGATGAAGCGGAAGGGGAATATATGTTTTTGTATACAGCGGATGCCTTTGAAGGAGAACTTACAGAATGTGAGGAAGGAGACCTGCAGTTTGTAAAAAAAGAGGAATTAGATAAGCTGTATTTCTGGACCGGAGATGAGATCTTTTTAAAGCTGATCCGGGAAGATCATCCATTTTTTGAACTGAAACTGGAATACCGGGGAAAGACGCTGAAACGGGCGATACTGGACGGCAGGGAACTGGAACTGCTGGATATTTTGTCGGAGGATTTTGAACTGACGGGGCTGACCAGAGAGCGTTCCATTGTACACGAAACAGGAACCTGGCACAGAACCTCCCATGTCTGGATAATCAGAAGAAAGGAGGAGGGTTTTGACGTATTACTGCAGAAGAGAAGCAGGAAAAAGGATTCTTTTCCGGGTTGTTATGATATATCCAGCGCCGGCCACATTCCGGCTGGAGAGGATTTTACAGAATCGGCAGTCCGGGAATTAAGGGAAGAACTGGGAATCGAAGCTGCGCCCCGGGAGCTTTGTCTGATCGGGGTACATAAGGGAATCTGTGATACGAGTTTCCGCGGAAAGCCTTTTCGGAATCATGAGTACAGCCATGTATACATCTATGACGGTACCGGTCTGGATACCGGAAAGTTAAAACTGCAGGAAGAAGAAGTGGAATCCGTACTCTGGCTGGATTATGAGAAAGGTTCGGCAGATTTGTTTGACGGAAGGATTGAGAATTGTGTGTTTCAGGAAGAATGGGAAATGCTGAAAAAATATATGGTACATACAATGGGAAAATAAGTGAGGTGCAGAATATACAATGCGTAAAGAAGAAAAAAATACCCAATATAAAGCCAGAACCCTGGTCATGGCCTTCACCATGCTGATGCTGATGATCGTGGTCGTTTTGCTTACGATCCGGCTGATAAAGTCGGATAAGGAAAATCAAAGACATTTAAAGGCTGTAAATAGTCTGGAAAAAAATAATGATAAACTGGGTCAGGCCAGCGCTTCTTATGAAAGTATGGTTGCGGATCTAAACAATAAGGTATTGGAACTGGAAAGCCAGAAAGAGCAGATGTCCGTAAGAAATCAGGAACTGGAAAGTATGGTGGGTCAGAGCGGAATCAAAGAAAAACCGGATGAAAATGAAAAAGTGGTTTTTCTGACGTTTGATGACGGACCTTCCAATCTCACTCCGGAATTTCTGAAAGTCCTGAACTCTTATGGAGTTCATGCTACTTTTTTTGTAACTTATCAGCCGCAGCATGAGGCAGTTTACAAGCAGATCGTTGAAAATGGAAACGCCGTTCAGATCCATACCGCTACCCACGATTACGACAGCGTTTATCAGTCGGTGGACGCCTATCTGGCGGATTTTAATCAGGTATATGAATACGTTTGTAATGTAACCGGAAAACGGCCCGGTTATTTTCGGTTTCCGGGCGGCAGTACTAACAGCTATGGGAAATCCGTCGTAAGGGATATCGCCCGTACCATGAAAGAGCGTGGCTTTGATTTTGTGGACTGGAATGTCAGTGTTGGAGACGGCAGCGCCGCCGCAACGAAGGACAGTATGGTACAGAAGATTACGGCAGAATCGGAAGGTAAGAATCATGTGGTCATGCTTGCCCATGACAGCGGGGCCAAGTCAGAGACCCTGGCAGCGCTGCCGCAGATCATTGAGTATTATAAAAATAACGGATATAGTTTTAAAGTGATAGACGGGAACGTGGATATTTCTTTTGCACAGTTTATTGATTATTAAAATAGTGAAAAGTATTATGATAACAACAGGAAAAGAGACTATGAAAATAGTCTCTTTTTTGGAAACTTCAATTTCGTGCCTTGACTTTGCATCTATCTTATGATACTTTATACATATGAATAAATGCTCATATGTATAAAAGATAGATATGGCAGATTTTCAAAAAAGAATGAAAGGAGGCTGAACCATGGCGGAAAATGAAGTGGAAAAGTGTGAATATATCCATATCCATGAGGACATAGTGAATAAGGTAAAAGTTACGTTGCCGGAAGAAGAGTTATTGTATGATCTGGCAGATTTTTATAAGGTTTTTGCGGATTCTACCAGAATAAAGATATTATATGCATTGCTGCAGTCAGAGATGTGCGTATGTGATCTGGCACAGATTTTAAATGCCAGTCAGTCGGCTATCTCCCATCAGCTCCGAATGTTAAAACAGATGAAACTGGTAAAATTCAGGAGGGAAGGAAAAGCCATATTTTATTCCCTATCCGATGATCATATTGAAACCATATTGAATCAGGGATTTGAGCATATTTCCGAGTAAACCGGGAACAAAGACAAAATAGAAGAGAGGACAGGTGTTGTATATGAAAAAGGTATTCAGATTAGAAGAATTGGACTGTGCGAACTGCGCGGCAAAGATGGAGCGGGCAGCGGCTAAAGTCAGCGGAGTAAATGATGTTCAGATTAATTTTATGTCGCAGAAACTGACGCTGGATGCTGATGATGAATCCTTTGAGACTGTATTGGACGAAGTTGAAAAGGTGATGAAAAAAGTTGAAAAAGATGTATCGATTATAAGATAACAGGTATTGATTTAGTAAGACCGGAAAGGAGGAGAATATGAAAAAACTCCGAAAACGTTTATATAAGATCATAATAGCATTTCTTATTCTTTTAATAGCAGTATTTCTGCCGCTGGAAGATATAACAGACCTGGGCAGCGATACCGTTGATACCGTAAGGTTGTGTATTTTTCTGCTTTCCTATCTGATAGCCGGCGGGGATGTTGTGAAAGAAGCAGCGGAAAATATTCTTCACGGTCAGATATTTGATGAAAATTTTCTCATGACAGTGGCAACGGTGGGAGCATTTTTGGTATCCGATTACCCGGAGGCTGTGGCGGTAATGTTGTTTTATCAGGTGGGAGAACTGTTCCAAAGTTATGCGGTTAATAAGTCCCGGAAATCCATTGCCGAATTAATGGATATCCGCCCGGATTATGCAAATATCAAGAATCCGGACGGCAGTCTTACAAAAGTATCACCGGAAGAAATCTCTGTGGGACAGATCATAGTTGTGAAACCGGGAGAGAAAATTGCACTGGACGGCGTTGTGACAAGCGGAAGCAGCAGTCTGGATGTTTCCGCCCTGACGGGAGAAAGCCTGCTGCGGGATATTACGGTAGAGGATGCCGTTATCAGCGGCTCCGTTAACCGCGAAGGTGTCATTGAAGTAAAGGTAAATAAGGAATTTGGAGAATCCACGGTATCAAAGATTCTGGATCTGGTTGAAAATGCCTCAGATAAAAAAGCAGAGACGGAAAACTTTGTAACCAGATTTGCAAAGTATTATACACCTATTGTCTGCCTGCTGGCACTGCTGACCGCCGTTCTGCCGCCACTGGTAACGGGCGGGGGCAGTGATGACTGGTCAGAGTGGATATACCGGGCCTTATCATTTCTGGTCATATCCTGTCCGTGCGCATTGGTCATATCGGTTCCGTTAAGTTTTTTTGGCGGTCTTGGCGGAGCATCCGCCCATGGGGTTCTGATCAAAGGTAGCAATTATCTTGAGGCACTGGGACGATGTGACACGATTGTGTTTGATAAGACCGGTACCCTGACAAAAGGAGTGTTTCGTGTACAGGAAATCATAACTGCAGACGGTTCCGAAGAAGATCTGATAAAATATGCAGCTATTGGTGAGGGATATTCCGGCCATCCGATTGCCCACTCTATAAAAGAATATTATTTTCAGCGGTTTCATACAGATAACCGGCAGTTACAGTCTGAAATGGCGGAAGACGAAATAACGGAAACCGCCGGGTTTGGAACTATTGTAAATCATGAAGGCAAAAAAATCGTTGTGGGCAACGCAAGGCTGATGGAGCAGGAGGGGATTTCCTGTCCGACGGTAAATAAAAATGGTACGCTCGTATATGTGGCAATCAATAATCATTTTTCTGGATGTATAGTGATCGCAGATGAATTAAAACAGGATACTACAGCGGCCGTTGCCGAAATGAAACGGCTGGGAATCCGTAAGACGGTCATGCTTACCGGAGACAGGGCGGATATAGCGGCAGACATCGGAAAAACAGCAGGAATCGATGAAATCCATGCAGAACTTTTACCTGAAGATAAGGTTAATGAACTGGAAAAGATATTAACAAATCAAAGTTCCGGATCACGGACGGCATATGTCGGCGACGGAATCAATGATGCGCCGGTTCTTGCCCGGGCAGATATCGGAATCGCCATGGGAGCCTTAGGATCCGATGCTGCCATAGAAGCGGCGGATATTGTATTGATGGACGATAATCCCATGGGGATCGGAAAGGCTATCAGGATAGCCAGAAAGACCATAAAAATAGTAAAACAGAATATAACTTTTGCCATCGGGGTAAAAATTCTGGTACTGTTTCTGGCGGTATTCGGAATCGCCAATATGTGGGCGGCTGTTTTTGCAGATGTGGGTGTTGCGGTGATTGCAATTTTAAATGCACTGAGAGCGCTGCGAATCAGCGAATCCTGAAATTAAAAAGGATATGATCAGCAAATTCAGACTGGTCATATCCTTTTTTAGTAATAAACATATAAGCATTATATGAATTGATTTGTTTTTTCATCATAACAATAGTTGATGGTACGGAGGCGGCCGGTAATATCATTAATGTCTATATTATTGGAAGCGCAGAATTCCACCAGATCGTCATAATTATCTCTGAGTTGTGTATTCACATAGCTTAGAAGCATCGTAGGATCTTTGGGTAAATTGTTTAACAGCATATAAAACTCCTTTCCTAATAGTTTGTTAGGCTATTATCTTTTTAGTATACTCTAATAGTTTGGTTTCAGTCAATAAAAAATAAGTTATTTCTCCATTGATTTGTTTTTCGCATTTCGGTATAATAGAACCGAAATTGTATTCTGGAGGTTACAAGTGGATAAATTTGTGATAACGATTGCCAGAGGTTACGGAAGCGGAGGGAGAACCCTTGGAAAACATCTGGCAGAAAAATTAGGAATTAATTACTATGACCGGGAGATTTTAAATCTGACCGCAGATGCTACAGGCATTAATAAGCAATTGTTTGAGAATGCCGATGAACAGTTAAAGGGGACGTCGCTCTACAAAGTGGCATCCAATGTTTACAGGGGAGAGGTTATCAAGCCGGATTCAGAAGAAGTCATATCCAATGACAGTTTATTTGCCTATCAGGCAAAAGTGATCCGGGAACTGGCTAAGTACGAATCCTTTGTTGTTATCGGAAGATGTGCGGATTACATATTAAAGGATTATAAAAATGTTCTGAAACTGTTTGTGCATGCACCGGTGGAAACCTGTGTAAACCGTATGGAGGATTTTTCAAGTCTCAGCAGGGAAGAACTGAAACAGCATATTTACCGGACCGACAAACGCAGGTCGGATTATTATTACTATCATACCGGACGTATGTGGAACGATGCGAGAAACTATGACCTGTGTATCAATTCGGAAGAACTGAATCTCGTGAAATGCCTGAAACTGGTGGAATCTTATTTGGAAATTAAGTTTTCAAAAAAATAATAGTTGATTATTATCGAATCTATACTATAATAGAGAATGGATCTGAATAAAATATACACCATAGGGACACCTGTAAAAAATAACAAAATATATATAATATTGAATTTACTTATTATTATATATATGTTACTATATATGTCGGCATTGTTTTTGTCGATATAGTCATGATGACGAAGGAGGATTAACACTATGGTTAAAGCAATTGTTGGCGCATGCTGGGGCGATGAAGGCAAGGGGAAAATTACTGATATGTTAGCTGAGAAGTCCGACATTATCATCCGGTTTCAGGGAGGTAGTAATGCCGGCCATACGATCATAAATGATTACGGTAAGTTCGCTCTGCATTTACTGCCTTCCGGAGTATTCTATAATCATACGACATCAGTGATCGGAAACGGTGTGGCACTTAATATACCTTATCTGATAAAGGAGATTGATGAACTGGTAAGCAAGGGTGTTCCAAAACCGGAGATCCTTGTATCCAACCGGGCTCAGATTCTTATGCCGTACCATATCCTGTTTGACCAGTATGAGGAAGAACGGCTGGGTAAGAACTCATTTGGCTCCACAAAGTCAGGAATTGCACCTTTTTATTCAGATAAATATGCGAAAATAGGTTTTCAGGTATCGGAATTATTTGATGATGTCCTGTTGGAAGAAAAAGTCCGGCGGATCTGTGAGCAGAAAAATGTGCTGTTAGAGCATATGTATCACAAGCCGCTGCTCAATCCGGAAGAACTGCTGGCCACTCTGAAAGAATACAGGGATATGGTAGAGCCATATGTGTGCGATACCGTATCATACCTTCATCAGGCGATCAAGGAAGGAAAAAATATTTTATTAGAGGGACAGTTAGGCTCGCTGAAGGATCCGGATTTTGGAATTTATCCGATGGTAACTTCATCCTCGACTCTGGCAGCCTATGGAGCCATTGGTGCCGGAATCCCGCCGTATGAGATCAAGGATATCATCACGGTAGTAAAAGCATATTCCAGTGCGGTAGGTGCAGGGGAATTTGTTAGTGAGATATTTGGAGAAGAAGCGGATGAATTAAGAAAACGCGGCGGAGACGGCGGTGAGTTTGGCGCTACTACAGGAAGGCCGAGAAGGATGGGCTGGTTTGATTGTGTTGCTTCCAGATTCGGATGTAAAATCCAGGGTGCGACCCAGGTGGCGCTGACTGTTATCGATGTGCTGGGATATCTGGATGAGATCAAGGTATGTGTGGGATATGAGATTGACGGTAAAGTGACGAGAGATTTTCCGACAACCACAGAACTGGCAAAAGCAAAACCGGTATATGAAACACTTCCGGGCTGGAATTGCGAGATCCGGGGAATACAGAAATACGAGGATTTACCGGAAAACTGCAGAAAGTATGTGGAATTTATTGAAAAAGAAATTGAAACACCGATTACCATGGTATCCAACGGACCTGCAAGACATGAGATCATTTACAGATGATTACGGCACCATATGGACGGTATTAATAAAAAATAGGGAAAGGGTACCGCAGATGAAGCGGTAAAATGGTATTGATATGAACATAAGTGAGTACATTGATTATACGATTTTAAGACCGGATGCTACACGGGACGATGTCATTCAGGTGATTGAAGAAGCAAAAGAGAAACATTTTGCAACGGTCTGTGTGAATCAGTACAGGACAAGAATGTGCGTAGAGATGCTCCGGAATACGGGCGTGAGAGTATGCACGGTGGTGGGGTTCCCGTTAGGGGCAGTTACCACCGAAGTGAAAGTGAATGAGACCATATGTGCGATCAAAGCAGGTTCCGACGAGATCGATATGGTTATGAATATCGGAGCATTCAAAGACGGAGATTTTGATTATGTCAGGGCTGAGATTGATGAGATACGGAGAGTATGCGGACCGTATCCTTTGAAGGTCATTATTGAAACCTGTCTGTTATCAAGGGAAGAGATCATAAAAGCCTGTGAAATCGTATTAGAAGCAAAAGCAAAGTTTGTGAAAACTTCCACCGGATTCAGTACGGGCGGAGCAACCGCAGATGAGGTCATCCTGATGAAACGCACAGTCAGGGACAAGGCAAAGATCAAGGCATCCGGCGGTATCAGGACGATGGAAAAGGCGTTGGAGATGATAGATGCCGGAGCTGAGCGGATTGGAACCAGCACACTTTTCGTCTGATCCTTCAATGGTCAGACGATATGAGATTATAAATTTTTTTTTATGATTTCTTTATAGTTTTATTGCATTTACTGTATTTTCATTTCACAAACCCTCCATTTTATATTCACATTTTGCGTTTATACTAAGAGTATAGCAAAACAAAATGACTATAGAATGGAGGTTTTTCAATGGACATTATCCGAGAAATTGTAAAAAATATTAATGAAAGAGAATATACGAATACTAAAATAATGATCATGAATGAAAGTGACAGATACATAAGAGACTGCAGTTTTGTAAGAGAGATTATTTTTGATTCCATGGCAGCGCAGTACGGTACTCCTGCAGTTATAAACAAAAAATCCGGTACCACAGCTTTGGAAGAAGAAAAACTGGAATTCCGTATTCGCATGAACCGGTATGATACCGGTGAACTGTATTTATATATTAAATCCATAAACGGTTCCATGGTAAGTGAAAAAAAGACTAAATTGACAAAAACAGAAGTAAGTCATATACTGGAGAAAGATCATAAATGGATGACGGAATCGGATAACGCTATCGTGAATCAGCTTGCCATGCAGATGAAATATAATTATTGTTATCCTACGGTAATTCGGGAATATTTTCAGGAAAATTTTTATAATATGTATCGTAGGGAATTGTTGATTCTGGAATCCATGGAATTATATCTTAAAAATGATGTAAAGGAATTTTTTAATGATAATCTGTCGCCTGTGAAAGAAATGGATTATAATAATATTAAGTTATATTATCAAAAAAAGATTACAATGCCTGCCATGGGTTTTGCCGGCAGCATGAAGTAATGAACGAAAGGATAAGTTATGAAACGATTTAAGCAGATCATGGCAGTTACGGCAATCATAATCATTCTGGGCCTTTATCTTACGACGCTGGTTCTTGCCATATTGGGAAATTCTGTTTCTCATTCCCTGTTTCTGGCTTCCCTGTATGCAACGGTTATTGTTCCTGCAATGTTATATATCTTTTTGTGGATGGCAAAGTTGCTGCGGGGAGAAGACACGACGAGATAATAATTTGTATAATAGATTTATATTGACAAATCAGTTGGATATTGTATAATGATAGCAGTTTAATATATTAATTAGTTAAACCGTTGATGTGGAGATAACAACATGAAATGCGCTTACAGAGAGTCCGGATGGTGGAAACGGACAGAGATGCAGCCTGTTAAATGGACCACGGAGGGCATAGGGAACGGCACAGGCCAAGTATTCTATGACGTAAGACACACGTTAGCTGTCAGGAATATGTTAGTATTCTGTAAAGTGCATGGGTATTTGATTTAAGATTGGATATCCGTGAATCAAGGTGGCACCGCGGATAAATGATTCGTCCTTGGCAGAGGTATACTCTGTCAGGGACTTTTTTGTGTCTTATGATTGTGATTGAAAGAATGAAAGAGAAAGGAAAGTGCGGCTGCAATAGTATACTTTCAATCATATCCGGAGAAACGGCAGCCGGCACAGGTAGAAAATTATGTTTACACCGTCTTTTGAAGAAGCATTAAAATATGCGGAATCAGGAAGATATAAAGTGATACCGCTCAAAAAAGAAATATATTCCGATATGCGGACCCCGATCGAGGTTCTCCGGAAATTAAAAACGCACAGCCGCCATTGTTATCTGCTGGAAAGTGCAGAGGATAATAAAAAGTGGGGAAGATATACGTTTCTGGGATTCCGGCCTGATCTGGAACTGACCTGTGTCAACGGAAAAATGACTATAAAAAGAAAGGTTTCGGTTTCAGCAGCGGATGTTGAGATTCAGAACATTTTGACAAAACATCCGGGCCGCTATATTCAGGAGATCATTGATGAACACAGAAGTCCGAGACCGGAAGGCTTTCCGCCTTTTACCGGAGGCCTGGTGGGATATTTTTCCTATGATTATATTAAATACAGCGAACCTGCATTAAATCTGGATGCCGATGACCAGGAAGGATTTAACGATGTGGATTTAATGCTGTTTAATGACGTGATTGCATTTGATCATTTCCGGCAGAAGATCATTATCATAACCAATATTAAGGCGGAAAATTTCCGGCGGGAATATGAACGGGGGATGGAGAGGATCGAACGGATTTCCCGGATCATATCCGGAGGAACGATGGCAGAAATAAAACCAGCCCATGTAACCTCGGAATTCCGCAAATTATTTGACAAAACGGAATTCTGTGAAATGGTAAAAAAAGCGAAGCATTATATCACGGAAGGAGATATTTTCCAGGTGGTATTATCCAACCGGCTGGATGCTGATTTTGAAGGAAGCCTGCTGGACGTATACCGGGTACTGCGGACCTTAAACCCGTCGCCGTATATGTTTTATTTAACCGGCGATGAGATTGAAATTGCCGGCGCCTCACCGGAAACACTGGTGAAGCTTCAGGACGGAACGCTGCATACATTTCCGCTGGCTGGTACCAGAAAACGGGGAGAGACGGAGGAAGAGGATAAAAAGTTGGAAGAAGAACTGTTGTCCGATGAAAAAGAGCGGGCGGAACACAATATGTTGGTGGATCTGGGAAGGAACGATTTAGGAAAGATCAGTCGTTTCGGAACCGTGGAAGTGGAAAAATATATGTCGGTAGAACGTTTTTCCCATGTTATGCATATCGGTTCCACGGTGAAAGGTAAAATCAGAGATGATAAGAGTGCCGTTCATGCGATCGACGCCGTGCTTCCGGCCGGAACCCTGTCCGGCGCCCCGAAGATCCGGGCCTGTGAAATCATCAATGAACTGGAAAACAATAAACGGGGAATTTACGGGGGAGCCATTGGTTATCTGGATTTTACCGGAAATCTGGATGTCTGTATCGCCATTCGGATCGCATTTAAGAAAAACGGCAGGGTATTTGTCCGTTCTGGCGCCGGAATCGTAGCAGACAGCGTACCGGAAAATGAATTTGAGGAATGTATCAACAAGGCGAAGGCAGTGATGAAAGCAATCGAGACGGCGGAAGGAGGTATTGAGTAATGATATTGTTGATCGATAATTATGACAGTTTTTCCTATAACCTGTATCAGCTGGTGGGAGCCATTGAACCGGATATTAAGGTTATCCGCAATGATGAATGTACAATAGAAGAAATCCGGGCATTTGATCCGGAACGGATCATTTTATCTCCGGGACCGGGCAGGCCGGAAGATGCAGGAGTGTGCATTGAAGCTGCAAAGGTTTTGGGAAAGGAAATACCGGTCCTGGGTGTGTGTCTGGGGCATCAGTCAATCTGTAAAGCATTTGGGGCCTCGGTTTCTTACGCAAAAAAGCCAATGCATGGTAAAATATCCGTGGTTAAGGCTGACAATGAAAGTAAATTATTCTACGGCATGGAATCCGGGATTCCGGTGGCACGGTATCATTCCCTGGCGGCGGTGGGGGATACCATACCGGAAGAATTACTGATAACGGCGGTGGCGGAGGACGGGGAAATAATGGCGGTGCAGCACAGGGATCATGAGATATACGGTGTTCAGTTCCATCCGGAATCGATCCTGACACCGGACGGACGAAAGATGATAGAAAATTTTATCGCAATTCGTTAAAACTTCCGGTCTGTAACTGTGAGTTTTACGATTGCCTGAAAAATATCATTTATGAAAAGGAGAGAATCGTTATGATCAAAGAAGCTATTTTAAAGTTAACCAATAAACAGGATTTATCCTATGAGGAAGCTGAACAGGTGATGGATGAGATTATGAGCGGGCAGGCTTCGGAGGTGCAGAAAAGCGCATATCTGTCGGTTCTGATGATGAAGGGCGAGACCATTGATGAAATCTCAGCTTCAGCCATGGGCATGAGAAAGCATGCCACTCCTTTGCAGCATAAAATGGATGTTTTGGAAATCGTTGGTACCGGAGGGGACAGATCAAATTCGTTTAATATATCTACAACCGCCTCCATTGTGATATCGGCCGCAGGTATACCGGTCGCGAAACACGGCAACCGGGCGGCTTCCAGCAAAAGCGGCGCCGCAGATGTACTGGAAGCGCTGGGAGTGAATATATCCACCTCGGTAGAAAACAGTCAGAGGATGCTGGAGGAGATCGGAATCTGTTTCCTGTTTGCACAAAAATATCACAGCGCCATGAAATATGTGGGGGCGGTCCGAAAAGAACTGGGAATCCGGACTATATTTAATATACTGGGTCCGTTGGTAAATCCGGCTAATGCAAATATACAGCTTATGGGAGTCTATGATGAAAAACTGGTGGAACCCATGGCCAGAGTGCTGGCGAAACTGGGGATTCGGAATTGCATGGTGGTCTACGGACAGGATGGTCTGGATGAAATTTCAGTCAGTGCGCCGACTTCCGTATGTGAATATCGGAACGGTACATTCCGATCGTATATGATTGAACCGGAAAAGCTGGGTATTCCCATATATTCCAAAGAAGAGATAACAGGCGGAACACCGGAAGAAAATGCGGCAATTACCAGAGAGATTTTAAACGGAGGACAGGGGGCTAAGACGGATGCGGTAATATTGAATGCAGCAGCCGGAATTTATCTGGCAACGCCGGATATCAGCCTGGCAGAGGCGGTTACAAGGGCGAGAAAAGTTATAATGTCAGGATTGGCATTGGAACGGCTGAACCGGTTTGTGGTAATGTCAAATCAGGGATAACAGCCGGAAAATATTACGTGCAGGAAATTAAAATAGTTCAACTTGAAAAATTTCCTCATATGATATATAATTATTCCTCGGAATACTATTGATTACCGAAACCGGTAATTTGCGAAAATGGAGGTTAACATGGAAGAACAGAGAGAACTGACTTTATTAGAGACCTGGAGAGGAATCGCATATTCATCTGAGAAGAGTCAGCAGGACAGTAACAGATTCTGGGCTCATTATTTTACACTGGAACAGGGAATTTATGAAAAGATCCTTGCAAATCCTGATGAAGTAGTTACGGGCACAGTGAAGGAACTGGCAGAAAAGTACGGCGTTGAGCTGTTGATCATGGTAGGATTCCTGGATGGGATCAATGAAAGTCTGAAGCAGGAAAATCCGATCGAAGAGATGACAGAGGACACTGTTGTTAATCTTGGTTATGATAAAGAACTTTTATATAAGAATATGGTAGAGT
The DNA here is from genome assembly GCA_910578175.1 of uncultured Lachnospiraceae bacterium. Lineage (GTDB taxonomy): Bacteria > Bacillota > Clostridia > Lachnospirales > Lachnospiraceae > Bovifimicola. The sequence continues at coordinate 34,268 of CAJTPF010000019.1, forward strand.
GTAAGGCTGACTGGTTATATAATCTGGAAGCATGGAATGATTTGATTCCGGAAGAAAGAAGAAAAGAGTTATATAAAGAGCAGAAGTCTTCGCATACCGTGGTAAAAGGAGCAAAAATTGGCCGCAATGACCCATGTCCATGTGGCAGCGGTAAGAAATATAAGCATTGCTGCGGAAGATAGATTTAATAGAGAATGTCTGACAGCCGGGAGGATTCCCGGCTGTTTTATAATGTTTAAAATGAAAGTATAATTGAAATCATAATTATTTTTGTTCCCGGAGTCTCTGTCGGGTTTCTGTTTTGTTTTCTTTAGAAAATCCGATCAGGATATCCGGATATCTGCTTTTAAAATAATCAATGACGGCATCGATATCCTCTTTTGTATTGCGGGGTGAATAGATGTGTATATTCTTATGACATATGACATACAGGGAATATGTCAGGTTTGATTTGATCCAAAGAAGCCTGTGCCATTTTGTGTGTTCGTATGCCCATAAGATCTTGCTGATCGGAACGATTTCCAGATGAAACGGGGAAAATGCAGCCAGATAATGTTTTGTCAGGGATATATTGCCGGAATGAAGAATCACGTGGTCGGATAATTCATGGTTTACATGTACCAGGCTACGCTGGCCTCTGCTGATCCTGCGGAAGTTAATACATGCCGGATACAGTCCCGGAAATATGAAATAAATGATGTTTTTGATCATAAAGCTTACAATGATTAGTAACATTAATGCAAAAGTGAAAGCCAGATACGTATAGAAAGCTATATTATATTCTGTTTCATCAATGACAATGGAAGAGGATACATTTTTAAGACCATCAAAGGTCCAGCCGATATCCGCCGCAAAGGACCGGATCACCTCGTCCAGCAGCGAATCTGCCGGTACGAGTCTGGCAATTATCGTATGATTGCTCAGTGTGGGTGGAATTTCATTCATACCGGATGTATCGACCAGTATAAAAGTACAGGAATTATTCACCAGACTGTAATAATAGGAGCCGTAGATTTTTCCACGGCGGATACAGTCATACCCGGTATAATTGATATTGTTCAGGGTTATTTCCACATATTCGCTGCCGGAATCGTAAACGGTTGCCGCCGAATTAGCATAGGTCAGATTCCATGGATAAAAAACATCAGAAAAAGGTATATTCATAACAAAAATGATTATTAGGGTCAGAGGAATCAAAGATATACTGAACAATCTTAAGCTGATGTGTCTGATATGGGTATATATAAAATCTCTTTTCAAAGTAGTCTCCATTCGGCCGGAACGATCAGGGATATCATAACGGCGTTGTTTAAGATAAAAGTCACTGCCCTAGATTATAAAATATCCGGCGGGAATAATCAAGGTTGCTTTTAGTTAAAAAATAAGTTATATTAATATGCAGACGAAACGGGACAGGAAAAGCGGAGGAAAAAATGGAAGCATATTCGGAATTTGCAGGTGTATATGATATGTTCATGGACAATATTCCATACCGGGAATGGGGGGAATATCTCATTGATTTGTTAAAAGAATACGGAATCTGCGACGGATTGTTGCTGGATCTGGGCTGCGGTACCGGAACCATGACGGAACTGCTGGCGGAAGCCGGTTATGATATGATAGGTGTAGATAATTCAGATGAAATGCTGAATATCGCCATCTCTAAAAGAGAGCGGTCGGGACATGACATATTATATCTGAATCAGGATATGAGGGAATTTGAACTGTACGGAACCGTCCGGGCCATTGTAAGCATTTGTGATTCCATCAATTATATAACAGAGGAAAAATATTTATTACAGGTGTTTCGGCTGGTAAATAACTATCTGGATATGGGCGGATTGTTTGTTTTTGATTTAAATACGGAATATAAATACCGGCAGATCGGGGATGCCATCATAGCAGAAAACCGTGGGGAAGGAAGTTTTATCTGGGAAAATAATTATTATGAAGAAGAAATGATAAATGAATATGATTTAACATTATTTATCCGGGGAGAGGACGGGCGCTATGACAGATATATGGAAAATCATCTGCAGCGGGCATATTCTCTGGACCGGGTGATGGAGTTGCTGGAAAAAGCAGGACTTAAGTTCGTGACGGCTTATGATGCATTTACCCGTGAGCCGGTAAGAGCAGAAAGTGAACGTATATACGTGATAGCTCAGGAATATCGGAAGGAGGAACAGAAATCATGAAAGATTATATCATACGGGCAACGGCGGCGGACAGTCAGATCCGGGCATTTGCCATTACATCCAGAGAACTGGCGGAACACGCCAGACAGGTGCATAATACCAGTCCGGTGGCTACCGCAGCATTAGGGAGGCTACTGACCGGAGCCGCCATGATGGGGAGCATGATGAAAGGAGAGGACAACCTTCTGACGATTATTATGAAAGGGGATGGTCCGATTCAGGGATTGACGGTTACGGCGGATTCCCATGCAAACGTAAAAGGATACCCGGGAAACCCCAACGTGATCATACCGCCCAACTATCTGGGCAAACTGGACGTCGGCGCCGCCATAGGATATGGCACCATGACGGTCATTAAAGATTTGGGAATGAAAGAACCCTATTCCAGCCAGGTAGCCCTTACCACCAGCGAGGTGGCGGAAGATCTGACGTATTATTTTGCCTCCTCGGAGCAGGTACCGTCGGCTGTGGCCCTGGGGGTACTGATGGAGAAAGATAATACGGTAAAACAGGCAGGCGGTTTTATCATTCAGCTTATGCCGTTTGCAGATGAATCCGTTGTACGGAGGCTGGAGGAAAAAGTATCTGAAATAACTTCGGTCACGCAGATGCTGGAGCAGGGAATGACTCCGGAGGACATTCTGGATGTAGTACTGGGAGAGTTCGGAGTTGAAATACTGGACAGGATTCCGGCGGGATTTAGCTGTAACTGTTCCAAACAGAGGGTAGAAAAGGTCTTGATCAGTGTGGGGAAACAGGAACTGAAAAATATGATAAATGACGGAAAAGATATCGAAGTGAATTGTCATTTCTGCAATACAAACTACACATTTAATGTGGAAGAACTGAAGGAATTAACAAAAAAAGCTATCCGGTAGAGGATAGCTTTTTTGTAATCATCTCTGTTAAATAATATAGCTCATTCAAAATAAAAAACCGAAATTTATATATATTGAAAAAGGCACACCATTTACTTACTGATTATAATTTTGTAACGTTTGTAGCCTGAGGTCCTTTTGCTCCGTTAACTACTTCGAATTCAACAGCAGCGCCTTCTTCTAAAGACTTGAAGCCGTCCATGTTAAGTCCTGAGTAGTGTACGAATACATCATTTCCCTGCTCATCAGAAATGAATCCGTAACCCTTCTGGTTATTGAACCATTTTACTGTACCTTTGTTCATTGTGATACCTCCAAAAAAAATTAAAAATTGGTAAGCGAAATGCTACCTCAATAAGCATATCATAACTATAATCATTAGTCAAATCATTTTTTTGTCAATATGTAAAATAAATCATTTATTTTATGATTTATTTTGATAATTTTCAACAAAAGAGAGTTTGCAATGTAGATGCTTGCAAAGAAAATGAAAAAATGATAGTATAATAGATAATGATTTAGCAATTTAAAGTGTAATAGACAGACGGAGGATTGGCGTGAAGAAATATTTATTAGATATGCATACACATACAGTAGCCAGCGGACATGCATATAATACGATCAATGAAATGGCGCATGCGGCAGCCAGGGCAGGTCTGGAGCTGCTGGGAATCACGGAACATTCCCGGTCAATGCCCGGGACCTGCCATGAGTTTTATTTTCAAAATCTGAAAAGCGCCTGCAGAAATGTAGAAGGCGTGGAATTATGCCTGGGTGTGGAATTAAATATTATCAGTTATAACGGTGACGTGGATATGGAGGAAAGTCTTTTAAGGGAGATGGATGTGGTGATCGCCAGTATCCACAACAATATAGGATATATTTCCGGAAGCGAGGCGGAAAATACAAATGCCATAGTGGAAGCCATAAAAAATCCGCTGATCAATATTATCGGTCATCCGGATGACAGCCGCATTCCGCTAAATTATGAAGAAATCGTAGCCGCATCCGGGGAATACGGCACGCTGCTGGAAATCAACAACTCATCCCTGACGCCAGGAAGTTTCCGTACAGACCCGGAGAAAAACGACATAAAAATATTAGAACTATGCAGACAATATCATGTTCCGGTTATCATTGGCAGCGATGCCCATGCCGAAGATAAAGTGGGCAGTCATCAGTATGCGATGAAGCTCATTGAGCAGACGGGATTTCCGGAGGAATTGCTTATGAATTACTATCCGGAGCGTTTAAAACAATACATTAATAAATATAACATGAGGTAAAGAATGACGGATAAAATCAGAAATGAAGAGATGAATCATTTGTTTGAAGCAGTACTTACTTTAAAAGATGAGGAAGAATGTTTTAAATTCTTTATGGATGTCTGCACCATCAATGAGCTGCAGTCCATGGCCCAGAGGTATGAGGTGGCGAAGATGCTGAGCGAGAAAAAAACATACTGCGAGATAGCCCGGGCAACGGGAGCATCTACAGCCACGATCAGCAGGGTGAACCGTTCCCTGAATTATGGCAGCGACGGTTACGATATGGTTCTTGAAAGATTGAATCAAAAAAAAGATGACTGATTCCGGTTAAAATCGGTCATCTTTCTATTATTTTGCATACTTGTTTTTTTCTTTTTCAGCGGACTTCTCTTTTGACTTCTCTTTGGATTTCTCTTTGCTTTTTTCCGGGGCTGCCGCTGCGTGTTGTTCCGCACTTAATGAATCCACGATGGTTTCGATCATCTGTTTTTTTACATAGACATCAAAACTCAGGGATACGATCAATGAAAATAGCTGAAGGAATTCTTTATCCGGTTCAGGGGTTTCGGTGAAAGCGGATTTTGATTCCTCGATGTTACGCTGGATATCCTTCCGGATATCGGATAAATGCTCTTTTACCGAATCGCATACAGCATTATAGATTTCTTCCAGGGATATCGTTTTGGAATCTTTAAAATATTTATCCGAAATAGGACCTAAAATGGTTTTAATATCATTGATGGATAAAATATTTTTAAAATAATAAATAAAGATCAACATGATAATATGCTGTTTGGAATATCTCTTTTTTTCCGGTGAGGGAAGCAGTTCATTTTTTGCATAATTGTTGATCATGGTTTTTGTCAGGATTTTATCGTCATCAAACCGTTTTCTGCATTTTAGATGAGTATCCATAAACGTAGTTACCTGATCCATGTATAAATCGATTGACGGAATATCAGTTTCCTTGATCAATTCCAGTTTGGATATCATTTCCGCCAATAGTTTTTCAGAATCTGTCATTAAAAAATCGTTCCTTTCCTGTAGTCTTACAGGCAATATTTTTTGCTATTGCTTATCCATACTATTATATAGTACGAAAAACCGGATGACAAGAGGGAAATGCCACAAAGTTTAAAAATTGCACATTAGTATAGAGTATAGTTTAAAAATAAGTCGTGACAATTATGGTTAAATATTGTATAATTGGTACTAAAGTTGGGAGACAGGATACAATGTCCGTCCGGCAAAAAAATGATCAGGAGGAGTTTTGAAATGGGTATTATTTCGAGATTTAAAGACATTATGTCAGCAAACATTAATGCATTGCTTGATAAAGCAGAGGATCCTGCAAAGATGATTGACCAGTATTTAAGGGATCTGGAGAGCGATCTTGGAAAGGTCAAAGCAGAGACGGCAGCCGTTATGGCAGAGGAAACAAGAAGTAAACGTGAACTGGACGAATGTAACGAAGAAATTGCAAAATATCAGAGATATGCGGAAAAGGCAGTGGCAGCCGGTAATGATTCCGATGCGAAGCAGTTTCTTGCAAAGAAAAACCAGCTGGTTCAGCAGCAGGCCAGCCTGACACAGACTTATGAAGTTGCATCTGCAAATGCGGCGAAGATGAGACAGATGCATGATAAACTGGTAAAAGATATTGCGGACCTGAATGCCCGTAAGGATTCCATTAAGGCAAAGATCGCAGTGGCCAAGACTCAGGAGAAGATCAATAAAATAGGTTCCAGCGTTGCAGGCGCCAATAACACTATGTCAGCGTTTGACAGAATGGAAGCGAAAGCCAATAATATGTTAGACCGGGCAAACGCCATGGCTGAGTTGAATGAGTCGGCAGCAGATTCCGACATTGAGAATCTGGCGGCGAAATATGATTCTTCATCAGCAGAGTCGCCGGAACTTGATGATGAACTGGCAGCATTAAAGGCTCAGATGGGTATGTAAGTATCAGGTGCCTGAAACAGGCACCTTTTTTTGTATGTTAAAAAGAATGTTTTAACTGCTATACATAAATATGTGGGAAAAGAAGGGAGTTAAAAATGGCAGATGATGTATACTATTGCAGTAATTGTGGCGGTGTGATGGTGTTTGATATAAATACACAGATGCTGAAGTGTCCGAATTGTGATGCCACGATTCAGATCGTAGGAAATCAGGACAGGATTATAGAACACAGATTTACCCAGAGAGCGATAAACCGTTTGTCAGTTCAGGAGAAGACTTCAGAAACAAAACAGTGCAAGGGCTGCGGAGCCATGGTGGAGATAGCCCAGGACTGTACGGCTGCCCGGTGTCCATATTGCGGTGCGGATTATGTACTGGCAGATAAACAGGAGGAAGCGGTAGTTCCGGATGGAGTGATTCCTTTCAAGATTGATAAACATGCCGCAGGAGCAATCTTTAATAAGTGGATCGGTAAGCGCTGGCTGGCTCCCGGTACACTGAAGAATTTATATGAAAGCGACCGGATTCAGGGAGTATATATTCCATACTGGACATTTGATGCGGATATCGTGTGCGATTATTCGGCAGAAGGAGGAAAACACAGAAAAGTTCAGGTTCAGAATTCTGACGGTTCCACATCCTCTAAAACGGAGACGGACTGGTATCATACACATGGACGTGTCAGTAAATTTTTTGATGATGTACAGGTGAAAGCATCTAAAAATATGAAATCCTCTCTTTTAGAGGGAATTGAGCCATACGATACCAAGAATAAGCTGGTTTCTTATGCGCCCCAGTATTTATCCGGGTTTGGTGCGGAATGCTATACGATTTCCCTGGAGGATGCCCACAGGGAAGCGAATGTGATCATGGAAAATGAATTGAGAAGCATGGTAAGACAGGATGTACGCAGACGCTATGACGAAGTCAGAAATGTAAGAATCGCACCGGATTACAGGGCAGAAACTTTTAAACATATATTGATTCCGGTGTATGCCACTGCATATACATATAAAAATAAGAATTATACAGTTTTGATCAATGGACAGTCCGGTAAGATCAGAGGGGACTATCCGAAGAGTCCGGTGAAGATAGCCGTTATCATAGCGATCATCATAGCATTGCTGGCAGGTTTCTTTGGTATCCGGGCTGCCATGAACGAAAAGAAGAACAGGGATACGCTGGGCAGCAATGAAACAGGCATATATTTAGAGCATGATTCGGAGCCGGTAATAGACGGTGGACAAGAGACAGATTTGGTATTTGAAAAATTATTATAGTCAGATGGAGGAATGGATATGGGACTTTTCAGCAGTCAGTTTTCAAATGTGGTAGAATGGCAGGAATCGAGAGATGACATTATGTTCTGGAAATGGAACAATGATGAGATTAAGAAAGGCAGTAAGCTGATCATCCGTCAGGGACAGGATGCCATTTTTATGTATAACGGTAAAGTAGAAGGTATCTTTAAGGATCCGGGAAGCTTTGATATAGAATCCCAGATCGTACCGTTTTTATCTACATTAAAAGGATTTAAGTTCGGTTTTAACAGCGGAGTGAGGGCGGAGGTATTATTTATCAATACCAAAGAGTTTACGATCCGATGGGGAACAAAAACACCGATCAACATACAGGCGCCGGGACTTCCGGGGGGGATGCCGATCGGAGCCTTTGGTACTTTTAGCTGTAAAATAGATGATTATCTGGTATTTATCGAGAAGATTGCCGGAGTCAAGAAACAGTATATGGTAGATGAGATAAAGGAACGTGTTACCTCTATGCTGAACCAGCTTCTTATGAAGTGGATCACCAGAGAAGGAAAGGATATGTTTAATCTCCAGGCGAATGCCTATGATATAGCAAAGGGTATCAAGGATGATCTGGATATGGAGATCATTAAACTTGGAATTACCATTACTGCGTTTGCCATTGAAAGCTTTAATTATCCGGAATCCGTAAAGCGGATGCAGGAAAAAGCAGCTTCCCAGAGTATGGTGGGCGATATGAACCGCTATACCCAGATGGCTATGGCTGACAGTATGAGCAGAGGCGGTTCGGGTACAAACGGTATGGCAAATATGGCCGGTCAGATGGCAGGCATGCAGGTTGGCATGATGATGGGCCAGCAGATGGTAAATTCCATGCAGGGCAATATGAATCCCGCATCAGATATGGCATCTCAGAATCCGCAGCCATCCGGTAATCCGGCAGGAAACATGCCGAATTTCTGTCCGAACTGCGGAACAAAGACTTCAGGTTCTAATTTCTGTCCGAATTGCGGTACAAAACTGGCATAATAGAAAGAGAAGGAAATTTGATACATGAGTATATACGATACACTGAACGATATGCAGCAAAAAGCGGTATTTCATGTGGACGGTCCGCTTTTGATACTGGCAGGGGCCGGTTCCGGCAAGACCAGGGTGCTGACCCACCGGGCGGCATATCTGATTGAAGAAAAAGGGGTAAATCCCTGGAACATTATGGCGATTACCTTTACCAATAAGGCAGCAGGAGAGATGCGGGAACGAATTGACAATATCGTAGGTTTCGGCTCCGAGAGTATATGGGTGAGTACCTTTCATTCCAGCTGCGTGAGAATGTTAAGACGGCACATTGATAAACTGGGCTATGATACTAATTTTACCATATACGATTCGGATGATTCCAAAACGGTAATGAAGGATATCTGTAAAAAACTGAATATTGATACCAAATATTTAAAAGAAAAGACGATCCTGGCCGCTATTTCCAATGCAAAAAATGAAATGATGTCTCCCGAACAGTATATTCTGGAACATACCGGAGATTACAGTAAAAAACGGATCGGGGAAGCCTATAAAGAATATCAGGACAGACTGAAAAAAAATAATGCGCTGGATTTTGACGATTTACTGGTGAAGACAGTAGAGCTGTTTTTAAATTGTCCGGAGGTTCTGGATCATTATCAGGAACGTTTTAAATATATCATGGTAGACGAGTATCAGGATACCAATACGGTTCAGTTCCGGTTTGTCAGCCTGCTGGCAGCGAAATACGGAAACCTGTGCGTAGTGGGAGATGATGATCAGTCCATTTATAAATTCCGCGGCGCCAATATAGAGAATATCCTGAATTTTGAAAAGGTATTTCCTGATGCTTTGGTCATCAAGCTGGAACAGAATTACCGCTCCACAAAAATGATTCTGGATGCGGCCAATGCTGTGATCGCCAACAATAAAAACCGGAAGGATAAGAAACTCTGGACGGATAAGACGGAAGGCGGAAAGATCATATTCCGCCAGGTGGATAACGCTCTGGATGAAGCCCAGGTGATCGCTGATGAGATCGATACCCTGGTGCGGAGCGGAGATTACTCCTATAACAGCTGCGCCTGCCTGTACCGGACCAATGCGCAGTCCCGTTTGATCGAGGAGCGTTTTATCAGAGAGAATATTCCGTATAAGATATTCGGCGGTGTAAATTTCTATCAGAGAAAAGAGATCAAGGATATTATCGCTTATCTGAAGACCGTGGATAACGGTAAGGATGATGTGGCGGTAAAACGGATCATAAATGTTCCGAAACGGGGCATCGGTCTGACCACCGTGGATAAGGTACAGACTTTTGCAGATGCCAATAACATCAGTTTTTATGAGACGCTGCTGAACCAGAATGCCATGGACATTCTGGGCCGGTCTGCATCCAAAGTGAAGCCGTTTGCGGATTTTATCCAGAGAATGAGGGCGGAAGCGGAATACATCAGTCTGACGGAACTGGTAGATAAGATTCTGAAGGAAACCGGTTATCTGCAGGAGCTGATAATCGAAAATACGGATGAATCCAAGGCAAGGATTGAGAACATAGATGAATTTATAACAAAGGTGGCCGATTATGTGAACAGGGAAGACGAACCAACGCTGAACGGTTTTCTGGAAGAAGTGGCGCTGGTGTCCGATATTGATTCTCTGGATGAAAACAGTGATTATGTGGCGCTGATGACGATTCACAGTGCTAAGGGCCTGGAGTTTCCGAAGGTATTTTTATGCGGTATGGAGGACGGATTGTTTCCGGGTTATATGTCCATCATGTCAGACGATAAAACGGAAGTGGAAGAAGAACGGCGTCTGTGCTATGTTGCCATAACCAGGGCCATGGAAAGCCTGACCATTACCAGCGCGAAGCAGCGTATGATCCGGGGGGAAACACAGTATAATAAAATGTCCCGGTTTGTTCAGGAAATCCCCCGGTTGCTGATGGATGCCAATGTATCCGCTGAAAAGATGGCCTCCAGACAGGGAGTCATTAAACCGTCCGCCGCTTCCAACGCAAAGCCTATTTTTAATACTAAGCCGTACGAACCGAAACAATATACGGTGACCAGGGCAGGTAGCCTTGAATATGACGTGGGAGACCGGGTGCGTCATGTGAAATTCGGCGAGGGGCAGGTGGCAGCCATCGTGGAAGGCGGCAGGGATTATGAGGTTACCGTAGAGTTTGATAAAGCAGGACCTAAAAAAATGTTTGCTTCATTTGCTAAATTGAAAAAAGTATAGTAAAATTTAGCAAATAATGTTATACTAATGTATATGGATTAAAAAGCATATACTATTTTAGAAAATAAACATATCCGCATCTGCGGAAGAAAGGTCGTGTAATTATGGAAAAGATTGAAAGCCTGATCAGTGCAACGAAACTGAATGAATTTTTGAAAAGGCAGGAAAAAGCAGAAGACAAGAAGAATAAGACGGTATGTGTATTTGCCATTATCGGTGCAGTTCTTATTATAGCTGCAGTGATTTACGGTATTTACAAGTATCTGAAGCCGGATTATCTTGAAGATTTCGAAGATGATTATGAAGATGAGGATGAATTTGACGAAGATTTTTTCGAAGATGAATTCGAGTGTTAATTGATATCATGGTTATCATATGAAATATTTAGTACTGCCGGAAATATAGTCCTGGTTTTGCAGAGATTTTATGATCATTTCACAGATTTTTGCAAATCTTCCGAAGGGCGATATTGACGGCAGTTTTTTTAAATCTTATATATTACGATTCTATTTAAAAATATAAGTCAGAATCAATAAATAACAGACAGTTGCGGCCACGCATTTTGATTGTCTGATAAATCAAGAAAGAGAAAGGCGGAAGTGGTTATGTATGAAAAAAATTCGGTGGGAAAAGATTTGATTTTACTGCTGATCGGAGTAGCGATGTGTATCGGAGGTCTGTTTATTTTCTCCAACAATGTTACGGTATCCAGTTTTAGTATATCCCGTGTCAGCTATTGGGGAATGTTCGGAGGAAGGAGCCTGCCGGGCGGATTGATCGTAATTCCGTTAATACTGGGTATTGTGTTATGGATTGCACTGCCTAAGACGTTTATAGGAAAGATAGTCACGGTATTGGGCGCATTGATCATTATTTTAGGCGTAATGTCATCGGTTACTTTAAGATTCCGGAGCGCCTCGTTATTTGAATACATATTGATGCTTGTATTGATTTTCGGCGGCGGAGCTCTGGCTCTCAGGATTTTACTGATGCCTGGCGGAAAAGATAAATAGAAGAGGAGTTTTCGGCGTGAAAAAAGGACAGGTTTATATAGGAACGGTTGAGGAATTTGTATTTCCCAATAAAGGAATTATTTATTATGAAGAGAAGCCGGGGGCAGAGATGCCGCCGGCTGATACCGTATCAGCGGAGAAACTGATTTATAAGGTCATTGTAAAGGATGCGCTGCCCGGGGAGACTATTCGGTTTCAGTTGTCAAAAAAGCGTTCGGGAAAGTATGAGGGACGTCTGTTAGAGGTGTTATCCAGAGGGGAAATTGAGAATGAGGTTCCAAAATGTCCGCATTTCGGCATATGCGGAGGCTGTTCCTTCCAAACCCTCAGTTATGAGAATCAATTGAAGCTGAAAAGCGGTATGGTCCGGTCGATTCTGGATTCCGTTCTGGAGAAGCCGTATGAATTTGAGGGGATCATCGGCAGTCCGCAGGAATGGGCATACAGAAATAAGATGGAGTTTTCGTTTGGAGATGCCTGTAAGGGCGGGGAACTGGCGCTTGGAATGCATAAGAAGGGCAGTTTTTATGATATTGTCACTACGGATAGCTGCAAGATCGTTCATGAGGATTATAACCTTATATTGAAGACCGTTTTGAATTATTTTAAGGAAAGAGGCATTCCTTTTTACCATAAGATGAGTAAAGAGGGATATCTTCGTCATTTACTTCTGCGCAGAGCGGTCAAAACCGGTGAAATGACCATCGGTCTGGTTACCACAACCTCTCTTGCGCTGGATTTATCCGATTTGACAGAAGCATTATTAAGTCTGAACCCTAAGGGCAGGATTGTGGGAATTCTGCATATTTTTAATGACGGTTTGGCGGATATGGTCCGAAGCGACCGAACGGAAGTGTTGTATGGCAGTGAGTTTTTTTATGAGGAGATTCTGGGATTGAAGTTTAAGATTTCAACGTTTTCCTTTTTCCAGACAAATTCTCTGGGAGCAGAAAAGTTATATGAAAAAGCCAGAGAGTATGTAGGAGATACGAAAGATAAGCTGATTTTTGACCTATACAGCGGTACCGGTACCATTGCCCAGATGCTGGCGGCGGTGGCAAAGAAGGTTATTGGCGTTGAGATCGTAGAGGAGGCCGTAGAGGCGGCCAGGGAAAATGCAAAGCTGAACGGTCTGGAGAATTGTGAATTCATCGCAGGAGATGTGCTGAAGGTTATTGACGGGATTAAGGAAAAACCGGATCTTATCGTACTGGATCCGCCAAGAGACGGGATTCATCCAAAGGCGCTGGAGAAGATCATTGATTATGGGATGGAAAAGATAGTGTATATTTCCTGTAAGCCGACGAGCCTGGCCAGGGATTTGGAGGTGCTGACGAAACGGGGGTATGAGGTGGTGAAGGGATGTGCGGTGGATATGTTTCCGGGGACGGGGCATGTTGAAACGGTGGTATTGATGTCAAGAGTGAAGGAATAAAAGTGCCGAGAAAGGCTTGAAATAAAGGGATTCCGATAGATTGTCCCTGAGAGGTCGGTCTGCCGGAATCCCTTTTTTGTTACTGCTCCAATAAAGCTGACCACTGCAAAAACACAGGTGGAGGCTACGGAAACGCTTTTTGGCTTATTGAGGCTGTAGGTTTATTGGAAAACGGTGGCGGAGAGGGCGAGACTGTAGGTTTGTTGGAATAAAAATCCTCAGTCTGCATCCTGTCAAAAAGTACAGCAAAATGTTATAAAGATGTTGTAAAAGCTACTGTAATATGCTATTATTATGCTGGTAGAACGTCAGTGTATATTTTTGAAAGAGGTACTGATAATGAGTTTTGCAGAGGATATTAAGAAAATGCGCAGGAAAGCATTTATGACTCAGGAAGATTTTGCTAAAGAATTGGGTGTTTCCTTCGCTACTGTAAACCGCTGGGAAACCGGTAAAGCTAAACCTAATCTAAAAACCATGAAGCTGATAGATGAGTACTGCAAGAAGAACTCAATTGATTTTGACGTTAGTGAAATATCAGATTAATGGATAGTACGTAAGTGAAGGGTGAATTATGGCAAGACAGACACCATTTACAGAATATGAAGCAGTGTTGCTGTTGGATGCATATCTCCGGACGGTGTCTGGCGATGCATCGCGACGGGATGCCGTGAAGGATTGTTCAGACGCTTTAAGGCGCATAGCGATTAATAAGGGCATGGAGATAGAGGATGCTTATCGAAATACGGGCGGCATTTCTTTTCAAATGGCAAGCATGGAGTCAGCCTATCGTGGAGAAACGATAACAAAACCGGCAACAAAACTGTTTACAGAAACGGTTTCCATGTACAGGAATGACCGCAAGAAATACGAAGGGCTATTGAAAGAGGCAAAGCTAATGGCTGATGGCAAACATAATGGCGAAGCAGCTTTTATGTCTTGGCTTTCAAAGAAAGTATCACCTACACAGCTTTCAGAGTTGCATATGGTGTTCCAGGAAATAGAGCAGCAGGCGAAAAAAGCTAAAATCGTGAAAAAGTCTCTTTATGAGAATGCGGATATTGCTGTTTTTAAGAAAATCTGCAGCAATATTGAACAAAGCAAGGTATTTAAGTTCACGCATAAAAGACAGATGGGAAGGATAAATTCTGCCCTGAATTATCTCATCCAATATGCTCAGGATGGATCATCATTGTCAGATGGTCGAATGCAAATTGAAAAGGAAAACAAGTCGTCTGTGGAAGACAGAGAGTTTTCCGCTGCAAACGGGAGAAAATATAAGCGGGATGATAAAGAAGGATTTTATCAATGGATGCTGAATGATCAGCATATGGCAGAGGCGTCATGTAGAGGGTATGTCTCTGCGATTCGAGGTGCAGAAAAGTATGCAGAGGAACATTCACTTGAGTCTGTCAGCCTTTTTGAAGTAACAGCGGAAGAAGCAAGGAAAACGGCAGATGCTCTTTTTGGCGATGCCGAATTCATTGAGAAAAACGAGGTTCAGCACAACCGTTTCCGTGCAGCCATCACAAAGTTGTTGGCGTATCTGGGAGAAGACTGGACGGTGCCGGACAAATCTTCTTCTGCAAAAAGGACGAATACCACGCCTACGAAAGATGATGTTCAGGTGGATGTAAAGCCCTATGAGGCTGTGCTTATACAAAACTTCCCACGTGGATACCGCTTGGGTTCATCTATTGAATTGAAAAAATTCCGCCGCTACTTTGAAGAAATGAATGGGTATGCGCTGGAGCAGGAATCTGATGAAGTTGGAAAGATTATCAGCCTCTGCGGAATAGAACACGAGGGGCGTGTCTATGCTCCGGAAACGATGTTAAGCGAGGAACTGCGAGGCAGGCTGTTTGACTTTGTTGATAAAAACTTTGAAGAAGGGAAGACAGTAGTATATTATGAGGCTCTTTTCAGGGAATTCTCGGAGGATTTCCTTGATCAGAATATTTATGATGCAGAGATGCTGAAGACCTATATCGCATACATGGCCGGAGACAGGTATTTCATGGCGAGGAGCTACCTGTCAAATGAGAGGCGGTCATCGGTTGATCCTATAGATGATGTCCGCACTTGCCTTAAAGAACACGGTCTGCCTATGGAAGTCGATGACCTTTGTAAGACGCTCTCCCACATACCTTCCGACCGAATCAGAACGCTTTTAGGTACACATGGTGAGTTCGTGCGGAACAGCAAGGGAGAGTACTTCCATGCGGATTCGTTCTCTGTGACGGATGAAGAACTTGATAATATCGCAGCTCTCATAGATGAAGAGATTAAGAGTCATTTATTTATCAGTGGGAATGAACTATATGATGCAGCAAAAAGAAAGTATCCGTACATTTACGAGAGAAACGCAATGTTCTCTGTGATTGGATGGAGAGATGCGCTCAAATATAAGCTTGGAGATAAGTTCTCTTTTACGGGAAATATTATCAGCAGCAAGGATAAAGAATTATCCATGAGCGATGTTTTTGCCGCATATGGTGCAGAACAGGAAAGATTCACACTTTCAGAGCTTCTTGCATTTGCGGAGAATATGGGCTCAACAATATACTTCGATGCTTTATACCAGAATGCTGCCAGAATCAGCCAGGAACAGTTTGTATCCAGAGACGGTGTGAGCTTTCGGGTAAAAGAGACGGACAAGGCGCTGGAGCGCTTCTGTACGGGAAGCTATCTTGCCTTACCGGAAATAACAGACTTTGGAATCTTCCCGGAGGCTTCTCATCCGTGGACGCCATACCTTCTGGAGCATTATGTGGCATTTCACAGTAAACGCTACTATCTGATGCATGGCGGATATAACAGGAATACGGTTGTCGGTGCGATGGTCAAAAAAGAAAATGTTTATGAAAGCTTTGATGACCTGATTGTAGATGTCCTTGCGGAAAGTGGAGTAACGCTTCAAAAGGAAGATGCGCTTAATTACCTTTCCGACAAAGGGTTCATTGCCCGGCGCACCTACACCGGCATAGAAGCACTAATGATAAAGGCGCGGGCAAAGCGAAACAAGAAGGAGAAATGATGCTATGTATTCATATAGCTGGGATACAGAAACAGGCGGACTATTGCTTAACAGCTCTCAACTGAATTTTAGTAAAGAGCCAAGGCCTGTTTATTACAAGGAGTTAGACATATTAGGGTTTGATCAGAATTGGCAATATGACCGGAATGATACATACCCTTACATGTGGGCTGAAGCCAACAACTACTACTACCGAGGACGACTCGTAGCCAAAACGAAGGGGGGATCAATCTATACCGCGCCAGAAATAATTATAGTGGAAAATCCGGAACCGGAAGGTATGCCGCTTCGATTTGTAGATATTCCGGCGATGGTTGAAAAGAATCGAGACCTTCTTGAAAAGTTGGTACAGGATACGATAAAGAAGATATATAATACCTATGTGAAATACAGAGAAAAAGTTGATGTATTTTATGTGGCTTTTAGCGGTGGAAAGGATAGTGTTGTTGCATTAGACCTTGTTCAGAGAGCTTTGCCACATAACAAGATAAAGGTTTTGTTTGGCGATACAAAGATGGAATTCCCGGACACATACGATGTCGTAGATAAAATAGAAGAAGAATGCAGAGAGGAAGGGATTGATTTTCTAAGATCAAAAAGTGATTTTGATCCTGAATATACATGGGATAAATTCGGACCACCAGCACAAACGATGCGTTGGTGCTGTAGTGTTCACAAAACGGCACCTCAGATTATAAAACTGAGAGAATATACGGAGAATCCTCATTTTCGAGGAATGGCTTTTACTGGAATCAGAGGTGATGAGAGTGCCTCTCGAAGTGAATATGAGGAAGTTAGTCTGGGTGAAAAAATACGGGGACAATACAGCTGCCATCCTATTTTGGAATGGAATTCAGCAGAGCTGTTTATTTACATATACGAAAGGAACCTAATACTTAACAAGGCATACAAAAAAGGCAATAGCCGAGCAGGATGTCTTGTTTGTCCATTGGCTACATCAAAAAATATGTTTTTCAAGGAGCAATCATATAGTGTTGGGGACGATGGTAAGAGAACAACGACAACCTTCAATGATATTATTCTGAAAACAACGGCGAAGGAATTATCTTCAAAAGCAGCAATAGAAGAGTTTATGAACATAGGAGGATGGAAAGCGAGGAGAAGCGGAAAAGAGCTTTCATTTGCCAAGGATTACAGCATTGAGAATTATGAAAAGGGCGTATTGTCGATAAAACTATTACGCCAGCTGACAGATTGGAAAGAGTGGATAAAGACAATCGGAGATGTTAATTACCTTGAAAATGGAAATGTTGAGATAATCTATGAGGGAAAGCCATATTTGATCATTGTAGAGGAGAAAGAGGGTGAGACAGATTTTATCGTAAATATCGGAAGTAATACAAAGAACGATATCTACTTTATGTCTGCTCTCAAAACAGTAATAAGGAAGTCAGCATACTGCATTGGATGTAGGGTATGTGAAGCCAATTGCCCTAACGGATTTATCAGTATGCACGATGGCATAGTAAAAATAGATGATAAGTGTGTAAAGTGCAAAAAGTGTCATGATGTATTTCATGGCTGTCTGGTTGCTAATTCAATGAGGTTACCGAAAGGAGAAAAGAAAATGGGAAGCATTGATCGATACGGAAACATGGGAATTGAGTATTCATGGGTTGTTGAGTACTTTAAGAAGAATGATGAATTTTGGGATTCTCCACATGATCTGGGTAAAAACATGGTCAAAAATCTCCGTGCCTTTTTGAATGATAGCGAAGTCATAATAAAAGGAAAGTATTCGAATTTTGGCCAATGCATAGAGAGAATAGGAATTGAAACGCCATTAGCATGGGCGTTGATGACGTGCAACCTTGCTTATACATCAGAGTTTAATTGGTGGATCAAGAATATCGAGCCGTCCTACTCTTACACGCCGGATGAAGTCTTGTCAATGCTTGACGATACTATGAGTACAAATTCACGTTCCCATATTGTTTCGGCATACAAGAACATATTTATCTCCAACAAGATTCTTGGAAATGAAATCGGAATGGGAGTTTGTGACTATGAAATAAAGGGAAACAAGAGATATTGGAATTCAGTAGTGCGGTCATCCTGGGCGAATCCTGAGCCGACTGTGATACTTTATTCCTTATACAAATTTGCTGAGGCATGTGGAGGCTATTATCAGTTTACTCTCAGCCGTCTGTTGGACAAGGATGTCGAGAGCAATGGGGTAAGTCCTACAGAAATCTTCTGTCTTGAAAGAGGAGCAATGGAAAAGATACTGACAGGATTGAACATCAATCACCCTGATTATATTACGGCGCAGTTCAATCTTGATTTGGATACGATTACACTTAACGCTGACAAGACATCCGCTGATGTGCTGGCGTTATTCTAAGGAGGCTTTTACCGATGTTAGAGAATTACAGGCACTATTTTGACATTGATCCGGACTACTTCCCGGCAGTAAACGAAGCAGTCATTAACAGCAAGCCGGATATGTGGAAGAAGTTCTTCCCGCATGAGACATTTATCAAATTGGTAAAGAATACCGTCAGTATACTCGACAGGAAGCAGAAACTCTCCCTCTGGGTGGAGGGTGCGTATGGCACGGGTAAATCGCATGCTGTCCTGACACTGAAGAAGCTGCTTGATGCAGATCCGGATGACACAAAGGCGTACTTCGAAAAGTACGGCATGGACAACGACCTCTGCAATAATCTCCAGAGAATCAAGAATAGTGGCAAAGTTTTGACAGTTCATCGGTATGGCTCGTCCAACATTCATGGAGATAATGACCTTGTTTTGGCTATTCAAGAGAGCATTGAAAAGGCATTTGATCTTGCAGAGATTGAAAACAAGGGAAAGGATTCTTTGAAGGAATCTGTAATTCGTTATCTTTCGGACGCGGAGAATAGGCAGAGCTTTAATGTTTATGTAAAGGGCAGCTATGCAGATCTTTTCGGTGGGGACGATGTGGATGCAATCGTTGAGAAACTTAGTACATATCAGGACAATGCCCTGCACACCTTGATGGAAAAAATCTTTAAGGTTGCAAGAGAGCGTCAGATCCGTGCATTCTCCATGACCGCAAGTGATCTTTCCGAATGGATTAAGGAAATCATAGCGGCAAATGATCTGAAAGCTATTGTGTTTATTTGGGATGAGTTTACGGAATATTTCTATAACAACAGCAGAAATCTTACCGGATTTCAGGAGCTTTGTGAGTTAAGCGAAACGGAGCCGTTTTACTTTATTCTGGTTACGCATGTCAGTTCCGGTCTTTTTCATGAAGGCGACAAGGATTTTATCAAACTGAACGGACGATTTGTGAATCCTCATAGTCTGATAAGCCTTCCGGAGAATATTGCGTTCCAGCTTATGGGCGCGGCGATGGAGAAGAATCAGGACAAGGCTGTTCTGGACGATTGGGAAGATGTGGCGGACGACTTGGCTGACCGTACAAAAGAGTCACGTAAGATTGTGAGAGGAGTTGCTAATATCAAGGATCAGGAGATGCTGGATATTCTTCCGATTCATCCGTACACGGCTCTCCTTCTCAAGCATATCTCTTCTGCTTTTGATTCAAACCAGAGAAGTATGTTTGACTTTATCAAGAACGACCGCGGGGATGAGATAAAAGGTTTCCAGTGGTTTATTGATAACTACG
>CAJTPF010000020.1 GCA_910578175.1 uncultured Lachnospiraceae bacterium
TTATGGCTCAGGGAACATTCTATATCAAATACCTCCAGAAGTTTTTTGATGGTCTGGTTTTTGAATTCGTTTCCCCAGTCTGTATGGAACAGTCGCTCTTTGCTACATTGTCAAGTGGTGAGTTCAATTTCTATTGAAAGAAATAGGACTATATGATAGAATAGTTGGAAATATTAGAGGAACAAATCGGAATTTGGAGGGATGATGATGTTTAATGATAGCTTATACGATACAACTGGGGTTTGCCGTCATGGTTTAAGTGTAGACCTAATAAATAAAAAACAGATTTTGTTTGTTCCTGTCCTGCAAACCAAAGTTATTTCTGAGGCAGCTACTATCTACGATTATCCGATGGATGCAGAAGAAATTGGGAGATTCGTTTTCAAATTCTTTGAGCAAATGAAATTGCGAAATTTAACGTTCCATACGCCATACAAAAACTACTGGCTTATGCCCAAGGGGATTAGAAGCTTCAAAAAATTTGTAGAATCAGCTTTTTCCGTTGACCTTACATGGGAGGGAGATGTCTTTACGGTCTGCCGCTGGTTTCCGGCACATGACCGTGGATTTGAACCAGAGCATTCCAGCAATGATATCACCATAAGCACCTCCGTTTCGGAAAAGGAATTGGGCGAGTTTATTCTGCAACAATTCGATTACATTGAGAAAAAGCGTCAGGGTTCGTAAATCAATTCTTCTCAGGAGTTTTACTGATTCATCTGTTATGCGAACTATCCGAGCTGATCTAGTAACTTTCCTGAAAAACAAAACAATCATTCCTTTCCATTTCTTGAATTATACATTTCATAAGATAATACAATTATATTACTTAATTCAGACTAATATTCAAAAACTATAAGATAGATTCCAGTCAACATTTTTTGTGTTAAAGTAAGCTTATCTAAATCCAAAAACCCCTGCAAATGGCACATTTACGCCACTTACAAGGGTTCTCATTCCTATCTCAATTCGACTGATTTCGACAAACTCCTATGCGTTCATCTGCTTCGCAACTTCCTCCGCAAAGTTCTCAGACTTCTTCTCGATTCCTTCACCTGTCTCATAACGGACAAATCCTTTAATCTTTAAACCGGAACCTGTAGCCTTTGCAACTTCTGCAACATAATTTGCAACAGATTGTTTACCGTCCTCAGCCTTAACATAAACCTGATCCAATAAACAGATTTCTTTCATTTCTTTATTGATACGTCCGTTGATCATACCTTCAATAACCTTTTCCGGTTTAGAAGCTTCCTTCGGATCATTCTTAATCTGAGCCATAAGAATTTCCTTCTCATGGGCAATGAAATCTTCACTGACTTCATCTCTGGATGTATACTTCGGATTTAAAGCGGCGATCTGCATTGCAACATTCTTAAGGCACTCTTTGACCTCGTCATTGATAACAGTGGTATCAGCTTCCACTAACACACCAATTCTTCCGCCTGCATGAATATAAGGAACAACCACACCGTCTGAATTGATCTTTACAAATCTACGGATTGACATATTTTCACCAATAACTGCTATCTGACTTACCAGTTCTTCCTTAACGGTCTTGGATTCATCCAACATCCACTTCTCATCCATAAACGCTTCTACATCTGTTGCGCTGGTAGCCAATACCTGCTCTGCAACATTTGCAACATAAGTTCTGAACTTATCATTCTTTGCAACAAAATCTGTTTCACTGTTAACTTCCACGATCGCTGCTGTTTTATCTTCTTTAACCACAGCTAAAACAGTACCTTCGGCTGCAATCCTGCCGGCCTTCTTTACTGCTGTAGCCTCGCCTTTTTCTCTTAATACTTCTATCGCTTTATCGTAATCACCGTCTGTCTCCACAAGTGCTTTCTTACAAGCCATAACACCTGCTCCGGTCATTTCTCTCAGCTCTTTTACCATTGCTGCTGTGATTTCCATTACAATATCCTCCTAAAATCATTGATATATTAATATAGAATTATGCTTCTGCTGCCTCTTCAACTACGGATTCCTCCGATACTGCTTCTGCTTCTTCGCCCTGATTTGCTTCGATCACTGCATCTGCCATCTTGGAAACGATGAGTTTAACTGCACGGATCGCATCATCATTACCTGGAATGACATAATCAAGTTCCTCCGGATCACAGTTTGTATCAGCAATACCGATAAGCGGGATACCGAGGGCATGTGCTTCCTGAACACAGATTCTTTCCTTCTTCGGATCTACTACAAAAATAGCATCCGGAACCTTCGTCATGTTCTTGATACCGCCAAGATTCTTCTCCAGCTTATCCCATTCCTTCTTAATCTCAATAACTTCCTTCTTAGGAAGAACATCAAATGTACCGTCTTCAGCCATAGCTTCAATGGCTTTTAATCTTTCAATCCGGCTGCGGATGGTCTTAAAATTGGTAAGCATTCCGCCTAACCATCTCTCATTTACATAAAACATTCCACATCTCTCTGCCTCTGTCTTAATGGCATCCTGAGCCTGCTTCTTAGTTCCTACAAAAAGAACGGTGCCGCCTTCTGCCGCAATATCTGCAATGGCCTTATAAGCTTCATCCACTTTGCCTACTGATTTCTGTAAGTCAATAATGTAAATACCGTTTCTTTCAGTGTAAATGTATGGAGCCATCTTCGGGTTCCATCTTCTTGTCTGGTGTCCGAAATGTACACCTGCTTCCAGTAACTGTTTCATTGAAATAACGCTCATTTTTCTTACCTCCATTGGTTATGATCTTTCATATACCTCAACTCCTCAGCTTACCCCGAGCATGGGCACCAGACTGAAGATCCGTATATGTGCTATTTATGCTTGTACTGGCAAAAAATGTCATATACAAACACAGCTTTTTTATTTTATCACAAAAGATTTACAATTGCAAGCATTATCGTCCGCCGGTGATAATCCTTGTAATTTCCTCATAGGAAGCGCCTTTTGGAATTTCATATGTTCCGACCCGGAGCTTGCTTTCATATCCGTTGTTATACAGATACATATTAAAATCGTATCCGCTTTCCACCACTCCAAGCTCCTCTAATATACTGGCGGCAGTATTTGAAATCATACCGCTGGTGATCACAAAGGTCACTGTTTCTCTGTGTCCGCTGTCCGTAGTGGTATCCGGTTCCGGTATGGTATCCGTCTCCTGGGTTGTAGTATCCGGTTCCGGCGGAACATCCGTTGTTATCTCCTCCGTATTCCCTGAGAATTCCGAAGTATCTTCCTCTGTAGACGTTTCACTGACATCTGAACTCATATCATCAGATGTCTCTCCGTCAGAATCCGGGATTTCCTGGGTTAAATCTGTTACAGGCTCCTCCGGACCGGCTGGATTCCCACTGGTCGATTCCTGATCTCCGCTGCTTTCTTCCACATTCATAACAGTCGTTTCCGGCAGATTCCCCGAACTGGCAGAATTATCGCCGGCACCAAAGCTTTTTTTTATTCCAAAAGTAATCATCAGAACGATCGTTGCAAACAAAACTCCTGTTCCAAATCCTCTTAAATAATATTTTAATTTCATCTCAAAACAATGTTCCCTTCTCTTCTCCTACCTTCTTTTGTTCTTATACAAATCAATGACCAGTCTGACTTCACCAATTCCCAAATCTAATTCTTTTGCAATCTCCACATTATTTTTTCCCTGAGAATATAAATCCAATATCCTCTGATTATTGTTTTTAGCCGAATTACCTGCCTTCAAAGCAACACCTTTCTTTTCCTGTTTAACGGAAACCTGAGATTCCATGACATCACCATCCGGCTCCGCTGTTTCCGGCCGTTCAAAATCCCATTCCGCCCCCCCATCAAGATCACTATCCTGATCCGGAAGGGAAAACAGACTGTGATCAGAACTATCAGTTCCACGATTTTCCCATGTACTGGTATCCGGCTCAAATTCCATCTGTTCCGGTAAAACATCTGTCCAGTTCAAGGCTTCCTGTTTTGCTTCCGGTATTGGTTCTTCCCCACGGTCCTCTGATTCAAATTCATCTCTCATGACCCTTACGGATTTCTTTACGGCCTCAACATCCTTAACCGTATTTTTTATCTCTTCCTCTTTATCATTCAGCATACCATATAAAAACATTACTTCTTCATGGTTCTTATGAATCTCCGCCAATATGGTTTCCGAATAGTCATTCAGCGCCATTATTTTTTCATTTGAAATTTTCTCAAGCTGTGCCTCTGTTTTGTCCAGCCGCTGTTCTATGGCATCATCCACGGCAATCCCTACCGCGTTTTCCACCGCCTCATCAATTTTCTTTTTTACATTCTCCTCGCTTAAACCTGCCAGACTTCCGCTGTCTGCTTCGTTTCCTTTTTCCAGAAGGTCCGAAAAGATAAAACTGCCGGCAACCGTTACAACGCCTAATAAAACTAAAAATATCTGTATACCTGTCATTTCTTATGTCCTTTGTCAGGCTTTTACATCAAATGATGCTGATTGCCTGGCAACTGCCTTTCCATCCTCTTCCTTTTCTTTCTTATTCCGTTTTCCATTGGTGCCGAAATAAGAACCGTTTCCTTTTTCCTTTGCATCATACTTTTTCTGATGTTTATCCGCATTTTCCTGCTTTGTAACCTGCTCGTGTTTCTTTATTTCTTTTTCCTGCTGTCTTGTTGAAATGGACATATGCTCTGCCTGGGGCCTTGTATCCTCATTTTGCTTCATCTGGGATACATCCTGCGTTCTCTGAATGGCTCCCTGTAATACAATCGGACTAATCATACTAACCTCTTTTCTAAGTTAACGGCGAAATAAAGATCTCACCTTTCAACTTCATATACTGACAATAACTTGCCTGTTTATTTACATTATATTGTAAGCCTGAAACTATCACCTTTGTTCCGGGATAAATCACTCTGCTGACCATGATTCTGGCAACAGCATTTTCTGATAACTCGCCGGATAACACATCCATTTCATCCTGCGCGGCAAATATTTCTTTTTTTAATTCATTAATAGCCTCAACAGTTTGGTTATATGCCATTCTTTTTTCGTTATCATTCTGTCCCTGGGCCAAACGCTTTTTCAATACCATTTTTACCTGCTGCAAACGGATCAATTCATCATTTTTCTCAATCATATCTCTTTTCAGTTTTATAAATCTGTCCTGAACCGTAGGATCCAGACCGACTTCTACAACTGTCGCAATACCCATATTAGATCCGATGGATTTCGCATCGATCAGCGTGCTGGAACGCACGTGCCCCCCCATAATATTTCCTTTTGCACCATTAACGATCACATCGCCTTTTGCAGAAACCTGACTCTGTATGATGGATTGCGCTTCAATATATCCTTCTGAATAAACTTTGGCGCTTTCAATAAATTTCGTCACTACATTTCCTTTTGCCACGATAATTCCTCTGGACATACCCTGTATCCCATGATGCAGGATCACCTGACCGCCCGCTATCACTTCAGCGCCTTCTACCGCACCAAACACTTCAATATCTCCATACGCCTTCACTTTAAACCCGGTTCTTATGGTTCCGTGAACAACAACACTGCCATCATAGAGAATATCCCCGGTAGAATTATCCACATCTCCCGGTACATCATAAACATTGGATACAAATACCTTATCTCCTTCTAAAACCGCATGACCATCCACATCAGAATAAAGTTCCAGCCGGTCCTCCGATATGGTAATGTTTTTTCCGTATTTCAATTTCAGTCTTTCAACCGCCCGGGGTTTTACCTCCTGTCCAAAGACATTGGTACCACTTTCCCCTGTATCCGCCGGCGTCAGTTTTGCCAGCAGATCTCCTTTTTTTATATGGCTGATGTTATCTAACTGATGAAAATCAACAGAGCCGTCTTCTTTCCGTTTAGGTTTGACTTTCCGGTCAATCTTAAACATATAAGTTATAAACGCATGGGCTCCTTCCCGTACTGCCTTTCCTTTTGCTATGTCAATGTTCGTACAATAAACCGGACTTTTGATATGGGAAACCAAAACCTTCTCGTCGATTCCATACTGAATTCCCGCCGCTTGCAGATCACTTTTCATATCCTCCAGATTCATCCGTTTCCCGTCATTGCTTGGAGGAATAAAATATGCAACTGCCGTCATGCTGTCCTTTGAAACTTCAATATTCATGCATTCATTAATGGGATACCCCTTATAATTTGAAACAGGTATGATAACCTCTGTGGTTAAATCTGCCAAAGCCTTTGTTATCTTCGCAAAATCACATTCCATAATCTGATTCTTCTGTAGATACTTAACAATCTGTTCAGACTTTACCTCTTCACCACCATACATTGGCGGAATCAATCGGACAGATGTTCCATTGCTATTTCGTATTACCTGAAAATAACCATTTCGTTTCTGCATAAAACCACCCTTTCTAGTACAATATGGAAATATTATCTCCAAGCTTCGCTTTCATCTTATGCAATGCTTTTGTATGAAGCTGTGACACTCTGGACTCCGATACTTCAAGAATCAGGCTGATTTCCTTCAGTGTCAGTTCCTCATAATAATATAGCAAAATAACCTTTTTTTCTTTCTCGGTCAAAGACTCCAAAGATCCGATCAAACGCTCCTTTAACTCCGCCTTAAGCACCATGTCTTCCGGCTGCTCAAAACGGGAAACCTTAACAGGTTCGATTCCTTTCTCTCCCGTTACTTCCAAAAACTCATCCAGAGATACCAGATTTGATACCTTTGTCTGACCCTGCCAGGTCACATACTCTTCCGTATCAATTCCCAGTTCTCCTGCAATCTCTTCATCCGTGGCTGGACGTCCCAGTTCGCTCTCCAGTTTTGTTACCGCAGTATCGATTTTTTTTTGCTTTTGTCTCAGGGAACGGGGAATCCAGTCCATTTTCCGAATCTGGTCAAGAATGGCGCCCCGGATTCTTAAACTGGCATATGTCTCGAATTTGATACCCTTTCCAAAATCAAATTTATCAATAGCATCGATCAGACCGAATACCCCGTATCCTACCAGATCATCATATTCCACATTATAACCAAGATACATGCTCAGCCTTCCTGCGACAATCTTAACCAGTGGAGCATACTCAATGATCAGTTTATCTCTTAATTCAGATTTTCTGCTCTTTCCATACTCTTCCCACAATTTATTTTTTCCTGTTTCATCCATATATATAATCTCCTAAGGATTTTCTATTTTTTATCCTGTTAATTTTTTTTAGGAGTCGTTTCCACATTTATATCATCTCTGTCATCCATGGAATTTTCTTTGCTATCCGAATTATCTTCCTCATCCTCTGATTGTTCTTCGATTTCTGCTTCCATCGTTGTGATCAGATATTTATCCGCAATAACTTTAACAATTATTCCGATAATAAAAAACACTACAATTGTCCCTAATACTATCCACAATATCTCTTTCGTAGTGTAATCATAATATATTGACATTATGCATGCAGCAAAGGCTGCTGCAAGCATAACGATCGATGGAATATATCTTGTTCTGTTCTCCATCAGTATCATCCTTTCAAGCAGGGCCTAAATCACCTTTTCCGGTTTGCCGACTGCTTTAATCAATAAATCGCCATTTAAAGAATCAAACACAATTGTTCTGCCATAATTTAATCCGGTATCCTCAGCCACAATCCTGATATTTAATTTTCTAAGCGCTTCCTTTGTAGCTTCAACATTTCTGTCGCCCACATTCATCAGATCACTATTTCCGGCACCATATGAAAACATCTTGGCCCCGCCTGCAATTTTAGCTATGATCCTTGCTGCCAGTGCACCTTTCCGAATCATCATTTCATACATGGCTGCTATACCTGTATCGGCAAATTTTGCAATATTCGTATTATTTTTAATTCTTGTACTATCTGGCAGCATAATATGTATCATACCACTGATCTTTGTCACCGGATCATACAAGGCAATACCAACACAGGAGCCAAGCCCCAGTGTTGTTAATTTATCTGGTGCTGCACACATTTTCATGTCTGCCATTCCAACCTTAATTATTTCTTCCATTTAAAATCACCTAGACACCTAAAGATTCCAGTATTTTTTCATAAGAATCCAATTCAGGTACAAGAATATAGTAACCTGTAATCGTATCCTTTTTATCATTTTCATCATCAAACTCTGTTTCAATCAATAAAACCTTATCCCCAATTTTGCTGAACTCGATTGCAGGAACACTGAGAATCGCACCTGCCATATCAATCTGTAGCATTGGAACCGAAACGTCAATCGTCAGTCCCGTCAATTCGGATAATGATCGCAGATATGCTCCGGCAATGATATTTCCAACCTCCATGACCGCAGATATTTCAATATCATTAAAATCCGTAGAATCACTGTTATCACACATTAATACATTGATCATGCTTCTGGCAACTTCCGGATACATCAGAAACATCATCATACCGTTGATCTCTCCACTTAGCATGATCAATATTCCTGCCATAACATTTTCTTCCGAACCGATAACGGAAGAAATTTCATGAAACTCCAGCAGCCGTACCTGCGGTACACCAATCTGTACCCGTTTATTTATAAGCTGGGCCAATGCCGTAGTGGCATTGCCCGCACCTATATTCCCTAATTCTTTCAGTACATCATATTGAATTGTGCTTAGATCATTTAAATTTATCTTTGACATGATATCACTCTCCATCTCAGTCAGACGATCACTGCTGATTATCACCTATGACATTGCCAATATTAAGAATGGAAATAAGACCTCCATTATTTTTACCGACACCGCAGATATATTTTGCAATATCATCCCTGCCGTCACTTGGAACTTTATCGATTTCTCCGCTTCCCAGCGTCACAACTTCTTTTACCACATCCACAATAATACCAATCGGTTCCTGCTGTTCCGGCTTCAGTATAATAATACGGGTCTTATCCGTAAAGATATCACCCTCAAGTCCAAATCGTTTCCTCAGACTCATCACCGGTATGATCTCTCCTCGGAGATTAATGACACCATGAAAATATTTCTGGGATTTCGGCACTCTGGTAATCTTCTGCATCCTGACAATATTATCTACATAACCGATATCAATACCATACTGCTCAACACCGATATTTACCACTATGTATTGTTTTTCTTCTATCGTACTTTCCAGCTTTAATGTATTGTCCATTCCAACCACCCCCGCTATAATAATGTATTAACATCGAGAATCAATGCCACTTCACCATCACCGAGTATGGTTGCACCATTAATAATCTTACTGTTACTGATATATTTTCCTAAAGATTTGATAACAATTTCCTGCTGTCCGATTAATTTATCTACTACAAGACCGGCAAGTCTGTCACCCTTCTTTACTATAACTACCGTAAGCGACTCTTCTTCATCAGAAGACTCAATATCAAGAACTTCATCCAGACGGATGATCGGAATAACGTTACCCCTGAGATTGACCACCTCTTTGGTCTGCACATACTTAATATCCGATACCGGAATATCCTCTATGATCTGTATGCTTCCCAGGGATATGGCATACTTCTCATCTCCCAGTTCCACCATAAGAGCCTGGATGATTGCTAACGTCAGTGGTAACCGGATGATAAAGGTACTTCCCACACCCAGTTCCGTTTTCACCTCGATATCACCGCCCAAAGCTTCAATCTTGGTCTTTACGACATCCAGTCCAACGCCTCTTCCCGAGATATCTGAGACTACCTTTGCCGTGGAAAAACTCGGTTTAAACAATAAATCAATGATTTCCTTATCAGACATGGCCGCCGCCTGCTCCGGAGTTATGCTTCCTTTATCCAGCGCTTTATTTTTTACTGCCTCTACATCAATACCATTTCCGTCGTCCCGTACTTCAATGACAACATTATTTCCGTCCTGATAGGCATCCAGACATACCGTACCTACTTCCGGTTTTCCTCTTCTGACTCTGATTTCCCCGCTTTCCAGTCCATGGTCGGCAGAATTACGAAGCAAATGCATCAGCGGATCTCCGATTTCATCGATAACCGTACGGTCAAGCTCCGTATCTTCACCTGTCATATATAATTCCATCTTCTTATTTAACTTCTTGGATAAGTCTCTTATCATCCGCGGGAACTTCTGGGTAACCGTTTCAATCGGCATCATACGGACTTTCATTACTGATTCATGAAGATTGGTAGTTACCCGTTCCAGATATTCTATCTGCTCATTAAATGCCTGTGACTGGGAAATCTCTTCACTGCTGCTTTGGGAAACCAAACCGTTCTTCGCAATAATCAGCTCGCTTACAAGATTCATAAGTACATCCAGTTTCTCAATATCTACTCTGACAGAACGGTTCACGATCGGCTTCGAAGTCTGTGACTTTGCCGGAGCTGCCTTGGCCGCTGCTGCTGCCGGTTTCTTTTCATCCTCTGCCGGAAGGATTTCCTTATTCTCACTGTCTTCTGTTTTCCCGTCGCCCGGTATGGATTCCAACTTTTCACCTATGGCATCCGCTATTTCCGATACATTTTTAATCACTGTTAAAACAGTTTCCAGAGATTCCTTGGATACGACGCAGATACTGAAATCAAACTCAAACTTTTCATCCTCAATATCCTGTGCCGAAGGATTGGACTTAATGATCTCACCGACCCCCTCCACGGACTTAAATACCAAAAAAGCCCGTGCTGCCTTTAACAGACAGTTTTCATCCACAAAAACCGTAATGGTATATACATTGATTCCTTTGTCAAATGCTTCCGTAATGGCATGCCTTTCAAAATCAGCATAAACAAAATCCTTGTATTTCTCTTTGGCTTCTTCGGTTTCAACCTTCTGAGATTCTTTGGCAGTCTCTTTGGAAACTTCCGCCTGTGCCTTTGGTGCAGAACCGTTTAATATGGTTTCCAGCTGCTTCAGAATCGGCTCATTATCATTATCGCCTTCATCTGCTGTTTCCTGGATACAGGCAAGATATTCTTCCAGCGCATCTAAACATTGAAACAGAACATCTACAATATTGGCATCAACTTTTTTCGCTCCGTTTCGGATTTCGGAAAACACATTCTCCATCTGATGGGTCAGTTTCTGCATTCTCTTATATCCCATAGTACCTGCCATTCCTTTCAGGGAATGGGCCGCACGAAATATTTCGTTGATGGTATCTGTATTTTCCG
This sequence comes from uncultured Lachnospiraceae bacterium, assembly GCA_910578175.1. Taxonomy (GTDB): domain Bacteria; phylum Bacillota; class Clostridia; order Lachnospirales; family Lachnospiraceae; genus Bovifimicola. The sequence continues at coordinate 11,083 of CAJTPF010000020.1, forward strand.
GCTCCTTTTCAATTACAAGAAGCTGTTCATTCAGGCTTTGCAAATGTTCCTTTGTTTCATCAATAAAAATCTCTAAATATTGGCTAACGTCCATCGTTAAGCACCCCCACGTTCTTTATTATTGCATCGGCTATCCGGTTTAAAGGTAATATCTCATCGGTAAGCCCTGCACTTGCAATCGCCTTTGGCATTCCATAGACAACACATGTCTTTTCATCCTGTGCGATAACATATACGTCATTTTTCTGACTGAGACGGTCAATTCCAATCGTACCATCTGCGCCCATACCTGTAAGTACAACACAGATAATCTGGTCAAATTCCTTACCTGCTAAAGATTCATACATAACATTTGCACATGGTCTTAAACCTTCCCTGGGCGGTTCATCTGATAACGCCACCTGAAAACCGCCTTTTCTCTGTTCCGTCACACTGAAATGTCGTCCGCCGGGAGCAATATATACGGTTCCCTTTTCCAACACATCTCCGTGTTCGGCTTCTTTTACCCTGACATCACTGATCTCATCCAGTCTTTGTGCCAGGGAAGCAGTAAACCCTACCGGCATATGCTGCACCAGCAGGACCGGTGCATCGATGTTGCCCGGAAGAAACGGAATCACCTCTTTTAACGCTTTTGGTCCTCCGGTGGAACAGGCAATGGCAACCAGTTTTTTCTTATTCCTCTGGTTGACAGACGACTGTTTATTTTTATTTCCACCTGCTGTTTTCTGAGCTATATGATTCCCTGAAACTTTATCTTCTGAATTCAGACCGGTAGCCATCTCCAGTGAGGCTATTAATTTCTGTTTAAATTCTTCCCGAATTTCAGGCCTGGCGCTGACCGGTTTCAATACAAAATCAAAAGCTCCGCGCTCTAAAGCCAGAATCGTTTCCTTGGCACCATCCTGTACAAGCGTGCTTACCATAATAATCTTACAGGAAATATTATATTTCTGAATCTTTACAAGTACCTCCAGACCGTTCATCTTTGGCATATTTACATCCAGCAGCACTGCATCATATAATGTACTGTTTTTTGTGAGCAATTCCATAGCTGCCAAACCATCTACGGCATAATCTACAATCTCAAACCGTCCGTCTGAATTAATTATATCAGAAATCACTCTTCTCATGAGTGCAGAATCATCAACTATCAAAATATTTTTTTTCATTTTTTCCGCAGTCTACGCTCCTGTTCAAAAATAAATTTAATGATCGCTTCTCTTGTATGGCCGGCTATCTCCAAATACTCTACCCGCTGTTCATACATATGATCCTTATTTATGATCCGTCCGGAAGACAAAACTTTTGCCATCACACCATAAACTTTTTGTCCGCTCTCGGTTGAAATATTCAGGTCTACCAGAATATTCGAATCCGGTTCCAGCTTCTCTTCGGAAGCAAAACGTACCCCGCCTCCGCTGATATCCAAAACGATGGCCGAAGTAAACGGTTCACTTTCCATAATATCACGGATCAGTTCCGGATCTTCTTTTATTTTCTCAACATCTGAATCCTCCAGACGCCGATATTCAATATCCAGTGTACATTCCAGACGAAAATACTGTCTCCTCTGAAATTTTTTCAGATCAGACATCAATTCAACTACCAGAATATACAATCCATCCTCCTTGTATCGGTCTGTGATCACGACACGGCTTTTATACAATCCGCCGGATGTAAAAAAACATACATCATATCTGGCATTCACAGGCAAAGGTATCACTCTGCCTTCCACGATCGGCATGGCGATCTTCAATTGTTCTTCATCCATCATATCATAGATCTGGCTTAACAGAACCCTGGACTCAACCGAATTCTGCTCCAGAAAACGATTCTTCTTTTCTTCACTCGCTACCCGGAGCAGTTCCAGCCTGTCACCCGGTGAAAGAATCTTGGACAGCATAATATTCACCTCCGTACGGTTTTCTTTAACATTCCAGCAAACATATATGCCAACCCGCTCTTTTCCCGTTCAAAAGATTCTTTTCGTTCCAACAGTATATCTGACAATTGAACAAAATCCCTTGCGGCCGCCGATTCCGGATAAGTAATGGAGATTGGTTTTTGCTGAATCACTGACTTTGACATATTTCCATCATTTTCTATAATTCCCAGAAATTCCAGGTTCGTCTTTAGAAATTTTGATACTACAACATCCAGTTTATTGTATAAATTAATTCCTTCTTCATAAGAAGATACTTTGTTGGCAATAACCTTCACCACCATATGTTCCTTCTGATAATCCGGATGTTTATTCATAGTCTTCATTAAAGAATAAGAATCGGTAATAGATGTAGGCTCCGGAGTAGTCACTAACAGCACTTCACTGCTTGCTACCACAAAATCCAGAACCGTACTGGAAATTCCCGCCCCTGTATCAATAATTACAATATCTGCCATATTTTCCAGTTCCCGAATCTTATGTACCAGATATAGAATCTGATCTTTTGACAAATCTCCAAAATTGGAAATTCCGGAGCCGCCAGAGACAAATCCGATATCCAACGGTCCTTTTACAATAATGTCTTTCAAATCTTTTCCCCGATATATCAAATCGGACAAATTATATTTTGGAATGGCACCAAACATAACCTCAATATTGGCAAGCCCAAAATCTGCATCAAAAATTATTACTTTTTTTCCCTGCTTACGAAACTGGATTGCCAGATTAATGGATACACTGGTCTTACCCACACCGCCTTTTCCACTGGTAACAGTAATGACCCTGGCATTTCCCTTTTCCTCCTGATTATGCTGTTTCACAATATTTCGTAGGTTTTCTGCCTGATCCATACTTATTCACCGCCTCCCAGTAGATGTTTGGCAAGTTTTTGTGCATCCAGTATGCTGATATCATCCGGAACCGTCTGACCGCTGGTAACATATGAAATATCTGCGGATGTATTCAAACGGATATTCAGTATATTCCCCAAAGCGGATGTTTCATCCAGTTTTGTAAAAATAATGCTGTATGTTCCCATCTGGGAATATACGTCAACAATATTTAACAGATCCTTATATTTTGTGGCGGCACTCAATACCAGAAAGATTTCTCTACGCATTCCCTGCAGCAGAGTACAGTCGTTTACCAAATGCTGTATTTCCCTGCACTGCTCTTTATTCTTGTGGGAACGCCCTGCAGTGTCCACCAGAATCAGGTCATAGTCTTTAAACTGCTCTATGGCATGATTCAGTTCCTCAATGGTATAAACCACCTGTAACGGTATATCCAGAATATTGGCATAAGTCCGTAACTGCTCCACTGCCGCAATCCGGTAAGTATCCGATGTTATCATCGCCACTCTTGCCTTCTTTTCCAGCTTAAAATCCGATGCGATCTTTGCAATGGTAGTTGTCTTTCCCACGCCGGTAGGTCCTACAAAAAATACCAGCGCCGGCTCCCCCTCTTTCAGACTGATCTCATGGGGAATTCCCAGTTTCAGAACGATCTTTTGATAGATGCCTGACAATATACTGTCCAGATTGGATTCTTTCTTGATCGAAGATTCTATTTCACCTATAATCTGATTTGCATATTTTTCATCTACTTCATTTTCCAGCATTTGATTATATACAAGCTGAAGGAACGAAAAGTTAACATTCTTTTCTTCCTTTTTTTCTTTCAGTTCCGGTTTCTCCCGATTTTCCGCATCTATTTCTTTCATCCGGCTTTCCAGCATGGACTGTAAATTATCCAGTTTTTCTTCAATCGCTGTGGGCTGTTTCTCCTCTTCCATAATATCTTCCGCAACAGCCACATTGATCCTGGAAGAAGGAATGGAAGAAGTGGGCTGTTTCTCTTCTAATGCCGCCGTAATTTCAACAACATCCTTTTTAAACAACTTTTTAAAGCCCCGATGTTTTGTGGATTTAATATTTAAGACTACCGCATCGCTGCCCATTTCTTCTTTTGCCATCAGGACAGCTTCCTGTTCCGTAGATGCCTGAAATTTTTTGATAATCATTAAATGCTCACCATCCCAACTGACTGTAATTCAATATTTGATTCTATTTCATTATAAGATACAACCACCAGATCCTTAAAATAATCCTGTATCAGCCGTTTATAGTACATTCGAACGATCGGGGAAGTAATGATGATCGGGGATTTACCCATTTTTTCCAGTTTGTCTACTTCCTCCTCTGTGGACTTGATAATATGTTTGCTTTCTTCCGGATCCAGAGTTAGATATGCTCCCTGCTCGGTCTGTTTTACCGCAGCCATGATATCCTGCTCAATTTTCGGATCAAGGGTGATCACTGTGGTTGATTCATTAGGACTAAAGAATTTATTGGAGATTGCCCGTTTCAGGCTTTGTCTCGCATACTCTGTCAATACATCCGTATCTCTGGTAACAGTGGCATGATCTGCCAGTGTCTCAAATATGGTAAGCAAATCCCGGATGGAAATACCCTCTCTCAATAAATTCTGCAACACTTTTTGTATTTCACCCACACTGAGCAGTTTTGGAACCAGTTCATCAATAAGCGTCTGATTGGAATCTTTAATATTATTAATAAGATTCTGTACATCCTGTCTGGTAAGCAGCTCATCAATGTGTACCCTGACGACTTCCGTCAAATGGGTTGCAATAATGGATGGCGGATCCACAACGGTATATCCCAGTGTTTCCGCACGTTCTCTCTGACTTTCCGTAATCCAGATAGCCGGAAGATGGAAGGAAGGTTCAAAGGTAGGAATACCACTGATCTCCTCTTCCACAAAACCGGGATTCATCGCCATATAGTGATCGAATAAAATCTCACCCTCACTGACCTGAATTCCCTTTATCTTAATAATATACTGATTCGGATTTAACTGAATATTATCCCTCAGTCTGATGATCGGAACAACAGCGCCCAGTTCCAGGGCAATCTGCCTTCGGATCATTACAACACGGTCAATCAGGTCTCCACCCTGATTAACATCTGCCAGGGGAATGATACCATAACCGAATTCCAGCTCGATAGGATCCACCTGCAATAAGGAAACCACATTTTCGGGCCGCCGGATTTCCTCCGCTTCCGCTTCTGAAACATCCACCTCTTCCTCAATGGCAGAAATCTGAGTTTTCTGATCCTGTCTTCTTCCAAGAAAAACAGCCAGAAGTCCGAACGGAATAAACACAAACCATGGAAGCGGCGTGACCACGCCTAAGAATATTAAGGTTCCGCCGGCATAATATAATACTTTTGGAAGATTAAATAACTGGGAAAATAACACTCCACCCAAATCGGCTTCTTTTCCTGCTTTTGTAACCAGGATACCGGTAGACAGAGATATCATCAGGGACGGAATGGAACTTACCAGACCATCACCGATGGTAAGAATGATATATTTATCCACGGCATCTCCGGCACTCATTCCCTGATTAACCATTCCGGTGATCAGACCGCCAATAATATTTACAAACGTAATGATCAGACCCGCAGCAGCATCTCCTTTTACATACTTAACCGCACCGTCCATGGAACCGAAGAACTGGGATTCTGCCGCCAGCTTCTCTCTTCTTTCCTTCGCCTGCGCATCATTTATGGCTCCGGTATTTAAGTCGGCATCGATCGCCATCTGTTTACCAGGCATTGCATCCAGAGTAAATCTTGCCGTAACTTCAGCCACACGTTCAGAACCTTTATTGATAACCATAAACTGTACAAGGATCAGAATGATAAAAACTATCACACCAATAACCAAATCTCCGCCGCCCACAAACTGACCGAAGGTTTCAACCACTTTTCCCGGATTACCGGTTTTCAGGATCAGTTTTGTGGATGATATATTCAAGGATATCCGAAATATGGTAGTCAGCAGCAATATAGTCGGAAATGAAGACATATCCAACGGCTCCTTTGAAAAAAAAGAATTAAACAGCACTACAAGCGCCGTAAATATATTTAATGCCAACAGGACATCCAGAAGGCTGCTTGGTACCGAAATAATCATGAACACAATAGCTGCCAAAAGATATAATCCGATACCTAAATCCGACTTTTTCATGTACCTTTTCTCCTTTTCTGCATCTAAAATAATTTTTACTGTATTTACTTCTCAGGTCATTCCCTGACTGCTGTTTTATTTTTTATATTATAAACGTATGCCAGTACTTCTGCAACCGCCTGATATAACTCTTCCGGTATTTCCTCGCCAATATCCACATTGGCATAAAGCGCCCTGGCCAACGGCTTATTTTCTACAATCTCAATATTATGTTCTCTGGCAGCTTCTTTTATCTTCTGTGCCAGAAAATCCTCACCCTTTGCAATCACTCTGGGAGCTTTTGCAATCTGAAGATCATACTGCAGGGCTACCGCAAAATGCGTCGGGTTTGTAATGACCACATCGGCCTTCGGCAGATCCTGCATCATTCTCCGCATGGAAGCCTGCCTCATTTTTTGTCTGATCTTACCTTTTATCTGAGGATCACCCTCTGAATTTTTATATTCATCTTTGACTTCCTGCTTTGTCATCATCATATCATTTTTAAACTTTATCTTCTGATAAATATAATCTCCGATACCGACGATCAGATAGATTGCGCTGATCTTAATGCCCAGATCAAATACTATATCTCCGATGATCTGCAGCGCAGTCATCAGCGGTACCTGATAAAACCGGAATAAAAGACCCTGTTTTGACTTAATCGTCTGAATCACCACAATTCCGATGATCAATACCAGCGCAACGGATTTTGCCAGATTTACCAGTGACTGTTTGGAAAATATATGTTTTATTCCCTTTTTTATGCTGAGCTTATTCATTTTCGGCCGCATCGGCTTCGTAGTGACCTTCCATTTCACCTGCAAAAGATCTCCTACAAATGCTATGACAAATGCAACCGCAAAAAGAGGCAGAACGATCAGCAGCCCGTCTATTGCAACATGGCTCAATACTGCAACTACATTATTATATGTAATCTCGTCTGCATAAGTGACAGATAGTGTGGAAATTGTCTTATATACAAAAGTATATACATTCATCAGACTGGTACCAAAATTCCCAATCAGAAACTTTAACAATACAAAACTGACTATCAAAGACACCGCACTGACCAAGTCCTTACTTTTAGCTACATTGCCTTCGTTTCTGGCATCCGAAAGCTTTTTGGCAGTCGGCTGTTCTGTCTTCTCGCCGCCGGGACCGTCTTTCGCAAAAAACTGTAAATCATATTCTAAAACAGAAACCATAGATTTCACTTACATCATACCTCTCATCATTTGTGTCAGCATTGATTTCATCTGATCAAATATAAAATTGGCGATAATCGGCAGTAATGACATTGTGATAAAAATAACAAATAATCCGGTCATGACCTTCAGCTGCATACCTACCGCAAACATATTCATCTGCGGCGCAATCTTTGCCATAATTCCCAACACGCAATTCAACAGTATCACAGTACCGAATACCGGAAGCGCGATCCGGAATCCAATGATGAAATAATTGGCAATAAAACCGATCACCGTATCATACATGGAATTTCCAAGCTTTATTCCTCCAATCGGAATCAGTGTAAAAGAATCTACGATTGCCCCCAGCAGATACAGATGCATATTTGAAATGATCATTATCAGGAAAATCAGATAAGAATAAAATGTTCCTGTAATAGATACCTGGGTATGCGACATGGGATCAAATACCTGCGCCATGGACAAGCCGATTTCCATATCGATGATCTTACCAGTAAAATTTATTATCATATTGCATATATAAACGGAAAAACCGAGCAGAAGCCCTGCAATACTCTCTTTCAAGATCAGCGCCCCAAAATCAAATACGGTAGAATATTCTACCGTCTGTGCCGGCAGTGTATAAAATAATAAGACCGATACAAAAATGCTGAAACCTGCTTTCAGTCTGACCGGTGTATTTGGCTGTCCAAAAAAAGGAGCGACCGACATAAACGAAGCAATCCTGACCAGAATCAGCAGAATATATTCTATTGTATTCTGCGTAAACGTTACTTCCATCATAAGATATATTCTCCAAAATTAGACCATAATCTTTCCATCAGGGTTACTATCGTATTTAATATATAAGAACCCAAAAGCAGCATTGTCAAAAATATTCCCAGAAGTTTAGGAATAAATGTTAATGTCTGCTCCTGAATGGAGGTAACCGTTTGAAAAATACTTACAATAAGACCAATGAGCAGGGATACAATAAGCAATGGCCCCGCCGCTTTTATTATGGTCCAGATCGTCTGTGTCGCTATATTCATAATGGCTTCCTGCGTCATAATCATCCTCCATTTTCATCACACAACAAAGGTCTTCATCAGGTTTACAATGATCAGATTCCATCCGTCTGCCAATACAAAAAGCAAAATCTTAAACGGCATGGATATCGTTGTAGGCGGCAGCATCATCATACCCATTGACATAAGTGTGGAAGCTACTACCATATCGATTACAATAAACGGGATATAGATCAGAAAACCGATCCAAAATGCAATTCTCAATTCACTTAAAATAAATGCCGGAATCAAAACCGTAAGAGGTATTTCCTCTTTGGAGTTTATGCTTTCAATTCCTGCAATGCCCGCCATTGCATCCAGATCATCATCCTTTACCTGATTTAACATAAAATTTCGTAACGGCTCCACACCTGCATTAAACGCTTCTTCCTGGCTGATCTCGCCTCTGTTCAACGGTTGTATCGCATCGGTATTGATTTTTCCAAATACCGGAGACATGATAAAGAATGTTAAAAACAGTGCCATTCCCACCAAAATCTGATTGGGCGGAGCTGATTGGGTATTTAATGCTGCTCTTGTAAAATGCAGAACTATCAAAATTCTTGCAAAGGAAGTTAACATGATCAAAAGAGACGGACAAAGGGCGATTACTGTCAATACAAGCACAATCTGAAGTGCTCCAGACAATCCGCCCTCGTCAGTAGTCGATATATTAATTCCTAAAATATTACCCGAATCATTATCCGTATCATTTACAACCGGATTGCCGGTTCCACCGGATGGAACGGTAGCCTGTACGGTTCCGCAGGATAATATAATAAAATTACAAACCAGCAACAGAAGACCTAATAGTTTTATAGTAGACTTTAATATTTTACTATATTTTATCGCTGTCGTCATTGCCATTATCTTCCTTATCTTTCTCTATATTGTCCAAAAAATCATCCTTTTTAAATGGATCATTTCTGGAATATACCTTTTTAAATTTGTCCAATACTTTTGCAAAGGATTCCTGTGTAGAAGCATACTCCGGTATCACGATCTCTTCCTCGCTCAATTCTGCTATGGAAGTGATCGTATCCTTGCATACTGCTATCACAACATATTTTTTTCCAATACAAAGTATTTGAAGATACTTCGTATTGGAAATTCTAAAAGTTTCAATCGTTTTGAAATTTGTGCCAACACTATTTGCTTTCTGATAATTACCAATAAATTTTGTAGTAAAATAGGTTAACAGCAATACAATTACAAATGCTATGGCTGCAATTAATAACTGTAAAAAATTATCAAACCCACTGGTTGCCAATACAATACGCATTTAATCTCCAATCAGCCTACTGCCTTTTTAACGGCTTCAAGAACACGGTCTGCCTGGAAAGGTTTAACTATGAAGTCTTTTGCACCTGACTGTATGGATTCGATAACCATTGCCTGCTGACCCATCGCAGAACACATAATGACCGCAGCTCCAGGATCCATCTCCTTGATTTTCTTAAGAGCCTGTATACCGTCCATTTCCGGCATGGTAATATCCATCAATACAAGGTCTGGTTTTACTTCTGAATACTTTTCCACGGCTTTCGCACCGTTTTCAGCTTCTGCAGCAACATTATATCCATTTTTTGTAAGGATATCCTTAATCATCATTCTCATGAAAGCTGCATCATCACAAATCATTATATTTTTTGCCATTACTCTTCTCTCCTAACGTATTAGTTTTATTTTATAATCTCAGTTACCCTTATGCCAAAGCTTTCTTCGATAACTACTACTTCGCCTTTTGCTACAAATTTGCCATTGACTAATACATCAATCGGCTCACCTGCGATCTTATCAAGTTCGATAATGGTACCAGGAGCAAATTCAAGTATATCCTGTATCGATTTACTGGTTCTTCCTAACTCTACAGTTACCTCCAATGGTACATCCATGATCAGATCAATGTTTTCTTTTTGAGTAACTGCCGCCAGATTGTTTGAAAAAGCCTGAAACTGTGCCGGCTGCACATTCACTTCCTGCATTGGCATCTGTTGCATTGGCTGGCCATAAGGCATACCCGGATACGGCATATTCGGATATCCCATCATCGGAGGATAACCTCCCGGCATGCCATAAGGAACTGCTTCTGGTTGTGGCATTTGATTTTGAGGTGGTACGCTCTGCTGCGGAGGCACTGGTGTTCCCTGTACCGCTTCCTGTCTATTGTCGCTTACCCCTCCGGATACCGGAGTCTCCTGTACATCACTTTCATCATCAGCCGCAAAACGATTACATAAATCTTTTGCAAAATCCACCGGAAACAACTGCATGATCTCACTGCTGACCAAATCTCCGATGGTCATTTTAAAAGCATTTTTAACAAAACCCTGTGATAAGAAGTTGGCAATTTCCGCTTCATCTATATTTTCGTTTAAATCCACTAAACTGGCAGTTGGCGGACTGATGTCAATCTTCATATTCAACATGGACGAAAGAGATGTCGATGCTGAACCCATCATCTGGTTCATTGCTTCACAAATTGCACTCAAATGCAATTCGCCCAATTCTACATCTGTGTTTGTTCCGTCGCCTCCCATCATAAGGTCAGCTATTATTTTTACATCATTTTCTTTTAATATTAAAACGTTATTTCCGTCCAGACCTTCTCTATACTGAATCTGAAGAAATACGCATGGTCTGTCATAGCCTTCTGCCAATTTATCCCATGTCTCGTAGGTTACAACCGGTATACTGATATTAACCTTCTGGTTTACCAATGATGATAAAGTAGTCGCCGCTGTTCCCATACTGATGTTTGAGATTTCTCCAACTGTGTCTTTTTCTGATTCCGTCAGGAATTCATTTTCATTTGTTTCACTATCTGTAGTAGACTGTTCAGTATTAGAATCGCCATCTGAATCCATTCCGCTTAGAAGTGCATTTATTTCTTCTTGTGATAGCATTCCATCCATTGTACTACTCCTCCCTGATTATTGATGTAACTCTTACTGCATAATTATCGGACGAAGAGCCCGGCAATGCCTTAAATTTGTTGATATTTCCAACATAAATCGTAAGTTCATCTTCAATGCCTGAGTTTAATTTTATTATATCACCTTTTTGCAGATTAACAAAGTCATTTACCGAAATGGAACTGGTTCCAAGAACCGCTTTGATCGGTATCTTTGCTTTTGCAATCAGTGCTTCTATCGTTTCTTCATAAGATTTATCATCTTTTTCCTGCATAGTAGAATACCAGTACTTTGTATTCAGTTTATCCATGACAGGTTCCAATGTTATAAACGGAAGACATATATTCATAAGACCTTCCACATCACCGATTTTCAAATTCAATGTTACGATTGCTATCATTTCACTTGGGGAAATGATCTGTGCAAACTGTGAATTTGTTTCTATCCTCTCTAACCTCGGTTCCAACTGAATAACGTTTTTCCATGGTTCAATGAGGAGATCAATGCAAATCGTTATAATTCTCTCAATAATGGTAATCTCGATTTCTGAAAACTCTCTTTTCTTCTCCAATGTTTCGCCTGAACCGCCCAGCAGCCTGTCAATGATGGCATAGCCAAGACTTGGCGCCAGTTCCAATATCATATTTCCCTGCAGCGGTGCAAAATCAACAATTCCCAGAAGAACGGGATTAGACAATGCATTTGCAAACTCAGAATAAACAACCGCTTCTGAATTCCTAACATCTACTTGTACATTTTTTCTAAGATATGCCGGAAGATTTGTATATAACAACCTTCCGTAATGTTCAAAAATAATCTCCAATGTACGAAGATGCTCTTTCGAAAACTTAGCCGGTCTTGCAAAGTCATAGTTCTTAACCTGAACTTCAGTATTTTCCTTAATCTCTTCAACGTCTAATTCACCGGTGCTTAAGGCCTTCAGCAAATCATCAATCTCACTTTGAGATAATACCTCGCTCACGCATCTTCACCTCCTAGTCTTATATTGCTGCCTACTGAATAGTCGTGGTTCCGAAGATTACCTGAACTATGAAATCCGAGTCAAATAAATCCTGTAAATCCTTCAGTATCTCCTGTCTGACAGCCTCAGGATTCGTCTGCAGTTCCGTAGCTGTATACTTTTTCACTACATCTTCAATATGCTGTGTAACAATTGCTTTTTGTGTCTCAAGCGTTTCGGCATATTTACTATAATCTTTATGTTCTTTATACAATAATAATGCCGGATAGATCACTGCATAATGATCTTTTCCGTCTGCTCCCTTTTTAAGGGAAATCGTCAGTTTCTTATCCAGATCATAAGTAATACAATCTTCCAACGGAAGATCCGACAGATCTGTTTCATCTTCCTTTAATTCCAGGTTGATCGCCTGTGCCACCTTCTTAATAACCGCATTGCTGTCCTGCATAGACGGAACAACAACAAAAACCGTTATTGCCGTAAGTATTGTATTCGTAATAACCAATACAAGTATTATTATGTTTAACAAACTCTTCTTCAAAATCTTTTCCTCCATGCAACTTTGTTCAACTATACTGTTTGACAAACTCTAATGATAAAGTACTTATGACTATTCATATTATATCATTCCATACTATATTCATTATATATCTTTATCTCAACTCTTCTGTTCTGGGCTCTGCCTTCAGCAGTATCATTACTTGCAATCGGATCATTTTCACCTCTTCCGGAAGCTTTCATCTTCGCCATATCCAGTCCTTTATTTGAAACCAGATACGTCATTACCGATTTGGCCCTGCCGGTGGATAAATCCCAGTTATCATCATATTTGGGATGTCCGTATAATGGCACGTTATCGGTAAATCCGATTATCTCTATCATATTTGACTTATAATTTCGAAGAATATCTCCTACCTTATCGATCAAAGGCCGGGAGCCCGGAATGATCTCCACTTCCGCCGAGTCAAACAAAAGTGCGCCATTCAGTGTGATCAGCACATACTGGGAATTAAACGTAATATCGATCTGGTCCGATATCTGGTTCTGGTCAGCCTGTGATTCAATATATTCTGCCATTTCCTCCGAAGCTTCCAGACCTTTGTTTTTTATAACTTCCATCAGCTGGTCACCATCATAATTATATATATCTTCATTAATAGACGGAGCCGTTCCTTCATCATTCAGACCTAAATTATGGTAAAAATCATCCAGTTCATTTAAATCATCCACACCTGAGGAAATCAGTGTTCCCTCCAAAACAGAAGCCGAACCGCCTTCCATAATTCCAAAACTTGCAGAAAGAGAAGCTACCAGTTCCTCAAACTTATCTTCATCAATGGTTGACATGGCAAATAACAAAACAAAGAAACAGAGTAACAGATTCATTAAATCACTAAATGTTGCCATCCATGCCGGAGAACCGGCTGCCGGCGGATCCTCTCTCCTTCTTGCCAATCCTATTCACCTCCAGCCTCATCACCCTTGTTCAGGGCTTCTCTTTGTTCCGGTGACAGGAATGATTTCAGTTTTTCTTCAATTACACGAGGATTCTCTCCTGCCTGAATGGAAAGAAGACCTTCGATCATAACTTCCTTCATCATAATCTCCATGTCATTGTTATATTTTAATTTACCTGCAATCGGAGTTGCAATCCAGTTTGCAAGAATGGAACCATATAAAGTGGTTATCAGCGCAGTTGACATATTGGGTCCTACGCTTGAAATATCGCTTAAGTTTTTAAGCATGTTGATCAAACCGATCAGGGTACCGATCATACCCCATGCCGGACCCATAGACGCCAATGTTTCATAAAAAACGACTACTTTTTTATGACGGCTCTCTATGCATATCATCTCTGTTTCCATAATGGATTTTACCAATTCCGGATCCGTACCATCCACGATCAGTAAAATTCCTTTTTTCATAAACTCGTCTTCCAGATTATTTGCAGCCTCTTCCAGTGCCAGCAGACCCTCTTTTCTCGCAATATTCGATAACTCGATAATCTTTTCAATGGTTTCCGCATCATTATTCACCGGGGCTTTGACTGCGATCTTAAACGCCTTCAGTGAGTTCAGATAGTCTTTTATGGAATAAAAGATCAAAACACAGCTGAACGAACCGCCGAATGTAATAAGTGCAGATGGTGCATGCAAAAAGTTACCAAGCGCCGCAAATCCCTCATCACCTGAAACAATACCAAATACAACCATGACAAGACATGCAGCCAGTCCAATCAGGGACGCTAAATCCATTTATTTTCACCTGCCTATATGTATTTTGTGAAAACCATAATGCAATAATCACAATAATTTCACGTAATATTTTACCACAGTTTTCTCAAATCGCCAACGCTTTTATTGAATTTTTTTAATTCAACTTCTTTATTAAGAAAATTACATATTTTTTCCATATATCGTTTGTTTATATAATATTATTTTTTCCTTTATCTCTTCTGCGCTTTCCCTTACAACTATCTTCGTTCCGGTTGTAAATGTAATAACGGTATCCGGTGTTTCTTCGATAAATTCTATCAAATCACAATTCACAGTCAAAATTTTATCATTCAGTCTTGTGACATCTATCACAACTTCACACCCTTTCTGTTCTCTGCCAGACGGCAAAAATCACATAAAGAGGGGATGCCTTTGTCCGGCATCCCCCTTAATATTATCTCTTAAGGCTTAATAATTCCTCTATCATTGAATCTGATGTTGTAATTATCCTAGAGTTTGCCTGAAAACCTCTCTGGGTTACTATCATGTCAGTAAACTCCGAAGCCAGATCAACATTTGACATCTCAAGAACACCCGGTGAGATAGAACCGCCGGTTGCAGCTATTTCCTCACCTATTCCGTTAAACGCACCGGAGTTCAGGGTTGCGGCATACATATTTTCTCCAACCTTCTCAAGACCGGACGGATTTACAAAAGTAGTGACCGCCACCTGACCGATGACTTCATTATCGCCGTTGTCATAAGCCGCCACAATGTTTCCATCCGGGTCAACACCCACGCTGATCATAGTACCGACTTTCTTACCGGCTCCGTTATCATTATAATCACCTTTTTTAGAGTCAATGGTTGTTTCCGTACCGTATTTTGTTACCTTGCTGAAATCTACGGTAATCGGATCTACCGTAAAGGAATCCCTTCCGGTTATGGACAAATCCATGACTGTTGTATTCAGTTTTCCGGTTGACGGATCAAACTGCAGGTTTCCGTTCAGCGTAGCCGTCAATTCCGGTATCAGTTTTGTTCCGGAATACACGCCGTTTGCAGTGACTGTATAATTATCCAGATCGTTCTGGGTAATCTGTACCTGGACACCATACTGATATCCAAGATTATCATATACATATATATATCTAGTTATCGGTTTTCCGTCTGCAAAACTGGAATCTTCCTGATTGATGTTGCCGGAAAAACTGGCAGCAGATGTTGCTTCCGGATCTGTATTGGTGTACTGCGGACCATATACGGAAATTGGTCTCAACTGGTCTTTCTGCAGTGTCGCACCCGGCTTATCCGCCACATATCCCATAACGTAAGCTCCTGTTTCCGTTACAAGATCTCCAGCCTCGTCGGTTCTGAAATTTCCCGCTTTTGTAAAATATGTTTCACCTTTACTCTGAACGATAAAAAATGCCTCTCCGTTGATTTTCAAATCGAACGGACGGTTTGTTGTCTGGTTTCCTCCCTCTGTGGTTATATCTACATCGATAGAACTTAAGGAAGAACCAAGACCGATCTGCTTTGCATTACGTCCGCCGGTTCCGGTATCACCGTCCGGTCCGGAAGCAGACTGTGTTTTCTGATAAAATAACTCGCTGAATGTTGCTCTTGAAGCCTTAAATCCTACTGTATTAACATTGGCAATATTATTACCAATAACGTCCATCTTTGTCTGATGAACTCTTAATCCGGATACACCGGAGTACATTGATCTCATCATAATAAACTGACCTCCATATAATCCTGCCGCTATCGTTTCTTCAATCAGTCCGAAACGTCAACCTCCTTGTAAGGTCCGGTCTATATAATAACGGCGCCATCAATATTTGTAAATATATTCTCTCTTTGTTCCGTCTGATCCATAGCTGTTATTACCGTACTGTTTGTAACATTTACGATAAATGCCATATTATCCATAATCATTAACGACTCTTTTATTCCTTTTTTACTGGCCTTCTGAGTCCCTTCTTCCAGCCTTTGAATCTGAGAATCCGTCAGATTAATGTTCCGCATGGCAAGTCTCTCGCCTGCATGTTTGGAAAATCTCAGTCCTTCGGATTTTTCCTTAAATACTTCTTCAAAAGTCTTTCCGCTTTCCCGGACAGACACGGCTTTCGGATTACTTAAATATGTTTGGGTAACCTGTTCTATGGAAGAAAAATTCCCATTTACATTCATAAGCCTATCCCCTTTTAAAGCTTTTCTTCGGAATCTTTATCCGGATCCTTTTCGTCCCCGTCTTCCGGTTTTTCTGTTTCAGTACCGTTGCCCGGTTTATCGGTTTCAGAACCGTCTCCCGGCTTCTCATTCAAAATATCATCCAGATATTTATCATCCAGTACGGTATCCAGATCTTCAATGGAATATAATTCTTCATTGATCGCCAGATACGCTTTTCCATCTCTCATTTCCACATACTGTACATAACCGGCAACAGTATTGGTAACTTCACCTTTGGATAAACCAACAGAAATAATAACATTTTTACCCACAAGTCCATATGCATTCTGATTCTGCATAGAAACATTCAGATTCTGCATCTGCTCCAAAGCCGAAAATTGTGCAAGCTGTGCAATAAATTCCGTATCACTGGACGGGTTTAACGGGTCCTGATTCTGCATCTGTGTTACAAGAAGCTGTAAGAACGCATCTTTACCCAACTCACTGCTTCCTCTTTTCGTTTCACTGGTATGGGTCGGAGTACTCTCTGATACAAGTTTCCCATCTTTAATATACGCTACTGGTAGCATATGCCCTCCTTTCCGGAACCCTTAAGCCAGATAACTGACCGTAGCTCCTATCTGTTCCATAACGGTTTCTTCGTTTACCGGATCCTCAGATATTTCACCGTTTAACTCTGCAAGATCCTTAGCAGAAATCGTTTTTTTATGTTTGGATTCTTTCTGTTCTCCTGCACTGTCACCGCCTTTTTCAAGATTTTCTTCAAAACCGTGACTGGCGATAGTGACTTCAATGGCTTCAACTTTGATGCCCTGCTGGTTCAGATTATCTTTCAAAACATTTAACTGACTCTCAATGGCTTCTTTTGCAACTTCATTTTGTGCTGCAATCTGTGCGGTAATATGACCGGCTTTGGTAACAATGGAAATAGTAACTTTGCCCAGATGTTCCGGCTCTAACTGCATTTCCAATGAAGTCATATCCGGCTTTGCATTCATACGGATATTATCAATAATCTGATTTACGATCCGGCTGGCAGAAAATTCCCTGCCTTCTTCCGGTAAAGACTCTGACACAATATTCTTAATTCCTTCCAGCATATCCGACATCATGACAACACTGTTTTTTTGTACATCGGTATTTCTGTTATTTTCAGAATTCTTTTTTTCTCCACTCATCGGACTGTCCGGATTCTGCTCTGCAATTTCCTGTATTCCGGATAATTTCCGGTTATCCTCTGCGGAAACTTCAGCATCCGGTTTAACACTTACCGGTTCCTCCTGCTTTACATCCAATGCTTTCGAAACCTCCTGGGAAATCGCAGGTTCCTGTTTCTCTTCCGGTTCTTTCACATCTGGTACAATATTCCCTTCCGCCGGCTGTAATGCTTCCGGTTTTGGAAGTTCCTGTGTATGCAGTGCATCTTCCAAATGAGACTGAACCGTTTCCGGACTCATATTAAAATTGTCCGTAAACTGACTCTTTAAATCATTGACTTCAGTTACAAGATTTCTGATCATGGAAGACATATCCGTATCCGTCAGCAATTCCATAACATTTTCTTTCCCCATTAATCCTGCTACCAGGTCATTTAAGTTATCACTGCTGAGCAGATCTCCACTCTCCAGTCCCAGATCCTGCATCATATTGACGATTTCATCCGGGGATTTTCCAGTATGTTCCGCAATCACCTGAAGAATATCCACAAATAAAACATTCATTGCCTGCATGATCTCTTCCGGAATTTCCGGCTCTTCTTCAGTCGGAGCAACCGGTTCCGTTATTTCCGTTGTGCCGGAAATTCCGCCAGTTTCCGAACCTTCGGTCAGATCACTTTCCTCTGGCGATTCCACAGTATCATATTCCTTTGAGATACCGTCTTCTTTTACGGAGCCGGAAGTTTCCTTATTACCATTATCGGAAGACTGCTGTGTCCGGACATCCGAATGTTCCAGCGATTCGGTCTTTAAAAACGAATCAAAATCCTGTCCGGTTGAGGATTTGCTTTTCGAAGAAATCTTTGTATCAAATCCTGCCGTCAACGCATTAGCAGAGGCAACGCCTGAACTTACCATATCCTTTTTTCCTCCTTTCCTTTTTTATTCTATATCATCATAAGATGACGCCGTTTTAACGGCTAATGCCCTTACGGCATTAATAGCTTGGTAATCTTTGCGGCCAGAACGGAATCCAGATCACCGATTGCCGAAACGATCGCTCCGCTCTTTTCCGCCGGCATTGAATTTAACAATGCCACAACAATATCCAGGTCACCGGTCATTTCAACAAAAATCTGTGCTGCTTTTGCCGGTTTCATTGAGCTATACTTTTTTGCTCTCTCTTCTACTTCCTGACTGTATGCATACTTCTCAATCGCACGCAGATATAACTGGTCTGCATTCTCTTTGTCAATACTCTTATAATACTCTATGTAATTTTCCACATCGATCGCTTTTTCTCCAAACACAACTTCCTCATAGAACTTTGCCCTCTGCTCTTCAAAAGCTTTCTGCTGTTCCTCAAACTGCTTCAGCCGGTTTACTTCTGCCTGAAGATCGCTGATCTGCGTGTCTTTGTTATTTTCCACTTCCTGATATCCTGCAAGCTCCTGCTCCAGTTCTTTGATATAAGATGCCGCTTCCGCAAGACTTTTGTACGGAATTTCCTCACTGATGTCTTCATCTGATGTCTCCGGCAAAATTTTATTTATCACCGGTACATCCTTTAATACCGGCGAAAGCACCTTACTGCCAAAACCACCCACATCCAGCTTGATCAGTACAATAAAAATACCAAGCCAGATCAGTATGATCAAAGCTACGATAATAGCTGATAAAGCCTTATTCTCTTTTCTGGGTTCCATATCCAGTTCTTCGTTTAATATGTCCAGATTATCCTCTGTTTTTTTATTTTTTCCTGCCATCCTGATACCCATGCTTATTACAGGTCTGTCTGCAATACTGCCCAAAATAGTTGAAAGAATGAGCAGTATGCACAATCCTTTCTAACATTAATTTCTTCCAACCATTTTAACTGCCGCCTCACGCAGCAGACAATTAACAAAAAATACAATTAATCTGATTTATTGAATTTAAAGCTGACCAGTTCATCCACTTCTTTCTTTTCCGTGTCTTCCAGTTCTTTTTTAAATTCTTCAAACGCTTTTTCCTTTAATTTCTCATGCGTTTTTCTGTCAACCATGACTTCATTCAACTTAATCCTTGCCAGTTCCAGATTTCTCTGCGCCTTTTTTACCTCGTTTTTCTGCTTTTCAATCTGCAGCTTTTTTATTTCAATCGCTTCATTACACCATTTCAATTCCTGAACATCCAGTACACTGCTGCTCAATTCACGAATTCTATCCTCATATGTATTAATATCGTCAAACAGCAGTTTCAACTTAAGTTCTTCCCGTCGCAGCTCTTCGCTTGCAGCTGCATATACGGTTTTCGCCTGTGTTTCTAATTTATACTTGATATCAAGAATATTCTGCATTCTATATACAAATTTAGCCACAAAAATCACCGCCGATCAATCATTCCCGGGAATCCTGAAATATGTGTTCAAGCATGTTAACAATTTCATCAAATTCAAACTTCTCATCCGTTCCCTGACACAGGAATTCGTTTACCTCATCTATTTTTGATATGGCATAATCAATATTCTTATTGGAACCATTCTTATAGGCGCCTATATTGATCAAATCTTCCGCTTCATTATAAGTTGCCAGTACGTTTTTCAATTTACCGGCTGCCCGTTTATGTTCCCTGGACGCTATGGAACTCATTACACGGGAGATACTCTGTAAGATATCGATTGCCGGATAATGGTTTTTATGTCCCAGTTTTCTGGATAAAATGATATGTCCATCCAGAATTCCCCTGGCCGTATCGGTAATAGGCTCGTTAAAGTCATCGCCATCTACAAGGACGGTATACAGTCCCGTGATAGAACCATTTCCCGAATTTCCGGCCCGTTCCAAAAGCTTTGGCATCTCACTGTACACACTCGGCGGATATCCCCTTGTTACCGGAGGCTCTCCGGAAGCAAGACCGATCTCCCGCTGGGCCATGGAAAATCTTGTCAGCGAATCCATCATAAGCAGTACATCTTTTCCTTTATCCCTGTAATATTCTGCAATGGCGGTTGCTGTTTTAGCCGCCTTATTTCGTATCAGGGCAGGTTTATCCGACGTTGCCACAACAACAATGCTTCGCTTCATACCCTCTTCCCCAAGGTCCCGTTCAATAAATTCCCGGACTTCTCTGCCCCGTTCGCCAATCAGTGCGATTACATTGATATCCGCCCTGGTATTTCTGGCAAACATACCAAGCAGAGTACTCTTTCCAACACCGCTTCCTGCAAAGATTCCGATTCTCTGGCCTTTACCCACCGTAATCAGTCCGTCTACAGCCTTCACTCCAAGCGGAAGGACCTCACTGATGATATTTCTTGACATGGGATCTGGCGGTTTTGCCTCAACGGAATACTGGTTATTGGATATAAGTTCTTCACTGTCAACCGGATTTCCCAGACCGTCCAGCGTCTTTCCCAGCAGTTCGTCTCCTACCCGGACTTTTAACGGTTTCCCTGTATTTTCAACAATACTTCCCGGACCTATGCCGTCAATACTGTCAAAGGGCATAAGAAGTACCCTTTTATCTTTAAACCCGACAACCTCCGACTGAACATAAAATTCAGGATTATCTCTGGAAATGATATTACAAACATCACCCAGATTTGCATCCGGTCCCACGGATTCAATGGTAAGACCTACTATTTTCACTACCTTGCCAAGCTTTTTTACATATGTTTTTTCAACTAATTTCAAATACTTTTTTACATCTATATCCTGCATACATACTCCTAAGCCTAATCATTCACAAGGCATGACATTACTTTTATTGCACCGATGAGATTATCCAGCTGTATATCCAGGCTGCAGTCATAAATTCCGCTGTCGCTCTCGATCATGCACTGGCCTTTTCGAAATGTGGGGTCTTCCACAATTTCAATCTGTACCTGTTTGGATACTACACCTGTAATTCTTTCCCGGTTATCCAACATAAATTTATAATCGGCATTTGAAACCCGGATAAGAAATTCTTTGCTTATTTCGGTTTTGCTTAGCACATCATTTACCAGCTGCAATACCAGATCTTTTTTATCTTCCGTCAGTACATGGGTAACCCGTTCAAATACTGTCAGTATGGTGTCCACCAGCATCGGTTCGATCTGCTGGACACGGTCATTATATTCAATCTCCATCTGGATCCGCTCGTCTTCAATTTCTTTTTTTAAACTCAGCAGTTCCGTTTCCGCCTGCTTCTTTCCCTCAATATATCCTTCCTGTTTACCGATTGCCGCACTGTCAGACCGTATCAGATCTGCTTCCTGTTTTGCTCTTTCAACAATGGCTTTTGCATCTTCATTCGCCATGGCAAGAATATCATCTGCCTGCTTCTGCAGTTCCTGCCGGGAAATTTCTTCTTCCTCTGACAACAGATTTTCTACAGACTCGGCATTAATACCTTCTACAAATTCGCATTCCGTCGTATTCTGGTGTTCTTTTGCTATCGCTTCCTGAATTTTAAGTATTTTTTCAGAAATTATTTCATTATAATCGATTACTTTTTTTTCATTATTGTCACAGATTATATTTCTGGATTTTAGTAAATTAGACAACTATCTCGTCACCTCCACCACGTGAAATAATGATTTCTCCTGAGTCTTCTAACTTACGAATTACATTAACAATCTTCTGCTGTGCTTCTTCCACATCTTTCATACGTACTGGTCCCATGTATTCCATATCTTCTCTTATCATGGCTACCAGACGTTTCGAGAGATTATTAAATATAACATTCTGTACTTCTTCGGCTGCACCTTTAAGTGCAATTCCAAGATCATTGTTATCAACATCACGAAGCACTCTCTGAATCGTCTTATCATCCAGGGCAAGAATATCTTCAAATACAAACATTTTACGTTTGATTTCATCTGCAAGTTCTGGCTCTTCGATTTCCAGATTTTCCATAATATGTTTTTCAGTTCCTCTGTCAACGGAATTAAGAATTTCAACAATGGCATCCACACCGCCGACAATAGTGTAATCCTGATTAACAAGAGATGCAAGTTTTCTTTCCAACACTCTCTCTACTTCCTTGATCACATCCGGAGACGTACGATCCATCTGTGCAATACGTTTTGCAACATCTGCCTGTTTATCCAGCGGAAGTGCAGAAACCACTGCGGATGCCTGTGCAGGCGGAAGATACGCCAGTATCAGCGCGATCGTCTGCGGATGTTCATCCTGTATGAAATTCAGCAACTGAGAAGCATCCGTTTTTCTGACAAACTCAAACGGCCGTACCTGAAGAGATGCCGTCAGCTTATTGATCACATCCTGGGCTTTATCCGTACCAAGCGCTTTTTCCAGCAGTTCTTTCGCATAACCGATACCGCCTTCTGCAATATACTGCTGTGCCAGACAAACCTGATAAAATTCTTCCAGGATTTCTTCTTTTGTCTGGGATGAAACACTACGGGTATTTGCGATTTCAAGTGTCAGGGTTTCTATTTCATCTTCTTTTAAATGTTTAAATATACTTGCTGATTTTTCAGGTCCCAAAGCAATCAGTAATACCGCCGCTTTCTGAACACCTATCATCTCATTACTATTCTTTGACATACAACAATCCTCCTGTAAGGTCTATCAAATCACTAACATTCTTCCTCAGCAGCGATATCATTCCCATTCTTCATCCAGCCAGTTGCGCAACAATAGTGCAACTGCTTCCGGATTTTCATCCACAAACTTATCAATGGCTTTTCTGGTTTCTGATTTCTCATTCAAATCAATATCTTCTACAGGCTGATTCTCTTTTGTAGAGGCAAGCAACGCCTCTACGGATAACTCCGGTTCCGTTTCAAGAACCTGTACCGGCCTGGTACTCTTAAATACAACAAAGGCCAGTAATCCAAAGATCACAACCGCCAGAATGATCGGAATATAGTCGGTAAAGCCTTTTCCGCCCTCATCCACGGAATCTATAAACTGAGGTACCCTGTATGCAAGAATGGTTATATTCTCCTGGGAAAATCCTGTGGCATTTGACACCAGGTTATACAGATCCTGCGGAACCTCTAACTGAACATTTTCGGCATTGGCTTCCTTAAATGCCTCCCAGGTTGTATCCGCCAGCAAACCTGCCTCTTCAACTTTATCTTCTTCAAAAACGTTGTAAGTCCGTGCCACAATGCTCAATCTGGAAGATGTGTAATCAATGGTTCCTTTTGCAAGACTGGTTTTCTCTATGATTTCATTTACCGCATATTCATATTTCCGAAGAGCATAAGTACTGGTGGAATTTTCATCCGTCTGAATCTCATATGTAATGTCTTCATCATTGGAATCCGTACCAGGAATTCCGCCTACTCCTGCGTTATTTTCCTGTTCCACCTCATAAGAAGTTTTATATGGACCCTGCTCCCGGTCACCGGTATTATATGTGATTTCCGTCCGTTCTGCCGTATCAAAACTCATATCCAGAAATGGCGAGACCTCTACGGACTGATATAACTCTGCGTTATTAAACAGCTTCTTAACATTGGAAATAACGATATCCATGGCCGCCTGTCTCATTTCTGCCTGAGAACCGCCAATATAACTGGAACCGTCTGCATAATCCGTTCCCCGGAACAGCATATTGCCTGCCGAATCAATGATCGTAACCGATGCAGTTGTTTTATTATCCAGAGAGGTTGCGATCCATTGTGCAAGATTTGCCGAAGTCGTACTGTCGATCTCCTTTTTCAGATTCAGCATTACGGCTGCGGATGCTTCTTTTTCCTTATCCAGCACACTCCAGTTATTTTCCGGTATATTAATCGTTACTTTTGCTGCTTTGACATAATCAAGGCTTTCCAGCGCCAGTCTCAGACGATCCTCTTTGTATGCTTTATATCTTTTCAGCTTATCTGCCTCTGTCGTGGATAAGCTTCCGTCTAAAGCTTCTTCCAGTGTAAATTCCTTTGAGATCACTCCTGAAGTTGCTATGGCGATCTGAGCGTTTACTTTATCCTCTTTTGCCACCTTTACAACCCAATTATCACTGATCGTATAGGAAATACCTGCATTATTCAATTCACTTCTGACATCTGAAGCCTGGGTTGCAGACTCACATTCCACTAATATTACATAATCCGTCTTATTTAAAACAATGGCCAATACCACAACAAAAACCACTAATGCAAGTGCAATACTTACCATCATGGTCTTTTGTTTCCGGTTATATTTGTTCCAGAAGTCTATTAGTTTCTTCTGGGCGTCTTTTAGTTTCTCGTTCATGAAATTTCTCCCTGCTAGCTGTATACATTATTATATCTGAATATTCATTATTTCTTTATAAGCTTCCAACACTTTGTTCTTCACAGCTACCGTATACTGGATCGCCTGAAGCGCTTTTTGCTGTGCAATCGCCAGATCATGTGTATTGTCAGCATAGCCAAGTGCAAAATTCATTTTTTCTGCATTCGCTGCATTGGACAAATTCTGTGTATCATTTATCATCTGCATTGCGGAAGAAAGCAAGGATGAAAATGCGTCTTCTGATTCTGTCTTTATGTTTTTTGAACTGCTAAGTGCTTCATTTATGTATTGGGCTGTCAGTTCATCGGCATTGATCGCTGATACTTCTGCCATAAAATCCTCCGTTCCGTTATGTACCGGCCAGGCCATAACTATATGTTTTATTTAATTTTATATCTATCAAACGTTATTTATATCTAACCCTTTCATTGCCATCTGCTTGCTTCCCGTAAATGCGGTTATATTCGCTTCATATGCCCTGGAAGCATCGATCAGGTTTGTCATTTCCGTGACGGTGTTCACATTCGGATATGTCACATATCCGTTTTCGTCTGCATCCGGATGGGCCGGTTCATAAACCATCCGCATCGCCGTGGATCTATCCTCTACAATCTTTGTTACTTTCACACCATTACCCACCGCTCCCTGGGTCGTCATCAGCACCTGATCAAAGGATGTACTGGGTTTTTCGGTAAATACCACTGTTTTCCTGACATAAGGATTTCCATTAGACGTACTTGTCGTACTTACATTTGCAAGATTCTGCATGATCACATCTGATCTTAAACGTTGTGCCGTCAATCCTGACGCACATATATTAAACGAACTGAATAAAGCCATATGTAACAAACCTCCATCAAAATATGTTTTGTTTTATATATTCTAAAATTTAATTCAAAGCTGCTTTGATCATTGAAAATTCATTTGTGATACTTCCAAGCAAAGCCTGATATTTAATCTGATTGGATGCAAACTCTACATTCTCCGTATCTACATCAACGTTATTACCGTCCAGACGATAAGATAAATTAGAATAATCCGTATAGGATGTAGCATTCAGGCCATCCAGATCAATACCTGCAACCACTTTGCTCAAATTACCGGAATCCGCACCTTCCAGTTCGGCCAAAAGATATGTTTCAAACTGAACATCCTTCCGCTTGAAGTTAGGTGTGTCAACATTTGCAAGATTGTTGTTAATCACTTCATTTCTTGTCCACGCAGCATCTGCCGCCTTATCAAGAACATTAACAAAATTATAGATTTGCGAATTTATCATTCTAATTCCTCCTTCTGATACCATCTAATTATAAAATTATTTATGTAAAATAGCAAGCAAATTTTAGTAAACAATAAAAAACAAAAACTACCCAATTTACCAGAATTATCCATGATCGATCCAAACAGACAATTCTTTGGTGACATCCGTTTCACCATGAGTAGTTCATAAATCCATTTATGATTCCGTTCTTTCAATATTATTCCGTCAGACGGCATTATATGCCAACTCATTCAGCACCCTGATATAAGTTCCTTTCATACCGTTGGAACGCGTTTCAATCACACCGGCGCTTTCAAATTTTCTTAATGCATTTACAATAACGGAACGGGTGATATTTACTTTTTCTGCCAGTCTGCTGGCAACAATGACACCTTCTTCCTCACCATCCAGTTCTTCAAATACATACCGGATTGCCTCATGTTCCGAAAATGACAGTGTATTGATCGCAGAGGAAATGATCTGATGTTTCCGTATTTCGATCTCATTTTCTTCACTGACAGCCCGGATCATCTCTAATCCCACAACCGTAGTGCCATATTCACTGATGATAATATCATCAATCTCATAACTCTCTTCTGTCCGGTAGATAAACAGCGTCCCCAATCGTTCTCCCGAAATAACGATCGGAAGAATTATGGCCTTGTACTTCCTTATATTATCCACCATAAACCCCAATGTTGTCAAGTTAACATTTTCTTTTGTTGATAAAATACTTAAAAGCCGCTCATTCAGTTCGGCATCAATACATTCTCCAATGTTATTGCTGATCATTTCTTTTATACTGTCAATTTCTTTCTGTTCGCTGATCCCCAGAAGTTTTCCTTTTCTACTGATCACTAAAACATTAGATCCCAGAATCTCCCCTAGTACATTGCAAATATCACTAAAAACAAATTTTCCGTCATTACTGTTGTGTAATAATCTGTTAATCTTTCTCGTTTTGTCTAATAATTGTACACTCATGTCGCGATCTCCGATTCACTATCCTTTTCCTTTTTTAAGCTTACCACATATCCGCAATTTGGATTTGCACATACGGCCTTGCTTCCTTTTTCTACCATATAATCCCCGCATTTTGGACAAGGCTCTTTGATCGGCTTCTGCCACGACATAAAATCACATTCCGGATTTCTTTCGCAACCGAAATATTTTCTTCCTTTTTTTGTCTTTTTGATCACAAGTTCCGCTTTACACTTCGGACATTCTATGCCGGTTTTTTCAAAATATGGTTTTGTAAACCGGCATTCCGGAAATCCCGGACAGGCCAGAAATTTTCCGTGAGGTCCATATTTTATAACCATATTTTTTCCGCACTCTTCACAGATAACATCCGTTACTTCATCTTCGATCTTAATTTTTTCCAGTGCTTTCTCTGCATTTTGTACCGCCTCGTCCAGATCGGGATAAAAATTCCGGACGACAGTCTTCCACTGGACATTTCCGATTTCTATCATATCCAGCAGGGATTCCATATTGGCCGTAAAACTGAAATCCACAATCACCGGAAATGCAGTCTCCATGATTTCATTTACAATCTCTCCCAGTTCCGTAACATACAGATTCTTATTTTCCTTTACCACATATCTTCTGGCAATGATGGTTGAGATCGTAGGAGCATAAGTACTCGGTCTTCCTATTCCCTGTTCCTCCAAAGACTTTACAAGGGCAGCTTCCGTAAAATGAGCAGGGGGCTGGGTAAAATGCTGCTTTTCTTCATAATCCTTAAGGGATAAGCGGGTATTTTCATCAATATTTTTAATCATGACCGTTCCGTTTTTTTCTTCCTCATCATCGGAACCGGTATAAACCGCCATAAAACCATCAAATACCAGTTTAGAGGCGGCTGTTGTAAAAATATATTTTCCTGCGCTGATTTTTACTGAAATTGTTTCATATCTGGCACTCTGCATCCTGCTGGCAGTAAAACGTTTCCATATTAACTGATATAAACGAAACTGGTCTCTGGACAGATCCTCTTTTATCTTTGAAGGCGTCAGATCAATATTTGTCGGACGAATCGCTTCATGGGCATCCTGAATTTTATTATTATTTTTCTTGTTATTTTCAATTGTTGCTAGATATTCTTCTCCATAATTCTCACTGATAAAAGTTCTTGCCATGATTTCTGCTTCTTCGGATATTCTTGTGGAATCCGTACGCAGATAAGAAATAAGACCAACCGTACCTTGTCCTTTTATATCAACACCTTCATACAGCTGCTGTGCGATTCTCATGGTCTTACTGGTAGCAAAATTAAGTACTTTGGACGCTTCCTGCTGCAACGTACTGGTCGTAAAGGGTAATGGAGCTTTTTTTATCCGTTCGCCCCGTTTGATTTCCTTTACCTTGTATGCTTCATCTTTAATACCCGCAATAACGGCATCCATCTCTTCTTTATTTTTTATGGCCATCTTTCCGTTTTCATCACCGTATAAGCGGGCGGTCAGCGGTTTTTTCTGCCCTTCCGGAAGAATGGATATTTCCAGCGTCCAGTATTCCTCCGGTATAAAGCTGTTTATCTCTTCTTCTCTCTCACATATCATTCTGAGAGCGACTGACTGCACCCTGCCGGCACTTAATCCCCGCTTCACTTTCTGCCACAGCAGCGGACTGATGGTATATCCCACCATCCGGTCAAGGATTCTTCTCGTCTGCTGGGAATCCACTAAATTCATATCTATAGTTCTCGGCTCCTTTAACGATGCTTTCACTGCATGTTTGGTTATTTCATTAAAGGTAATGCGGCGCATCTTTTTTTCATCCAGCTTTAAAGCTGTTGCAAGATGCCATGATATTGCTTCCCCTTCACGGTCCGGGTCAGTTGCAAGATATACTTTATCCGCCTTTTTTGCTTCTTTTCGAAGTTCCGCCAGCTTGTCGCCCTTTCCTCGTATCGTAATATATTTGGGTTCATAATCGTTCTCAATATCAATTCCCAGTGTACTTTTCGGTAAATCCCTGACATGACCGTTTGATGCGACAACTGTATAATTTGCACCCAAGAATTTTTTTATTGTCTTAACTTTTGCAGGTGATTCAACAATAACTAAATATTTTGGCATATTCGTTTCCCTTCTCTATCACTTCTTTGAATAATAATTCTTTGCCGGTTCGTCAATTAAATCCAGCATCTGTAACTGTATTAGCAATCCAATCAGTTCTTCTGGTTTCTTCCCTGATTCATCGGATATAGTCTGTATACTTTTTGGAAATAAATCCACATAACTATACACCGATTCCAATTCTTTTTCAAGCATAAATTTTTTTTTAACAAAATTTTTACAATAGTGAATTTTCCCGTCTATGGATAAATTGTCCAAAATATCTTTTGCACCTGTTATAAGTTCCGCCCCTTCCCGAATCAGCTGGTTACAGCCTTCACTCAGTTTATCATCTATTCTCCCCGGTACGGCCATGACATCCTTTCCCTGCTGAAGGGCATATTCCACCGTGATCAGGGATCCGCTTTCTTTCCTTGCCTCAACCACTACAACACGATCTCCCCTCAGAATAAAATAGTGAGCATTATGGAGGCAGGCCAACCGGCCCGCCTCCTTTTTCCTGCCTATTCGCAAATACTGGCCCGGATCCCTTTGCCCTTCAGCTCTCCAATGAGCTTCTGGGCCTCCTCCTGGCTCCCGCAGGCCGTCTCTACCATGATGTAACCCGGCAGGCCCTCAGCCGGTTTCACCTCAAACTGCTCATATCCTGCTGCCGCCAGATCATCCTTCATGTTCTTGGCCCGATCTCCGCAGGAGGCCGTGAACGTGGCCACCATCACCCTGATCTTCTTTTCTTCTTTCTTTGCTTCTGCCATCTTCCTGCTCCTCCTTATTGCTTTTTCAGGTACTCCTCAGAAGAGAAGCCCACTTTTCCGTTATATTCCACATAGAGCCATTTCACGCCCTGCACCATGGTATAAAAACCATAGTTCCGCACCGTTGCTCCTTTCGGGATCTCCATGATGATATTATCACTCTTCAGCACTCCCGGCTTTGCCCTCATATTGAGTGGTGCCGTTGTCTTGTAGGATCCCGCCAGTGCGGTATCTTTGCTCTTGGCTCCCACCGCCTTCAGGGAGGCATTGCCCGCCGTGGATCCGTTGGCCACATAGGTATAATACTGGCCCGCCGCATTGCTTGTATATCCATACCCGCAGGCAGCACCCGGCCACACGATCTTATACCATCCGTTGCTCAGGATCTCCAACACTTCCACGGATGCACCCTTTGTCACGCCTCCGATTGATCCATGTGCCGTACTGCTCCCAGATCTCACATTCATATTTGTGCGGGCCGTTGCGGTGCCAATTCCCTTCCCGACATAGGTTTTATTGCCTGCTGCCGGTTTCGTGCTCTGGGAGGCTCCTGAGGCCGCTCCTGAGGCTTTGGATCCCTTGCTCAATGCCATAACCACATGAGAGCTCTCCTTCAGATATACGCCGCCTCTTTTGGCATACGCATCAGATCCCACATGGGCCGCATCCGTATATGCTTTGAATTTTCCGGTACCTACCAGAATACTCTTCAGATTCCCGGTGTAGCCACTGGCCGCAATGGAGAGCCCTGCCAGGATATAGCAGGCAATAATCAGGGAGCTACAATCAAAATCACCCTTGGCTCCGGCCACCTTCCTGCCGTTGTTGATGATCTCATTATACCCCGTCCATCTGTTGGGCTGAGAATAACCAAAATTATCATCAGCGCAGATCTGCTCCATGATCGCCGCCGCCCGTTCTGCCAGTTCATCATCCAGGCACTCTATGTATACATTCCACGGTTTACTGTACCATCCCCTGGTGCATATCTCCTTTGCCGTCTGATCCCCTGGCTTTTTCCCCTGAATTGTTCCATTTTCATCAATGCTTGCATGGCCAATCAATACCGCCATCTGTTTTCCTCCTTCCTGAAGGCCCTTCACGGCTTTATATACCGCATCTCTCCGGGCCATATACTTGCTGAATACTCTGTCACTTTTCGCTGAAGCATACAGCGCATCAAGCGTCTTTCCGCTTGCCGCCCGGATGATCCGTGCGGATGCTCCTGCTCCTCCCTGGTTCTCAATATCTGCCATGAAGATGATTGCCGCCGGATCCGTTACGCCCAGATTATTCACATGAGTGCAATATCCGGTTATATCTTTGATGGCAAGCTCATCCTGGGCCTTCTTTCCTTCTGTTGAGCTCAGGGCGGCAGACAGAAGCGCCGCCTCCTGCTCTGTGGCCTTCCTGGTGCCCCATGAGGTGCCCTTTGCGGTGATCTCCGCATAAAGGGCCGCCCCTAACATTCCACGGCCTCTCACGGCCCCCAGAGCGCCGCAGATCTCCCTCATGAGGCTCAGGGCCCTGCTGCCATGCCATTGCACTTTCCCAACCGATAAGGCCCCGTTATCGTTCCGGTTCACGGATCCATAATCACCTTCATGTGAGAAGATGATTGGTGCCGCCTTCTCTGCAATTTCTTTTATGTTCATCCATTCTCTCCTCTCCGATATGCCATTACGGCCCAGATCACCGGCAGCAGGGGCCACGCCACCGCCGCCAGAACGCACAAAAGAAAGAGGATGCAGGCGGTTATGATTCCCGCTCCTGCACCCTCCGGGTACTCTGTGCTTTGTTTATCTCCCGTCTCTATCCTGCCTCCAAAACGCTTCAGCAGGATGGCAAGGGTTATTGCCGTCATTATGGCATAGGCTATCACCGCCCTCATTATGCCCCTTCTTTGTTGCTGTTAATGGCGAACACCGCCGCCTCAATCAACGCATCCAGTTGGGCATCCGATAATGCAATATTTTTCTCAATCAGGATCTCCTTCAGGAATTGGGTAACAATAGCCTTTTTCTCTGCACCGGATCCGCCCTTTTTGATCGTCTGCTCAGCAGAATCCACGGCCCACTTTGCCCACTTCACTGCCTCATTGAGCTTGGTGTTCTCAATCAGGCTCTTCAGCAGAGGGATCCCGTACCTCATCACCACGATGATCACCACGATCACCAAAAGTTTAATAATTGTAAACAATAATTCATCCATATTCTTTTCATCCTTTCGCTTCATTTTCCGGCCCATCCTGGGCCTCTCCATTGCCTTCCTGCTCCTTCATTGCCATATCATGCACAATCCCGCCCTTGGTGTTCTCCTTGGCCGATTTTGCCGCATAAGCGCAATATGCTATTGTTTCCCCTACCGTTTCCCCAATGAGGCTATACAGCGCTGAGAGATCCGCAAAGTGCCACATTGCGGCCATGGAGTAGATCTGCACCACCGTACATGATAAAAATATGTACCCCATGGCAACCTTGGCCGTGGGCGGCCACTTCCTTCTTGGCCAGTATTCCTCTTTTTTCTGCTTCAGTTCATCCGCCATGAGCTTTCTCTGGCCACGGTTCTCCATTTCCCTCATTTTCCGCTCATGCTCCGCAAGCTCCCGCCTGCCTATCCTTGCACCGCTTCTCATAGAAAATCATTCTCCTTTTGGCATTTTGCGTAAATATCCATGATGTACTTGTACTCCATCTCATACACGCCATTGGGCTCTTTCAGCCACTCCACCAGGCTCTCATATTTTTTATTCTGCTGAATGATATGGTTAAATTCTGCCTCGGAGTGTCTTTCCCTCTTTTTGCACTCATTGTAAAAGCGGAACACCTCCGCCTTTATGGCATCCGCCGCATCAATGGCCCTCTGCCTGGCAAGGGCATCCTGCTTCTCCAAAATGCGCTCCTGCTCCTTTTTCACCTCTTTGAGCTCTTCTTTCACCTCCTCCGTCATATTGCGGCCCATCCACTTGAAGAGGCTACTCCACGGATTTATTTTGATTTTTGATACTTCCACAAAAACGCTCAGGAGCCCCGCTCCGGCTGCTATTGCGGCCATGATCTCACCTATTCCCATCTTTTCCTCCTTCCCGGTTTATGTTGGCTCCCACTTTCAGATACTTACAGTTATTGCACGGCTCTTGTGAGTAGGGAATGTGATAGTTTACACATTCCACACAATTTCCGTATTCCCTGCACCCTTTGTTGCACTCCTCATATGTCCTTTTGCAGTGCTTCAGCGCAACATGGGCGCATACAAAATTATCACTCCTCTTCATCCATCTGCTTCAGCATGGCTATGAGCTCATTCTTCTTTGCGGCCATTCTGTCAGATTCAGCGATCTCTTCTGCATACTCTTCCACCGTGGCCCTGCCCATTGCAATCTTGATCCCGATATAGTCCTTTTCCCTCATAAGGGCATCCAGGGCTCTGATCTCGGCCTCAATCTGCTCTCTTGTCATGTTATCCATCTGCTTTTCTCCTTTCTATGCTGCTATTGGGATATACCTCCATTCATCTATGAATAGCCGGTTATATAGGGCATCCATTCTCCTGATCGTCTCATGGGCATCCTTTTTCCCGGCATATCCCCTCCATGAAGAATATTGCTGCTCCACTCTGGAAAACGCCATCTTTCCTGCATTTACCCATTTAGCAAATTTCTTCAGTTTCCGCCTTTCCCGTGTTACGGAATCCCGGCATATCTTTTTCACCACTTTGCCGGTTTCCGTGAGGAAAAATTGCGTTTTCAGGAATGTGAAGCCTCTGCTCAGCTTCACGATCCTTGTTTTCTTTTCATTGAGCTTTATGCCCAGACTTTCATAAATTCCCCTGATCTTTTCCAGTGCATCCTTCAGAAATTCCTTGCTGATATGGATGAGGTATGAATCATCCATATACAGGCCATACGGTACCCTGAGTATTTCTTTCACAAAATGATCCACTCTGTTGGGATATGACACGGCGCAGATCTGGCAGACCTCGCTCCCCAATCCCAGGCCAATGGCATATTCTTCCCCGCACTCAACCGCCTCCTCTTTGAATTTCTGCATCTCCTTCATCTTTTCCTCTGCAAAGGCATCAATGAATTGCTCAGTGAGGCGGATGATCCGCTCATCCGTGAATTTCTCCCGGATCATCTCCTTCAGCTTGTCATGCGGTATACTGCCAAAATAATTTTTTAGATCAATCTGTAATATGTACCCCTCGTTTCCGTATTTCCGGTAATGTTCCTCCAACTGAAGCGTGATCCGGTCAATGGCATGGCTGATCCCCATGCCTTTCCTGGATGCTCCATTGTCGTATATCAATCCATTTTCCAACACCGGCATCATGGCATTTTGGGAGAGGCTCTTTTGCGGCACCCGTTCCGAAAAGTGTACGCTCTGGATATGCCTGAGCTTTCCTCTCTCCATCAGATCAAAGGTGATAAAGCCTTTTCTTACGTCCTCACCATTGATCAGTGCATTATGCGTTCTGCATAGGTTTTTGCCCAGATCTGAGCCGTATCTCTGCACGCTCGCCTTCCATGAAACGCCTTTCCTGGCATCCTTGTATGCTCTATACAGAGAGTTATAATCTGCCACACGCTCAAAATTATCATATTTTGATAACTTCTCCCGTTTGTGCGCTTCTCTTGCGGCCCTCCTCCTCTGGGCTCTGGTTTCGTGTCTCTCCTCGCTTGTCATTATGCCCAATTCCTCCTTGTACGGTATTTTGCGCTTACCTAACCGCATAATGGCATGGGTATGAAATGCAGGGGATCAGCGCAAACCCCCGCACCATGCAAGCAGCGTCCACCCACCCATATCAAGCCAGACCGCCCCCATGGGCATCCAGAGGGCGGTGAGATTATTCACACTTTCGTGACGGTTATCCGCTCCTTCCTCTGCCTGATACAGATTTCAGCTTTTTACGGCTTACTTTGTCGGATCATATATGGCAGTGAATCAGACGGGCACCCGCAGCGCCGTGGAGCAACTGTTGTTGTTGGCATTGCCGTTGTTGTTGACATTGCACGCATTAGTCGAATTGCCCGCACACACGGAAAGCAGCCACCAGTTGGCCCGGCGCAAAATATACAGCGGATAACCTATATTTTTACTTCTTTTTCAGTTTTACCCCATCCTTCCAGTTCTTCAGCTTGTCGCTTTCCTTCAGCATCAGATTTAGAATGGTGTCGAATTTATTCCAGTCCACCGGCAGAGTGGTGGCCATGTAGTTTATTAGATCATATATCTCTTGGAGCGTGTTGATTGCCTTCTGAGTGGCATCTTTCCTCTCCTGCACCTTTTCCTCCGTGTTGGCCCATATTGAATTTGCTGCCCGGATCTGGTTATATAATTTCTGGCACAAGAGGCACATTGGTTTTGAGAAAATATCCCTCCATCCTTTTGGTACCACGTTTGTATTCCATACCAACCTTGTGGCCTCTGCCCTGATCTCCTCGGCCAGTTGGAACACATCCATTTGAGACTTTCCTCTCAGCCTTGCTAATACGCTCATGTTTCACCTCGTTTTTCGCACCCCTTACCCGCCCCTGGGTGGGCGGGATAGGTACATGATTATTCCGTGATTCGGAAGCAGACGGGCACCCGCAGCGCCGCGGAGCAACTGCCGTAGATGGCATGGCCGCCGGTGTAGACACAGCAAGCATAAGCGGAATAGCCCGCACACACGGAAAGCAGCCACCAGTTGGCCCGGCCTCCTCCGTCACCGGCCCCCTTGATCCGGTTTTTCCAACTGTTTGCAAAGATCGGGTACTGCACGGCCATCCCCTCACCCCAGGGCTTTGTGGCCCAGATCAGGGATCCAAACACCTCATACTCCGAAGGGATCCACAATTTCCCCAGATCTCCCCATCCCCATGAGTTTGAATCATTCAGTTTCCCGGATGCGGAATATCTCTGCTCCATCAAAAATCTCTTTGATGAAATAACCGCCCGCACCTCTGCCGGGAGCTTTGCCTCTAACCCGGCCAGAAAACTCTTCACGGTTGACTTGTTATAAGGGTACGGATCCGAAGCGGTGCCGTTGTTATCATTGGCCGTGTACCACTGAACTGTATCGGGATAACAGTCTTTTGAGATCCAATCAATATGCCAACCTAACTCCTGATCCGTTGTGCGGGTATAGGTGTTAATTCCGGCAATCTGCATTTTGATCAGATAGCTCCCCATGTATATGGGGATGTAGTCCTCAATGTGGAGGCCGTCAATGTTATGTGCGGCAAGCCTTGTCTTGATCCATCTCCACGGATCCGAAAACTCAGCGATCTCCTCAGCAAATTCCACCGTCAGATCACGGCCCTCATATGTCCGATCTGCCGCCTCAATCGCATAGTTGGTATGCTTATTCTCAAAATTGATCTGCTTTGCACCGTACTCATCCCCTTCCTGGGTGTATGGTGTCACATCATTGTAGCTTTTGGTGCCGTCCTCGTTCTGCACCTCTCCAAACTTGCGATCCGCCGCAAGTTCCTCGTTGATCACATCATCAACATAGTCAGTTTTTAATACAGACATAATGCCCTCCTATCCGTTAAATAAATGATCACCGCCCAACCTCCTGGGCAGCGTCCTCTTTCTTTTGGGTTCCCGTGGATTTCCAAACGGGAAATATTCACGGCCCACTATTAAAGGCAACCTCCTTTCCCTGATTTCTTTCACCTCTTCCCGTGGTATTGCCGGATCCTTCAGCGGGAAATACTCATCTCCCAACCTGAAGGGCAGCCTCTTCAATTCTGTTACCACCTGAGGCTCTTTATATGCTGAAGGGGCCTTGAATGGATAATATGCCCCGCCCAACCTTGCACCCAATCCAAAGGGGAGCCTCAGTCTTGAAGGCTTCACCGGTTCCGGAATCCTCGGATTTTTCAATGGATAATAAAAGGCCCCCAGGCGAAAAGGGAGCCTCACCGGCCTTGTGTATAGGTTCCACATGGCCTCATACAGCGTCAGGCAGGCAGATTCCAAACGGTTCAGATCCGCATACCCGATAAATGCGCCGTTGTCACTGTATATTGTTTTCTCGCCTATTACGCATTTCACATAGGCATTGATCTCTTCCAGATTATCCGATAACGTGTTTATTTCATCCGCATACGGATATTCATAATATTGCCGGTCAGGCATTGACTTCACGGAAACGGCCCAAAATTCCCTTGCCATATATCCCAGAAACTCAATATTGTTTTTGATCCGGTTGTAGTCCTCCGTGTTGAAATAATCTCCGGTATATTTCCCCTCTGCATCCTTCCTGGCCGCCCAATCTGTTTTAGGTGTTATCCACTCCATCTCATATCTTCCTCCTCGCCACCAGGGTGCCGCTCAGGGCCCCGGAATAATTCAGCCCAACCTCTTCCAATCTCACCATGAGATCCTCCACATACCGGCTTTCCAGATAGGCCAGATCATTATAATCAAGAACCGGATCCCCTCTGTATTTCAGCTCATACCGGTTTCCGCTCTTGTAATACTCTCCAACCCACTCCACCAGGTTCCTGGCATCCTCCGCAGAGCTGATCAATGGATTGTTCCATGTTTGGATGCTGCCCGCATTATTCAGCTTTGTGGATTCCATTGAGGTGCTGATATTGTACTCATACCCCCGTATGGTCAGCACCACCTTTGTGGCCTCCTGGGGCGGTTTTGTGATCCTTACCTTGCACCAGTATGAGGAGCTGCTTGTGATCGCTGCTCCAAAGTCCTGCTCCACGTCATTGATCAGACACACGGCCCTCAGGCCATGCACGGCATTTCCAAATTCTATCTCAAATTCTTCCTGCTGCCCTGCTGCCAACACCGTCTCATCACTTGTCAGATCCTTCAGCTCCGTGCCTTTTGCATATATCGTCCTCACCACCCTCAGCTCCTTCACTTTTTCCAGTTTGGTGCCGTATGGCGTGGCCGTCAGATCATCATAGGTGATTTCATAATCTGTCTGGCTCCCAAAAAGGATCTGCTTCAGGTGGATCCGGTTGTGCGGTTTCGCCCTGGTAAATTCTATTGTAATTTTGTCCGTATCTATGAAGTCATAATATACCACCGTCCTCTCCGTGATGCTCCTGCTCTTGAAGTGCTTCTTTTCCTCCCCGTTGTTGAAGGTTGTGATCATGAAGTCAACCGGCTGTATGCTGCCGAAAAGAAGAGTTAGATTGTGGAATGTGTATGCGCTCTCCATAGTCAGCGTGATCACTGGGTTTTCATCAAAATACCCTTCCTCATTGCTTATGGATTCACTCACATAGCCCACTCTTATATAATTCTTGCCCCTCGGCATAAAATACTGCTGCCCTCCTGCCTGGGCATAATCTCTTTCAAATGCCGCATACTCGGAGTATGGCTGATCTTGCAGAAGGCACTCCACATTTCCATATTCTGCCACCTGGTTGGCGGCCACCTCCTTCTCCGGCTCAAAGGATGATTTCAGCATAATGATTCCATCTCTATTCTGCATCACCACGCTTCTCCCGGCGTTTGCAATGAGCTGAAGGCACTCCTTATGCTTCACCATGGGCAGGGGATTGTATACCACCACTTTCTTCAGGTACGGATCCACCCAATACTGCTCCGGCAGTATCCCGGCATCATCAAACACATCCACGGCCAGATCATACAGCGTGATCCCTTCAGGCCGGTACTCTCCCCGCTTATACTCATCCTGCATATACTCAAATATATCCACGGCCCCAAACTTGGCCAGTTTATCATCAGCGCTCCACTCCTGCATGAAAAGAGTGCCGCCCTTCACCCACTCAATGCTCCCATCATTCAGGGTATACCCATAGTACACTTGCATCTCCTGGCCGGTTTCCATGTAGTTTATGGCGCTGTCCTCGTTATCCACATTGTAATAACGATCCATATTTTCAATGGTTACGTTAAAATCAATACTCGGCAGATTTTCAGAGATCGGGGATATACAGCTTTTCATGTCAGCGCTCACGATCTTCTCATTATCAAACGTGATCCCGATTCCAAATACAATATTGTGGATCCTGAGGCGGCCCACTCCGTTCACCATCTCTATGGCGGTTATTTTCATGTATGTGGTATTGTTGAAGGTGTCCTCCGTTGCAAAGGAAGGCCCCTCATTTTCGTATTCAAACACCCCCTCATCCGTCTCAACAGACAGCTTCACCGGGTACGCATCCCCAAACTCCAATGTCAGGCCCTTAATATCCAACGGATCCGCCGTGTTGAACCGGATCATCACCACCGGCTCATCACCATGGCCGCATAGTTTCTCCGTGACCATACCGGCATTATAATAGACGGCGGCGGGGCTGTCTCTCGGCAGGAAATACATACTCCTATCCACTTTTGAAAAATCGTTCTCAAAAGTGGCGTACACCCTGCTCACCGTTTCGCTGCTCAGCGGCTTCACAATATCCGAAAAATAGGTGAATCCGCCGCCCTGCACTTCCGCCGCCGTCTGGGCCGCCTGATTTATCAATCCCAGGCTGATCCTCATGTATGATTTATTTCTGGCCGCCTGCTTCATGGCCGCCTTATACTCAGCGCTCACATACTGCATCACATCACCTACATTTCAATAAAATTGAGGGTGAATCCTTTGTATACCGGCACACCGTTCTCATATGTGTAGACCGGCGTTTTTCTGTCTCCTGCATACATATCAAGCTCTCCCTCTGCATCCTGATCCGGTATGAAGAAATAAACGCTCAGGCCAAACTTCTTTTTTATCGCCCGGCGTATGGCCATATATTCCCCTGGCCTCAGCATTGCCCATTCACATGATACCTTGTGAACGTCCTCCCGGATCATCTGTGAAACCATTTTCCCGTTAGCGTTTCTCTCGCTTTCGGATATGTCATAGTCCTCTATGGTCATTTTTGAAGGATCGGGGAGGGTTACTCCGCCGACCTTCAAAATATTATTGAATTTTGCCGCCATTGTCCTCCCTCCCTTACGTCACGGCCATTTTATAGCCTTTTCTCCTTCTGAATTTGTCCTCCTGCTCCACAAGTGTCTTTGTGTCAAGCATTACAGTTGTGTGGATCGTCTGCCACTCATCACCGGAATCCATATCTCCAATTATGGCCATCATGTTCACGGAAATGATCTCTCCGATCTTTGCCGCTATCTTATCAATCCACCCGGTATTGTTTTCCAGAGGCACCACTGCCTCCTGCCCGGCTTCTCCGATCATTGCCAGAGTTGCCTGGTCTACCACTCCGCCCTTTGCAAGCCTTGGTATTGATATGTTGCCTATGGTTCCTATGTTGAATCCAAAGGTTTTCCCTCCGATCCCCGGCACCCAATCCGGCACATCAAAACTCAGGTTGTTCAGGGCCTTGATCATCCCGTTTATACCGTTGATCACACCATTGGCCATCTTCTCTATGCCTCCAATGATGGAATTTATCACCCCTTTTATACCGTTCCAGATTCCATTGAAAATATTGATAACGGTTGTTTTCATTCCTTCCCATATGTTGCTCCATGCCGTCTTGATGCTGTTCAGCGCTGTGCTGATCCCGGTCTGGATCGTTGCCATCACATTGCTGATCGTGGTCTTGATCGTATTGATCACCGTGGTCACGGTTGTTTTTATGGCGTTCCATACGGTGCTGAAGGTGGTTTTGATCGTATTCAGCACTGTGCTGATCGTGGTGCTTACAGCATTTATAATTGTGCTGATTGTGCTCTTGATTGTGTTGAAAACGGTTGTTACCGTATTTTTTATGCTTTCCAGTATGGTGCTGAAGGTGGTTTTGATGATATTCAGCACGGTGCTTATTGTGGTGCTGATCGTATTTATAACCGTGCTTATTGTGGTTTTGATCGCATTGAATATTGTGGTTACTGTATTCTTTATGCTTTCAAAAATTGTGCTGAAAATCGTCTTTATGGTATTCAGCACGGTGCTGATAATGGTGCTTATTGTGTTGATCACGGTGCTGATCGTTGACTTGATGGCGTTCCAAACTGTGCTGATCAGCGTCTTGATGGCGTTCCAGATTGTCTCAAACACCGTCTTTATGGTATTCAGTACGGTGCTGATCACCGTTGCTATCGCATTTATGACCGTGGAAATTATGGTTTTGATTGCAGACCACACAAGAGATACAATGCTCTTTATGGCCTCCCAGATGCCCGAAAAGAAGGCTTTTATTCCTTCCCATGCCTGCTGCCAGTCTCCGGTGAAAACTCCAACTATGAAGTCAATCAGGCCGCCCAGGGCATCAAAAATGCTCCCTACCACATCAGCGATCACTCCGAACACCGTCATAAATGCACTGCCTACCACATCCAGGGCCGCCGCTATGTACGGGGCTATGTTCGTGATAAACCACTCAATGAACGGCTGAAGCGTCTGCTGCCAGATTTTGCTCACTCCATCCGCAATCTTCCCGATCAGCTCCAATCCCTTGTTTATGGCGGGCTGTATATGCTCATCAATGAGCGGGCCCACTTTTGCCTGAAGCCCTTCCAGTACCGGCAGGATATGTGTGTTGTACGCATCCAGGAGCACTCCCGTTATGCTGCTGAGCCCTTCCGCCAGGGTGTTGAACATGGGGGCAACGTGCTGATCATATATCTCACTGGCTTTCCCAAAGGTATTATCCACTACCCTCTTGATCTCTCCCAGAGCGTCAGATACTACCCCCAGGGTTCCATCAATGGCCTCCTTGAATTTCCCCTGATTGTCTATAAATGGCCTTGTCAGCAGATCCAGAACATCCCGGCCCATTTTCATGGCCAGCTCATTCACGCCCATGGCCGCATTGGCCACAATCCCTATGAGGTTGGCCGTTGCCTGCTGCCCGTTCTCTCCCCCAAATACTGAGAATATATTGGCTATTGCCTGGGCAAAATTTCCCTGAATCGTTGCGATCTCTGAGCCCACATCAAACATAGTTACCAAATGCTGCTTGATCCGCTCTTTGTTCTGATCCAGATATTTATTGATCCCGCCTAGCAAATTTGTTGCTATGGTTATGCCTATGCTTGCCGCCGCTCCTGCCTGCTGCCCTAATGAATAGGCCAGTGTGTTCAGGAAATTATTGGCCGCCTGCAATACTGCCGGATCCGTCCATATTTCAACCAGGCTCTTCCTGATCCCTTCAATGGCCTGCTTCAGCGGTTCCAGGGTAACATCACCCAATCCCGCCTTGAATCCGTTCATGAAGAGATCCTTCAGCTCCTTCAGCCGGTTGATCAGCTTCTCCAATACGGGATTCAGCGTGCCATCCGTCTCATTGGCGGCATCCACAATGCTCTCATCTAGTCCGCCGCCTGCTCCTCCTGCTCCGCCGCCGCCTGCTCCTGATCCCTCTGAATCTTCTCCCCCCTTCTTTGTCAGGGAGTGGATCTCATCCATGGATAAGAGGCCGCCGTATTCTTTCTTTGCCTTATTTGCCGCTTTCCCGGCCTTGTCCGTTGCCGCCCCCACGGATCCCATGGAATCCGCCGCACTATCAGCGGCTCCTCCAATATCCTTCACCGTTGTGGTGGTTTTTGTGTTTTTCCCGGTAATTTTTGCAATCATGTTGCTGAAGGCATCCGTTACCGTCAGTATCTTGGCCAGAAGGTTGTTGAGCACCCGGATCACCGGCGTGAGCACCGCAATGAGGCCCTGGCCAATGGCCGCCTTTAATGCGTTGAATCTTTCCGTGAGCACCCTCACCTGGTTGGCCCACCCGTCAGAAGTACGGGCAAAGTCTCCTTGTGCATCCGCCGTCACGGATAGGAGATAGTTGTACCTGAGAAGCGCCTGCTCCTGCTGAGACATTGAGCTATATGCTTTCGTCATGCCCTGGCTCAGCGCATACGCCTCCAAATTGGCCACGGATAGGTTGATACCTAACTGCTTCAGGGGCTCCGTTTCTCCGCTTATCCCATTTAAATACATCTTATGTTTCTATTCAA
>CAJTPF010000021.1 GCA_910578175.1 uncultured Lachnospiraceae bacterium
TCACTCTGATACCTCCAAAAGGTTTTTCCAATTTTACATAATCTGCAATATATGACAAATTTCAAATACACATGTATTGAAATTACATTCTACTGACTTAGATTTCTCAAATCAACTCATAATCACTTACAATTTTGCCCATTTCTTATGTTTTTACGATTTTGCCAGCCTCAACAAAATAGTAAAATACCATAACACCACATTCACTAGCATTTCTCTCTTTTTCAGTTGTTCGGAAATTCCGAACAACTGAAATTCCATCTCAAACAATTCATTAAACAGGTTCTTTTGTATCCCCACACCCCACATCAACCACCGCCGAAACCTCAAAATACTTCTCCAGCCTCTTTTTCCGATTCCCCTCTTCATCTTCTACGAACAAAAAATGCTTATAATACTGCCTAAAATAAAGGATTTCTAGATATGTTTCCTTTGCATTCCCACCACACATTCTGTGTGCCCCGTGTGCGGGAACATATCCACCCCCTGCACCTTCCTCACCTCATATCCCCTCTCCGTCAAAAACCTCACATCCCTGGCCAGTGTCGCACTGTCACAGCTCACATACACTACTCTCTCCGGAGCCATTTCCACGATCGTCTCC
This sequence comes from uncultured Lachnospiraceae bacterium, assembly GCA_910578175.1. Taxonomy (GTDB): domain Bacteria; phylum Bacillota; class Clostridia; order Lachnospirales; family Lachnospiraceae; genus Bovifimicola. The sequence goes on from CAJTPF010000021.1 coordinate 605, forward strand.
AGCAGCGCCGTATCACACCCTTTTCTCGGCGGGTCTACCACGACCACGTCCGCATAACCGCCGTGCTGCTGATAAAACTTCGGAAGCACCTCTTCCGACTTACCTACAAAAAATTCCGCATTATCGATTCCGTTCAGCTTCGCATTCATTCTCGCATCCCGGATGGCATCTGAAATGATCTCCACCCCGTATACTTTCCTGGCATTTCGGGCCAGAAACAGGGAAATCGTACCGATTCCGCAATACAGGTCCCATACGGTTTCCTGACCGGTCAGACCGGCAAATTCCAGAGCTTTGGAATACAGTTTATCCGTTTGGACGGGATTCACCTGAAAAAAAGATTTGGGAGAAATCCGGAACTGCAGGTCATGGATATAATCCGTGATATAAGGTTTGCCATAAATGGTTTTGATGGTTTTTCCCATAATGACATTGGTATTTTCGGTATTCAGGCTCAGGGAAATGCTGCTCATACCCTTTACGGCCAGCAGGCGCTCAACCAGATCATCCGAATCCGGAATACTATCTCCGTTTACTATGATACATACCATGATCTCTCCGGTAACAAAAGCCTTCCGAATCATGACATGACGGATCAATCCATGCAGAGTGACTTCATCATACGGAAAAATATGCTTTTCCTCCATGAAATTTTTAATAATACCAAGGATTTCTTCATTTTCCGGCACGCCAAGATAACATTTGTCATTTTCAACGATCACATGAGTCCTTCCCGCATAAAATCCGGAGATGATCCTTCCGTCGCTGCTGAGGCCAATCGGAAACTGGGCCTTATTTCGGTAATGATAAGGCTCCTCCATGCCGATAATGGGATAATATTCAAAATCAGTGATTTTCCCTATTTTTTCCAAATTATTTCTGATCTTATTTTCTTTAAAACGCAGCTGTTCCTCATAGGAAGCCGCCATCACTTTGCACCCGCCGCAGCGCTTCGATACCGGGCATACCGGTTCTACCCGGTACGGCGACGGCTCCAGCACCTCCATAAGCTTCGCATATGCAAAATGTGTATGGGCTTTCGTAATACGGACCCGGCATCGGTCTCCACGGACGGCATCCTTGATAAACAAAGTATATCCGTCAATCTTTGCAATACCCTCTCCGCCGGTTCCGGTATCCTCAATTACGACAATATACTCCTCATTCTTTTTATAAACCCTATCTTCACCGGCTTTTCCGCAATCTCTTTCGCTATTATCGCTCATACATAATCTCCAAACAATATACTTTCTCTGAAAATAATATCTTTTTCATGATTCACTCTTTTAACGGTTCTCAACAGATACATCCTATAATACGGACTTTCATTCAGTACCTGTCGGTCTTTCTTATATTGGTTTCCAACATCCGCTGGTAGCCGTACCATTCTGTTCCCTCCTGAGGCTTTCCGCCCAGCAGGATCTCACTGATGGTTTCCATCCTGGCATCCGCATTATCTGCAAGATTTAATGCAAACGCCTCTGCAAGGGCCGGTTTCTTCGGGGAACCGTATTCCAGTTCTCCATGATGGGCCAGAATACAATGCTTCAGTTCCCTTGCCATTTTAGCCGGAAAATCCGGTATTTCCTCAATTTTTCTTCCCACGATCTCATATCCTACTACTATATGGCCCAGCAATTGTCCTTCGTCCGTATAATCGTTCTGTGGAAACTGTGACAATTCATATACTTTTCCAATATCATGGAACAGTGCCGCCGTGATCAGCAGATCCCGGTTCAGGACCGGATACATGGCAGCAAAAAAATCGCACAGTTTTGCCACTGATAATGTGTGCTCCAGCAAACCGCCGATGAAACTGTGGTGGATACTCTTTGCAGCGGAATGTCTTTTAAAAACTTTTACAAAATCAGTATCCCGGACAAAAAAAGATTTTAATAACTGGTTTAAATAGGTATTCCGGACGGAATCCACCAGATGCAGTAATTCCTCATACATTTTCTCAATATTCTTTGTACTGCTTGGAAGATAATCGGCAGGATCATATTCTCCTTCCTGAGCTTTTCTCAGACTTCTGACGTTCATCTGCAGCGCCCCGTTAAAAGTGATCACCTCTGCAGATATATCCACATAATCCAGAGCCTCAAAATCCATGATCCCGCCGCTGTGAGGGTCCCAGATCTTACCATCGATACATCCTGTCTTATCCTGTAAAATAATATTATCGTAAGGTTTGCCTGTCTTTGTAACTGCCGAATTCTTCTGTTTGCAAAGGAAAATCCCCCGGACCTGTTCACCGTCTCTCAACGTTTCAATAAACTTCATATTTATTCACATAAACCTTTCCCGTAGATACCTACGTATATTCTATCAATCCAGTCTCAGGTAAAATAAAATAAGTGAGACAGATAAAACTATGTATGCGTTTTCGCTGTCTCACTGAATTATAATTGATATTGAAAACAGAATCAACCACTTTATCCGTTTCCGACTATCACACTATAAACAATTTTCTTATAACCGTCTTTCCCCTTCCGCATAACTTCAATACTGATCACATCCCCCGGGTTATGTTCCTGCAGGATTTTCATGTACTCTTTTATGTTCCTTACCTCTTGTCCGTCAATATCCACCAGAATATCTCCGTTCATCAGACCGGAGATAAATGCCGGTGAATCCTTGGCCGTTCCGGTAATATACATTCCCAAAGGCATATCCCTGTCAATATTCTCAATGACTTCATCAGTGACATCCTCGCCGTTTATTCCCAGATAGGAAATATTGTTTCCGTTCAAAAGTTTTTCAATATATAAACTTAAATCAGCCAAATGTACGGCTGAAACGATACCCTTCATATTCCGGGGTTCGATCCCCCGAATGACCATTCCCAGAATATTTCCTTCCAAATCCATGATAAACCCGTTCATGGAACTGCTGTTGGCAATATTCGTTGTCATGATCTTATAGCGGATATCCGTTTTATCCTCTATATTTCCGACGGAAGTCAGGGCGCCATATGCCATATACCGCTCCAGCCCATATGGATTCCCCATCAATACAACTTTTTCTCCTCCAAAAACTTTATGTTCCTTAAAACCATTTACGTCAACCACAGAAAGTTCGGAAAAAGTAACTTCATCCAAAACGCCGCCGGTAATATGGAGCAGGGCAATTCCTACATTTCTGCTGGATTTATAAATCTCAGCCTTATATCCTTTTCCGTTGTGAAGATATACCAGAAGGCTCCTGCAGTCCCTGATGGATTCAAAATCCGTCAGAACCAATATTCCATCCTCTTCGGAAGCAGAAATGATGATACCGCTGCTTATGTTCTTCCTCTCCTTTTCTTCATCAAACCATTCGCTGCTTTTACTGGAAACCACGGTTGCCATGGATTTCTCCATATTCTCTCCGATGACTCCCAGCTTCCTGTAGGTTATCATATATTCTTCCATATTAATTTCATATTCGGCCAATGCCTTTTTTACCGCCTCTTCCACTGAGATAGTCGTAATTTCATCATCCGGTTCCGTATTCCGATCCGCTGTGCCGTTTCCTCCATTTTCACCATACCTGTCATCAAAAAAATGCTCAATATACGGTTTCGCCCAATAAAAGGTCAGACAGGAGATCAGACCAAACAATATAGCGCATCCAATGACAAATAAAATGGTACGCAGCGGACTTTGTCCGGATATCTTCTGTTTCAGTATTTTTTCGTTAATAAAATCAAACTTATTATTCTTTTCATCATTCATAAAAATCCTCCATGCCGGAACTTCCCTAAAAACAGTACCGCCCTTCAAGGCGATACCACAATTTCTGAAATTTCTTACTCAGGCATATTTTTAAATACAAAAAAACGAGACTGCCATCTCTTTTTCAAACAACTTTATAATAATACTGCACACGAACTTTAATATGTTTATATTTTACTAAAACAATATGAACATTTTATGAAAAAAAATTTAACAGTATATTCATGTAAGTTAAAGTAAAACTTATTTTTCATATTTATTGTCATATATATAATTGCTAACTTTATAAAATTAGAGTAAAATAGAAATATATACTGCTCTGGCAATCCAAAATCCCACAATATAAACAGCCTGAGTATATTTAAGAAAGGTAATAAGTGTATTTATGAATAAAAAAGCAATTCATACTTTAGAATTTGATAAAGTTATAAATATAATGACAGAATTTTCTACCTGTCCGGAAGGCCGGAGAAAATGTGAAAACCTTCTGCCATTGGATGATCTGGAGGATATACGAAAACTGCAGACCCAGACTACCGATGCCCTCACCAGGATCCTGCGTTCCGGAAGCCTCTCATTCTCCGGTACCAGAGATATCGTTGAATCCCTGAAACGGCTGGAAGTAGGCAGTACCCTTGGTGCCGGTGAACTTTTAAACATAAGTTCGGTTCTGAAAGTGGCTGCAAGAGCAAAAGCTTTTTCCCGCCGGGAAGAGTCCGCTGCTGAAGACAGTATCAATTATATGTTTGAAGCACTGGAACCATTGACTAATCTGAACAATGACATAATGCGGTGTATATTATCGGAAGAAGAGATCAGCGATGATGCCAGTCCTGCGTTAAAAAGCATCCGCCGGAAAATGAAACAGGCTAATGACCAGATCCATTCGGGGCTGAATTCACTGATCAACTCCCAAAGTACCCGGAGTTATCTTCAGGATAACGTTATTACCATGAGAAACGGCAGATATTGTATCCCTGTGAAACAGGAATACCGGAATCAGGTTCCCGGACTGATACACGACCAGTCTTCAACCGGCTCGACCATATTTGTGGAACCCATGGCGATCGTAAAACTGAACAATGAGATAAAAGAACTGATGCTGAAAGAATCCGATGAAATAGAAAAAATTCTGGCCGGCCTCTCCGCACAGTGTGCCGAACTGCTGAATGAAATCGATGCCGACTACAGGATGCTGACCGAACTGGATTTTATTTTTGCCAGAGCTTCATTTTCCCGCTCCATAAAGGGAAGCGAACCCATATTTAACAATGAAGGACATATCAATATCAAAAAAGGCCGCCATCCGCTGATATCCGCTGATACTGTTGTTCCGATCGATATCCGGTTAGGGGATACCTTTGACCTGCTCATCGTTACCGGTCCAAATACCGGCGGAAAAACCGTTTCCCTGAAAACCGTGGGACTCTTAACCCTGATGGGTCAGGCAGGACTTCATATACCGGCAGATGACGGTTCCTCTCTTTCCTTATTTAAAGAAGTATATGCCGATATCGGTGATGAACAGAGTATCGAACAAAGTCTGAGTACTTTTTCCTCTCATATGACCAATATCGTAACCATAATAAATCAGGCAGACAAAGAATCCCTTGTATTATTCGATGAACTGGGAGCCGGTACGGATCCGGTAGAGGGAGCCGCCCTGGCTGCTTCCATCCTGTCCTTTCTTCACAACATGCAGGTCAGGACCATGGCCACCACACATTACAGTGAATTAAAAGTATTTGCCCTGTCCACGGAAGGCGTAGAAAATGCCAGCTGTGAGTTCAATGTTGAAACATTGCAGCCAACCTACCGGCTTCTGATCGGAATTCCGGGCAAGAGCAATGCATTTGCCATATCCTCCAAGCTGGGCCTTCCTGATTTTATAATCGAAGATTCCAAAAAGAGAATCACGGAGGACAGCATTGCCTTTGAAGATGTGATTTCCGATTTGGAAAGCAGTAAAACCATCATCGAACAGGAACGGCAGGAAATCGAGCAATACAGATCCGAAATACAGCAGTTAAAACTCCAGCTTGAAAAGAAACATGAAAAACTTGATGACAGACGGGAACGCATTTTACGGAATGCCAATGAAGAAGCCGCCCGAATTTTGAAAGAGGCAAAAGAATTTGCCGATCAGACCATCAAGGAAGTAAATAAATCTGCTAAATCCGGCAATACAAAGTCACTTGAAAATTCCCGCCGCAATGTAAGGGAAAAACTGGGAAAAACCCATGAGAAATTATCTGTCGGTAATAAGAACATACCTCATAAAGTTCATAAAGCCTCTGAATTCAAGATCGGAGATAAGGTTAAAGTACTCAGTATGAACGTGGAAGGTACCGTTCACACCCTGCCGAATTCCAAAGGCGACCTAACCGTACAAATGGGTATCCTTCGTTCCAATGTTAATATCCGCGACTTAATTATAATAGAAGAAACACCGGTAACGGCAAAAAAAATGATGCATACCTCCTCTTCCGGAATCAAAGTATCGAAATCCATGAACACTTCAGCAGAGATCAAACTGATCGGAATGAATTCTGACGATGCGATCGCACTGCTGGATAAATATTTAGACGACGCCTATCTTTCCCATATTCCAAGCGTACGTATTGTCCACGGAAAAGGAACGGGAATCCTCCGGAATGCTGTCCACAATCATTTAAAAAAATGCAGATATGTCAGCGAGTATCATCTGGCCTCCTATGGAGAAGGCGATTCCGGTGTCACCATTGCAACTTTTAAAACCGGAAAATAAACAGAATGAATTTATATGAAATGGAGATATATCAATGGTAAACAAACAGAAAATACTGATCGTGGATGATGATTCCAATATTGCGGAACTGATTTCACTTTATCTTACAAAGGAATGTTTTGAAACACAAATGGTGGGAGACGGCGAAGAAGCCCTTAAGGTTTACCGTGAATTTCACCCCGACTTAATACTGTTAGATCTAATGCTTCCGGGAATCGACGGTTATGAGGTCTGCCGGGAAATCAGAAAAAGCTCCCATACGCCTATCATCATGCTTTCGGCAAAAGGAGAAGTATTTGATAAGGTTCTGGGACTGGAACTGGGAGCTGACGACTATATCATCAAGCCATTTGATTCCAAAGAGCTGGTGGCAAGGGTCAAGGCTGTTTTGAGACGATATAAATTTGCTCCGGAAACAGTCTCTGTTTCCGCTTCTCCCCAATCGGAATATGTGGAATATACGGACCTCATCATTAATCTTACCAACTACTCGGTAAAATATCAGGGCAAAAACATCGATATGCCGCCAAAAGAACTGGAATTATTATATTTTCTGGCCTCCTCTCCAAATCAGGTATTTACCAGAGAACAGCTATTGGACAATATATGGGGATATGAATACCTGGGAGATACCCGCACCGTGGATGTACATATCAAACGGATCCGTGAAAAAATAAACGATCACCCTGCATGGGCATTGTCTACCGTATGGGGCATCGGATATAAATTTGAAACCAGACAGTAGACAAAGTATAATGAAAGGACTGTGTCTCGGCACATACTAAAATGAAACATACCATATATTATAAATTTGTTTTAGGTTATATTCTGTTTGGCCTGCTGGGAATTTTGGTAATAGATATGTGGACTTCCGGAGAAACCCTGCATACGCTGACTTCAGATAAAGCATCCGTACTCTATTCTGATGGTATCACCATTGTAAACGATTACTTTAAAAGCGGTCTGGAGGAAAATATTCCGGAGGATATCACCGAAATTCTGAATACTACCGCAAAGCTTCTGGAAGCCCGGCTATGGATCATAAAGGATAACGGACAGATATTATACGATTCCCATGCCTCCCAGAAGCATATGGTCATTCAATCATTTGATTCCACTGATTTTGGAAATAAATATTACATGATCGGTAATTTCTATGATACTTTTTCCGAAGAAACCCTCTCTGTCATCACTCCGATTACCAATAATTTTTCTACCGACGGCTATCTTCTGATCCACCAGCAGACAGAAACCATTGCAAGAAATGAAAATTCCGTGATCATCCTGGTATATAAAACATTTCTGATCATTTTTCTGGCTTCACTTTTAATCTTGCTGCTGTTTACGCTTATTGTATTTATTCCGCTGAAAAAAATCAGCCGGGCAGCCGGAGAATATGCCAAAGGAAATCTTACCTATGACGGTTTAAAAGACTTTACCGCTGACGACGAAATCGGAAGATTAGGCGTATCCCTTAACTTTATGGCTTCTGAATTATACAATCTCGAAGAAGACCAGAAAAAATTTATTGCAAATGTTTCTCATGACTTCCGTTCCCCCCTGACTTCCATAAAAGGATATATTGAAGCAATGATGGATGGAACCATACCTCCGGAACTGCAGAATAAATATCTGGGAATCGTCTTATTTGAGACCGAGCGTTTGACAAAGCTTACGGAAAACCTGTTAAATCTGAACACCTGGGATACAAAGGGAAACCGGCTGGAAATAACCGATTTTAACTTATATTCACTGCTGAAACCCATTATCGCCACTTTTGAAGGAAAGTGTGAAAAGAAACACATCACCATAGAACTGGTACTGGGCTCACGGAACTATACGGTCAGCGCCGACCGTGATAAGATTCAGCAGGTCATTTATAATCTGGTAGACAATGCCGTTAAATTCAGTCACAATGATTCATCCATCGATATCAGGATCACCGACAGATATGAAAAAATCTTTATTTCCATAAAAGACAGCGGCATTGGAATTCCAAAAGAAAGTTTAAATAAGATTTGGGAACGTTTTTATAAGACTGATCTATCCCGGGGTAAGGATAAGACCGGTTCCGGTCTGGGTTTGTCCATTACCCGGGAAATCATTCAGGCGCATAACGAAAATATAAACGTAATCAGCACCGAAGGCGCCGGCACTGAATTTATATTTACACTGCAAAAAGCGAAAAAGCAATTGAAAGAATATAGTGAATAACAAAATAAAAAGTTGTTTATTCCGTTTCCCAATGAAGTCTGTGGAGCTCTCCCTCAGACTTCATTCCTGTAAAATCCTGCTGGCGCAATGCTTCATACAGTACAATTGCTGCCGAATTGGATAAATTCAGGGAACGGATGTCCGGATTCATCGGTATCCGGATACAGGTACCGGGATGCGCTACCAGAATTTCCTCCGGTATTCCGGCGCTCTCCTTGCCAAACATAATATAACAATCATCCTCATAAGAAACATCCGTATATCTCTGTTTCGCCTTGGTGGTGGCCAAATAGAGTTTCGCACCCGGATTCTTTTCCAGAAAATCATCATATCCGTCATACTCTGTCACATCCAGATACTTCCAGTAATCCATTCCTGCTCTTTTTACGGCCTTTTCCGTAATCTGAAATCCCATTGGCCCTATCAGATGCAGTCTGGTTCCTGTCGCCACACAGGTGCGTCCTATATTTCCGGTATTTTGCGGTATTTCCGGCTCAAATAAAACTATATTTATCATCTTAGTTCTCTCCCGTAAGAAATATGTATTTCTATTTTTTTATCTCCAGCCTGGAAATGAAGGATGCCAGACGTCCCAATGCCTCCTTCAAATTCTCTAAAGAATATGCATAGGAAATTCGCAAAAAACCTTCTCCGCATTGGCCAAAGGCCGTTCCTGGAACCACTGCCACCTTCTCTTCCCGTAATAAACGGTTGGCAAACTCCTCCGATGTCATACCGAATTTTTTAATACTGGGGAACATATAAAAAGCTCCGTAAGGTTCAAAACAGTCCAGTCCCATTTCCGAAAAAGCATTCAGCAGATACCGTCTTCTCTGATTATAGGATTCACGCATCATTTCCACATCTTTGTCACCATTCTTCAACGCCTCTACCGCTGCATACTGACTGTTGGTAGGGGCACACATAATGGCAAACTGATGAATTTTGATCATCTGTTTCAAGATTTCCTTTGGTCCCACCGCATATCCCAGTCTCCATCCGGTCATGGCATAAGATTTTGAAAATCCGTTAATAACTATGGTCCGTTCTTTCATACCAGGAACGGAAGCCATAGAAACATGGTTTTCACCGTTATATGTAAGCTCCGAATAGATTTCATCTGACAGCACGAAAATATCATGCTCCAGACAGACCTGTGCTATTTCCTCCAGATCCTTCTTCTCCATTATCGAGCCGGTAGGATTATTCGGAAACGGCAGTACCAGAATCTTGGTCTTATCCGAAAGTTTTTCCAACACTTCTTCTTTGGTGAGCCGGAACTGGTTTTCTTCCTTCAGCTCTATGATCACCGGTTTTCCATAGGCCAGCTGTACGCATGGTACATAGGATACATAACTTGGCTGGGGAATCAGAACTTCATCTCCCGGATCGATCATGGCTCTTATAGCTATATCTATGGCCTCGCTGCCGCCTACGGTTACCATGACTTCTGTATTATGATCATAGTCCAGATTAAATCTCCGGTTCAGATAATTGCAGATTTCTTCTTTCAATTCTTTCAGGCCGGCATTGGAAGTATAAAAAGTTCTTCCTCTCTCGAGAGCATATATACCCTCCTCACGGATATGCCACGGTGTATCAAAATCAGGCTCACCCACTCCTAAGGATATGGCGTCCTTCATCTCGCTTACTATATCAAAAAACTTTCTTATGCCTGACGGCTGTATTTCAACAACTATATTTGATAACGGGTTTCTCAAGGTGTCACCAACATCCTTTCATCTTTATTATTTTTTACCAGTACGGTTCCATGATCCTTATATTTCTTAAGAATAAAATGGGTGGCCGTGCCGCGGATCGCCTCCAGCGGCGCCAGACGCTCCGTAACGAACTGGGCTACTTCCTTCATGGTCTTTTCTTCTATGATAACGGTAAAATCAAATCCGCCGGACATCAGATATACCGCCCTGACCTCGTCATAATTGTACATTCTCTCTGCGATCTTATCGAAACCCAGTCCCCGTTGCGGCGTAACCTGAACCTCGATCAAAGCCGTAACCTTTTCCTCGCTGGTACTGTCCCAGTTAATAAGCGTATGATAACCGCAGATGATCTTTTCTTTCTCCATATCCGCTATCTCATTTGCCACTTCCGCCTCGCTGGTCCCCAGCATGACTGCCAGATCTTTTAAATCGATTCTGGCATTATTTTCTATCATTGATAAAATTTTTTCCCTCATGACAATCTCCTTTTTTTGCTAATCGTAATCGTTAAACGATCTGCGATTTTTTATTTTCCGATGTTTTTCTGTTTCCGATCACCTTATAGATTTCGTCCCCTTTGGGCGGTTCCAGATATCGTTTCTCACCGTTTTGTATAACCGCCTTATCATTGTTTTCCGTCAGTTTTCCGATGATCGCCGCCGGAATCCCCCGGTGCCCCAGTCTTTCCGTTATTTCTTTGCCGCGGCTGCAGACGATCAGCAAAGAACCTCCGGATATAAGCTTATATGGATTCAGTCCGTAAAATTCACAGAACTCTATGGTCTCCTGCCGAACAGGCATATCCGTGATCACTGCTTCCACGCCTCTGCCCGTTATTTCTGCCAATTCCCATAATGCCGCAAATATTCCACCGCGGCTCACATCATGCATGACTGCTGCACCGGAGCTGCCCGCGACTGCTGCCTCACTGCATACCGACATTTCTTCCCGGGCTTTTAGCGCCTTTTCCAGATAACTTTTAGGGAACTTTGACAGAAGTTCTTCCTTTTTCTCCTGCACCAGCATGGCAGTACCCATAATCCCAATGTGTTTCGTCAGCACAATATCCATCCCGGGCCTGCAAACTGCACCGGGATCCGTATAAAGAAATTTATTTTTTAATCCTTCCGATCCAAATACATTCTCCCGGATTCCGGGGTGTCCCAATACGGTAAAAGTGACGATGGTATTTTTTACTGAAGATGAAACTTCAGTACTGCCGCCTGCAATCTGAAGATTTAATTTCAAACACAGTTTGGAAACACTGCCCATCAATGCCCTTAAATCGGATTCCAGTTTTCCTGCCGGCAAAATAACGTTCATAAGAACTGCAAAGGGGGTTCCGCCTTTTGCCGCAACATTGTTCATTCCGTTAAGTATGGCACATTGGCAATCAAAATAAAGGTTCTCTTCCGACATATAAAGACCTGCCGTGGAAACCGCCGCTGCAATCCCTTCAGAATCGGCAATAACCGCATCGTTACCCGGTGCGGCCTTTGCTGATATTTCATCTGTCAGATATTTAATTGTTCTGATTACTGACCTTTTTAATACAGGTTCTGATATTTTACCCGGTTTCATGGCATCAGCCAGCCTTTCTTCTGATATGTTCCTGTTAATCATCCTTTTTTGATGATGTCTTTGATTCTGTTTCCTTCTGAGGCCTGGTTTTCTCTTCTGTTTTTGCTTCCGTCTTTGACTCTGTTTTCGCTTCCGTTTTTTTCTCCGTTGCAGGCTCGGTCTTTTTCTCCGTTTTTGGTTCCGTCTCCGGTTCCGTCGTCGACGGCTCCACAGCCGGTGGTTCCACAGTCGGCGGTTCTGTTGCCACTTCGCCGGTCCCTAACGTTACATACGTAGGTGAAGCTGCATATGTGCTTTTATTTACAATTTCTTCACTGACCAATACACCGTCTACATAAACCTTTTTCCACAATCTGGCGGTGGAACCGTTATGGCCCCGTTCCGTCACACTGCGGTATCCGCTTGGCAGAGATGGGTCCTGGGTCACAATTTCCTGCGACGGCGTGGAACCAGTGGTCTCACTTACATATTCTACTTTTCTGTTAGCAGGACGGGTTTCCTGTCCATATATATTAAAAGTAATCTTACCGGAAGGATCATAAATCCCTTCCACATATACAGGAATATCCATATTATTACTGAATTTTAAATCCTTCCAGGTTCCTGCCAGGGCTGCGTCCATGGACAACGGCACATATCCCACTGACATCGAATGATTAAACCGTTCTACAATTTCCAGTTCAGCATCCAAAACCGCATTATACAATGTGGTGGATACCTGACAGATTCCTCCGCCGAGACTGTTCTCTACTCTTCCGTTAACATAAGTCCCTGCTTCTTTCCAACCGTTATCTTCGGTCCACGGTTCCAGAAGAGCATTGGCGGACATGGTCTCCCCCGGACACAGTGTGACTCCGTTTAGCATATTCACACCGTTTTCCATGTTCTTATTTCTGTTATAATTGCCGCCTCCTGTCGTAAAGTTAGTGGTATATGTTCCAATAATAGCATTTACCTTGCGGCAGTCTTCTACAGTAGAGACCGGATGATCGTCTACCACGGTAAGCGTAAACTTTCCGTCCCCGCCATCCCAGGAATCCAGCAGATACTCTTTAATTTCTTCTACCGACCGATCCATATCAATGATCCGGCCCGAAGCTTCCTGAGATATGCTGAAAGCTCCGTTCTCTCTTTTCAGGCGGGCATTTACATGAGGGACATTATACACTCCGCACTTTTCGTCAATGGTCTTCCTTAATTCTTCTTCATTGATCTGTATTTTAATGTCATAATGAATTCCGTTTTTTTCAATATCTTTTGCTTCCTTATATCTTTGGATAATATTGCCTTCCCTGCAATATCCGGCTGCTTCTTCCACGATTCCGGTATTTTCCCAGAAATATCCCAGTTCCTCTGCCTTAACCGCAGCTTTCTTGCCATCTACGTCCAGCTCAATGGTTTTTCCGGCAGATTCCGATATATATTCATCTACCGTCTCCATCGCCTCATCGTACGTCATTCCACCTACATCAATATTATCAATGGTAATACCAACAGGTATCTTGCGTTCACTTGCATATGTATCTGTTTCCTGCAATGCAAATGCTCCGATCAAAACACAGAAACATCCGAAAAGGCATGTCATCCCCCTGTTTTTTTTGATATTCATATTCTGGCTTCCTTTCATACAAATTTTCATACAATATTATGTTGTTTTTTGTAATCTAAAATGATACACTACTTTAGTACAGCAAAGGGAGTGCTACACCTAATATCATGGCTAATACCAATAATATTATGATTATGTTGGAGATTATCTTCTTAGACTTCCTGTTATTAAAATTTATCATTGTGATACCTTTGCGCATTACCGGCCGGGCTTTGATACCGCCTGTAATCCTGCCCTAATGAACAGGTTGAAATCGGGCAGACGCATCTTCCTTTCTTTCTATTGTACTTTCAACCTATTTATCAATCTGAAGCGGTTTTGCTGCAGAATGAGATTTACATGTTTAAACTAAAATATTTTAGATAGGAGTGTTTCCTCTTGGGTGTTGTTATTTTTTTTATTGTAATCGTTTTTATTCTGTGGCTGAGATATGAGCTGAAAAAAAGCTCCCGTACCGTTCAGAATGCTAACGATAAATTTTGGGAGCGCGAAGAACTGGCAAACTCCACACGGAAAAAATCTACCGATTCCCTCAATTATATCACAATTTCAGAAAAATCCCTACCTTTTCTTGAAATTAATGATGAAATTATTGCAAAATGTGTCAGCCAGCTTGTTTTTTTGAAAGATAAAAAAATTTTAAATCTCACTGGAAAGACCAATACAGATTTAAAATTAGAATTTGGCGCCGCAAATCTCACATATCTGTCTGAATGTGACGAGAACTACACTGCACTTTCCCGGACATTAAATAGCTATTCTGTAAGACTATACGAATTAGGCTATGAAAGCGAAGCCCGAAAAGTTTTGGAATTCGCCGTGGAAACCGGCTCGGATTCCCTGAGCATGTATCGTCTTCTGGCTGATATTTACTCCGGCCGCAATGATGCAGACAGTCTTGAATATCTGTTATTCAAGGCAAACCAGCTGGATACAATATTGAAGAAAACCATTGTTAATGATGTATCTTCCCATATTTCGAAATGATCATATCCGCCAGCCGGCTTCCCTCCCGCTGTGTCAGTTTCGAAAAATCCCTATCCTGCTCCAGACCATGATAACGTACCAGTTTTTCCAGAAACCGTACCTGTTTCGCCGCTATCATGGTCTGCTTTTTGGGTTTATAGCACAGCCGTACTGGTTCAAATTCTCCGTCCTTCTCATAGATGCCGCACAATTTTTCATATAAATGAGCCGCCGCCTGTGCATCACTGCCTGCCCGGTGATGTTCTTTTTCTTCTATCCCATAATATTTACAAAGCTTATCCAGATTTTTCTCTGTCTCCGTCCCCAGGTGTTTTCTGGCAATCAGCAGAGTATCCATCCCATACCACTCTCTGGCGAACACATCTTCGATCCCAAGATCAAAACAGGACTGCATAATAAAATTAAAATCAAAACCCACGGAATGTCCCAGCAAAACATCATCCCCCAGAAATCCGATGAATTCCGGCATGACCTCATGGATCTTTGGCGACTGGCGCAGCATTTCCTCCCGGATTCCGGTAATTTCCGAAATATGCTCCCGGATAGGAATATTGGGATTTACCAAAGTTTCAAACCGTCCGGTCACTTTCCCCTGTTCGACCCGCAGGGCTGCGATTTCTATGATCCGGTCTTTCACCGGAGACAGTCCTGACATTTCCAAATCAATAGATACATAACGTGTTAACATAATCTTTTCTTCTCCAATATACGATATATTCCGTTTTAACATTCATTTGCCGGCGCCGGGACACAGCTCCCGCAGAAAACAATTTCCGCAATCCGGCTTTTTGGCTGTACAGATGGTTCTTCCCAATCGAATCACATGAATATTCCACAAAATCCACTGTTCTTTCGGCAGTATTTCCATAAGATCAAATTCTATTTTTACCGGATCATCCGAATCTGTCAGTCCCAGTTTTTTTGAAATCCTTTTCACATGAGTATCTACAACGATACTCGGCTCATTGTAGATATTCCCCCGTATAACGTTGGCGGTTTTTCTTCCCACACCCGCCAGTGTCACCAGTTGTTCCAGTTCAGAGGGAACTTCTCCTCCGTATTCCTCCAGAAGTTTCCTACAGCATAATATGATATTCTTTGCCTTATTTTTATAAAAGCCGGTGGTATAAATATCCCGCTCCAGTTCTCTAACATCCGCACCGGCAAACGCTTCCAGAGAATCATATTTCACAAACAGTTCCTTTGTTACGATGTTTACCCTGGCATCGGTACACTGTGCGCTCAATATGGTAGCTATCAGAAGCTGCCACGCATTTTCATGATTTAAATAACATTTATATTCTTTTCCGTATTCCTTATTAAATGATTCTATGATCCGTTTCACTTCTGCCTTTGTTCGTTTTTTTCTCTCAGCCATATCGCAATTTAAACTCCTTTTCTTCGTCTGCGCATTCCTACCCCGGAATTATCGGGAATCTCCCGGAAATATCTCCGATACACCGGCTTCATAATTTATCTTATCCCTTATTCCATAATCAAATAATATATAATTTTCTCTTTTCTCGGGTCCTGTTTTTATAAGCACTTCATCATTCTTCTTAACTGCTTCCGAATATTTCCGAATATCATATTGAAACTTCTCAATATGTACATTCTTTCCCTGCTCCTTATAATGCCGGTATACAGATCTTAATTCCTGACTGTTTTCTTTTTGAAAATAAGCCGGCCGGGTTTTTATATTTTCTCTTAAATATATATCATATAATAATAATTCACAATAGAGAAGAGGAAGTTCTTCATATTGTTTCTTTATAAATTCCAGCAGCAAATCATATCTGGCAATCCGGGAATGTTTTTCTCCATCAGGCGCCGCTGCAGAATAATGAACCGCAAGCTGTTCATACATTTTAAAAGGAGATTCAAATACATTTTCAAGATAGGATATGGTATTTGTAAACTGTCTGCTGTTATAATATATTTCAACTACCTGTTCGATCTTTTTCAGTTTTAAGATCTCATCATAACCGAGCCATCTGGTGTATAAGACTTCATAAGGCGGATGAGAGGAATATACCAGACCGTATGACTCTGCCCGCCGTTCCATTTCGGCCCCGCTTAACACCTTAAGAAAACCCAGCTGCAGCTGCTCCGGTTTCATTGCATACACATCATTAAAAGAACGCTTAAAACTGTCATAATCTTCATAAGGCAGTCCGGCGATCAAATCCAGATGCTGATGAATGTTTCCGAAACCATTTATCCTGTCCACCACTCTTTTCACCCGGTCAGTGTCCATGGTACGGTCAATCTCAGCGATCGTCGCCGGATTTGTAGACTGCACACCGATTTCAAACTGTACCAGACCCGGCCGCATCCGGCTCAGCAATTCCAAAGCTTCGTCATCCAACAGATCCGCCGATATTTCAAAATGAAAATTTGTAATACCGTTATCATGCTCCAAAATATAGTTCCAGATTTCCATTGCATGGCTTTTTTTACAGTTAAATGTGCGGTCTACAAATTTTACCTGAGGAATATTATTATCAATAAAAAATTTTAATTCCTTCTTAACGAGTTCCGTATTCCGGAAGCGCAGTTTTTTATCTATGGAAGAAAGACAGTAACTGCAGGAAAACGGACAGCCCCTGCTGCTCTCATAGTATATGATCTTATTTCGGAACGGTTCCAGATCATCATAGGGAAAGGGTATGCTGCTCATATCCAGAAGCGGTTCCGGCGGATTACAGATGACCGTCCCGTTTTCCCGGTAAATGATCCCCCTGATTTCCGAAAGCAACGGGGCTTCCTTTGTATAGTAATAAACAAGATTTTTAAATATATTCTCACCTTCTCCGATCATTATCCCGGTAATTTCAGGGTATTCTTCCATAAATGCGGCAGCATTATACGAACTTTCCGGTCCTCCCGTCCAGATTTCCGTTTCCGGAAGAACCCTGGCAATATCTTTTATCACCCTTCCCACATGACTGCGATTCCAGATATAGCAGGAAAACGCTATGACCTTTGGCTTTTTCAGATATATGCTTTGTACGATATCCGCTGTATACTGATTAATGGTATATTCTGCAATCTCAATATCTGCACCTATATCCTCTGCATATTTTTTTAATGAATATACCGCCAGATTGGAATGAATATATTTTGCATTTATGGCGGCTAATAATATTTTCCTGTTATCTGACATTCCTATCACCTGCTCCAGTTCTCCTAAATTCTAAATTATGGCATGATTCTCTGCTTTTTAATTTTATTTATCTACCCGTATTTGAAATATCCATTTATTTCAAAGTGGCGGTATACAGTTCATACCGTATACCGCCATCCTGTTTTCCTCTATGAAAGATCTGCTTAGCCAATGCAAATATCTATACTTTAAACTGTTTCATGGTATGTTCAAGATTTTCGGAAATAGCCTTTAACCGTTCCGCTTCTTCCCGGACATAGCCTGTATTAACAGATACATATTCCGCATTCATGGCTACTTCCGTTGTACCCTTTGCTCCTTCCTGGGTCGCATCCTTCAGATCGCTGAACGATTTTATGATAATTCCGATTTCAGTGGAGATATTCTGAGAGGCAAGAGAGAATTCCTGTAAGATATCTTCCATATTCTGTGCATCATCATTATACTGTTCGCTGGTATCCATCAGTTTGCGATTGGTTTCTTTTACATGGCTTTCAATGAATCCCAGGACTTCCGTTGCATTATTACACAGATTATCAACCGCATCCGTAACATTCATCGTGATCTTCTGAATCTGGATCGCCGTTTCTTCACAGTTCTCTGCAAGTTTCCGGATCTCATCGGCAACAACGGCAAAACCTTTGCCAGATTCACCGGCTCTGGCAGCTTCAATGGATGCATTCAGGGAAAGAAGCGTAGTCTGGTCTGCAATATTCAGAATGGCATTGGTGAGCTGGTCGATCTGTTCCACCTGTTTGGACTCTTCTATGGCCGCTTTCAGTCTGCCTTCTGACTGTTTGGAAAGGAGTTCAGTCTCTTCAAAGGATTTTGCTGCTTCCACCTTCAGCACGTTGGCACGTTCGCTGATTCCCTGTACGGCCAGCATACCTTCCCGGTTTTTGTCATTCATCTTATCGATATGTACCACCATATTGTTGGATGAGGTGCTGAGATTTTCCGCTGTTGCAGCCGTCTCTTCCATACTTGCTGCCAGTTCTTCTGAAATAGCGGAAATATTTGATACCTGATCCACCAGATTTCCGATTACGTTTTCCAACTGTCCCACTGCCCCGGAGATATCTTTGCTGCTGCTTCCTACCAGTCCCACCGTATCTTTCATATTCATCTGGACCGAATCCAAAGCCTTGGCCAAAATTCCTGTTTCATTTCTATTCTTCAGATATGGTTTATACTTGACACCGGTAAAATCTCCATTCTGCATAAGGGATAGATCCTCCGCCACTTTACGGATCGGTTTGGATATCCTTCTTCCCAGGATATTTGCCGTCACTATTGCAAATACGCAGATAATGAGAGTAATGACCAGGGCATAAAGCAAAACCGTTTTGGTTGCGGAATTAACCTCACTTACAGGGGCTTCCATCAACACCGTATAACCGTTATTCATTCTGGCATATCCGATAAAACTGGCAGTCCCTTTATTTGTATTCAGGCGGATCACTCCCGAATCAATCTCATTTTCAAGATTATCTATTATTTGGGTATATCCTGCGCTGGTCAGGGTTTCGTTAATATTATAAACACTGTCCACCGCAAAATACTGATCCGCATCCACCAGGCTGGCATGACCGGTCTCATACAGCTCTACACTGCTGACCAGATTGGAAAACTTATCAAATGGCACGCAGAGACTTATCATTGCAAACAATTCTTCACCAAAGTATACCGGATAACCGTAGGTCATAACATTTTGCTGTACCGCAGCATCATAGCGGGATTTCTGCCATTTTGCTTCACCTTTATCTTCTACATCACGCCACCAGGCAAACTCCGGCTGCTTGCTGAACCATGTGACATACCATTCCTGCGGATCAAAGGATTGCTTTTTTTCTCCCATATACCAGGTACCGATCATGGTTTCAATATCATGAGGACTGATATACACGCTTAAACTTAAAATATCTTCATAATCCATGCTGACCCTTTTCACATAGGCATCAATGCTTTCAATGTACGCTTCGTCATATTCCGTATCAAGAATCTTACTGCCGTCAGCAGTTGCCGCGATATAATCGCCTATACTCTTGGCAACGCTTTCATACTGGGCAAATTCCGTGTTCATCTGATTCGCATACTGCAGAGCCATTGCTTCCAGTTTACCGGTGGCCTCCTGTTCGATCACACCAGAAGACGTAAATACCGTTACGGTCCCCACAATTGCAGTAGCGGCGATCACACATGCAGTGATTCCGGCAATTATGCTCGTAGATATCTTCTTCATGGCCATTTCCTCTCTTTCGTTATTATTTTAGTTATCCTGGATATAATTCAAATTGTCCTCCAGAATAGAATTTACATTTCCATTGGTATTTTTTATAGAGGTATAGCGGTTATTGAGCTCTTTTAATTTTTTTAGTTTTTCCCGCTCATATCTGGCCACGCCTTCCGCAAACAACGGATGGGCAGATATTTTTTCCCTGTATTTCTTTGCAAAAGGACAATAAGTAAACAATATCAGTCTCGCCACCTTATTTACCCTTGCAAGACCCAGCGCTTCATGTTCGATCCACAATTCATAGTCCTTAATAAACATTTCCTTACTGCTGTTTCTTGACTTGGCAAGCTGTTTCTTGATCTTCTCTTTTGCTTCCTCTGACAAATCCTTATTTTTCCGGTAAAACTGTATATAATCGCAATATTCGGATGTAAGGGAACGCTCTCTGACATCGTTCCAGTAAGTCCCCTGAATGGTTCTGCACAGTTCCCACCGGAAAGCTCCCGTCATACGGATCAGAGTCAGTTTTAAATCCTCCAGTGTATAGATCGGAAGCATGAACCTTCCTCTGGAATCCCTTCTTTTCCCTGATATTTCCTGCCACATACTTCCTTTCTTACCTACGGTAGGCATAAGAATGATATCCGGAAGCACGATTTTATTGATTCCCATCTTCGGAATCTTATCTTCAACACTCTCATACATATATTCTCTTGCATAAGCCTGGAAATCAATCTCAGTGATCTCTTCCATCTGTCTGATCAGATCGGCTTTCTTTATCCTGCATTCTCTTGGAGATTTAAGAAAATCTTCTTCCTTCAATACAGGACAGAAGGTGGTGATCTGTCCGTTTGTCAACCGGTTATTTACGGTAAACATATTCTTAATTTCAAACTGCACTTTCCGTTTCCGGTCATTCAGATATTCCCGCTCCTGTGCATCAGTGAATTTTTCCGTTTTCTTTAATTCCCTGAATTCTTCCACATAATCCAGATCAAACTCATTTTTGGAAGGCTCCCGCCGTCCCGAATATATGGCGCTCAGCCATTGACGAATGGAAAATATGCACGGACGGCCGGTATCATTGTCATCATTGCCGTCTTTGATCCGTCCTACCACATCATCGCTATATATATCCACAATGGTTTCGCTTCCCAGCATCTTTTCATCGATCACACCAAAATTCAGAAATACATCGATATATCTCTCATGGTTGTTTTCATCCTCTGCCCGCAAAAATACTTTTTCATAGATATTATAAAATCCGTCCGTTAATATCTTCCTAAGCTTTCTGCTCTCGTCATCCGTTCCAAACTTATCCTTTAATGCCTGGAAGGCGGCAAGATACTTCTCGTACAGGGCCGTTTCTTCTTTACTGTATCCCGCATATTCTGCCAGTTTGCGGAATGTGCCGGTTGACTCTGATGTAACATCCTCTGCCGCACTTCTGGAATAATCGGACAGCATCTCCGTATCACTTTCAACGGATGAATCCTTCCTGATCTGATTGCCGATTGCCGTATAAATATCCATTATTTTATTAAAATCACAGTCGTACTTCAGTCCCAGAACTTCTTCTATGGTACTTTTCGACTCCTTAATGGCAGAAACGATTTCTTCCACCATATCCATAACATCTTTAGCATTTCCGCCTGCCTCTGCGGCTCCCAACGCCAGTTTGGAACACATTGAGAATATATTCACTGTCCCGGAACACAATAAAGTATTATTCTCATAGAATGTTGTTATTAATTTCATGCACTTTTCATTCAGTTCATCCGCCAGATTTGATTCCAGTGTCAGATGAAACCTTAAAATCTCGAAATCCGATTCAAAAAATGACTTATGTATATCTTTCGGCAGTTCCATCAGTTTGATCAGATATTCCGTACCGGAATAATCATCACTTTTCTCATATGCCTGCATCTCCATATCATCGATCTCTTTGCAGATGATAGGTTTCACAGAGTATGTCTGGCACATTTTTTTATATTTGTCATAAGATACCTTGATCTTCTCATAGGTCCGGATCGTCAGATTATTTAACGCATCATATGCGGACATTATTTTCTTAAACTGAAATTCAGCGGATAATTCGCATAGTTCCTTATAATCCTTAACGGCAGAAGATAACACGGATAAATCATCATAGTCGTTAAAATCTATGTAGTAAACCATACAGTCATTCTGTGCATAGTAATTAAAAATGTACTCTCCTTCTCTTCCTGCCAGAATTCCTATTATATTTCCGGACGGAATCACATATTCCATAAAATCATTAACAGCCCTGATTGTTCCTTTTACAACCAAGGCTATCTGCTTCATCTGTTTTCCCTTTTCAAATATTAATTTTCCCGTTTCGATTTTCGCTATATTTCTTGTTTCATTACCCATTTTGCAATTCTCCTACAATACTATTATACACTTTTATAAATTCTATTTATATTGTATAACAAAACGGGGGGTATTGCAAATTGATTTTATACTTTTCACAAATAACAAATACTGTCTATTATTTTTGTCCGCTACTGTGAGGCGTTACTTCTCCGTTTGTATGGTTTCCGGTCTCACCGGAACTGTTTACGCCGTTTGGAACATAGGAATATTCCTTCTTATGCAGTACTGTTATGGTATCGTATATTTCACTGTCGTTTTTCACATAAACCACATCAAATCCGGCCTTTATATATTCCTCCGCATCTTTACTGGTAATCACGACCGAACTGTTGCTCAAATCCGGCGTTCCGATGATGATTCTGTAACGGTTCAGCCAGAACTGTGCATCATAAATATAGGAGGCCTTATCATTATAAACTTTGGTGTTGCCCACATTCACATAAATCTGCCGCCCTTCTTCCAAATCCAGATCTTCTATTTCCTCTCTGATATCTGCTAATTCGTTATAAAAGCGGTCGGAAGAATCTTTATCCATCACTATGGTGGCATAGCCGTAATTATACAGAGATAACACGATGACCGCCAAAACTGCTGCCGTCAGTTTATTTTTCATAATAAATACAATCAGCAGCAACAGGGATATCAGCGCGAATATACTCATTATCATAAATGCTCCCTGGGTCATATAATCTCCTTTTTTCAAAAATGCCATAGGAACATAGTGCAGATATACATTAGAATAACTGCATTCAAAAATATCAAACTTTGGAGCCAGTCTCCAGACAAACGGCAGGGTTATAAGTAAAAATCCCACGAAAGCAATGATCAGTATGGTTCTTTTTTCATTTTTCTGCTGTCTGTACTCATATCCGGAATACTTTACGATACTGAATTTATCATACAGATATACCAGTGTAAACATTATCATCAGTCCGCCTACCATGCCCCAGTATCTTGCATACAGATACCACTTGGAACCCTCTCTTGCCGCCACGCTGACGGCAGTTCGGTCAGAGATTCCCAATGCAGTCAGAATCAGCGCCGCGCCTAAAAACGATACAATAAACATTCCCAATGTAAGTAATCTTTCATTCAGATGAATACTTTCCCGCTTCACAAGACGATACAATATTTTACATAGTACAAAAAGTATAATGGCAATAAATACCGCAAACAATCCGCCAGATATGGTTATCATACCGTAGATCTGACCGAAGATGGTGTAAATAAATCCCTTCAGACCATTTACCGTAAATAAATTCTGGATATTGCCGAAATAACTGCCCAGACTCTCTACGGAATTATTCAGTCCTGATTTATCTTCTCCCACCAGCCACAGGGAAGCCTGTACTTTTTCTATCACAAATTTAGATATCACATATCCCGCAGCACATATGATACCCAATACGACCGGATTGGCCAGTAATTTTCTCCTTACGATCAGATAAGTTAACATAAAAATCACTGCCGCTCCCCAAAGATACAGAGCCCTGGTATGAACCAAAAGAGAATATACCATGACCAGAGACAGTATGACCGTCAGACCGAAGGTGGATCTATCTTCATCCCTTTTTCCCTGCATTTTCAATAGAAGATATACCATGATCCAGCCGATCAGCACCAGCATGCTTTCATTATAAACGGCATTGGCATTTAATACGGAACCGAAATACATGGCGCTGGCAAATGCCGAAAACGCCGCATATATATTGTTTTCCACTTTAAAGATTCCCTTTATGATGTTGTACGCAATAACACCGGAGACTGCAAGACATATGGTATTAAAAGCTATCATAACCTGAAAGATAATGACCGGATCATCCGTGATCCAGAATACCGGAGCCATGAACATGGAATATCCAAACCCGTAATATGACACATGGGATACTACATCGGACCAATTCAGTCCCGCAAAATAAGAAGCCCCCGCTATCGTTCCAAATTCATCAGCGCCTGATATCTGCACGAGCGTGGATAAAAAACAATTAAAAATGGATTTAATTATAAATATAGAAACAAATATCATGATCTGATATCTGTATCGATAAAAAAAATTCATCCCCCGGTTATCTGTTTCCGATATTGCACTCATTCAGTCCTTCCTTTCCTCTTCACTTCCTGTTTTTTTTCTGTCGGTTCTTTTGGTTTCAATCCCAGAGCGATCATATATCCGGTAAAATCTCCGATAATGGATATCAGCCTGTGTATCAGCGCCGCCGATAATGTAACGGTATCACCGATCACCGGACTGAGCAGCAATACGAGGATCGCTTCACGTACCCCGATTCCTCCCGGCGCTCCGGGTACGATAAATCCCAGTACCCATGCCAGCATATAGTATGTTATGATTGCCGCGGCTCCTGTCCCGTCGATTTCCACATCATATATAAAACCGCATACCAGTACGAGAATCCCTCCCAGAATTGCCAGCACCACGGCATATACTATCAGATTCCAGACAAACACTTTAAAAAACTTCCAGCCGGTAAGACGTTTTGCCATATTCCGGACTCTCTGACTCTTTCTGCATATGATGAACGCTGCCGTTATGACCAGTAGTCCCAGTACGGCAAGTATGACGGCATACATGGGTTTCACATATCTTATCACAGCCTGCAGTAATTCTTCATGGGCGCAGACCGCAGAAAACACCAGTGCCACGATTATGATCCCTATTACTTCTATTATACTGCTGATCGCCAGATCCAGCTGGTTCAAACCGATTTTTGCCGCAAAAAGATTACGTTCCACATAATGCATGACATTTCCCGGAAGATACTTTCCGATATTTGCCTTACCATACACAAATGCAACGTCCCTATAGCTGTTTTTTCTGCCAGACAGATAATCCAAAGTGTTTTTCCAGGCATAGGCAAGAAAATAAACAGTAAAAGTTACTCCGAGAGCGCCGATACATAATATCAGAACCGCCCCCGGATTCGCCAGCTTTTCAAAATCTATTTTGAGTTTAAATACCGCATATATTACAAATGCGATTGATACCACCGTAACTAAATTTCCAATGTATTTTAGATACTTTTTAATCAGAATCACCTCTGTCCAATAGTTTTGGCCGGATTTCCTGCAACTACCGCATAATCCTCCACATCCTTTGTCACTATGCTTCCTGCGCCTATAATGGCGCCTTTCCCTATATACTTTACTTTTGGCAGAATAATGGAATTTGCACCGATCCATGCATCTTCACCGATCACAAGTCCTTCTGTCAGTTCAATCGCCTTGCTCTTTTTCCATTCGCGTCCTTCTATCATGTGCTCATGATTCAGAACAGACACATTTTCAGATATCCATACGTTATCTTCGATCACTATTTTTGAAGAACAGTCGATCGTCACATTTTCGGATATCCTTACAAAACTGCCGACTACTACTTCCGCTTTTTTTAATCCATGAGGAACATAAAACCGTATTTTAGAAGACAATACATTATTCTTTCCAAATTTCTTAAGCATGATGATATACATAAGGTTTCTCAATTTCATTAAACCCGGACAGTCAAATATCCAGATTCCTAAAAAAATCTGAAACACTCTCCGGATCATTTCTAAAACAAGCTGCATATTTTTCCCTCATTTCTATGCGACAGAGGCAGAGTATTTCATACCAGCCCCCATTTCAGGAATCTTAATTTCTCTCAACATCTTCCTTAATCTTTACACCGTCATAGTCCATCTTTCGTACATGATACTGCACATCCTCGATCAGCTTTCGGTTTGCCGCGATCAAATCGGCCTGAAGACCGATCAAAAACGTCTGGAAACCAACCAGGATCAACATACTGGTAAGGATCAGGGATTGAATATGTCCTGTTCCCTCTCCGATAAAAAGATATACCAGAAAACGTATTCCCAACGCCACGCCGCAGGTCATGATGATCGCACCCACCGTATTAAAGAAGCGCATCGGCTTGTACATCATAAACGCTCTTAAAATGGTAAGCATGGATTTTTTTACATAACCAAACATACTGTTAAATAGTCTGGACTTTCTCAATTCCGGATTGGTCCTGATCGGTACGGAAGTCTGGGCAATCTTTGTTCTTCCTGCCTGTACGATAGTTTCCAGCGTATAGGTATATTCGTTGATCACATTCATTCTCATTGCCGCTTCCCTGCTGTATGCACGGAACCCGCTGGGTGCATCCGGAATATCGGATTTTGAAGCTTTTCTTACCACATAACTGCCAAAATGCTGTAACTTCTTCTTTAATGGTG
This sequence comes from uncultured Lachnospiraceae bacterium, assembly GCA_910578175.1. Classification (GTDB taxonomy): domain Bacteria; phylum Bacillota; class Clostridia; order Lachnospirales; family Lachnospiraceae; genus Bovifimicola. The sequence continues at coordinate 27,237 of CAJTPF010000021.1, forward strand.
AAAAATGTTCCGTGTCGTCAATCGGACGTTCTCCTATTACTATATCGGATTTTCCTTCCAGGATCGGTCTCACCAGTTTTTCAATATCTGCTCCGTCATACTGATTATCCGCATCGGTATTTACGATGATATCGGCTCCGTTTCTCAGACAGGCATCCATACCGGCCATAAATCCTTTGGCCAGACCTTTATTTCTTTTAAAATTCACAACATAATGGACACCCCATTTTTTTGCAACTTCTACCGTGGCATCCTTACTTCCGTCATTAATAATAAGATATTCTATTTCATCAATACCATCTATCTTCTTTGGTAAATCATTTAATGCAATTTCTAATGTCTCTGCTTCATTATAGCATGGAATCTGAATGATCAGTTTCATCTTGCTGTGCCTCCTGTTTTTTATAGACTTTTCGTCGATTGTATCATCAAACCCCTACATTTTCAAGCCCTTCTTTATCCTAACTCACAATTTTTTCTGATTATTCCAAAAATTACACTTTAAAAACCGCAAAATCTGTGTTATTATACATAAAACCGAGGTAATTCGGGAGCAACCAATAAACAAAATCAAAAGAAACAGAGGTAATCAGAATGAACTTAGCAGTCGCAGGAACAGGATATGTAGGATTAGTAACCGGCGTATGTTTAGCAAGTGTTGGTCATAAAGTTACATGCGTGGATGTAGACGCAAATAAAGTCGAAGTTATGAGTCAGGGCAAATGTCCGATCTATGAGCCGGGTCTGGAAGAACTTATGCAGGAGCATCTTAACAATCTTACTTTTACGACAGATTACAAGATGGCATACAAGGATGCCGATGTAATATTTATCGGAGTCGGCACGCCTGAGAAAAAAGACGGTTCAGCTAATCTGGCTTATGTGTATACAGTTGCGGAACAGATTGCCGAAAGCATTGAAAAAGATTGTGTTGTAGTCATTAAATCTACGGTTCCTATCGGAACCAATGATAAGATAGAAGAGTTGATCAAATCCAGGGTAAAAGCCGGAATTAACGTTGATATCGCTTCCAACCCTGAATTTCTTGCACAGGGTACGGCAGTACGGGATACCCTTAAAGCCGCACGTATCGTTATAGGTACGGAAACAGACCGTGCCAGGGATATTCTGACAAAAGTATACGAGAATTTCCGGCAGCCGTTTGTGTATACCAACCGCAGAAGCGCAGAGATGATCAAATATGCTTCCAATGATTTCCTTGCTCTGAAGATTTCTTATATAAACGAAATTGCGAATCTTTGTGAGCTGGTAGGCGCCGATATTGAGTCCGTTGCGGAAGGTATGGGTATGGATCCGAGAATCGGCAACCGTTTCCTCCATGCAGGTATCGGATACGGCGGTTCCTGTTTCCCGAAGGATACAAAAGCGCTTCACTGGTTATCCAATTACTATGATAAAGAAATTAAGACTGTAAAAGCGGCCATTGAAGTAAATGATAATCAGAAAGTCAAACTGATCAAGAAGACACGTGCTTATTACGAAGACCTTTCCGGTCTCAACGTTGCGGTACTGGGTCTTGCATTTAAACCGGGTACCGACGATCTCCGGGAAGCTCCGTCTCTGGTGAATATTCCGATTCTTCTGGACGACGGCGCCAATATCAAAGCATGGGATCCGGTAGCCGTAGAGAATTACAAAAAGTTTTATCCGAATGAGATCACATACTGCGATACCATTGAGGAAACCTTAAAGGATGCGGATATCTGCTTTATCTTCACGGAATGGCAGGAAATAAAAGACCTTCCGGCCGAAACTTACAAAAAGTTAATGAAGAAAGCCATCATCCTTGACGGACGGAACTGTTACGAACCTAAAAAGTTCGAGGGGACAGGCGTGGTATATGACTCTGTGGGCAGAAGCGTTGTGCAATAAAATGTTTTAACAAAATATAGAAAGAGGATATCCTCAGGAACGCAACCTGAGGATATCCTCTTTTTTGATAGTTCAGCCGCCGCAGACTACTCTCCGGGTATCTTCTGTTCCGTTTCCACACGGTACACCCGGCAGATTTCATTTTCATATATCTGTTTCATTTCTTTTCTCCGGAACAACCCTGATTCCAGCGAATCCTTACAGGATACCAGTACCAGCGTCCCTTCCGCAAGATCATCCCACTTCGTCACCTGGTCTTCCGGCACACATTCCAGATAAATGTCATCCAGCCAGTACTGCACATAATCCCGGTACTGCGCCGTATCGTCCGGTTCCTCTTCCGCTACATAATAGAGTACCGGAGCCGGATCCTCCCTGCCGCCAGAAGCATACTCCCGGATCACACCGGCAATACCGGAAGTTCCATGCCGCTGTTCCTGCAGCTCGAGATTAACCGCATGCATGGGAATATACGCCGTCCGGTAAAATAATGCAAACATCAGTACCGCCAGAAGGATCCGGGCCGTCCCCCGGAATCTCCGTACCCGTAATATAAAATATATCGTTCCTGCCGTGGCCAGGACCGTCAGCATGATCCTCAGGACCGGTACAGAATCTCCGATCAGATAACGGTAAAGCTGTCCGGTGCTGATATAGTTCAGCCAGGACAGATTCCACCGTTTGGAAAAATACCGCACACTCAGTCCAATGATTCCATATACTGCGGCTCCGGACAGCAGCATATATAAATCAGCTTTTATATACTCCTGCCGTGCCATCAGCATCAATATTCCCATTCCCATCAGAAACGGACTGAACGTTTCCAGGTATCTGCCATAAAGTAAAAACGCCATATTCTCCGGCACGTTCATAAAGACGGCGGAAATTCCAAGTCCCGTCAAAAAAGACAGCAGCAAAAACAAAATACCATATGTGATTTCTTCCGTTTCCTCTTCCCTGCGTTGTCCGGCAGAGAATATCAGTAAAACGCATACGATGATTCCCGTGAATCCCATCAGATAGGTACTGCTTCCCATATAAAACAGCTTTCCGGAAATACTTACAATAAATTTTATAAAATATGAAAAAGATGAAAAAATCTGTCTGACATTTTCCAGTATTCCCGACATATCATTTTGTCCCGACAGAATTCCGTTCAGCCAGAGATTTTCCTTAATATCCGTTTTCAGCAGAGTATGCAGGCCAAACAACAGTCCGGCCGCCAGGATAAAAGAAAAAAACTGTCCGGGCCTGATCTGCTTTTTTATAAATTTAACTGCAAAAACAGCCAGCGCCGCAATCAAAACCCCCAGCATCCTCTGATGTACCATATAGGAATAGAGCATGACCGCTCCCAAAAGTCCATACCGGAGACAGCCGGAATCCCGGTTCAGTCCTGCCATGATCTTAACCATAAGTGCAAACAGCATTAACAGCAGACATTCCGGCAAAGCCACAGCCGCATAGTTCATATTGCAGGGCAGAAGGACCATCAGAAAACTGACCACGGCGATTCCGTTGCAGTCCTTTTTCTTCAGTTCCCCTTCGCCGAACAGTCCGAAACGTACCGAGACCTGCCGGAAAATACTATCGGTCAGCCAGAATGCCGCCACCAGAAAGATTCCGTTCATTGCGGTAACCGCCCGGTACAGCAGTACCGTATCTTTGATAAGAACTACAAAAGGCACCAGCAGAAGACTGTATCCATAAGAATAGTATTTACATAACGACATGGAGGAAGCCCACGAAGTGCCGGAAAAATATCTGGCAATGCCGAAATAAGCAAATTCATCATCCAGCAATGTGGGCTGATAGATTTTTCCGGTATAACGCAGGCTGACTATCAGAATGAGAACTGATAATGAAATTTTTAAAATCCTGTCGGATCGTTTTAATTTACTCTTCATAGTTACACCTGTACATATCAATCACACTTTTCTTACTTTATCCAGCAAAAGCAGCAATAATTTATCTTTTAACAGCAGCAATGTTCCCAAATAGACAATTCCTCCTGCCGCCACCTGAAGACACAGCACCACAAGATTGTTATCAACCGGCAGAAAAGATACCGCCACGGATGCCGCAAACATCAATATTCCTGCTAACAGATAATTTTTTGAGCATATCAGACTGTTTTTAACGCCAATATCTTTTCTTACGCAATAAAAATGAACAAACAATACCACAAATTCCGCTACAACGGTGGCAATGACTGCACCGTCTGCATTTAATTCCGGTATCAGAAGTAAATTCAGCAAGAAATTAACCACCGCACCCGATACCACTGACAGCGTATAATCCCGTTGCTTGTGCGTTGGAATCTGATACTGGGTTCCCAGTACGTTGCTCAGTCCGATAAATAATATGATCGGTGAAATATAAACCAGAATACTCTTGATCGGCTCATATCCCGTTCCGTAAAATACAGGTACAAAACGTTCCGATACCGATATCAGACCCAGCATAAGCGGAAAAGCTATCATATAGGTATAGCGGAAAGACTTGTCCATATACTCATTTATCTGCTTCATATCTTTTTGGGCATAAATATGTGCCATCCGCGGCAGCATGACCACTCCCAGAGAAGTAATGACCGTAAGCAGCAGCTTCACTATCTTCTGGGACTGCTCATAATACCCCACCTGGCTCATATCTGTCGCCAATTTCCCCAGCATGGTTTTATCTAAAACCGTATAAATCTGTGTGGCAATCTGAGGTATGAATAATATGAATGCAGGCTTCAGATGCCGAAAAAGCTTTAATTCCCGAAAGGAAATCCCGGATATATAGCGGGGCAGATACAGCCAGAGTGACAGATTTCCCAGCAAAAGAGATAAGGAATAGCACAAAACATATATATTTAACTGTGCCTCTGTCCGCACAAACAAAAAGATGGATATCACACAGACCAGTTTTACCAGCATATTGCGGAATACGGTTTTCTTAAATTCTTCCATACCCTGAAAAAACCAGCTGATATCAAACATGTTCGCCACAATGTCGATCATCTGTATAGCGTATAGCATCCTATACCGGGAATTACTGACAAAAGAAAAATAAAAAACTGCCAGCGCTGTCAGAACCGTTATAAATCTGAGCAGATTAATCTCCCAGAAGATTACGGAACGCTTCCGTATGCTGTCTTCTCCGTATCCCTGAATATATGCGGTTTCACGTTCCCCATACATAGCTATTCCCACGGTTCCTATGAGAATAAAGTATGTAACCACCGACTGGGTATAGGCATACTGTCCCAATGCCGTGGCCCCCAGAACCCTGGATACATACGGTGTGGTGATCAACGGCGTTATCAGTATCAGTACCTGGTAAAACATATTATAGAAATAATTCTTTGTTACACTTTTTGACATTTTATAATTCTCCAAGAAGATTCATATATTTTTCCGCAGATTCCTCCAGATTAAAATTATCTTTGATAAACTTTCCCGCATTTCCGGAAAGGGCCTGAATATCTGTTTCTCCTTCTAAAATCTTACGAATGGCATGGATATAATCTCCCGGAGATATACAACGGATATAATCCCTTCCGTTTTCTGCATCGATTCCCTCGATACCGATATCATTGGTCAGTACCGGTATGCCGGCAGACATGGCTTCTATGATCTTAACTTTGATCCCGGCTCCCAGAACCAGAGGCGCTGCCAGAAACATGGAAGTTGAAAAATATTCGTCTACCTCGGGAACAAATCCGGTTACGGTAATCTTGGAATTTTCCGCAGTTTCGTTGTACTTCTCTGCCTCCAGCTCCAGCAGATCCGGAGGATTGCTGCCCACAATGACAAATTCTACGCCGTCTTTCTTCAGCGCCGGCATCACGTGCCGGATAAACCATATGGCGCTCAGATAATTTTCCGGCCGGGCCATCGCCCCATAAAACATGATACGATTCTTCAGAGGTTTGCGTATGATTCGGGAATAATCATCAAAATATGGTACGATAGAATGAATCTTGCCGGCAGGAATACCGTCTTCTATCAGCAGCTTTTCATCCTTCTTATTATGCGGACAGATAATATCACAATACTTTAAAGCCTCCAGTTCTTCCCTTTTTATATTCTTATAAAAACGGAAAAACTTTTTCCGATCCCTGTCGGATTCCGCATATTCATACTTTCTTAAAAACCCCAGATAAGATACATCATGTTCGGATGCAACAATTTTTGCCTTAGGAAATAAGGATTTGATCCGGCCTGCCAGAAATACCATCTGCGTCCACTCCAGCACAAAAATATCCGGAATATGGCCCCGGCTTTTGATCCGCTTTAACTCGGATATCACACAGTCTTCATAATATTTCGGCAGCATATTCCCCCGTTTATCAAAGGGATTATATTTTGTGGTCAGATTCCTGATCCCTCTCCTGATCTTTTCCGGTTTATTCCCGCTGATAAAGAAAATGCGGCTGCCGATCCCGTACTTCTTTAAATCCAGTTTCTCCCGGTCAGCTTCTACACCAAAGGAAATCAGATTCACTTTAAATCCCGGAACTTCATTCATTTTCTTCAGATAAAAATTGTGTGTTTTTCCCCCTGCATGTCCCACATTATCATACGGTACGCAGAAGGAAATAACCATGATGCTTTTCTTTTTATTATTCTGATCCACCGTCCGGTCATTCCTTTCTTTCATTGTGATCAATGCTGAAAAAATGTCTCTTCCAGCATCCGGCAGAGTGCATGATATACCGGTAAATGCAGTTCCTGTACCTTAAAGGTTTCCTCCTCCGGTACACGAATAATCACATCCGCATATTTTCCCAATGCTCCGCCGTTTTTACCGGTCAGGGCAATTACCTTCATTCCTTTTGCTTTGGCAGTTACTGCCGCCAGCAGTACATTTTTCGAATTTCCGGATGTGGAAATTCCCAGAAATATGTCTTCTGATATGCCATAACCGTTTACCAGCTGGGCATAGGTAACCTGACCGTCCACATCATTCAGGTATGCCGTTGCAATGGCCTCCTGTGCCGACAATGCAATGGCCGGCAGGGAGCCCTGCAGTTTTTCTGCCAGTTCTTTTCCGTACACCTCATCTATAGCGCAGAGTTTCCTGCAAAAATCTTTCTCCGGCTTTCTTTTTTTGACAAAACCTTTCATCAGTTCTCCCACAATATGTTCTGCATCTGCGGCACTTCCTCCGTTTCCGGCAATCAGGAGCTTTCCCCCGTTTTGGTACATATCCCGCAGCATACAGTAAGACTGGTAGATATCTTCTCTGCAGACAGCAAGGGCCGGATACCGCCGTTCCAGTTCGTCTAAAATCCTGCCGTTATTGTTCTTAAACTTATGTGCATCCGGACTTCCGGTCTCCGCAACGGCTTTTGCCCCGGCTTCTTCCCTGTCCTGCTCCAGAATATACTCGACGGCTGATAAAAGATTTGCAGTATAATAATCATATTTTACACCGCCCTCTTCCCGAAGCTTTTTTCCGTAACCGGTGGACACCAGAATGGTCCGGACGCCAAAATTATTGCCTGCCTGAATATCCGCTATATTGTCTCCGATCATATAGGAATGTCCGATATCTGAATCAAAATCCCGGGCCGCCTTTTCAAATAGACCTGTATTGGGTTTTCTGCAGTTACAGATCCTCTTATAAAATCCGATCCCGGCTACCGGATGATGGGGACAGAAATAAAAACCATCAATATGTGCGCCGATCTGTTCCAGTTTCTGATTGATATATCTATGAAGCTTATTCACTTCCTTTTCACTGTAAAATCCTCTCGCCACCCCTGCCTGATTGGTTATGACGATCACCTTATATCCGTGATCATTTAAAAGTTTGATCGCCCGGTCCGAACCTTTGATAAATTCAAAATCCCCGGTCTTAAACAGGTAATTCTTTTCAACATTTATGGTGCCGTCCCTGTCCAAAAATACGGTTTTATTTCCAGTTACACCCATATATATTCCTTTCCGCCGCAACGGCTTTCGCATCTACACACTAAAGGTATACTCTCCGTCCGGAATCGTTACGGATACCTTATCGTAGTTCCATCTTGAGTCGTCGGTTTTCCATGCAGAAGAACCCCGCAGTTCAAAATTCCAGTCTGCCAGCTGTCCGCCTGCTTCCTCCATCTTTGCCGCCACCTTATGTTTTATATTATACGGACAATACATTAAAAGATAACCGCCGCCGCCTGCACCCAGCAGTTTGCCGCCTAATGCCCCTGCCCGGATGGCCGTATCATATAATTCGTCAATCCGTGGATTGGTTATCCTGCTGCTCATCTTTTTCTTGCTCTGCCATCCATAGTCCAGTAATCTGCCGAAACTGTGAAGATTGCCTTTCAGCAGTTCATCCTTCATGGCATATGCCAGCGCTTTTACATTGGACATGGCTTCAATGGCATCCGTATTTTTATTCTCATAATTATTCACCTGGTCTTTGATGATATTGGCGGAAACATGGATATTTCCCGTATAACATAATAACAGATTATATTCCAGTTCCTGAATGATTTCTTTTCTGATCCGCAGTGGATTTACCACCACATTATTTTTGCCGTGAAATTCAATAAAATTAAATCCGCCAAAAGTAGCTGCATACTGGTCCTGAAATCCTCCGGCGATACCAAGTTCTTCCCGTTCCACCTCATAAGCCAGATTTGCCAGGGCATAACCGTCCGGTTCCTCGCCTTTCCACTTCGCCATGGCGCGTAACAGCGCCACCATGACCGTTGAAGAGGTTCCAAGTCCGGAGCCCGGAGGAGCATCACACTGCAGATAAACTTCGCAGCCCTGCCGGATATTCATTCTCTTTAGCGCTGCTTTTACCAGGTCCAGGCTTCCGTCATAGACATAGTTTTCTTTTGCATGATATTTCACTGTCATATCAAAGTCCAGAGAGTGAACAATGATCTCATCATTATCTCTGGGAACAATGGAACAATATGCATACTTATTAATGGTGCTTCCCAAGATTGCCCCGCCTTTTTCCACGCAGAAGGGAGCCACATCGGTTCCGCCTCCGCCAAAACTGATTCGAAGGGGCGCACGTCCTCTGATTATCATATCTGCCTCTTTTCTCTTACTCGGAATCTGTAAGATTTTGAATATCCTGCTGAAATTTAAAATAATCCTCCGGAATACCTATATCAATAAAATATCCTTCATTCACGAAACCGCTGATAGAGCAGTCCTGCTTCAGAAGTTCGGGAATCACTTCATTTTCCAGAGAAACCTTTCCTTCCGGAATATGATCAAATATCCGGGTCGTCATATAATAAATACCGCCGTTTATGGTTCCTGCAATTTTTTTCGGTTTCTTTTTCCCTTTTTTCTTCGAACTGGTTTTTAAATCCTCGTTCGTTTTGATCTCCGTCTTTTCATTAAAGGCCGTAAGTCTGTCGCCGTCCAGAACCGCCCTGCCGTACCGAGAAACATCCTCTACCCTGCGAAGAACCAGTGTCATGATACTGTCGTTTTTTTCATTCAGCTCTTCTAATCTGCCATAGTCTATCTTATAATAGGTATCCCCGTTCAGGACATAAAAACCCTTTCCGTTTATTAACCTGGAAGCATTCTTTATTGCCCCTGCCGTTCCCAGCTGTCCGTCTTCGTAGGAATACTGAATATTCATCTGAAACCGGGAGCCGTCGCCAAAATGATCTTCTATCATGGAACCTTTGTATCCCACGGCAAAGATTATATGGGTGATCCCGTTTTTCTTTAATTCCTCCAGCACATATTCCAAAAACGGTTTCTCATTGACCAGAGCCATGGGCTTCGGTCTGTCATTTACCACGCTTTTCAGTCTGGTCCCAAGCCCCCCTGCCAGAATCACCGCCTGTGTGCAGATTTTTTCGGAATTCTCCTGTTCCGGTTCTCCTTTATACATATACATTACGGCAAAAACATTATATTGCAGTGCCATCACCGCATATACATATACCAGTATTTCAAAATCCTGGACAAAAGGAAGCGAAAAGAATCCCGTCAGCACGATCAGTATCACCGCACTGATAAACAGCCTGCGGGAATTCCGTCTGCTACGGAACTCACGGATATTATCAAACAAAACTTTCAGATAACTTCCGAAATAAACGAGGCTTCCGATGATTCCTACTTCATATGTCATGAGAAAATATGCTGATTCCGTCAGATTCGGGTCCTTCATGAAAACCAACGCTCTGGGACCGTTTTCTCCCATTCCCATTCCCAGCGGATACATAAATATATTTTCAACCGAAGCCACCAGCGAATCAATATGTCCATTGACGGAACTGTCCTCTCCGTTTAGGGTACTGACCACCAAATGAATGAGCGCCATGGATATATCAAAAGAAAGAAAGATTCCGTCCAAAATGATAAAAGCCAGAAGAATCATTCCCGCCGACTTCAGCACGAATATTAACTTCTTTCCGGTCCATGTGATCATATTAAAACTGTATATCATCAATCCTGCACATACAGCGATCCATGCGGTTCTGGAAAAAGTAACCAGAAGCGCCGCTGACGTAAGCGCAACGGTAACCGAAACAAATACCCGGTTAATATTTAATTTTTTATACATAAACAATATAACCAGTAAGACTATGGCCAGATACAGACCGCAGGTATTTGGTGCGGCAAAGGTACTGACCAGTCTCTGAAAGTTTCCAAGCCTGGCAATATAGAATTCATCATTCAGTCTTAAAGGACCCCATTTTCTGGTTGTCGGATAACCCAGTTTCATAAGGAATCCGTCGCCTAAAAACTGGCATTGAATCAGTCCCCACAGGCTTAATACAGCCGTATTGGCCATGATCAGTATCAGTATCCTTCGGAAATAGCTTTCCGAAAATTCCATACTGCGTATCACCGGAACCAACAGCAGCGGCATGAAATAGATTCTTCCGATGTATGCGGCCTGATATACATTGTTACTGGTACATATGTATATGAACTCTATAATAGCATAGACAATTAACATCAGTTCAAATACATTAGGCTTAAATAAACGTTTTGTCTGCCGGTAATCCTGAAAGATCTTTATCAGAAACAGTAAAAACAATATGCCGATCATGCCTTCTTTCCAGAACCGGATTCCCGGAACGGTATCGCCTATCACATATGTAAACATCGTATGATAGGGCAACAGCAATAATAATATTGCCAAAAGCCATTTCTGCCATTTTAATACTTTCAACTGTTACACCTCTTCCTTCCGAATCAGACAACCTCTCCAAATTAACCTGTACAGAACATTAACGGCCAGAATATCCAGATTCATCAGGGATTCCTTCATAAACAGCCATTTTCTGCTTCTGTCCACTCTCTTATAATAGATCCTCCTCTTTATAAGACGTAAATCCTTTCCTGAAAAATCCGGGTTATTTCTCAGCAAGTGCAGCATTTCTCTGGTAGACAGGAACATTTTATCATCATCCAGAGAATAATTTGTCCCCGTATATTTATGAACATAAACCATCTCCCGGCAGCTCACCATAACCGCCCCCGAGTTAAACATAAGAAGCCATAAAAAATAATCATCCGTTCCGTTATGTTTCAGCGGATGGTTCAGCCAGTATTCCGGTATGGAAGATTTCCTGATGAGACATTGTCCCGGAGATACGATAAAATCCCGAATCCATTTGTATACAAAAGGTTTTGTTGCAAAGTCCTGTGAAAAGCCGTTTGCAAAGATATCTTCAGTGACCTTCTTTTTTTCAAACGTACCGTTTCCCAGCGCAATGTCTGCCCTGCCGACAGACTTTGCCAGCGCCCGGAGAGCCACACCTGTTAACAGGTCATCCTGATCCAGAAACATTATATAGTCTCCTGTGGATTCCCGGTATCCGTTGATCCTGGATTTATGGATTCCAAAATTTCTGCTGTTTTCAATCACCTTTAACTGAAATCCCTGCACAAGAGAAGCGTCATATTCCGGTACCTCCCATGGACTGTCATTGACCAGTACGACTTCTACGGAATTTCCCCTGATTTTAATAAATTCTTCTGCTGCCTGACTTATATTTTTTAAATAGCCGTTTAAATATTGGTTTCCTTCATATATCGGTGTGATAATTGATATTTTCATGCGAGAATCTCCATTCTGAAGTGAATCTAACCATATAATCTGTATAATAAATACTTAACTTTTACAATGCACAGAACACCAAAATAAAAATCGTGTTTTGCAAAGATCAGCGCCATTTTCCTGGTCAGCGGAAGTGTAAGTTTTCCGGCCTTCATAATCGCTTCCAGATACGGCTCTGTTCCCGAAATCCTTTTCAGTTCCCGGACCTTTTCCCTGTAACTGTGTTTGTTCCTGGGACTGAATACAAAATGCATACACAGCATCAGATACGAAATAGCAGTAAAATCCAGATATGCAGCTTTTAACTCCTCTTTCAATTCAGGAACGGTCACTCCTTTAATATCTTCTTTTATCGCACAGAGCGTCTGATTATATCGGTTTAATGAATCTTTGTTATAACCTCTGACTGCCGAATCGGATACGAACCTGTAATGATAAAAAGGTCTGTCTATATATACCGCATAACGGATATCCGTATATAAACGGAAATTCAGTTCCGTGTCTTCTCCGTTGGTCAGTTCTTCCCTGTACCGTCTGCCTTCAAACAGTTCTCTTTTATATAATTTCATTGTGGTATATCCCATGATCCGCATATCACAGATCGGAAACTCCCGAAGGGGGCGGGTCCCTCCAACGGAATAGACTAACCCGTCTCCATGAAAGATACTGATATCTTCACGTTTTTTTTCATATTCCCTGGAAAACCGCCAGCCTACCATATCCGCCTTTTTTCGGACTGCCGCCCGGTATGCGGTCTCCAGACATTCCTTATCCATCCAGTCATCGGAATCCATAAAGCAGATATATTCTCCCTCTGCGGCATCCAGTCCTTTATTTCTTGCAGAAGATACGCCCCCGTTCTCCTTATGAAATGTCCGGATCCTGTCATCCGTTCCGGCCGCAGCTTCTACAGCTTCAAAAGTCTCTCTTCCGGAACCGTCGTCTATGATGATTATTTCAATATTTTTCAGCGTCTGTTCCGTTATGCTTGAGATACATTTTTTCAAATATTGTTCCCTAGTATTGAACACCGGCACAATAACCGTCACCTTTGGTCTGCCCATACGAATCCTCCATGCCGAATTCCGGCTACCTGTTGGAGAGAAATAATCTCTCGTAATCACTTACAATCTTATCCCAGCTGAAATGCTCTTTTATTCTGGCTTTGGCTTTCATTCCATACTCTTTCCGCTCTTTTTCCGGCAGATTTTCCAGCCTGTTCAGGATCCCGGATAAACTTCCCGGCTCTTTTCCCCAGTAAACGGCCCCGTCTTCTCCCACTTCCCGGTTAAATCCTACCTTTACGAGAATATTCATATCCGTAGCGGCTAAAGATTCCAAAAGAGACGGATTGGTTCCGCCTACTTCGTGTCCGTGAATATAACCATACGCCTGCTCCCGGATCTTTTTCAGCAATTCTTTATCATATACGGTTCCCACAAACTTTATTCTGGAATCCCGGTCAAAACCGGTCTTTTGTTTCAATTCATTATAAAACCTGTTATGCTCGATATTGGTGATCAGCACTAAATCTTTCCCGGTCCGGCTTTTCATAAACTCCGTAATCATTACTTCATAATTGTTTTCAGGTACAAATCTGCCTACTACCAGATAATATCCGTTGGGAACCACCTTCTTCTCCCTGCACCAACGAAGAAATTTTTCATTGTCATTCTGCAGTACGGAGGCCTCGATCTCAGCTCCATATGCAATATATGTGGTCTTCGGATTAAATTTTTTATAATCTTTCTTAATGTATTTTTCAATATTTTTTGAATCGCAGATTAAAAGTTCTGCATGTTTTACCATATACTTTTCTGAGATCTTCCAGTATTTTTTTATCAGGAAATTCCATTTGGAACGTTTCCATTCATGCCCGTCCGGATTTACAAACAGACGACCGCCTAACAGCTCCAGCTGTTTTTTCAGATATCCGATAAACGGACCGATCCTGCAGGCCAGAACATAAATGATCGGATGCTCGATATGGTTCCTTCTGATATATTTCAGGCAATACCGAAAAGCCGCCAGATCATAATAAACAGCCTTGGCTGCACCAATCGGCGGAACTTTTATATTAAAGCAATGAGAATTATTATATGCAAACTCTTCCCTGTTATCTCCCATGCAGGCAACATGATATTCAATAGCTTTATTTGTCTGCTTGGCTGTCAGATTATCGACAAAAGTCTCAAACCCGCCATATTTTGCCGGTATTCCTTTCGAACCTATTATAAAAACATGCTGCATAACATTACCATTTTAACCCTTTCTCCCTGAAGGGCTGTCCTTTCCAAAGTAAATTAACTATTTCGCACCCTTTCTTGCGAAAACAATGCCGATAGTCTTTAAAATGATTTTGATATCAAGAGCAAGACACCAATTATCAATATATTCCAAATCCAGTTTTACGACTTCTTCAAAATCTTCAATATCATTTCTTCCGCTTACCTGCCACATTCCTGTTATGCCCGGTTTCGTACTGAGCCTTCTCTTATGATAACCTTCGTATTTTTTAAATTCATCCACTGTGGGGGGCCTGGTTCCCACAAGACTCATTTCTCCCTTAAGAACGTTCCAGAACTGGGGCATTTCATCAATACTTGTCTTGCGGATAAATTTTCCGACATTGGTGATCCTTGGATCATCGGTAATCTTAAACATCAGACCATTCATTTCGTTTTTAGACATCAGTTCCTGCTTTCGCTCTTCCGCATCGGAATACATGGAACGGAACTTATACATGTCAAAATACCGTCCGTTCTTTCCCACTCTCCGCTGTTTAAAAAATAAGGGGCCTTTTGATTCCAGCAACAGCGGCGGCGCCAGAAATATGGTAATGATCCCGGTCAGAGCCAGTCCTGCAATTGCACCAATGATATCCATCGCTCTCTTTATTATTAACTTATTATAATCGAAAAATGTATTTGCAAAAGTAATTACAGGAATATCTCCCAGCATTGTTACAGTCTTATCAAATCCGTCAAAGTTTTCCAATACTTCTATATTCAGATGAACCGTGATCCCCATATTTTCGATCTGCATAATGATATCCCGCAACGACCTTCCCGTATGATACGGCACATTGATAAAGACATCATCGATGGGTTCTTTTTTAATGTATTCTATCATATCATAAAAATTTGCAACCACCGGAACTCCCCGGATGACTTCACCGTGCTTCTCCGCATCAATAATGGCTATAGCCCGTACCGCACTGTTCCACTCATTTTTTTTCTGAAGCCTGATTAACATAGATTCCGCCCGCTCTTCGGTCGTAATGATGAACATCTGGGTATTTCCCTTCCTGTTCTTATAAACCGCAACCAGATAATACCGGAACATGCAATGCCCCAGACACATCAGCAGAATATTAAAGAACACTGTGGAAACAAATACCCCACGGGAAATATATCCGGTTTCTCCTTTTAATACAAGCAAAACAGAGGCTACTGCCGCAAATAAAAGATTCATTTTGAAACAATGCATAAATTCAGCAAAAACGCCCCGTTTATTAAATTCTTTATTTACATTAAAGAACAAAATCGTACCCAAAAACGAAAACAATATCAGTCCCAAATCATTTAAAACATCTTCCCGCGCAATAACCTGTATACCCTTATAAACTTTCAGCCAGGTATAAGTGGCCAGTCCAAAGCTGATGATCACACTAAGAGTATCTATAATAAAAATAGCCAGATTTTTTACTTTTTCTTTATTTTGATACATGTATGTGTATTTCTGCCTTTCCTCATGTTTCGTATTTATATCTGAAAACCCAATCACCGTTTTATAAACTTAATTATATACTTTAATTTATACCACATTTATATGTCAACGTAAACACTTTAGAGAAATTTTTTATTTGATATATTGGTTTTTAGTCTTATGTGTAGTATAATACACTGGTTAAATAAAATTGATCCAGGGAGTTACGTTACTAACACATACATCAAAACGAAAAGAGGTTCCTTATATAATGAAAAAACCATTTAAGAAACAACTGATCAAGTTTCTCAAAAGCAAAAAACTAGGATTTATTCTTGCTGCCGTCCAGTTTGTGATAACTGCCATGTTGCTGGGAATCCTGATTTACCTCAATATGATTCCTGCAAAATACTTTTTTCCGGTTACCGGCGTATTGCTGCTGCTTATCATTTATATTATTTTTACCCAGCACTCCAAAAAATTCCGGACCTTTGGAAAAATCTTATCTTTAATATTTTCCGTCTTGTTTGCGATTGCCACCGGAATGTTATTCCGCGCCAACGGAGTACTGGATTCCATTACGGGAGCGGACAAGAAGACCGACATCATTTCCGTATATGTCATGGCCTCGGATCCGGCGGAATCCCTTGCCGATGCCGCCACATATAACTTCGGTATATTATCCTCTCTGGACCGGGAAAATACGGATAAAACCATTACGGATATAAACAACGATCTGGGTACTTCCATTACGGTCACTGAATTCAGCGACACCCAGTCTCTTGCTGAAGCCTTATATTCCGGTAATATCCAGTCGATGATCTTAAATGAGGCATTTGTTTCCACTATAGAGGATATTCAAAATGGTGACGGTTCTTATCCTTATATGTATTTTACCACAGATACGAAAAAACTATCCTCAAAAAAAATCATAACGCAGATCGACAGAGATACTTCTACAAATGTTGTAAAAGAACCGTTTATGATTTATCTCAGCGGTATAGACGTGGCCGGTTCCATATCCACTACCAGCCGCAGCGATGTTAATATCATTGCCGTTGTAAATCCTGTAACCTATCAGATCCTGCTTCTGTCAACGCCGAGGGATTATTATGTACCGACCACGGTATCCGGCGGCGTCAGGGATAAATTAACCCATGCCGGCCGGTATGGCGTGGATTGTTCCATGGGAACGCTGGATATGCTATACGACATTAATATCAATTATTATTTCAAGGTGAACTTTACCGGTTTTACGGAAGTAATCGATGCACTGGGAGGTATTACGGTTCATTCGGATTATGATTTTGTCACCACCCACGGCGGTGACCATATTACCGTCGGCGATAATTATCTCAACGGTAAGGAGGCCCTGGGCTTTGCCAGAGAACGATATGCCTTTGCAGACGGCGACCGCCAGCGGGGTCGAAACCAGATGGCGGTCATTACCGCAGTGATCAACAAAATGGCTTCTTCTGCCATCTTAAACAACTACTCCGGACTGATGTCCGGTCTGGAAGGAAGCTTTGAAACCAGTCTGTCCGCCGGAGATATTTCTTCGCTTGTTAAACTTCAGCTGGATAAAATGCCTTCCTGGAATGTAGTGTCCTACAGTGTAAACGGCCCGGGAGATCACCAGACCACCTATTCTGCCCCACGGTTTAAAGCCTGGGTCATGCAGCCCAACGAAACCTATATCCAGAATGCAAAAGTTCTGATCGATCAGGTAATGAGGGGAGAAATTATAAATACGGATGTATTACAGGATGCTCCGAATTACTAAATAACCGAAAATAACCAATAAAAACAGATGTTACAAAACCTGTATTCTCCAGGTTTTATAACATCTGTTTTTTTTAACTTTAAACGGAGACTCCGGTTAAAGATGCCAAACATACATATGGCAGGATCATCAAAAGAATCACCCAACAACATTCTGTTCCCTGCAATACTCCATATATTTCTCCTCCTCCATAGGTTTCGCAAAATAATAGCCCTGAAAATATTCACACCCCAGCGCCTTCATTTTCTCCAGATATTCCTGATTCTCAATACCTTCAACCACGATCTTGATCCCCAGTTCATGCAGCATTGCCACGGTACTTTCCAGCGCTTCCATCTGGGTTTTATTATGAAAGGCATTCCATAGGATAAATTTATCAATCTTTACGATCTCAAACGGAAGTTCCAGAAGATAATTGATATTTGCATTTCCGCTTCCGTAATCGTCTAAAGAAAAGCTGATATCGGATTTCTGCAGTTCATTGATACTTTTTCTGACAATGGCAATAGAATTAATTTCTGCGGTTTCCGTTATCTCAAAATTGATCCAGTGAGGTTCCACATCAAATTCCTTCATAATATCGATAGCCTTTTTATCAATCCCATATTCCATACACTGTATGGTAGACAGATTTACCTCTATGTATTGAACGCCGTATTCTTTCAGCCTGTTTTTATTTCTGCTGATAAAACGGCATACGTTTCTTAAAACAATCTCGCCGATCTTTAGGATCAGCCCGCCCTTTTCGGCGATGGGAATAAATTCTTCCGGTGAGATATAACCCATTGTAGCATTATCTTTTAATCTAATCAGGGCTTCGGCAGATACGATCTTATCGTGGTGAGCCGAATAGATCGGCTGATAAACGATATCAAACCCTTCATGTTCCACCGCTGATTTTAAAAGCTGCATCGTATTGTATATACGCCGGACTTCTTTCAGGTCGATATCCTCTTTGTAATATATATCCTTTGCACTGTTTTGTGCCTTAATATATCCGTAATTGATATATTCATTAATATCTTCAAATGATAACTCATCGGGCCGCAGATCCAGCACCAGCATCACCGGCTCTAATTTTATCCTGTAATTTCCGATTACAAAAGGATCTTTAAATTGCTCCGTAACTTTTTTCCCGTCGGATTCTGTAAAAATATATTCACTTTTATTAATGATCATGCCAAAGGCATCTTCACCCAGATAGTAAACCCTGGCTTTCGGATACGTCTGCTTAAAAAAATTCGCACACTTTTTCAACAGATTGTCTTCATATTTCATTCCGATCATTTCAAGATACATCTGAATGTTGGTAAAATATATGGCAACCAGTTGAAAATCTTTTGTTTTTCTGCCGATCTTGCCTGTGCAGGCTTCTTCCGATACCTTTGCTCTGATATTTTGAAAAAATGCGTGTCTGGCATACACCTGGGTCGTGTAATCTACCACCTCTTCCAGATTCCTGATTCCCGTGCAGACCGCTATCAGGCTTAATGCATATCCGAAATTTTCTATCAGAATCCATGGAAATAAAAGCTGAATGGCGCCGCAGACTGCCTGAACCGCAATCATAATATATATGGTCATTTCTTCCCGCCTGGATAAGGATTTTTTATTCCATCCGGTATAAATAAAAGAAAACGTCCATAAGACAGCCACTATGACATATAAAGATGCCGCCGCATTTCCCTGATGATAAATCATATCATTATCAAAATAAAACAAAGAACGGTCAGATAAATTCTTAACCACAAGTCCCACGGCTCCCAAAAACGGTATGGCCACCATAAAAATGCATCTGGTATATTTCCTGTTTATCAAAAGCAGCACATAAATACAGCACACGAGGACGATACCTATATGCGCCAGGAAATATGCGCTCATATAGACGGTCAGCATGGTTTGGGTCAGGCCGGAATACATATCTGGGAAATACAGGCATACCGTATCTGCTGCAATGGATAATACTGTCAGCGAAAGCATTACCAGCAGAAGTCTGTATAACTTATTTTTAATATTATTTTTTGCGCCCATCATTATACTTAACGTAATCAATATAAGTAATGCCGCAACATTATAATAAAGATTATATTTCATTTTTCATCCCCTTTTCCATCCTTTGTATCAAATAAAACAATTCTGATATCTGTCATGATAAGGTTTTAAGTTTGTAATAGTCGGCATTCAATTCCCTGAGTTTTCTAACCTGTGATTTATCCACAATTCCGTTCACCAGCATTTTTGTTCCAAGTTTATGAGCCACTTCTATCTGTCTCTTCATCACGGTCTCATACTTTTCATCCGCATAAATAGATGCCGAGATGCTTTCATCCATTTCTATATAACCTACGTCCATACTGGTGAGGTTGTCAAAATTGGATTTTCCCACGCCGTACTCTTCCAGAAAAATATCAATTCCCCTGAGTTTAAGTTTATCAATATTGGATTTGATCGTATAATTCATATTGTTTAATACTTCATTGGAAACCCCAAAGGATATGGCTTCATTTGAAATATCATATCGCCGCATGGTTCTTAAGATCACTTCTACCATGTCATCCTGCATAAAATGTACATTTGAGAGGGAGATGCCTATCTTTCCGGCTCCCGCCAAAGCT
Source organism: uncultured Lachnospiraceae bacterium (assembly GCA_910578175.1). Classification (GTDB taxonomy): domain Bacteria; phylum Bacillota; class Clostridia; order Lachnospirales; family Lachnospiraceae; genus Bovifimicola. The sequence goes on from CAJTPF010000021.1 coordinate 47,280, forward strand.
TCATTATGTTCTGCCAGCATGGAACAGATTATGTCAAATAATTGCCGTTCTATGGTCACGACCTGCTCATTGTTTCCGCATTTTTTCAGAAATTCTCCATAAGTCATATCTTCATCCATATAATCTTTCAGAAAAATCCCCACATAAGCCGCTTCTACTTTATCATCCGATGTACGGAAGATCGGTGTACAGCTTACCTTGATAAATCTGTCTTTTGCCAGTTTTGATATTATTTTTTCCAGCCTCTTCTTTTCCCGCTGCCTGCTGAACTCTGCCTGCCCTGCGGTGATCAGCCCGCCTTTATAGTATTTGAACTTATCCTGCAGGATTCTCGCCGCTTCCATGATATCTTCCAGATTTTCCACATCCGCGGGATATTCCAGTTCCAGAACGGAAGGATACATCCCCAGCCGCTTATCGTATACTGCCAGTTCCTCTTGAAATGCATTATAGATCCCCCTTCGGTCCGATTCCATAAATTTCTCTTCGGAACCGGGATATAAGATCACAAACACATCCGATTTAATCCGGTATGCCAGCATATGCCTGCGTATTTCTTTCAGACGTCTTCCCGCCTGTTTAATCAGATCATCAAATATTTTATTTTCATAAATGACACGATAATCCTCCAGTTCTCCGAAGTATATGTAGACCAGCCGGAATTTCCGCTGGTGATTCACGTTTTTATATATTTCTTCTTTAAAACAGCCGTAATTCAGCAGGGAAGTTTCAACATCAATGATCTCCCTGGGATTCTGAACATTCATTACAAGAACCACCGCACCGATGGCTACCGCAAAGCTTTCAAACTGCAGGGAAGAAACAAAATACTGGATGATAAAACCTGTTGCCAGCACGATCACATATGCATAAGACGGTATGAGTTTATGCCGGCCTATTTCTTTTCTGTGACGGAACAATATACTGACGGATACAGCATAAGCATAATAGAAATCCGCTATGTACACAAGCCATATAAAACCGCCTCTGTGATAATCTCCCGCCCCGTCCAGATAAAATATCCAGTTTGAAACGGGATTTCCCATCAATATGATCAAAACCGCGATAAACGGAAAAAAGTAAATCAAATCCGTTTTCCCGTCCGCCTTGTCATATGGACGGACCAGAAAGTAGTTATAAAAAAATATCGTCAAACACAGTCCGGTATGGGATATAAAATTTACGTATATGGCAAATATGCGGATGCCGTTATACGATTCTATATCACTGACATAATCGACCATGTTCCACGAAATCATGCCGGAAACTGCCAGCACGATTGTCAGTGCCAGCAGGAATCCCAGTATTTTTGACCGGATCGTTGATACTTTACGGTGCTCAGCATTCATAATAACAAGTAAGATCACGCAGGTAATGATTGCTGCTAGATTAAAATATAAAACATACTCCATAAGATCGCTCCATTATCATAACTTCCTCAATTTATCCGAAAAAATCACTCAGATCCTTTTCTTTAATAATAGCATAAAAATGGAGTATTTACAACAACTGCTATCTTTGAATTTTCTTCATATTTTCCATAAATGTTGAATAATTCTTCTTATCCCCGAAATAATCCTGATAAAACACCTGGTCGCAGAACCGGATCTCATCGACCAGCTCTTTTGCTTCCGTTCTGAACTGCTGCTGATATTCTTCCGAAACCACATCGCTGACATAGAGAAGATTATTCAGGCTTCTGCAGACGATGCCGTCTCCGATAAAAATCCCGTAAGCCCTCGAATAAAGCACGGATTCCCGGCTGGTAAAAACAGAATTTCCATAATACATATTCTCATATGTGCGGATACCTAATAAATCCAGAATCGTCGGTACCATATCGGCAGTACATGTAAACTTATCAATCTTCTGATGTTCCAGATTTTTATCATAGATCATTAACGGTACTTTATATAAATCGGTATAATAATTCTCTGTATCATAATCTTCTATGTCTTTCACATAGTTGCTAAGCTGCTGATAATAACAGTTATGATCTCCGAACATTACGATCGTCGTGTGATCCAGAAGTCCCTTTTCTTCCAGGTCCTTCATCATTACTCCCAGAGCCTTGTCAAATTCCATGACTGTGGATACATAATTCATAAGAATCGCTTCTTCTTTCGTTCCCTTAGGCGTATATACGCTCCTGAGCTTTTCCATATGTTCCTTCAGATTATCTCTTTCATAATAGATTCCATGCATGGTTATGGTAGTGATATACGTATAAAATCTTTTATCAGAAGGAAACATCATATCTTTACATGTTTCTATCATTTCAGAGTCCAGATTTCTTTCACCGTTTGATAAATAATCATGCATGGTGGTTTCTTTTATTTTTCCTTCCGCCAGCATTTTATCCGCCATGTCATACATATCATAAGAATCCGTCAGACTCTCAAATCCAAATATTTTATGGGTCTTTTCCCGGTTATAAAAAGATTTGAAGCCATTATGGAAAGAGCGGGTCTGTATATTTTCATCCACCAGCGCCCGCATCAGATTTGGCACGGTCTGGGGTAATGTATTATATTCAAAATCGTAATCCACATATGCATCCGTGGGATAACTGCCCAAAATACTGAGGGTTTCGGATATATCCGTCTTTTCTCTGGAATGAAAGTTTGTCATTACCACACTTTCATCATAAAACCTCGTGAGATTCGGAAACAGATATTGAATCTGCTCTTCTGTCAGATCCAGTCCGTTGGGATATTCCCCGCTTTTGATAAACGAAAACCATTCAAATGTTTCCACCAGCATAACAATAACATTATTTTCAGAGGATACTCCGAATTTGGGTGATTCTTCCGTAATCGTCTTATAGAGAAATTCATCTATTTTATCGGAACTCATGTATTCGGTATCCGTATATACTATTCCTTTTGCAAATTCGTTTACCACATTACCTATGATTCCCATGCTGGAATAATTAGAACCCTGGCTGTTATTAATCATCTTGGAATATTTATCTACCGTTCCCGAATTATTATCTGCCACTGCAAATAACGAACACGCCAGAAAAAGAAGTCCTGCGGCGGCAGATATGAGCCTGTTTTTTGCTCTTACTTCCAGAACCGTATTTCTCCGTACCGCTCTCAGACCAAACACGATATATATTATACAAAAGAAAAGAGAAGCATAAAAAGCAATAAAATTCATCGGTATGCTTTCCAGAATACCCATTGCATCATTTCTCAGGCTTAACATTCCATAGTCAAAATACTGCCCCGTCATATCGTATACGATCACAAATCCCAGATCCAGAATGGTCTGTACCAGTAACAGCACGATACAGATTCCAAGCCTGATTTTATTTTTTCGCACCAGTCCGACAAGACAGGCAATGAATCCCAGGATACCCAGTTCAATAAACGGACGCGTAATGACCGGATCGTTTTCAACGGCTAAAACCGAAACCATTTCGATCAAAACCGCTGCCAGCACATACATCAATATTACAATGTTTTTCTTTCCCCATCGAAATATGCGGCTACTATACTTCTTCATTTGTTTTTCTTTCATTATCAATTGATTACCTTTCTAAAATGTTTCAATCCTTTTTTCAAACTCTCTTTTAAACCCTCTAGAAAAAATAGATTAATAATACAAAAAGATATGTTTTACTGATGCTCCTGTCTGTCAGCAGGTAAATCCAGCCAAACAGTAAATTAAGCAGAAAATAGGTAAGCGACAGTGTATTGGCTCCTATCAGCAAATCATATACGCCAACCGTAAGAGCCAGAATTGCACCTCCCCAGATAAACCGGCTTCTGCCTTTTCCGATCAGCAGTTCCGCAAACTTCTGGGCACACCGGATCATCAGTACCATAAAACCGCATTTGATGGCGTTACGAAATAGCATTCCGATATTTCCCATCAGCTCATATCCGGTTATTTTTACCCCCATGTCATGAAAAGGTTTTACTTCAAATCCAATCTGTGCACTTATGAGCAGTATGGCTGAAATGGATAATAAGGCCAGCAGTATCATATTTTTTCCGGGCAGCTCTTTTCCTCTGGTTTTCGGATTCATAAGCACATTTACATTCCAGTATTTTCTGCATACAACGGCGATCACAACGATTTCCACTGCCCAGAGCACGCAGGTTATGATCTCTTCAAATAAATGACGCAATGCGCCGTAATCTACATAGTCGAACATCGGCGCCAGATATTCTCCGATAAAAGGCGTAACCACAATGCAGCACAGTGCAATGCAGTATATCACCGCCAGTGGCAGAACATCCATATTCTTTTCTTCTGTTATTTTATTTTCCAACATTGATTATCTCCTGTTTCTGTCTAATGCTGTTATTATAATACAATCAAATCATATGTCAAGTTATGAACATAATATCAGTATTTGTATATATTTAATAATTATACTTTATACAGGAGTCCATTTATAATTGCCGGTGAAACTGCCTATTTATCTAACAAATTTATCTTCTCCATGAGATAGCGGAAAACACTCTTCTCCTCTACAATAATCTTTGCCTGACATATCATTCCGTTTATTATGATTCCTTTATCACCATGTCTGTTCATTACCGTTGTCTTTTCGCATTTAACTCTTACCAGATAATAGTATACTCCTGAATTACTGTCAACCTTAATATCTTTCGCAATAGTATCAATGATTCCGGTAAAATAACCATATTCAGAAGAAGGATATGCTGCAAATTTCCACTTTTATAATTATAGGATTTTAAGGTCATTTCACATTCTTCTTTTTTTCCTTCAGTTTAATCTGTTCCTGTATTGATTCTATATTTTCCTTCATATCAGGTTCATCAACTGCTTTCTGAAGTTCCTTAATCTGATTATTATACTGCAATTCCGTTGCCTCATAATCGAAAATAAAGCTGTTGATAAGACTATAAAAATAACTGTCCGATAATTCAAATGAATTGTTTCGGTTTATAATACCTTCCTTCGTCTGTTCATATTTACGGATTCTCTCTTCACAGTCATTTATGGATTCACGGATTGACTCTGCATCCTTTTGATATTGTAGTTATATCTTTTGCGTATGTCCGGATGGTCCTGTCCAATGCCTGCTCCATAATAGAGTCCAAATGACTGGTTGCTTCATCCAATATCAGAATATCCGGTTTTTTCAATATAACTCTGGCTATGGCAAGCCTTTGTCTCTGTCCGCCGGAAAGATTGGCTCCGTTTTCTTCCAGTCTGGTTTCATAGCGCAATGGAAGCTGGTTGATAAAATCATGTGCCTGTGCCATTTTTGCCGCCTCAATAACGTCCTCTATCTCTGCATAATCCAATCCCAAAGTGAGATTCTCCAAAATACTTCCGCTGAACAAAAATGTTTCCTGCGGGATATATGCCATCTTCTCTCTTAATCGCTCAATCTGTATATCTTCTATATTATTTCCGTCAATCAGTATTTCTCCTTTTTCAGCCGAATACATATGTAACAACAATTTTGACAATGTGGTTTTTCCAGAACCGCTTTCCCCTACAAATGCTACCTTCTGTCCTTTTTCAATTTTTAAATTAATATTTTCCAATACCTGCTTTCTTTTTCCGTACCGGAAATCAAGATTTCTTATTTCAATTTCTCCCGTTAATTTATCGGGAGATAATTTCCTATATTCCGCTTCTGTTTTCTCAACCTCCAAATCTAAAATTTCTCCTAAACGGTCAGCCGCCACAACCGCCGTCTGAATCTGAGGCTGTATATTAATGAGATTTTTAATCGGGTCCAGAAAATACACTAACAACGAATTAAATGTAATTAATCCGCCTATTGTAATTTCTCCCCGAATGGCACAGACAGCTCCTGCCCATAAAATGATAACGCCTCCCACAAGTTCAATAAAGACTTTAAGCGAGGATTGCAGATTGCTGACCCAGTTCAGATGAAATATGCTTTTCAGCAATCTTACAAATCTAATTTCTGTTTCAGTTTTTGCTTTGCCTTCTGCATTATATGCTTTTATGGTCTGTATGCCATTCAGTGATTCTACCAGATAGGATGTAAGCTGCGCATTGTCCTCCATCTGTTTCCGATTCAATTTCTCATACCATCGGTTGAATGTGATTACTATTATCAGGTACAAAATCACCATCAGAACTGCAATTCCAAACATTTTCCCATTCTGCATATATAAAATAACTGCTCCGGCTGTTGCCATCAAAGTATCTATCATAATCGTTAATGTTGCTCCGGCAATTGCTTCCCTGACGTTCGAGGCGTCGTTGAATCTTGAAATAATTTCTCCCAATTTTCTGGTTCCAAAAAAATTCATCGGGAGTTCCAATACATGACGATAATATCCTAAAAGCAATGCGATATCCAGTTTTTGACTGAGATATAATAACAGATGGGAACGGAATCCATTAAGCAACACCTTAAATATATGGATAGTCTACAATAAACTGGACAAATTTTTAAGGTCATATAATATAAAACCAATAAACAAAGGAGCAGCCAATATGACCG
>CAJTPF010000022.1 GCA_910578175.1 uncultured Lachnospiraceae bacterium
AAAAATATCCGCCTGGGTCCGTATACATCACCGGATTCGCATTTGCATACAGATACTTATGTAAACTGACCGGATTGTCCAATGTCCCCGCATACGTATCCATACTTGTAAAAGTACCCGTTTCAGGATTCATATATCTTGCTCTTAAATAATACAATCCAGTCAAAGCATTATACTGCTCTCCCGTATACAGATAATCATTCTCCGTAGTTCCGGTCTGCTTTAACAGACTTCCATAGGCATCATACACATAAGTATCCGTTATACCACTCACAACAGCACCGTCTTCTGATACCCTGCTCTCTGCCAGCGCCGTCACCGAACCATGTCCGTCCATAATATACTGTTTCTTCACAGACATATTTTCCATACCGGATACCAGGAAACCACTATCATCACATATATCCACACGGATTAATTCCGTTCCTCTGGTATAATACTTATCCACACCATAAGAACCGTCCCCTGACTTCTTCAGTTCCAATACCACCTGTGTCAGTTCATCGAACGTATCATTCAGATAATAAACCTTTGCCTCCTCATTTACCTGCTTTGACACCCGGTTTCCTTCATAATCATAGGTATAACTTTCAATCGTAACACTGTTCCCGCTGCTTACCGTAGCCGTAACCAGCCGGTTCTCTGCATCATAAGTGTAAGTTTTATCCCTGCTTCCACCATGCTCCGATACCAGATTACCATTCGCATCATAGGTATAAGTTACAAGCGTTCCGCCATTCTCTGCCCCTGTCAGTTGGTTCAGATTATTATAAGTATAAACCGTCTTACCGGTTTCCACACTCTCATCAAGACCGCATACATCCCCGGACACTGCAGTCTCCTTTGAGATCCGGTTGCTCACCGAATCATAGGAATATTGATTCCGAATACTACCGGACCATAAAATATCTGTAACGGATTTTCCTGATTCAGCACTGCCGGAAACCATCTGTCTGAACTTCAGACCATCAAAAGATACGCTCTCCGTAATATAAATCGTCTCTTCCGTCAGTCTCAGCAGCTTATCATACCCATAAACCGTCCAAATCACTCTGGCATTCCCATCATCAGCAGAATCCCTGACAACCTCAACTGCCTGGGTTTTCTCTCCCGCATTACCGTAAACATAACCATAATACATCCGTACATTGGAATCTTTATCCGTTACCGTTTCATGGATAAGCCTTGAACACTCATCATATTCATAACGAACCGTCAATCCGCCTTCATGTTTTACCGCCGTACGGTTGCCAAGGGCATCATACTCATACAAAGTTGCACTTCCATCATGTCCCACAACTTTTACAATGCGTTCCATAAGGTCATACTCATAGGAAACCGTACCCATATCCATACCATTTACATTGGTCGTAATACTGCTTACCCTGTCTCCTGCAGTATATGCATATTTAATGATTCCTAAATCATAGGTTGACTTAGACACAAGCCTGCTGTATTCATCATAAGCATAACGAATGACTCCCATGGAATCCGTAACTGCCGCCAGTCTTCCCAGCTCATCATAGGCATACACCGTATCCCCATCCGAATTGGAAATCTTAATTACCCTTCCGGTTTCATCATAAAAATATTCCGTGGACGTTCCTGCATAATCTTTATATCCGGTCTGATAACCGTTTTCATCATAGACAAACTCAGCCCCGGTTCCTGCGGAATTCATTATCCGTATTAACCTTCCATCCCCGTCATATTCATAACGGGTTTCATTGCCATTGGCATCGGTCACTTTGGTAAGTTCATACGTCTCATCATATTCATAGGTATAAACGCCGCCCATGGCATCCGTTACAGAAGTAAGATTATCTGCATTATCATAGGTATATTCCGTACTGTTGCCGTTTCTGTCTGTCCGTTTGGTAACTCTTCCTCTGGCATCATATTCCGTTTTTTCAGATGTTCCGTCCGGATAAATGATATCTGTCTGATTTCCGTTGGCATCATATACAAAATTAAATTCATTTCCTAATCCATCGATTGTTTTTGTATGCAAAGAACGCTGGTCATATTCAAAGGTTGTAACAGTTCCATATGCATCCGTAACAGAAGTATTCCGGTTCATACTGTCATATGTATAAGCAGTCACTCCACCCGTCACTGATGTATAAGTCAGCACATTTCCATTGGCATCATAAGTATAACTCTCTTCCGTTCCATCAGCATAGGTCTTCTTTAATAATCGGTTTAATTTATCATATGTCATTGTAATCCGGATTCCCATACGGCTTACTGCTGAAATATTATTTCCATTTAAATCATATGTAAAATGCTCCGTTGTTCCGTCCGGATATGCTACCATAATCAGATTATCCTGATTATCATAGGTATACTCAGTTCGTTTACCATCAGACGTAATCATTGCTGTCCGGTTATTACGGAAATCATATTCATAACCTGTCACTGCTCCCGTATTACTGATAACCGCAGTTACATTTCCTGCACTGTCATAACTGTAGGTTGAGGTATATTCCCTGACCTGCCCGTCTGCTTCGGTTCTCCTTACGGTTACTCCGTTACATTTTCCTTCAGAATCATAGTTGTATGATGTGGTATTGCCATTGCCGTCTGTCTGAACCGTAAGATTGCCATTAGAATCATAGGTCAATGTCTGAACCAATCCGATACTGTCGGTTATGCCGGTCAGCTTTCCGTCTTTTGCATAGGACAACTCCGTTTCATTTCCAAGGGAATCCGTCAGCTCCGTCAGATTTCCCTTATCATCATAATCCATTGTCATCACAATACTGTCGGCAAAAGAAATACTGTTTACCAGATTTAATGTATTATATTCAATGGTTTCCGTTACACCGTCTGCTGATGTCAGGGATTTTAAATTATTATCCCCGTCATAATTATAAGTGGTTATATTCCCCCTTGCATCCGTCTTTGTCAATACATTATTATTTTCATCATACGTACTGCTTGTTACATTCCCCAGCGCATCCACAGTCTGCAGAATATTTCCGTTATCATCATAGGTATATACCGTTACATTTCCCATCTTATCCCGTACGGTTTCCGTTTTACCTTCCAGGTCATGATCATACTCTACCCGGTTGCCCTCTGCATCTATGACAGCCACCAGTCTGCCATTCTCATCATATTCATTTCTGGCCACTGCCATTCCTGACGGGTCAATAATATCGATCAGATTATGGTCAGCATCATAGGTAAATGTAACGGTGCGCCCAGCCCCATCCGTTACGGATATCAGATTATCTTTATTATCATAGGCATAGTTCATGGAAGTAATGATATTTCCCGCACTGCCCCGCTCCTCAGCCTTTATGATACGTCCCTGACGGTCTCTGGTAAAAATTACCCCGTTTCCGTCGGAATGTTTCAGTCCGTTCTTTGAAACGGATACTGTGTTACCGTTTGCATCTGTCATCTTTAATAGTCCATGGCTGGCGTCCAGATACAACTTCGTTCCGTCCTTCTTTGTAAGAATATAGGAGCGGTTCTCAAACAATCCGTCATCCTCCAGTAACAGCTGGTCGCCATAGACCAGGGCATGATTATCACCGTTTAATTCCAGTTTTACATTTTTATCCGTTACACACAGGAAGGAAACCGCTACCTCATATATCGGCACCAGTCCCTGCCGTTCCGGCGAAAGTTTCAGCTCAAACCGGTCACTGGTTCCGTCGCCATATGTAACCGTTATATCATGGCATGCAGTCTGTGTCATATAATAGCCGGTAGAAAGCTTGTTTCCCTGCTGAATCATTTGGTATCCCTGGGTGATATCCGTACTTTCGGTAAGCTTCACGCTTTGCATACCGAGTTTCCAGCCCACGCCGAAATCTCCGGAGGATTTATTTCTGCTGTCATAACTTCTGGTCACCGTGAGAGGAATACCGGACACACTGGCGCTGATATCCGTAAAACTCAGATTCATGTTCCCAATCTTCAGATTGCCTTCCACGTTTATACTGCGTTCCACCCGCATACGGTTTCCGCCGTTATCGACTACGGTAAGACGTAATACATACCTTCCGTTTTCCAGCATGGTAGTATCCAGTTCGCCAAGCACCCCCTCTGTCACCGGATCCGTTTTGTATGCAATCTGTCTGTACTCATCGGTTCCTTCCATACGATATTCCAAAATATAGTATGCCATACCGGTTTCATCCGCAGCGGTTCCCGTAATCTCCGTCTTTGTCCGGATCGTACTGTCTGCTTCCGGTGTAAGGAAATATGCCGTCGGGTGAATCTTATCCGATTTATCAAAAAAACGTACGGTCCGGGATACGGTTTTTATCTCTCCGTCTATAACAGCAGACAGAATTACTTCCACTTCCCCTGCCGAATCTGCCTTAATATCTGCATTTCTTCCGAATATGGTTACATCGGCGCCCCCGGCTGTAAGTGTTACATCCGAAGCAGTTTTCGGATAAGTCATATATGCCTTTACCGTATCGCCTACATTTGCAGTAAATCCTGAAAGAACAAGATTTAATTCCTTATCCCCGGTATCTCCCGTACTTCCGCCGGTTTCCCCCTGATAACCGTCATCGATCATACCCTGTTTTGTGACAGCCACCATATAGTCTGCCGTCCGCTTATTTCCTGCATGGTCTTCTGCTATTACACGCACCGCATAATTTCCCTCGGTATAGTTTTCATATGTATATTCCGCAATGGTTTTCTCCGATATGTTCTCATTTCCATGAGCAATGGTTAGCGGAGAAAGCAGCGTATCTCCATATTTTCTTCCTGTTAGAACCGTGTATTCTTTCAGGTTTTCATCATAAATCGTACCAGAAAGAACTAACTGTAATCCACTGTCAGTAATCGCCGCTTTTAATTCTCCTGCAATTACCGGAGGAACGGTATCCTCTTCTCTTCCGATTTCTCCCTTTTCTTCCGTTTCACTGCTTCCTTTTGTGTATGTAAAGGAAGCCCCTGATACACAGGTATTTCCCTCTGTATCCCAAGCCTTTAATTCAAGAATATAGGTACCGCTTTCCAGATTTTCTGTAGTTATACTGCCAATCCGTTCATTGATAACGGCTTCTGTTCCAACGGCTATTGTGGTTTTATCCGCTTCCTGCCCGGAAGGATACATAATCAATTCATATCTTTCCAGTTCCGTCTCATCCGTTACACTGCCTATAACTGTAATTTCCTTATTATCTTCGGTAAGAAGAATATCACTGATTTCTGCCTGTGGCGGTATCCGGTCGGATACTGTTTCTTCCACTGTTATCAGAAGTGTGGCTGTGCTTCTGAGACCTGCCGTATCTTCTGCCGTTATTTCTATCTTATATACACCGTTAACCAGTTCTTCCGTATCGATTACGGCAATCACATCATTAATGATCTCTTCCGTACCTTCCGCAATCACCGCCGGTTCCAAAAGTTCTGTATCCGCTGTTTCCCTTTCATTCTCTGCTGTTCCGGTCTTAATATATGTTCTTGTAACGGTGTAAGATTTCAATTGTTTATTATCTGTAATACTTCCGATAATATCCGTTTTTCCGCTGATCGTACCGCTGCCCGGAGACAGGATGGTAATATCCGGCGGTGTTACATCACTCTTATCCAGAACGGTGACGGTTCTTGTCTCTGTTGACGTATTTTTACCAATGTCTGTGGCGGTAACGGTTATCCGAATTTCTCCGGCGCTTTCTGTGGTAATTTCATATCTTCCATAGCTATTCCCTGATTTCTCTCCATTTATGGAAACTGAAAAATCCGTTATTCCATAATCATCCGATGCCGAAGTTTCAATATAAAAAGTTTCTCCCACTTCAACCGTATCACTGCTCACTGTCAGGTCTATAACCGGCGGGTTGGTATCTTCCGGTTCCGTAAAGACTCTTGCTTCTGAAGTCTTGATGGCAGCCATGGCCGGACGGCTTACGGTTCCCTCGATATCGGTTACAATATATTTCACAAGGTAAGTGGTTCCCATTTCCGCTTCTGCCGGAAATCTTCCTTCTGTCCACTCTGTATCACCCAGTTTCTTGTAATAGAACTTTTCCTCCCGGATTCCTTTTCTGCTGTCGGACGGGTGGTCAATATCCTCACTTTCATATATAACATTTACCATACATTTGTTTCTGTCCGACGGAGACTGTGTTACCGTGGCGGTCACCTTTGCCGCAGGACGGTGCTGCGCCAATATGAGTTTCTTGTATTCATCTGTATCTGACCATTTGATATAGGATGTAAGGTCAGGATTTCCTCCGGTTGGATCATCACTTACCCTGTGGCTTATCTCGTATGCGCCGGCTTCGGTAAACATGGTAATCGGAGTTTCTTTTTTTATTTCCTGTATAGGGGTATTGTTTTCTCCAAATACTGACCCGTCATACATATAATTCCACTCTTCCATACCCACCGGATCATTATCCGGGTCATGGTAAGTTTCCGTATATATCACTTCTTCATCGGTAGCTAATGTGTAGCCGATGGAATAATCTTTGCTGTTAATATCCGCAATGATTGCTGATACGATCCGGTCAACCCCTTCTTCCACAGAGACCTTATAATTATCTTCTTCCCTGTCAGCCTCTTCTTCGTATCGTAGTTCAATGGTTTCCCCTTTTCCCTCCAAAGTATTCTGCAGGGTATTATATTGGTCGATTGTATTATCATTTCCTATTCCAAAAAACATGGCATCGTTTTGCAACATTGCCGAAGCGACATCTGCCAATCTGTCATGATCCGATAACTCCGGTACGGAAGTCTCGCTCAGATTAATAACATAATGATTCGTCCCCGGCGTCCATATATGATTATTTACCACATCGGACAAACTTTCTCCGGTAATGGTCTGCATAACAATATTCTTAAACGTAAAGAATGACTGCTGTCCGCAATAATGAGAGTCATGACTGATGATCGGACCGTAACCGTATGCATCCACTCCATCCTCCGGAAGAACATATTCATTTATGATTAATTTATCACCGTCATAAACGGTAAGAACATTTTTATCCACAATAATCTTAAAATGATGTTCCGCATATAAATCGGTAATTTTAAAAGTCTGCAATAATCTGCCAGTTTTCTGTACCGTGGAATAAGAACCGTTTCGAAACTTTGAAAGGTCCGTTTTATTCATCTGAACCAGTTTTAATCCGCTTTGTGTAACAAGAATACAATATCCCTGTATATAATTCTCTTCTTCCGACACAATGGTATTAAACAAAAAGCCTCCGCCCTCCATACTGTGCCAGTCCGTTCCGTCTCTCTGCAAATCAAACTCAAAAACCTTTCTGCTGCTGTCATTGTCATCGATATACAGAAAATCCTTTAACGGCGCCTTAAAATAGCCTAACATCTTTATGTCTCTGCCGTCATACAGAATATGCTTCGGCAGCTGCTGTCCATATATATCCTTATAATCATAGTGATCATATTCTTTCCAGGCAAACGTATCCTGTGCGGTAAGCGCCGATGAAGAAACTGTACTTACCTTTGCCTCAATCCCCAGTTCTTTCAGCTTGTCTTTTACTTTTTCACCGGCGCTTACATATTTACCCAATAAATCCCGGTCTGCATTTCCTACCGTAAATATAATGTCCGCAATCTTACTCTTCTCCAGTGACATGGAAGATTCCGGCGCCTGATTGACGATCTCAAATGTTTTTGATAGCTCTCCGCTTAAATAATCATCGTCATGAAGAAATCGGGGAATGGTGTCCGTAAATGTTTCCTGCACATACAGGTTTACCATGTATTTTCCTACTGCCGAAAGGTCATAGTTTACCTCTGTATCATTTCCGCCGCTCTGGCCGATCAATTCCTCTTCTTCAAACTCACCGTTTCCGTTTACATCATGATATAGTTTATATATCCGTTTTGTAATGTCGTCTCCCGGTTCCGAAACAGACATATCCGTAACGGTTATATGTGCAGTTCCACGGCTGTCACGGAGATAGATGTTATCATCACTGTTCAGTTTAAAATCTGCCGCTGGCGCCTGATCCTCTGCAATGGTGATATATTTCTCTGCAGAGAATGTATCCGTCCCATCGGTTGCGGTTGCTTTGATATGATAATTTCCTGCTTCTTTAAATATTAATTCCCTATGGTTCCACAATGTTTTGGAATCATCACAGACTACGGTCCCAGTATTACCGTTTACTTTTTCTATTGTAATAGTTGTTTCGTCCTGTAATAATAATTCCGTTTCTCCCTGTATATCCAGGTCAACGGTAACTTTTCTGTTTACCTTCCGATTGCCTGATACATTCAGCTCTATACTGTCAATCCGGGTGATATGCCTCCTTGGAACATAGGGGCATACATATCCGGCATCATTCCATCCCTGAATTTTGGCACAATTATTGCCCGCTTTGTAATCACTATAAGAAAGTGTTACCGAGCAGTTCCACAACGTATCCGTATTTCCCCTCCAGAACCTTAACTCTTTTGCCCCCTCGTCTTCTTTTGTTACCGTGTATGTAAATACATCTTCCTCTATTTCATGAGCCAGTTTTATCGGTGAATATTTTTCTTTATCCCCATAATTTATATTGATATCCTGGCCGTTGTTTTCCTGTTTGGACGCTGCTGTAAAGTTTACATAAAACTGTGCATCGGATAACTTCCAGTCATTAAATTCATAATAATCCAGATAGATGATATCTCCCTCGCGGAATCCCTCTTCCAGAACCGCTGTTCCTTCCCAGTATCCATGCTCATGGGTAACAGCATGATACGTACTGTGGCTATCCCTGCCCCCGGCACTCCAGGAATTCCATTGTGTACTTCTGTCCGGACTCAGCCGGTTAAATGTTACATTATATGTGGTTGACGGAACCCGGACGCTCCATCGGCGGCCGGACTCTTTTGTCATTATATAACGGTCATGCCCGGCGGTATTATCCACCATTTCAATCACCGCATTATCATTTCCCAGCCAGTGTTCCGGCGTATCATCCATCAGATAAAGTGTGGTATAGGATGTTGCTGCTTTCACAACATTTGTAAAATTCTCCAGTCCCAGACTTGTAAACAAAATTGCTGTTGTTAATACAATGGATACAATTCTTCTGATGGTGCTTTTTTTCATTAATTTCTTCATTTGTCCCTCCGTGTTAATATATAATTTCTAATTGTTCTGATACGATTTATTGTATCATTCCATTGTATTAATTTAACAATATAGGTAAATAATGTCAAAGTATTTTTGTCGACATAATTCGACAAACCCCTTACGGTTTTCCCGCATTTAACATACTGTCACATAGATCCGCCGCCAGTTCCGATATTTTATCATCTGCCAATATTCCGTATCCCGTATCTCCGAGATAATATGCCTCATATCCGAACTCCTGATAAGCATACCCGTCATCAATATAAACTGTTCCCTTAAATTCACTGGTATGGGGAAGTACATCTGATTCCTCCCCGTCCGGACTTCTCACCGCCCGGTCCGAAAAAGCAGTAAAAGCATAATACTTTGTTTCCAGCGCCAGAGTGGCAGTTTTATAAGAATCGTTCCAGATATACCGGTAACCGGAAGCTGCCGCCAGTGCGTTTACAGGTGCATACTCCGCGCCTGCCGCTCCGGAAACCGTTTTAAACACCTGCGCATTGCCGGAATTAAACTCTTTCTTTGCCTGTACCGCCAGAAACCCGTCTGTCTCTTCATTCTTTGCCAGTTCCCCATAGCGGGCCAGTCCGGCCAGAAGTGCGGCATTTATTTCCTGCCGGCTCATGGCCGACGTATCAATATCACTGGTAAACGTAAGCAGTCCTCCATTTTGAAGGTTTTCCCCTAATTCCTCCATTAACGTTTCCAGTTCACCGGCGGAAAGTTCCGGGGAATTTTCCTCTAAACCTCCCAGCAGATCGGAATGTTCGGAAACCAGCCGTTCTATCTTCAGAATCAGTTCATTATAAACATCCGTCGGATTCAGATATTTTTCTGCGATCAATGATGAATAAATATCCTGCAGGGCATTGAAAACCTGTTTTGTATTGGAATCCAGAAATACAGCCAGTCCGTCTATGCTCCGTTCAATGTCCGCTGCCGCTTCCCGGATGTCTTCTCCGGTTCCGCTACCGCTTCCCCGCACACCGGCCGCCTTAACTTCAGCAATGGAATCTTCCGCCGATCTGCGGAATTCGTCTATGGCTGACACACGGCTTCCGTCTTCCAGCCCTGCGGTGACCGCAGCCAGCCTGGCCTTTAATTCTGCAATCTGCCGCTCCAGAATTTTCTTTTCTTCACTGTTTCCGTTACCATCTCCGGGTCCATTTCCTTCTTTATCCGACTCTTTCTGAAGCTCTGTGATTTGTTTCGTCAGTCTGTCCATCTCTTCCGACAGTTTTTCTTCCAGTGTTCCGATTTTTCCGCTGTTGGCTGAAATCAGCGCGTCTATCCTGCCCGCTTCTTTTAGATCGTTTTTATCCAGTGCTTCCATTTTTTGCTCCATAAGTTTCTGCTTTTCTTCATACAATTCACTCAGCTCATTTTCTCCGTCCGTACCGCCGGCGGCGGATTCCCCGAGTTTGATTTCCAGCCACTTCCTGTAATCTTCCGCTTCCTCCAAAGCGCTTTCTTGAAATGCATCGTCCGGAACTGCCGATAGAAAAATTCCCGTTTCGTTTAATTTTTCGGTGAGAAACTCCGCTGCAGGATCCGGATCCAAACGATCGACTACAGCCTGTACCAGAAACTCCAATTCCCCTTTTATACCTGCCAGTTCGCTCTGATTCTCCGAAACGATACTGTTTAACACCACCCTTGAAGACTTTTTATTTAATTCGGCTTTATATTTATCATTGATCCCGGCTGCCAGTTTTGTTTCAAAAACAGCTTCTCCGCGCTTTATCAATACCTCCGTTAAATAAACCCGTTCTGCGGACCGGTTACCGGTCACATTATCATTGACATTATAAATCACCGATAAATGGTCTGCATCCGTATCACATTCCGCATCCAGATGCTCCAGGGCATGACCGATCAGACTTATTGCCTCATCATATTCCGCCTTTGATAATACCGTGGTTCCTTCCTTCAGCATGTTTCCCTCATGTTCCCGGCGGCTTTCTTCAATATTCTGAATACTGCTGTAAAGGGCCGTCAGTGTATCTGTCAAAGAAGCCCCCTCTTTATCATTCATATCCGTTAAATTCTTTTCTAACCCCTCCAATAACAGGTTCACCTGATTTAAAACACGAAGTCTTCTGGCGGAATCCACCTTTGATATGATCTTATTTACAGCTTCTTTCGGGCCTTCGCTTCCGCCGTTATCATTTAAAATCTTCAGATACCGGTCCAGCTCCCGGATTTCACGGTCCCGTTCCCCGGTATATTCATCTTCCGTTTCTTCTTTAAAGAAATCCAGGACCAGATCTTGTATTTCTTTCTCCTGGATATTCTGATACTGGTTTCTCAAAGGTTCCAGTTCCTTCATGCTTTCCAGGTCATAGGGACTGATAATATCATAGATGCACACCGCCCTGTTATTCCGCAAGTCGTATGTAACGCCGTCAGACCCGGTATGATATTCAAAAAACAATGCGTTGATTTCATCATCAGAAACCGCCCGGCTGCTGCCGCCGGTCAGATCCAATACACCGGAGGCGCTGCCCAGATTTATCCACGCTCCGTCGGCCAGTTCCGATTTATAATACATCGTCATCTGTCCGGAATCCGCTGCCGACTGATAAGCCGTTTCATACAATTCATCCGTCAATGCGCTTAAATGAATTAAATGGGTTCCGATCACAAGCGTGGAATCTTCGATTTCCGATGCATTTATATGAACCGACTGGCCTGGATCCCAGATCGCACTTACAACTCCGGTATTAAATACTATAAAGATAAATACTATTAAAAGCGCACATACAACTGCAAATTCCACATTTCGACGGAAAGACCGCCTTATTTTTTTAAACTTTTTACCCATACCTTTATCCTTTCTTTCCGTCAAATGGAGACTGACTGCTCCGCATGTGATCCGGCACTTATTCGGATGGCTGAACCATCTTGATCTGCAATGAACCGGTATCAAACTCTCCTTTGCAAATCAATTCTCTGTCTTTATCATACAGAAATATTCTCATATCCTGAAAAGAATCCTGTAATATACTGAGATACCGGAATTTATCCGATATGGGAATCAACGCTTCACTGAACACCGCCTGCCCTTCATTCGTAAACAGACGGTAATAAGCTGCTTTCGCAAGATCCGTCTGAATCCCCAGTTCCGCCGTTCCGCTGCCGGTATCTTTGCACTCATAGGTTCCCACAACGATCTCACCCCGGGGGTTGGGGACATATCCCCCGCTGATATTTAATTTTCCATGGTACGAAGATGCATCTATCTCACAGTCATCCACAAAATCCTCACCGGAATAAAATCTCACGAATGCCGACTCCACATTTTCCAAATCCAGTGTTAAATGACGGACAGCAGAAGAAATACTTGTCCGTTCCCCGATCTGAATCCCATTTACCCACAATTCATAAAAATTAACCTCCGGTTCAAAATCATCCGGAACGGATACACTGAATATGAACAGATTATCCTCCACTTTACTCTGAATGGTATACCAGACGCCTTCATCTCCCTCTCTGATAACAATACTGTCCCCGCCTTCCACAAAATCCCCTCCGGCTTCCCGGCCTGACAGCAGCCCGGTAATACCGCCGCAGGTAAGCCGGTCATAGGAATATAGTAATTCGGTATAAGCCGCCAGAGAATCCAGCATATCCATCTGCGTCTCTTCATATTCCGCCTGTGCAGCCTGTACCTCATCAAACCCGGCTTCCCCCAGTTTGTTTCTGGCCGATAGTCTCCGATAATCTTTTTTTAGTGTATTTACACGATCTTCCAGTGTCAGATATGCATTCCGGGCAGTCACTATATTTTCAAATCCGGACTTTACCGCCTTTTCCTTTGCTTTCTGAACAGCTGTCTGCTCGTTTACGGCCGCCGCATATTCCTTCGCTGCGGTCAGCAGGGCATACGGCTCGTCTTCAATATAACGGATACCGGAAATCTGACCTTTAAACCACTCCTTCGGAATTTTTATAAACAAGATTCTTATACTTCCGGCCCAGGGTTTATCCACTGCTTTCTGCATGGAATCATAGGCGGATTTAAACGCATCATAATCAATCTCCTGATTACTTTTTGCCATGTTTACATAGGATTGTATATGATTCATATTTTCGCCGTACTGTTTCTTCATCAATAATTCATATGTATTCAATGAAATCAGAGCCAGACCCGCCGCCAGTTTTGCTTCATGATATTCCTGATCCATATCCAGGGTCCGCTGAATCAGACCATTCAGCCTGTCCCGTCCTATTTCTGCCGTAACCAGCGGATTGGCAAACCGGTAGCCCGATGATACGTCGATATTGATCAAATCAGACAAATCTTTTTTTCCGGTTTCAAAACTTCGCATGACTGCCGCCGTTTCCGATTCCAGTTTATCCAGCGAAGACTGCATTTTATCCACATCTTCCTGAACCGCCTCGCCTGTCAGTACCCTGGCTTTATTTCTGCTGATATCCTTTTTCAGGGTTTCCATCCGATTCCGGTTAAATGTAATCTTTTCCTGATATACATATAATCTTACAAACAATAATTCGGTTTCTTCATATATTTCAAAGACCACATCATTTAACTTATGTTTCTTTGCCGTAATATCCGACTGAATCTGCAGTGGCTTATAGGTAAATTCATATTCCTCAGCCAGATCGGCCTTTTCCGGAAATTTAAAGCTTAGCAGCGGCGTCCAGCGGAATGTGGACATATTATGTTTTTTTAAAGCAATGGATTTCACCGCCTGTTCATATTTAACCTGCAGCAGTATAATATCACTTTTCACCGCTTTATGATCCCTGCTATTCTTCAGGGCCAGATTTTTTGCCTGGGAAACCGTCAGAACCTTATCCCCGCTATATGCAAACACATCCATGCATTTTATACAAAATGCCGGTTGAACCATATTGTACATACAACAGAACAACAACAGGCCCATAAGCAGGTTACGAAAAATTTTTCTGTAAACACCCATACCATCAGCTCCTAACATTATCCCAAAAGATTTTATGCCGCCTCACATTTCCAAAATACAAACCGCCCCTCCTTTTCCGTACAATAGAATGTGTACAGCAAACCGTTATTCTCAAAACTGTATATATAAATTTCCCTGGTTCTATCATAATCCGTCACCTCAACAACATCCTGAAATTCCGAATCACTCCTGATGTCAATCTTCTCAAGCTCCCGGTTTCCCAAATCGACCAGCAGATTGACCGCCGCACATTCCATCAGCGTAAGGCCGGTATTGCCCTCATAGACCGGTTCCCCCAGATATTCCTTGATCCCGGGTATACCGGTAAAAGTCTTTTTCTGCAGGCAAAAGGTATCTTTTAAAACCAGGACGCCCTCCGCCCTGTATGTTTCCTCTAATGTATCCCCGCCGGTTCCTCCCCAATAAAGCGCCCGGATATTCGGCATTCCCACACCAAACTGGTCTTTTGCGGAATAAACGATTCTTCTACCGGTATACATGTCGGAGATTTCCTGGGCGGTCTTTCCGGGTATATCGCTGTATAACAATTCCCCGTTGCTGAAAGTTCCGGTATAAACAGGATTACCGCTTTCATCAAATAATTTGCCCCTGCCATTCTTTTCATTCTCTGAGAATTCGCCCTCATATTCTTTTATACCGTTATCCCTGTACAAAATGCCGTTTCCCGAAAACTCATTATCCTTAAACTCCCCCTGATACCATAACATCTGATTATCATAATAGCGTTTTCCTGTTCCATTATACATATTTTTTTCAAACTCTCCGCTGTAAACAAGAGTTCCTTCTTTATTGTAAAGTTTTCCGGTTCCTTCTACCGCTCCGTCCTTTATACTTCCTTCATAAGCCCGGTATCCGGATTTTCCAAGTATCCTTACCGTCCCCGAATGAAAACGCAGCGGAACGGCATCATAGCGATAGGTTAACATCCCGCCGTCCGTTCCGGATTTTCCCGGAATGTTTACCGGTTTCATGCCTGCAATATAAACCGCACAGACAAGACCCAGGAAAATCACAATGGCAAACGCCAGTTTTCTGCTGACCATCCAGCCGAAAACCGTATAATAATCATCTTTATCCCTGGGTTTTATATTCAGAAGACCGGTTAAAAACTTCTTTATCCGGATCAGCAGATGCTCTTTCACATACCGGGGATTCGTATACGTCCAGATCAGCGCCAGTATTTTTGTAAACTTTTCCCTGATGATATTGATATAAATTCTTAAGACTGACAGCATGGAACCTTCCTTTCCCGCATATATTAGATGTCCGCAAACAGATCATGCCGGATATCCCCGGCGTCTTTGGTATTTAGCATAGCTTCACAGGTAAACAGATACCATCTGGCGATACCGTCCTCCGGACATGCCTTTAATACCGACGAAAACCTGTTTCGCGCCAGATAGAAATCATTTTGATAAAACATCTGAATCCCCTCCTGAAATTTTTTATCTGTTTTCCTTCTGGCATCCTTTTCGGATTCCGAATATACCTCCAGCATTTCATAAATCTGAAACGTCCGGTTCAGGCGTTCCGATACCACATAACCAATATACCGCATGGAAAAGCCCCGGTGCAGTTTCCGGATTACGGAATCCGTGACTGCCATCCGAATCCCTGCCTTTCTCAGTTCCGGTATAAACCGGCTTAATTCCTCGATCTCTATTGAAGAAATAAATGGAAAAAGCTGCTCTTCCGTCCCTGCCGCCCCAAACAATACCTGAGATTTATGAATGACCGCAACCGGCCGGCAGCCGTCATCCGTCAATGCCCGAATGGTATCGATTCCGAATACGGACGCTTTTTCCCCAGCTCCGGTAAAAATAGTGTTCACCAATGACAGATTACAATCATATGTCAGCAAAATCCCCTGATCTTCTTCACAATTTCTGCTGATGACCTGAAAGCAACGGTTGATAAATTTTATATATTCCGCCGGATTCCCGTCATGCCGTTGATTCCCGCCGGTTACGGATATCAGTCCAAGGGTTCCGCTGATATATTTCATATCTCCGGGTTCTATATCCATCATGGATTCCCGGTTCATTAATCTTTCTATCTTCTTTGGAACAAAACGATGATAAGCACTGAGAATATCTGTCATCAGATAATTTTTTTTCTGCAGGGCGCTGCACATTTTATTAAATGAAACCCACATAGAACCAATTTCATGTTCCGGAACCTTTAATTTTAAAAATTTACAGCCCGGGTCAAAGATGTTTCCTTCTGCTGCCCGGGACATGGCTCTTGACAGACGTTTAACAGGATTCAGGGCCGCCCGGACGGAAATGACCAGTAATATCACGGTAAGGATCAGAATACATCCGGCTGCTGTTATCAACCGTATCATCACCGCCGTTTCCTTCCTGCCCATATCCTGCATGGATACCGCCGTTACCAGACAGAGACACGGCTCCGTTCCTCTGTTCAGCGGCGCCGCCGTAACGCAATACATTCCGCCTTTTGTTTTCAGTACTTCCGAAATCTCCTTATTTTGCTTTATGCTCCGGCAGACCAGCGATATGATTTCCCCGGAAAAAACGGCCCCGGCAGAACTGCCTGTTATAACATCATCCCCACTGCTTCCCAAAAGATATATTTCTTTGCTGTTATTATCAAAATACAGCAGATACCGGGCAAAACCCGGCGTTTGTGCACCCATAAGAAGCAGATCCAGTTTCCGATAATCATCGCTTTGATAAAATGTATATATAAAATTTTTTTGGTCAGTGTCCTTATCCCCGGTCAGCTGTCCAAACCCAACATCTTCCAGCAGACTCATCTGTATCTGATTACTCAGGCTGCTAAAAACCGTTCTTTCCGCTTCCATGGTTTCCCGGATTGTGATATAAGCCGAATATCCCAGCGCGGCGATCAGAACTGCCGCCATTTCCACGGATATCATGGAAATCCTTACTGCCAGACGTTTTGACTTTTGGTATCCCCTGATCAGGAGTATAATGATCGATATAACGGAAATATAGATAAGAGTAGCCATCAGCAGCCACGCTACCGGAGCATTATTCCTTTTTCCCGAATCATTCAACGGTTTTGTCCTTGAAATAAGATTACCGTCTTCCAAAGTGTATAACAGAACATCTCCATTTTTGTCTGCTGCCAGTATATGAATCACATTCTCCCGTTCTCCGGCCATGGATATCACGGTAAATGCTTCTGTTTTTATGGTTTCATTTTGTCCGGAATATAATATGTGTTCTCTCTGGCTGTATCGTAAAAAAATTTTGTCCCGTATTTCAACGGCCGTACAGCCGCCCTCTGGTTCCCCGTTTATCCGGACCGGTTTTCCGTCCTGAAAAAACCAGACATTTCCTGCACGGCTCAGCACATATAGATCTTCAGAATCATACAGGATGTCCTTTGGCTGCTCTGTCAGAACTTTTTCCAGGATCAAATTCATCTCCGGAGACCCGGAGCATAAATCCAGTTCGTATATCTCTATTTTTCCCATGTTTGCTGCTACGCTGAAATATAATTTTTCATTCCGGTATGAAAGCCGTTTTATGCCCATATTTCCGTCCATCTCAAATATATCCTGCCGATTTCCGTCTGTTACCGAATACTTTATGACTTTCCATTTATCGGGATCGGAATATCGGAACAAAATATAAAGATTATCGTTATCCACCGTCAGATCCGTTATTTTAACCGGTTGTCCGCCGTTGTTATGGTAAAAGGAATCCATCAGGCTCATCCGGTCATTTCTGTCCAGTTTAATGATATCGCAACAGTTTTCCCCGTTTTTTACCATATAAATATTTCCGTTTCCGTCACTCCTGATCCATCTCTCAAACTGATTCAGATTTAACGCAAATCTTTGATTCAGATTAAAGATAACAAAACAATAGAAACCTCCAATGGCCAGAACCATGATGATTTTTTTCATACCTTCCTCCATTCCGCGCTGCCGTCCCCTCTATGACACAGCCTTCCTTCCCGCTGCTATGTAAGCGTCTCCGTCCCAATTTTCTTAAAAGGATTAATAAACAGACGAAACAGCCTCACTTCTCCGGATATGATCTGTGAAAGCAGTATGATCGACGTCAGCAATATCAGTATTATGCAAAGGAACAGTAACAACCGGAATAAAAGCTCCTGTTTCTCCTCCCGGATTTTTTTCCGTTTTATCCCTGGTTCCGGCTTTTGTTCCGATTCCGCGGTCAGCATGAGATCCCGGTATAATTCCGTAAAATCCTTATATCCGTTTTTATAGGTCTTTTTTCTGATCAACATATAGCTTTTTGCCTTTTCTCTTGGGAACGGCTCCAGTAATCTTAAAATTATTTCCGCACACTGCCTGACACAGTCCTGACGGGTACGACTGTCGTCATACCTGCTCAAATCCAGAAACCAGGAAAAAGTGATCCTGTTATCCCGCTGAATCCCGATATTCTTCTGAGTCAGCGTCAAATACAATACCTGCGGCGGAATTTCCGATACCATACACTGAATCACAAGATTCCTGCATATTGCTTCACATTCCCCTGCAGAACACAGACTTCCCATGTAAAACCCGGCTAATGGACGTTCGCTCTCATAGGGAAACACCAGACCGACGGATCCCTGTACCGAAAAATATTCCGGATACAGGGCTGCCTCTGTTTTCCCGGTTTCAAATGCTTTAATGATAGCTCCGGCAATCCTCCGCTGTTTTATGAGAATTATGGTATAATATATATTTCCCGGCTCTTTTACATCTTTGCATATATATACTTCATTAATCTCTGAAGCAAATACCTGACTTACCACATTAAGAAGCCGCTTTTCCGTCTTAAAAGTCATTTTCTGCGCCCCCTGTTACGTTTCCGTCTTTTTTTTAACAACCGCATACGCATAGGTACACAGAATCGGCATATCCGTACAGAATATCCGTATTTCAAAAACTCCTTCCCTGGCAGGCGCCGTATATACGCCATCCAGGCTTATTTCACCACTTCCCGGCTCCGTCAGCTCATATGTAACGCTGCATGGCTCCATATTATGAAACCGTACGTTAAAGTAAAAACTTTCCTTTGTTCCCAGAACCACGGTGGTCTTTTCCGCAGAAATGCTTTTTCCGGTATAATAACCGATTCTGTCCGGGTCGTGGCCGGAATCCGCCTTAATGGCTATCCAGCGCAATGTCAGAATAAAAAAACCCGTGTCTCTCAGCAGCCTGGCCGCAACGACAAAACTTCCTTTTTCATTTAATACTTTCACTGCGGTTTCCACTTTTGATATGGGAGATTTTTCTCTAAATAAATCGGGATTTCCGTATATTACCGATCTGCACGGTTTTCCCATAGTATTATCTTCTTTCATAAACTCATATCCCACCTTAACGAACACATTTCCTTTTCCCAGGCCATGCATGATTTCTCCGGAATATCTGATATCCCCTTTTCTCATCTTATCACCCAAAGGTATCTCTACCGTTCCGGATGCTATCATGAGACTGCCGGGCGGTTCCACTCCGTCATCTTTCTGGTTTCTATGTAGTTCTAAACTTCCCACGGTACGGAAGAACGCAGTATCTTCACAAAAATAACTTTCATATTCCCTTCGTTTCCCTGCCTGAGACGGAACCTGAATATAGGATTTTACGGTCTCGTCAACAGAACTGATCAGATAATTGCCTCCGGTCCTTTCCAGATGTATATCTGCAAGCCTGATATATTCCCTGACGCCGGCCAGATTCTGCATTTCCAGACTTAATTTTCCCACTTCCCTTGTGATAAGTTCATCCGGAAGAACGGAAACTGCATTGATCTTTATCGGAACATGATTTATCTGCTCCATCCTTTTATTGCCCTCAAATGCCTGAAAGGAATCCGGCTCGGTCACGATATTGATATCTTCAT
The DNA here is from genome assembly GCA_910578175.1 of uncultured Lachnospiraceae bacterium. Taxonomy (GTDB): domain Bacteria; phylum Bacillota; class Clostridia; order Lachnospirales; family Lachnospiraceae; genus Bovifimicola. The sequence goes on from CAJTPF010000022.1 coordinate 19,896, forward strand.
GGGCGGATTCCTGTACCAGCATATAATACGAAAAACATTTTTCCTCTCCCCCGGAAAGGGTGATACATCCCGTATCAATTGATAAATCATGCTCTCCATCGGGATTCAGCATATCCGGTGTCTGTATCCGGCATTTCAACTGAAACGGAGCTGCACCGTCATTCCTGTTTGTTATCTTTAAAATCAGATTTACCCCTCTGCCCCTGCACACGGTAACCGGCACGCTGAGTTCCGCCGTATAACAGTCTCCTGCCGCCAGAATCGTCTTTGATAAAAATTCCTGCTCCATTTCGTATACGGATTCCACAACGCTCGCATCTGTTAAAAAAAGCTCATAACCTTCGGATATACGGTTACATTCATAGTCCTGAGTTCCTTTATTCAGCGCATATACAGGATGAACCGCTTCTTCTTTATATCTGACACACAGAGACGCCCTGTCCGATTCCAGAGTTTCAAAACCTTCTACAGCCGACAGTTTCCTGACCGCCGCTTTATCCATAATGATCTCTCTTCCCAAGCCGTCTATGGCTGCCCCGCTTTCAATCATAACCGATAAATCATCCAGATTAAACACACTCATACCACAGATCAGGCCCGAGCCGTATAAAATCTGATTTAAAAATTTTCTTTTATTGTTAAAATATTCCTGTTCTGCCGTAAAATCTGCCGAAGTCAGCATTTTGCCCGCATAATAACGGTTTCTTTCAAAGGGAAATAACTGATTATCAGACAAAAATAAACCCTCCTCTTCCTGTCTTTATTTGTGTTGCGGAAGAAAACATGCACATTCTAGCCGCCATCCCATAAAAACAGTATAACAGAGGAAGGTCATATTTTGTCTAAAGATTTGTTAAAGAATGTCTGTATTTGTCGGAAATAATATGTAAATTTTCATCCCCCGCCGGTAACCGCTGACAGCAAATATCTCTCCTCCGTGGGCCTCTACGATTTCTTTTACTATATACAATCCATTGCCGGAACCATGTCCCGCATTGGAACCCTGAAAGTGTTCCTCGAATATGCGGAGGCTCTCTTCTGCTTTCATTCCTTTTCCGTTATCTTTATACTCCAGTATCGCCTGATTCTTTACTTTAATTAAAGTCAGGGTAATACAACCGGGCCTGCCCATATATTTTATAGCATTATCAAACAGATTGTTAAGGACATTCATAAGCTGGCTCCGGTCACCTTTCATTATGATCGGTAAGTCATCAAACATAAGCTGAAGGCTGATCCTATTCTGTAGTAACAACCCTTCCATATCCCTGGCAGTTTTTCTCACGATTTCAGTAAGATTCACCGGTTCCATCAAGTATACCGGATCTCCCAGCCGTTTTCGTATCTGCATGAACGAACGATTAACCATAATATTTAAATACTTTGAATTATCACATATCTTCTCCAGATATTCCCGATATGCCTCTTTTTCTATTTTGTCATTTTTTAATAAAATTTCACAATATCCCCATATGATCGCTAAAGGCATTCTAAAACCGTGAGACAGAGAACTTCTGATTCTTTCGATCTCCCTGTCGTACTCCTCTTTGATCTTTTCCGCTTCCCTATGAATCCTGATTCCATACATATATTTTATGTGCAGAATGACTGCGAGCAAAGCCAGAATAATGATACCAGCGGCTGCCAATATGATATTCTCAGGTTTCATTCCTCCACTACCTTTCCTCTGCCTTACTTATCATCAAATATATATCCTGCACCTCTGACTGTCTCTATTACTCCCGTTTTATCGCTGTCAATCTTTTTTCTCAGATTGGAAATATGCACCATTACGGTCCTTATATCTCCCAGACTGTCACTTTCCCATATACTGCTGTACAAATCATTATATGACAGCAGTTCTCCCTGATGTCGGATAAATTTCAGCAATAACTGATATTCCGTTGGCGACAATTCAATTTCTTCGCCTTTCATATTCCTTACCACTCTTCGGTCAATATCTACGGAAAACTGTTTAAAGGATAATCTTCGTATTCTGTTATATTTTCTGCAGTCCATTCTGACCCGTCTGATATTTGCTTCTATTCTGGCGATCAGTTCCGCATAATCCACAGGTTTTACAATATAATCATCGCCACCTTTTTCCAGTGCTTCTATCATGATTTCCTTGTCATCAATACAGCTTACAAAGATGATCGGTGTATTCTGTTCATGCCGAATATGCCTGCAAATCTCCGTACCATTGGTATCCGGTAAAAGTACATCTAACAGGATCAGATCATACTTACTGTTTTTTACCATTTTCATACTTTCCATACCGTTATATGCCGTTTCCACATTGTAACCTGCACTTTCCAGATTAAATTTTATAATATAGGATAAATCCACATCGTCTTCCACAAGTAATACACTGCTATTCATATCCTAATCCCTCCTAATTACGATCCAGTTCCTTTCTTATTGTAAAAATATTTTTCCCGCCCCGGTATTCATAGTCCACGGATGTCATAGATTGTTTCACCAGATAAATTCCCAGTCCCCCTGTCTGACGTTCCTCCAGACACAGATCAACGTCCGGATCCGGCCGTTCCAAAGGATTATACGGTCTTCCACTATCCAGAAACTGTATCACTATCTGCTGTGGCTGCTCTTCAGTGTCACATCGTATCCATGCCATGCCTGTTTCAGGACTATACGCATAGCTTGCAATATTCACATAGATTTCTTCTACGGCTATATCTATTTCATACCTGATCTTGTCACTGCATTGTTTGCGTTCAAGCTCTGTATTTATAAAACTGATCACCTGCTCCAGATTTTTCGTATCCGCTTCCACGATTAACTCCTTCAATTTAAACGCTTCCTTCTTTTTGTTCATAAAGATTATATTTTTTCAACAGCCGTTCCGGTTGATATCTCATTTTCGCCTGTCGCAGTCCTTCTGATCCGATATCTTCTTCCCGGTTAATAAATTTGTATTTTTTACAGCAGTAAATAACAAAAAAACGGTTGACCGCCCGATAAATATTGGGATACCGGTAATCTCCCTTCTCCACTATTACATCAAAAACATTATCCGTTACCGGCTGTCCATAGGAATAAGCAGCCACGGAATCATCGATATATAGCACAATACCTTCCAGTCCCAATGCTTCAAAGGAATCCAGCGCAGTATTGATCGACTCGTTTTCATAAACTAATGATTGCTGCTCTTCTGCTTTCATCCTATTATTTGTCATCCATTTTTTCTGAAATTCCCTGACCGCCTCAATATTATCTTTTGTTATTTTTGATATGGTGAGCCTTTCACCATATTCACGTATAAATTTATTAAACGTTTTTCTTTTTGACGCCAGATGCCTGCCGCTTAAAGAAATCATTTTCGCACTCATATAAATATATTCTGCCCAGTCTCTGTTTTCCAGCCTGTAAAATCTTCCTTTTTCTTTTTCTAAAATAAATTTGCTCATATCCTCCGTAACCCCAAAAAACATAAGAAGTTTTCCGTCATAATGTACCTCTGTTCTTATTTTTTCAATTGCCTGATACAACCAGTCTGAAGGATCATTATCCTCACTTTCAGAATATTCCTCCGGTATCTTCATTGGCAGAAGATATGCCGCATATAAATTCTCATCCCGCCTGCTTTGTCTGATATATAATATACCGTCGGATATACATATTTTTGTATTATATTTACCTGAAAGGCAATATAAATTGGCAAAACTTAACTGACAGGACATACTTTCCGCATACCGTACCGTCCTATCCACAATCTCTTTGTCCGAAATCTCCAGGTTTCTAAACAATAATTTACTTTTCCCTTGATTCATATTAACTCCTGAATTTTAATACTATCTATTTTATTCTAAGTGCCATAATCGTTATATCGTCTGCCTGTTCCGCTCCGTCTGCAAAAACACTGATATCTTCTTTTATATAAGAGACAATATCCTCTGTGGTTTCATTTTCCAAAACCCGGGGACAGTTTAGCTTATGTTCCAGTCTGCCTTCCCCATACAACGATTCCTCTTTGTTCAGCGCCTCCGTAACACCGTCGGTATAAAAGATGATCCGGTCGCCGGAATCCATGGATATTGGAAAAGTATCATATTCCATATTTTCAAAACCGGCCAGTACAAATCCCGGCTTTACTGATAACCATTGGAAACCTTCTCCCTTTTTGCTGATAAGCGGCTGGTTATGTCCTGCATTGGCACATTCCAATATTTTTTTCTTAAAATCATATCTGGCGATAAATGCCGTAACAAACATTTCCGCCTCATTGTGTTCACACAGCTGATTATTTACATTTTTCAGGACCTCTCCGGGTGAGGAAGAGTGATTCGCCTGATTTTTCAGCAGGGTTTTGGCAATCACCATAAATAATGCTGCCGGAACTCCTTTCCCTGATACATCGGCAATGACGACCCATAACCCTCCGTCTTCCGTCATAAAATGATCATAAAAGTCTCCCCCTACTTCTTTTGCCGGATTCATGTCGGCAAATAATTCAAATCTTTCCTGACAAACTTTACCTTCCGGCAACATATCCTTTTGAATGGATGCCGCAACACCCAGCTCCGTTGCTATTCTCTCTTTATCCGCCGAAATCTTTGCATAGTTGATTATGTAATCCTTTAAAGAGCCTGTCATGGAATTAAAAGCGTCGCCCAATAATTCAATCTCATCTCCCGTTTTAATATCCGTACGGTAATCCAGGTCACCATTACTGATTCTTCTTACATCTGTCGTAAGTTTCTTAATGGGACCCGCAATTTTGTCAGATATTCGGATCGTCAGAAGAAATACTCCTGCCATCAATCCGATACACACGGCAACAAAAATGTATACCATATTCCTTAGAATTCCTTCCAGCTCTTTCAAGGTATTTTGGGTTTCCATTTTTATGGTTTCGGAGCTGTCCAATGCAGGTTTTATTATTTCTTCTTTCGGAACCAGAACTGCCAGCGTCCAGCCGGAAACCGGAACCGGTGAATATGCCATATAGTATTCTGTTTCCTCTATGACTGTTTCTGCAAATCCGGTCTCACCATTCTGCATATGTTTCAATTCTTCTGCCATACCGGGACTGAAGGTCCCAATATCTTTGCCAATTCCCGCTCCTGAAATAATCCGCCCGGACTGTCCGATCAATATGGCAAACCCGTTTTCTCCAATCTTTGAAGATATGATTTCTTCGCATACATATTTTAATTTAATGTCTATCGCAAGCACGCCTGCCGGTTTGTCTGATGAATTCCATACCGGCGCCGAGCATGTCACGATCAGGGATTTATCCAGACCATCACCATAGGTTTCTATCAGCGTTACTTTTCCCGTATTCTCTGCCATGTTATACCATCTCCGATCCGTTATGATATAATCCTCAGGCAGCAGACGTTCTTCCGGTTCCAGCATTAATGAATCATCCCCTTTATCATCATAGGAAACCATGAATCCGGAAGCTGAACCAAAATAGATGGAACTTATACTATTTTTGTTAATATCAAAAATATGTTTTGCTGTTTCGTAAAACATACCGGCTTTTTCCGCCTCCTGCTTTACATCTTCATATGAAGTTCCTTTCATACGGTCAAACTGCAACACCGCCTTTCCTTTATTTTCCTGTCCCAGAACATTAAAATGTATACTCCCGTAATTATCGGGATTTTGATATATATCAGATAAATACCCTGCAAGCAGTTCAACATTTTCGCATATCTTTACCAGCTTTTCATTGCTGATTGCCGACATTTCCTTTGTACTCATCCGCAGACTGTTTTCTGTAATACGGAGTAATGCATCTTTTGTATCTTCCTCCACCTTATTTCCCAGTTTTCTGCTGCTTTCTTTCGATCTTCGTATTGTCTGTCTCATCCCCACAATGGAAATACAGACACTGATACCTAAAATAAGCATCCCCACCGCAAGTAAAACGATTGATATCTTTCTACGTATCGTCCCTTTGACTTCACCCAAAAATATACTCCTCCTCCCAAAATTTTGTCGAATAGACTAAATATTTTGTTACATTATATCATAATATGTCCTAATTTGACATAACGCAAAGCCCCATTAGTCTAAAGGTTTTCTAAAGATTTCCAATTTAGAAACTTTTTATATCTATTAAGGATATATTATATATTTTTACCCAAAACCAACCTATTGGGTATACAAAAAAGACACTGGCCGCTGACCAATGTCTTTTTTATGATTAATATAAAGAAGGATTAGTTGTTAACTTTCTTTTTACTCACAATTACCACTGCCGCACTTACAAACAACAGAATCAGTAATGTTGCCGGAAGAATATCTCCGGTATCTACCGCTGCGCCATTGTTAGCTGCTGTAGTAGGAGCCACTGTAGGAGCGGAATCTGAAGATAAACCAACTGTTAATACTGTCTCGGCAAAACCATCCGTGAAATTTACCTTAATAATATGTTCACCCTCTGAAAGTGACTTCAGGTAAGCCTCTGAAAATGTAAGTATTGTAGAACCTTCTGTAACAGTATAGTTGGAAGGATCAACCACTGTACCATCTACCAGTACTTCCACAAACTTATTGATATCTCTGTCTAAACGAAGAACATATGTACCGCTTCCGTTATATGTTGCATCCTTACCTTCCAATATCACAACATTCGGAACCGAACCATCATCCGGTTTGGTATCATCTTCGGAAGTAGTCACATCTTCTTCCGATGTAGTCTGGTCTTCTTCGGTGGTATCTTCTTCCGATGTGGTGTCGTCTTCTCCGGTGGTATCTTCTTCCGATGTGGTGTCATCCTCGCCTGTAGTCTCATCTTCCGTCGGTTTTTCAACGTCCTCTAATTCTTCCTGGGTAGGTTCATGGTCAAACCAGGTGTTTTGTGCATACCACCATTCTCCTGTGGTCCGGCTTAAATCCTCTGTCTGATCTCCGTTGAAATTAAAGATCAAACTTGCTGCATCCACGCCCGGCAGTTCTAATCCAAACCATCCGTCACCTTCATCCGTCATCTCTGCCCCCGGCCAATCGGCTGGCTCAACTGCACCTGCCGGAGTTATTCCCCAGTAATATACATTTGCTCCGCCCCAAGGACTTAAGAAATGAAGTTTAATGCCGTCAAATAAATCCTCATCTTTTGTAATGGTTGGCTGGGTTTCCGTTAAATCCTGACCGAATATATACCATAATGTAGTACTTTCCTTTGTAAGTGTATATTCTCTGTCCAAATCCTGTCCGCCATCCCAGGAACCTTTTGTCAATCGTGCAATCGCACCGATTTTGTTATATGGAATAGATATCGTTCCTTTCAGCCATACGTTTCCGTCATCGTCTGTATAGGTTTCCGTAAATTCCATAATATTATTTACTTCCGCATCCTCCGTATTAAATAAATAGATATCAGAATCTTCTATGGAAGGAGAAGTATTTCTTGCATAATAATAATATACGGTCACATCATACATCTTATCCACAACAGAGACCGTTACCGGAATCGAAAATCCGTCCGAAGTCTTTGCTGTCAGAATAACCGTGTCACCTTCGTAATCCGCATCGACGGATAAAACAGTACCGTCAACGGAGGCGCCTGCCGCATTTGCTATTTCATATGCAACGGCCTTATCTTCCGTGGCTCCATCCGGACCATAATATGTAAGCGTTGCCGGAAGTTCCAGACTCTCGCCTTTTTTAACGGATAATTTTCCTGCCGGCGCCGAAAGACCGGAAATTGTAAATACACTGTTTCCATTCTTTACATCCGGATTTGCCGGGTCCGTCATCCAGTCCGGTGATTCCGATAGCGGATTTCCAATAAATTTATATTCATATGTACCTGGTTTTAAACCTGTGCAGGCATAAGTATATACGCCGTCATTGTCTTTTGTCATAACCGGAGCAGAAGCCGCATCCCATGTGGTAGCTGTTCCTGCAACTGCAACACTGTCATAAGTGTCCGGGTCCGGTTTAAATCTGAAGATCACTCCATCCTCTGTAATCTCAGGTGATTTTATATCAGAAGCAATGAAAAACGTACTGTTTCCGTCTGCGTTTACATTACTGTTTAACGGATCGGTAATCCAGTTACCGTTCTTTACAAACTTATATTCATATAATCCCGGAGCGACATCATTTAATGTAATCGACCAATATCCTGTCATGCTGTCATAAACCATATCCTGACCGGTCCAGACCGGTGTGGTCATTGTTCCGGCAACCTGAGCGGTAAGCGCACCCGGCGCATATAACTTAAGAGTAACGGAACGTCCGTTGATCACCGGGCTGACAACCGTCGGATCTTCATCCGGATATTCTACGGTCGGCAGGATGGTAAAGGTACTGTTTCCTCCCAGCGTTCCTGCCTCCATATTATAATAATCTTTTAAAAACGTACCATAAGACGGACCGGATGCTGTATAGACATTTATTCCATATTCATATGTATCTGGTGCCAATCCGCTGACTGTATAAGTGTAATGGGATCCGTCTTTGGATAACTCCATATCTTCCTCACCCCAGCCATTAAATGCACCTTTGATTTTTACTGATGTGGCATCTTCCGGTACCTGCTCTACGGGATAATTAAATGTAACAGTATCGCCGTTTACCACAGGGCTGTGTACCATTCCCGGAACCACCAGTTTCGAATTATCACTGTTAGGATAATAGGTATTATTTGTCGGATCCAGCTCCCATGAGCCGTCTACTATCAGCTTATAAGCATAGACCCCGCTGGCCATCTGCTTATTTAATATCCACTCACCGGATTCGTTTTTTACCATCTTCCAGTCTTCGGCGCTGTTACTCCACGAATTAAAATCTCCTGCTACATACACTGCCGCAGCATCAGGGTTGGTATATTTAAATGTCACATTATATACCCCGTCCTGTTCTGAAACAGTAGGTGCTGCAGAAAGCTTAAATGTCATGGCCGGTATCATCATTACCGTTATGGTCAGTACCATGACAAGACTCAGAAATTTTTTTAAATTTCTTTTCATACAATCATTCTCCTTTCGATATAATTTGCTTCAAGGTAATTTCCGCCCCTGTAAAAATTCACTAAAAAACCTCGAGCGCTTATTGCTATATCATCATTTTTTACAACAAAAAACGCATATAGAATGATTATATTATATCCTATTTTCATAAACATAACAAGAAAAATTTAATTAATTCGTGTAATATGTACAAATTTTCTGTCGTACTGTCAGAAACAGGTGATGTCCGACTTATTTAATCTGGAAACATATTGAATAAACTCCGCCTCTGGCAGCGGTTTTGAAAAATAATACCCCTGCAGATACTCGCAGCCCATTTCCGTAAGTTTTTCAGCCTGCTCTTTGGTCTCCACTCCTTCCGCCACGATTTTGTATTCCAGTCTCCGAATCATGGCAATACTGCTGGCCAGTGCGATTCCTGCTTTTTCATTTGCAAAAGAAGACCAGACTATGTTTTTGTCCACTTTGATCAGGTTAAACGGCAGTTCCACAAGATAATTGATATTAGAATATCCCGAACCATAATCATCCAGAGAAAAATTCACGCCGTAATCCACCAGATGAATCATGTTATTACCCACGATTTCCGGAGAATTCATGGCCGCAGTCTCGGTTATTTCCAGATTGATCTGTCCCGGTTCCAATCCGTAACGATTGATCATCCCGGCCACTCTTGAGGCCATATTGTGTTTCATACACTCTATGACGGAAACATTTACTTCAATATATTCTATCCCCTTTGCCTTTATATCGTTTTCCTTCATGAGCCGGCACACATTTTCCAGAACAAATCTGCCGATCTTCAATATGGAACCGTCTTCTTCCGCAATCGGTATAAACTCTTCCGGTGAAATAAATCCCAGTTCATCATCAATCAGGCGTACGAGCGCTTCCGCTGAATTGACCCGGCCTTCTTTCGTCGAATATATAGGCTGGTAATAGATCTGAAAACTTTCTTCCTGAATGGCTTTTTGTATCGCTTTCCGTATCTGGTTTTTCCTGTTTCCGTAAAATGACTGAAACTCATTGGCATAAACGATCCGGGTACCTCTGCCGTGTTCTTCGTTAGAGATATAGTCGGTACAATCAAATATCTGCTCCAGACTGCTGACATCCTCCGGACATCTTATAATACAGATATCCATATCAACAGGAATTTCCACATCTCCGACTACCCAATTCTTTGTACAGGTATTCTGTATCTTTTTTGCAATCTCATTTAAAAGTGCTCCGTCAGACTCCGTTTCAGCGTCAACTATATAAAAAATGTAATCGCCCACATGATAGATTTCAAAACCCGAGGAAATTGTCTTCAGGTATTCGGAGATTGCAAATTCAAGACCGGCCATACATTCGATTCCAAAATTTTTCTCCAGATATTCCACGTCATCCACCGAAACTGACATAACGGAAACAGAGTTATCCTCTTTAATATTTATATTTGCAAAATTTACGAATGCCTTCTTATTATACAGACCCAAAACTCCGTCAACCAGATCCGCCCTCTGTTCCAGGCTTGCGTAGATCAGCAGAAAACACAAAGCTTCTCCAAAGCCTTCGACCAGAAAATACGGATATAACGTCTGCAGGGCAACGGGAATGGATATCACTGCTATAAACAGGTAAACGCAGAATATTTTATATGCTTCGATATATCTTCTGTTTTTTGTTACATATATAATCGTACATGCAAAGTAAATAATGGCTACTATGTACAACAGATACATTCCGGGTCCCCGGACATACTGACCATTTTCATTGATTTCAAAAATAAACTCGGTAAACACATTAGAAACCAGCAACAGCAGCACTGTAATATATGGTGTGAAAAACAATGCTTTCATCCATGTTTTATACCTGCTGACCTTTGTGGTCATGCTTATGTTATATATTACAAATAACATAGGGAGTGCAATATGGACAACGAAATATAAACTATTTAAAAAGAACCCGATTCCAACCGGCAGATCAATCCTTGCATTCACTGTGATACCTGCTGCCAGATCACAGGAAGTGGATATAAACAGCAGATAAATCATGCAGATATAAATCTTATTTTGTCCAACCTTAAGATTTTTTCTGGAATAATATAGGACTATCTCTGCCACAAGCACCAGAATCGCACAGATGTCATAATGTATATTGTACATAATTATCACTCTTTCTTCATAATAATATCCCCGGTAACAGCCCCCGTAACACGGATCAGATCAATAGGTGATAACAGTATCTGGATGCCTGTTTTCCCTCCACTTACAATTATCTCATCAAAATCATTAACACTTTCATGGATCACCGTCGTATAATTTTTCTTCATTCCAACCGGTGAACATCCCCCCCGGATATATCCGGTAATGGTATTGATATCTTTCACATGTATCATTTCTATGTTTTTTTCAGACACGGCCCTTGCCGCCTTTTTCATGTCCAGTTCTTCCGCAACAGGTATTACAAATACATAATGATTTCTGCTTTTTCCCACTGTTACCAGTGTTTTGAATGAACGATCATATGGCTGTCCCAGCATGTCCGCAATGCTGGTCCCATCTTTAAATTCATCACATTCATACGTATTTATACGATATTTAACTTTATTTTTATCTAAAATTCTCATGGCATTCGTTTTATTGTCTTTTTCTTTTGATCTTGCCATAATAACAGATTCATACCTCCCTCTGTTCCTTATATAATAAAATAGTTTTGTGAGTTTTATAAGCTATATCTGCACAGGCATATTATTATTTTCTCTTTAGATTAGTATAATGGCTCTTTATCATCCTATACAAATCCAATCCCTTTTCCTGACCAACTTTATTTACCATCATCTTATAAAAATGCTGTTTTCCCGTAGACATTCCAATTGCCTCAACCAGCACAGGAACATATGAATCATCATATTTATCTTTTATCAATTCCCGGACATCATCATTAATATTCAGCTTAACTTCCGCTGCAAATACTTTATTTTTTGAAATTGGGTTCTGCGGATTCGGCGGAAGCGGCTTCATAACCGATAGATCTGCCGAAGCTGCCGGTATCCTGTCCGCCGGACTGTTTATCAGTTTTTCCATTGCCTTATTGATCAGACGGTTCACCGGAAGTTCGTCTTCAACGCCCCGTTTATTAATATCCGAATCAGTCTTATGCCCGGATTTTTGTTTTCTGGTTCCCGGCTTGCCCGGTTTCCAGGGTTTCTTGTCTCCGGCCGTCTGTCTCCACGGCTCATTTGATTTACGCTCATCATTCTGCCATGGTTTCCGGTTTCCCGCACCTTCCCGGTTTGGAACCCTGTAATAAGGTTCGGCTTTTGTAAATATGTTTGTACTATATGTCGTACGTTTTGGTCCCGGCGGTCTGCCATATACCCTGGTTTCTGTTCTCTCATTTACGGATCCGGTATCTTCTTTCTGACGTGCCTCTGATACCTGTTTCTCATTGTCCTCCCCACTGGCGGATTCATCAAGCGTATCTTTGGAAACCTCTTCTCCGTTGACCGAAAGAATGACTCCGTCTTTTCCGCTCAGCCTCTCGATGAATCTGCCGGCAAGTCCGTCTTCAAAATCACTGTCCAGTTCAATATTATCAAATGCCGCCCTGATACTTTTGCATAGCTTGATGTCGCAATTACATTTATCCCGGTTCTCATCCCAGAAATTTGTTACGCATAAAAAACCTTTGTCTCTGCTGATTATAACGATTTCCTTAAAGGAATTCTCCATAACCAGATATCCTAAATATGTTGATAATTGAAAATCAAGGGAATTATGTCCTCCTCTGAGAATTCTGTAAGTCTCTATCTCGGCCGAACTCTTACTCAATAATGTATGAACATCAAAAGTTATTGCATCCGCATTCTTACTGTAAAAAATTACAACCTTATCCTCTGATGTTAATTCTTCAACTCCCTTTAAACCCTCCGATCTCACATTCTCGAAATCTACTAAATAAACTGTCATTTAAAATATTACCTTTCTGTTCAAGCACTCACTTATTTACCTGTACAGATATAGCAGTCTGTGCCCTTTATAAACGGGTACAACTATTTTAATTATAGCAGAATAAAGGAATATATAAAAGGTTCTTTTAACAAGTTTTTCATATATTTTATTGCTTATTCGAACTTACTCAACATTTATTTTACAATGAAGATTTAATTTCTGTATCAATGGTGTTTCCTTCTTATCTGTTTCCCGGCCGGTATCTGACCTTCCGTATATTTCTACCCAGGCGTCAAATTCATAATTATTTCCTTTAAACAATTCTATGATTTCCCGGGGCTTTATGATATGGGAAATAATCGCCAGATTTTTGTTTCCCGGATTTCCGCTTATTTCACTCTCCAGGATATTGTTTCCGGATATGACTATGTCCGTAACCGGATCACCGAAAAGAGGCATGATGGAATAGGACAATATGATTTCAAATATACCGCCTTTCAAAAACTGTTTTGCTTTATTTTCGTCCAATACGATATTCAGCTCTGTTCCATTGTTTGATATTTCCATATCCGTCATATCCACAGGATATATCCCCTCATAAGATTTCAGTACCAATGCATAGGTTTCCGGTCCCGAATGCCCATATGCCGGTAGTTCTGCCTGCATATCCGCTTCCAGGTCCCGACGGTTTCCCCGGTTACCGTAAAGAATTCCCATTCCCAGTACAAACAGTAGAAATATACATACTGATATTCTTTTTTCCCTCATTCCGTAACCCCTTTACTCTATGATCAGCCAGCTAAAAGATTCTATAAATAGGTTATGCGGAGCCTGTCCCGTTTAGAACAATTCTCCGCACATTTTACACTTTATTTATATTCCGGAAACAGGCCCCCTTCTCTCAGCCGCATAATCGCCGTCTTTTGAACACCCCATGATAACAGGCGATTCAGTATATTTTTATCTGGCACATTTTCATCGCGTTAAGGGCGTTCAGATGGCTTTCCGGCGTCACCCCTGCACAGAGCCCGGCATCCACGGATATAATCGCTTCCGGAAAAAAAGCCTTTAAGATCATTGCATTGGATATGACGCATATATCCGTACACAAGCCGCATAATTCGATTTCCAATTCTCCCGTATTCGAAATATCTCCTGCGGTTTTCCGGATAACTTCCGGTAAATCCACCGATCCGAATGTTGTTTTATTTATGATAAGGGAATCATCCGTTTCCAGCGCCCCGTCTAATTCAAATCCCGGCGTTCCTTCTACACAATGCATTACCGGAAGATTCTTTCCTTCCTGTGTTTCCAGATAATCTCCGGTATGGGTATCCCTGGTGAATATGACCTTAATCCCCTGTTTTTTATACTCTCTTACTTTTTCTGCTACAGGCCCGACAATGGCCAACGCTTCCTTTGTCCCCAGAGAACCGTTTATGAAATCTTTCTGCATGTCTACCACTACCAATATCTTCATTATCCGTTCCTTCTTTCTGATCAAATATTAATAATACACGATATCATTTTTTATTTACTCCGTCAACGATATTTTTAAAAACCACTTGCATTTTATTCCGTTTTCCTCTATAATATCCAAAGCGTTTTGCGCGACTAGCTCAGTTGGTAGAGCACCTGACTCTTAATCAGGGTGTCCAGGGTTCGAACCCCTGGTCGCGCATTAGAAGTACCAGTTTTGAAGACGTATGAGCTTCGGGGCAGGTGCTTTTTTTGATTTTAAATTAAAATTTCTAAATTTTATTTGCAAGTTGATATATCTGTGTTATACTAATCACCACAATATTATTTTGATTTTCAAAGAGATGAGGGCTGTTCAATTGGAAAACAAACACAAATTTGAAAAAAATTCGAAATATTACACGATCTCTGTCTATGTGATAATAACCGTTATAGTATCTGCCATACTGCTAAAAGTAATATGGCACTGGGCTTCCACGATCAAATCCGTGGAACGAATCATCGGTATGCTCATGCCGTTTCTGATCGGTCTGCTGATCGCTTACCTGATGAATCCCCTTGTAAAAGGACTGGACAAAAATCTGTTTGAAAAAATATTCAGGATAAAAAGGGCAAATATCCGCAAGGCATTATCTATCCTGATCTCTTATATTTTTGTTCTTGGCATCATAATCGTTTGTATTTCGGTAATCATTCCGGAAATATACTCCAGTTTAAAAAATATTTCTTCCGGAGTTCAGGATTCCTATAATAAACTCATTATCTTTCTGGAAGATTTCAACAAAAAATATCCGGAGCTGGATATCTCTTATGTTACAGATGTTGTAAAGCAGAACAGTTCAAATATCATTGATTTTGTAAAGGGATCATTGGACAAAATCCTGCCTGTGCTGTATAACACCTCCGTTTCGGTTATCTCCTGGTTGATCAATATTATCATATCCATCATGGTCTCCTGCTACATGCTGATTGATAAAAACAGATTACTGAAAAACTGTAAGCGTTTTATTTATGCTTTTTTTAAAAAAGAACATGCAGATTCCCTTATATCTACCTGTGGAGACTGTAACAGGATCTTTGGCGGTTTCCTTATAGGAAAAACGATCGATTCCACGATTATCGGCTTTATGTGTTTTCTTTTTATGAATATACTGGATTTAAAATATACCATGCTGATCAGCGTTATCGTTGGCATCACAAACATGATACCTTATTTCGGCCCGTTTATCGGTGCTGTTCCGGGCGTGCTGATACTGCTGACCGTAAACTGGAAATATGCTTTGATATTTGGTGTACTTATCCTGGGACTGCAGCAGTTCGACGGTCTCTATCTGGGTCCGAAAATTCTTGGTGACAGCACCGGACTTCGTCCTGTCTGGATCATATTTGCCATAACCGTGGGCGGCTGGCTGGCCGGTGCCTTCGGAATGTTTCTTGGCGTACCGGTAGTTGCGGTTATCGCCTTCCTGACAGACAGATGTATTGAACGAAAACTTACTGCCAGAAAAATTGATTCTGAGACGCTTTAAGATGTTGAAATGTTATCAGGCACAGAAATGCGCCCTCTAAGGTATAAATCCTCTGACTTATACTTTAAAGGGCGCATTTCTGAAGATAACGGTCATCCAAAATATTTCCGTATCTTCTGGTCCACATTACTTTTCGGTACCGCTCCTTCTATCCTTCCCAGCATTTCTCCTCCTTTGAAAAACACCAGCGTAGGAATGGATAATACCCTGTATTTCATCGCAGTGGAAGTATTCTCGTCAATATTTAATTTACATACTTTTATCGTATCCATATTTTCACCTGCAATCTGAGCCATGATGGGAGACATCATCTTACAGGGACCGCACCAGTCCGCATAAAAATCTACGATAACCGGCTTGTCATTTTTAATCACTTCATCCTCAAAATTTTTATCATTTAACTGATATATCATATGTTCATCTTCCTTCCTTTTTATACTTATTCAGGCTTATTTCTTACAGCACTTACATCTCGGATTCAGAATTGCATATATCTCGTCAAAGGATCTTTTCAGATTTACACACTTTCTGTTCAGCCATCTTCGGTCGCAGGTATATCTGTTTACACATCTGCAGAATTTTATTTTTCCGCGTCCCATAGCAATCCCCGTCTGCTTGATTATTTAATTTATTTTATTCTCAGATTTTCTGCCTGCCACTAATTTACAGATTGGATTTCCCATTGCCACGAACTTCTCCTCATACTCGGTCATAACATTTCCTTCAGACAGCCGGCCTTCTTTTTCTCCGTGCAGATCAAAGGTATATGCCGTAACAGAAAAATCAGTCTCCGGTATCTCTTCCAGAGAAAATTCAAACAGCGGGCGATTATCCGTCTTAAACTCTACAATGCCTCCTGTCTTCAGTATTTCATCATACCTTGCAAAAAACTGTCTCGACGTCAGTCTCCTTTTAGCATGTCTGTCCTTCGGCCACGGATCCGAAAAATTCAGATAAATCCTGTCTATTTCTCCTTTATCAAATACATCGCAGATCTCAGCCGCATCCATCCGGATAAAAAACAGATTTTTTATATCCAGCTCCTTTCGCTTTTCCACGGCCCGGATCAGAACACTGGAATACTTTTCAATACCTATATAATTAATATCCGGATGGTTTACTGCCAGCTCCGTTATAAACTTTCCCTTACCCATTCCAATCTCTATGCGGACAGGAGCGTCATTTCCAAAAAACTCTTTCCATCTGCCTTTATACTCCGACGGCAGACTTACCGTATACTCGCTTTCTGCTATGGCTTCTCTGGAACCTCTTACATTTCTAAGTCTCACACCGGACCCCGCCTTTCCTTTTCGAACAAATAAATAGTCTATTGAATATGATACAACAAATCAGATTAAAAAAAAAGAAAAAAATTTCAAAAAAACCTAGATTTTTTTTTAAAAAGTAGTATTATTTATGATGAATTTAAGAAATCATAAGGAATAAACATATAATACTACCAATACAAAGCGGGGTGATACCATGGAACTACAGGTAAATCAGGTAATAGAAGAATTATCCAAGATCGATTCTGCCACTGAACAGGTAATAATGTCCGCAGAAAGTGAAAAGGAAAAATATTCTGCTGCCATTGAATCCTGGAAAAAAGAATATGACGATTATCTGATAAACAACATGAATGAAAATATTGAATCTTATAAATTAAAGATTCAATCCCATAACCAGAGGGTCTTACAGCAATATCGCACGGAAACGGAGGCTCTGCTTTCAAAATTAGATTCCGCATATGAAGAAAACCATTCGCAATGGGCAAACGAAATATTAAAGAAACTTATCAGCGAATAACATTTGATTGCTTTCATTAGCAGTAATAAAAATAAACCTGCGGTATGGAGGGATATAACAATGAATAATTTACTTGCCTATAGCGGACTGACTACAAAAGTCAGGGCAATGGAAAGCCATCTGATCTCATCATCTGAATATGAGCAGCTTTTAAATCTTTCTTCCGTATCGGAGATTGTGGGATATCTGCAGAACCATCCGGAATACCGTGATATATTTGACGGAGTGGAAACCTCAGAATTACACCGGGGAGGGCTGGAACGCCTGCTAATGATGTCTGAATATAAATCCTTTGCCAAATTGTATAATTTTTCCTCTGTAAAAGGACGCCGTTATCTGAAATTATATTTTATCAAATATGAAACGCGTCTGTTAAAACAGTTGATCCGGGAAATTTTGGATACAAGGACCGGAGCATTGGATATAGATTTTCTATCTCTTTATTTTGACAGATTCTCTGATATAAACCTGAAAAAAGTATCCGTTGCCGCAACTTTGGAAGAGTTGATCGAAACCCTCAGGGGATCCAAATACTATCAGCTCCTTAAAAAAATCCAGGCAATCGACAACGTTACTTTGTTTGATTATGAAATATGCCTTGACCTGTTCCACTTCCAAACCATTTGGAACGATAAAAACAAATATCTGAAAGGCAAAGATTTAGAAGTCATTACCGATCTATACGGAACCACCATTGATCTGCTGAATCTTCAATGGATATACCGGTGCAAAAAATATTACAATCTGACAAACGCCGATATATATACCCTGATCATTCCGATCAGCCATAAACTTCGGAAATCAAAGCTAAAAGCCATCATAGAATCAGACAGCATTGCATCACTGTCTGATATGCTTCAGTCCACCTGTTACTACGACTATGGCGCACACGATGAAGAGATTTCCCTGGAAACTCTTTATAAACTGGTACTAAACCGGAAGCATACTCTTTTAATGCGGAACAATCCCTATTCACTGGCCGCAGTAAATTACTATCTGCACCGGAAACATAATGAAATTACCAAGTTAATTACCCTGACCGAATGTATCCGTTATTCTTATACACCGGCAGAAACAAAAAAACTGATCGAATAACAACGGAGGTGAATGAAGTGATTGAAAAAATGAAGTTTGTCAGTATCACAGGCCCGAATGATGATATTGACCGGGTCATTAATCAATATTTATCAAAATATGAGATACATCTGGAAAACCCCATGCTGGAACTTGGCTCCTCCAATAATCTGTTTCCCTATATAGAAAGCAATCCATACAAGGGACTTCTGGCAAAAGGCGAAGAACTCAAAAAATTAATCGGTACTGACGACGTTTTGGATACCGGAGACATGAATCTGCAAAAAGCGGAACAATTGATCACGCAATTAAGCAATGATATTAAACAGTTACAGAACAGCAAAAAGGAATTGGAGAAAAAAAGGGATTCCGTTCAATCCGATTATGATAAAATATCCCCCTTTGTAGGACTGAAATATGATATTAAAAGTATACTGCTTTTTAAACATATTAAATTCCGTTTTGGACGTATTCCGATTGAATATTATACGAAACTTGAAATGTATATGGAAAACAACAATTCATCAATATTCAAAAAATGTACCACTGATAAACAATATGTATGGGGCGTATACTTTGTCCCCGCTTCCCTTTCGGATAAATGTGATGCAACCTATACATCCATGCACTTTGAACGGACATTTATTCCAACGGAATCCACAGGTACACCGGAAGACGCCTGTAAACAGCTATTGAAAAAAATAAACGGGCTGAATGAGAAAATAGCCGCTTCCGACGCAAAATTCAAAAACCGGGTGGAAAAAGACAAAGCCTTGATCGTTACGGCCTGTGAAAAGATCCAGACGGCATATGAAAATTTTGATGTGAGAAAAATGGCAACCCATACCAGCAATGACGGTGTGATCTTTTACATTATCTGCGGCTGGATGACAGAATCCGATTCGTCGGATTTTATGCACGAAATAGAACATGACGATAATGTAGTCTGTATCATTGAAGACCAGAACGGACGCCATCGCAAGACGCCGCCTACCAAACTGAAGAATCCGAAGATCTTCAGACCCTTTGAAATGTATATCCGTATGTACGGACTTCCTGCATACAATGAAATAGACCCGACCATCTTTGTAGCGCTTACCTACTCCTTTATTTTTGGCGCCATGTTCGGAGACGTTGGACAGGGTCTGCTGCTGGTATTCGGCGGTTTCCTGCTTTATCATTTTAAAAAAATGAATCTTGCTGCAATAATTGGAACTGCCGGCATATTTTCCACCTTTTTCGGTTTTATGTTCGGAAGTATCTTTGGTTTCGAAGATATTATCGACGCCGTGTGGCTGAGACCGGTAGATGCCATGACGAACGTACCTTTTATCGGCAAGCTGAATACCGTATTTGTAGTCGCCATCGGCTTCGGAATGTTTCTGATACTGTTTACAATGATCCTCCATATCATAAACGGTATTAAAAACCATGACACCGAAAACATATTTTTTGATACCAATGCCCTGGCAGGACTTGTCTTTTACGGCGCCATCGTAACCGTTACCGGACTGATGATCGCGGGGAAAAAACTTCCTGCTGCAATCGTGCTGATCGTCATGTTTGGAATACCGCTACTGCTCATCGCATTAAAAGAGCCGCTGACACGCATGATCGATAAGACCGGACCGGAAGAAAAAACAGGAATCGGAATGTTCATCACACAGACATTCTTCGAATTATTTGAAGTTTTGTTAAGCTATTTTTCCAATACGCTGTCTTTCATCCGTATCGGTGCATTTGCCGTCAGCCATGTTTCCATGATGGAAGTGGTTTTAATGCTGGCCGGCGCCGAAAACGGTTCCCCGAATATGGTGGTCATCGTGCTTGGAAACCTGTTTGTTGTAGGTATGGAAGGACTGATCGTTGGTATTCAGGTACTCCGTCTCGAATACTATGAACTGTTCAGCCGTTTTTATAAAGGAACCGGACGGGAATTTAAACCGTTTAAGGCTCATAAATAAACTATTAAAAGAAATAAATCAGAAAAGAGGTATATTATGTTAACCGTAAAAATCACTTTAATCATCGCACTGTTACTCAGTATCGTTATTCCTTTTGCGGCTTATGCTGTTGGAGAAAAGAACCGCGGACGATATAAAAAAGCCCTGGCGCTGAATGTCATCGGATTTTTCGGAATCCTGATCATTTCCCAGATCGTACTTTTTACTGGCGACGTTTCCGCTGCCGAAGCAGCAGAAAACGCTTCTTCTTCCGGACTTGCAACAGGACTTGGATATCTTGCCGCTGCACTTGTAACCGGATTATCCTGTATCGGCGGAGGTATTGCAGTTGCCAGCGCTGCAAGTGCCGCATTGGGTGCGATCAGCGAAGACCAGAGTATTCTTGGTAAATCTCTTATCTTCGTAGGTCTTGCGGAAGGTGTTGCCCTTTACGGACTTATCATCTCCTTCATGATCCTCAGTAAACTGTAAGATCAGCAATATGAATATTTATCTGATCAGTGATAATATTGATACGCAGACCGGTATGAGGCTTGCTGGCATTGAAGGCTGCGTAGTACATGAAAAAGAAGAGCTGAAGGCTGCCTTAAATGCTGCTCTGGCAAACAAAAATACAGGAATCATACTGATAACCGAAAAACTCAGCTTTGAGTTTCCTGAAATAATCAATGATATTAAACTGAACCGGAAACTTCCGCTGCTGGTAGAAATACCTGACCGGCACGGCAGCGGACGGCGGGCAGACTTTATAACCTCCTATGTCAATGAGGCAATCGGTCTGAAACTTTAGGCCATGTAGCATTTATAAATATATAGAAAGGCATGGTGATTAACATGACGACAGACGACAAACTCCGGCATTTCATGGATGTATCCATGCAGTCTGCCATGAGTAAAAAAGAATCAATGGTAAGAGAATACAAAGCCGGACTTGATATTCAGTTCGAAAATTATAAAGAAGATGCAAAAAACAGATACCGGCTTCAGGAAAAAGCTGCTATAGAAGGGCTGAGAAGAGAATTCAGTAAAGAGTTCTCACTGCAGCAGCAACATATCAGAAGAAAACTGACACATAAAAAAGATGAATTAAAAGAAAAAATCTTTAAAGAAGTGAGCGCTCTGTTAAATGATTTTCTTTCGTCGGATGATTATACGGCGCTTCTGATCAAAGAAATAAAATTTTCTCTGTCGGTTGCTCCGGCCGAGGAAATAACCATATTTATTGACCCGTTGGATGAAGAAAAAAAAGATTTTCTTGAAACCCAGACCGGAGCGGATATTACGATCAGTGCATATTCCTTCGGCAGAGGTATGCGTGCGATCATTCCTTCCAAAAACATATTGATCGATTATTCATTTAATTCTAAATTACATGAAATCAAAGATGACTATACAATAATTCTGTAGGAGGTTGTTCGATGAGTAAAGAAGTAATAGGAAGCATATACGGAGTAAACGGTCCCGTTGTCTATATAAAAGGACGAACAGCTTTCAAAATGGGTGAAATGGTCTATGTAGGCACACAGAAGCTGGTGGGCGAAGTCATCGGCCTTTCTTCTGAGCAGACTACGATTCAGGTCTACGAAGAAACTTCCGGATTAAAACCCGGCGACACCATATATTCTACAGGCAGCGCCATATTCGTAACGCTGGCTCCCGGAATTTTAAATAACATATTTGACGGAATCGAACGACCGTTAAAAGACATAGCGGAACAATCCGGAATCTATATTTCCAGAGGCGTTTCCGTAGATTCTCTGGATACATCAAAAAAATGGGAAACCCATATGACCGTAAAGCCGGGAGATGAAATACAGGGCGGTGCCATTATCGCGGAAGTGCCTGAAACCAGCGCCATCATCCACAAGTGTATGGTGCCTCCTTATATTTCAGGAACAGTGACCGCCGTTGCACCCGACGGGCAATATACGGTCAATGATACCATTGTTACCATTTCCAGACCGGACGGCGGCACTCTTGAACTGAGCATGGCCCAAAAATGGCCGATCCGCCAGCCGAGACCTGTCAGCAGGCGTTTTCCATCTACGAAACCGCTGATCACGGGCCAGCGGATCTTAGATACATTATTTCCTATCGCCAAAGGCGGTACCGCTGCAATTCCGGGAGGATTCGGTACCGGAAAGACCATGTCCCAGCATCAGATCGCAAAATGGTCGGATGCGGACATTATCATTTACATCGGCTGCGGTGAACGTGGAAACGAGATGACACAGGTTCTGGAAGATTTCTCAAAACTGGTAGATCCCCGTTCCGGGAATCCGTTAATGGCCCGCACTTCCCTGATCGCCAATACCTCCAACATGCCGGTTGCCGCCCGTGAAGCCAGTATCTATACGGGTATCACACTGGCCGAATATTACCGTGATATGGGATATCATGTAGCAATCATGGCAGATTCCACTTCCCGCTGGGCCGAAGCTCTGAGGGAATTATCCGGTCGTCTGGAAGAAATGCCGGCAGAAGAAGGATTTCCTGCCTATCTCGCCAGCCGTCTTTCCGCATTTTACGAACGTGCAGGCTATGTATCCAATCTAAACTGTACCGAGGGCTCGGTATCCATTATCGGTGCCGTTTCCCCTCAGGGCGGAGATTTTTCCGAACCGGTCACCCAGAATACCAAACGTTTTATCCGCTGCTTCTGGGGTCTGGATAAATCCCTCGCCTATGCCAGACATTTCCCTGCCATTCACTGGCTGACCAGTTACAGTGAATATCTGAATGATCTGGCTCCATGGTATAACGATAACGTAAGCCCTGATTTCATTTCCTGCCGGAACCAGCTGCTGGCAATACTGAACCAGGAAAGCAGCCTGATGGAGATCGTAAAACTCATAGGCAGCGACGTACTTCCGGACGACCAGAAACTGACTCTGGAGATCGCCAGAGTCATCCGTCTGGGATTCCTGCAACAGAATGCTTTTCACAAAGACGATACCTGTGTATCTTTGGAAAAACAGCTTTTAATGATGCAGACGATCTTATATCTCTATGATAAATGCAAAGCTCTGATTTCCTTAAATATGCCTATCAGCGTTTTAAAAGAAAACAATATATTTGAGCGGGTCATATCTATTAAATATGATGTACCAAACGACCAATTAGAATTATTTAAAAATTACCGGAAATCCATTGATGAATTCTATGAAGACGTTATGAGAAGAAACGGATAATTGATGGTTGGATAATCCTTAATGAAAGAAAAACAGGAGGCAGGTTATGGCTATAGAATATTTAGGACTAAGTGAGATCAAAGGACCTTTAGTCGCATTGGAAGGTGTCAGAAACGCAGCTTTTGATGAAATCGTGGAATTAACCCTTGATAACGATCCCGGCAAAAAGCTTGGACGTATTATTGAAATATATGAAGATAAGGCGGTCATACAGGTCTTTGAAGGCTCTGAAAATATGTCCCTTACCAATACACACACCAAACTTACCGGGCATCCTTTAAGGATAGCTCTTTCCCCTGATCTGCTGGGCAGAACTTTTAACGGTATCGGAAAACCCATTGACGG
Source organism: uncultured Lachnospiraceae bacterium (assembly GCA_910578175.1). Lineage (GTDB taxonomy): Bacteria > Bacillota > Clostridia > Lachnospirales > Lachnospiraceae > Bovifimicola. Next base: position 44,173 of record CAJTPF010000022.1, read on the forward strand.
AATGGGTGAGATTTTATCCGATATAAAACGGGATGTCAACGGAATGCCGCTGAATCCTGTTACCCGTCAGTACCCGCGAAATTATATCCGTACCGGAATCTCGGCGATAGATGGTCTGACTACCCTGATCAGAGGACAGAAACTTCCTATATTTTCGGGCAACGGCCTTCCCCATGACCGTCTTGCAGCCCAGATCGTTAAACAGGCATCCCTGGGAGATAAGTCGTCGGACGAACTGGTGGTGATCTTTGCCGCAATGGGTGTAAAATATGACGTGGCTGAATTTTTCCGGAGAACCTTTAATGAAAGTGGTGTTTCCGACCATGTGGTCATGTTTTTAAATCTGGCAAACGACCCGGTGGTGGAACGTCTCATTACTCCAAAAGTCGCATTGACTGCCGCTGAATACCTGGCATTTGATTTAGGAAAACATGTGCTGGTAATATTAACGGATATGACATCCTTTGCAGAAGCCATGCGCGAGGTATCATCTTCAAAGGGTGAAATTCCCTCCAGAAAAGGATATCCCGGTTATCTGTACAGCGAACTTGCCACTATTTATGAGCGTGCGGGAATAGTGGAAGGTTCTGAGGGCTCAGTAACCCAGATCCCGATCCTGACCATGCCGAACGATGATATTACCCACCCGATTCCAGACTTAACGGGATATATCACGGAAGGCCAGATCGTATTGGACCGTGTCCTCCACGGACAGTCTGTATACCCGCCCATCAATGTGCTTCCGTCTCTTTCCCGACTGATGAAAGACGGCATCGGTGAAGGTTTTACCCGGGACGACCACCAGTCCGTTGCCAACCAGTTATTCTCTTCCTATGCAAAAGTAGGTGAAGCCCGCGCTCTTGCATCGGTTATCGGTGAAGACGAATTGTCACCTACCGATAAAAAATATCTGGAGTTCGGCAAAGCCTTTGAACAGGAATTTGTAGCCCAGAATGATTATGAGAACCGGGATATCGTCACCACACTGAATCTCGGCTGGCGTCTGCTCCACATGGTTCCAAAGGAGGAACTGGACAGAATAGACACAAAAATCCTGGAGAAATATTATGATATCACCGGCGGCGATGCCGACTCCGGCACTTTGTAAAATATACCGGCAGCTGCCCGAAAATGGAGGTTACCATGAATCCCAATACCTTTCCCACTAAAGGAAATCTGATCTTAGCAAAAAATTCTCTTGCCCTGGCAAAACAGGGTTATGAACTTATGGATAAAAAAAGGAATATTCTGATCCGCGAACTTATGGCTCTGATAGACAAAGCAGAAGATATCCAGCATGAAATAAATGAAACCTATACCTCTGCTTATCAGGCGTTACAGAAAGCCAATATCCAGATGGGGATCAACGAAGTTCAGAAATTTGCCCACGCCGTACCCATCGAAAATTCCGTGACCATTAAATCCAGAAGTATCATGGGTACCGAAATTCCTTTAGTGGAATATGACGATACCGGAAAAAATTATCCCGCTTATGCATTTTTCAGTACAAGAGAATCCCTGGATGAAGCGAAAGCCGGATTTGAAAAGGTAAAAGAGCTTACCATTAAGCTTTCCATGATAGAAAACTCCGCATACCGCCTGGCATATAATATTAAAAAAACACAGAAGCGTGCAAACGCACTGCAGAATATTACCATTCCTAATTACGAAACGATCACCAGGGATATTACAAATGCACTGGAAGAAAAAGAGCGTGAAGAATTTACACGGTTAAAAGTGATTAAACGAATGCATTCCAAATAACGAATTAATTTATAACATGATGCAATAAGAAATGAGAAGTTTTAACATTTTTTATTGCATTTATTTTTTTGTTTTAGTATAATAGACAGGAAAATACAAATTGCGGGAAAGGTAATGTACTTAAATGTTAAAAAAATTAAAATCGCTTGCTTCGTTTTTTTTGGTACCGGCTATGGTTTTATCCTTGTGTCAGACTGCCGGACTCCATTCGGTTTTTGCAGATGAACCGTCGGATTCGACTTCCATAGCCGTAAATACGGAATGGCCGGCATATCCGTCCATATATGCAGAAGCCGGTGTACTGATCGATGCTGCCAGTGGAACCGTGTTATATGAAAAAAACGGCTATAGCCAGATGTATCCTGCCAGTATCACAAAGATAATGACCACCATGCTGGCATTGGAATACGGTAATCTCAGCGAAATGGTAGAATTTTCACATTATTCCGTATATTCGCTGGAAAGCGGAGCCGCACATGTAAGCATGGACCAGGGCGAGCTGTTGTCCATGAACGACTGCCTGTATGCCATTATGCTCGCTTCCGCAAACGAAGTTTCTAATGCCGTGGCTGAACATATTGCAAAAAAACAACCGGAATATGAAAAACGAATCGCGGAACTGGATGCAGCGGGACAGGAATATAATGACTCCGTCGTCGCCATTCAGGTATTTGCCGAAATGATGAATTCCCGCGCCGTACAATGTGGCGCCAGAAATACTCACTTTTGCAATCCCAACGGATTATTTGATGAAAATCATTTCACCACATGCTACGATATGGCCATGATCACCAGAGAAGCGATTAAAAACGATCAATTTTTAAAAGTTGAATCCCAGCTTACTTATACGCTGCCCACCACAAACCTCAAGACAGAGACCCAGCCGATTGCCAATCGTCACAAAATGCTGTTTCCGTTAAACGCCGTATATTATGAGGGTATTCTGGGAGGTAAAACCGGCTATGTAGACCAGTCCGGTAATACGCTCGTAACCTTTGCCCGCAGAAACGGCATGACACTGATCAGTGTGGTAATGAGATCCAACAGCCAGAACGTTTATAATGATACAAAGCTACTGCTGGATTATGGTTTCAATAATTTTAGCTTAACAAATATTTCTCAAAATGAGACAAATTTCACACCCAGCAACAACAGTTATATATTTTCATCAAATTCTTCTCTGATAAAAATCAGTCCCGATGATTATGTGATCTTACCGAATAGTGTCTCTTTGGAACAATGCTCCTCCCATCTGACATTTTCTGAAGAAAATCCTGACATATTCGCCCGACTGGAATATACACTGGGTGACAGAAGTGTAGGCTCTGCAACTCTTACCGTAAACCGTGAGGAAAATAACCGTTTTGAATTCGGTCCTAAAATCGAAGAAGAAACAAAAAAAGAACCGGTAGATAACGATTATATAACCATTAATCTCCGGGTGGTTCTGGCAGTATCTGTCATAATCTTAGTCATCCTGCTCATCCTGTATTTCTTTAAATCAAGCAGAATAAGCCGGAACCGGCGCAGAAGAAATAAACGTAACATATACAGATAAATAACGATATTTAAATAATAAAATGAAAGAGGTGTTTTTATGGGTTGGGTATCGCCAATCAAAGATGAGGCAACTTTAGAGAAATTTAAACAGGCCTTAAGAAAAGTAGATGATAAATATTATATTATGTTTGAACTGGGAATCGGAACCGGTCTGCTGCTCCAGGATATTTTACAGCTAAAAAACCGGGATGTGTACGAAAAAGAGGTAATAACCGTTGTCATCGGCGCCAGAAAGATCGAACGTTCATACCAGATACCGAAAAACGTACAGGAAACCATAAATTCTTATGTAGCCGGTAAAGATATGGATGCATATCTGATCACAGGACATGCCAGCTCCAAGGCTCCCCTTTCCAGAGAACAGGCATACAGAGTATTTAAGACTGCCGGCAGATCTCTGGGTTTAAGCACCATTGGCGCCCAGACCATGAGAAAAACTTTTGCATGGAGATATTACCGTGCTACCGGTGATATCAACTATTTACAGCATCTGTTCAATCATGCATCTCCTTCCATAACCTACCGTTATATCGGAGAAAAACCAAATGTTCAGGTTATTTTGAGAAAACTGACACCGGAAGAAAACGAGCGGAGCAGATATATGCTCTATCTTAATGATTCCGGCAGAAAGCGTATCGATGCTGCTATCCATGAATTGAAATCCATTAAAGAGAAGTTTAATAATCCAAGCAATAACGATGCCTTTTACGGCTGTGTGGATTGTTTTCTGGATGAACTGGATGCATTGTTGGAAACATACCGTGAATCCAATACCGGACATTTCTAAAAAGAAATCATAAAAGTTTTTTATTTTTTTCGCGCTGCCTTTTTTGGCGGCGCCTTTCTTTTATATTCTCTTTTTTAACAATTATATTTTCCAGTTCTTCATTATTTATCAAACTAACCTTTCTTATGGCATAATATATATTTCTGATTCTGTTATGTTTTACATGTAGCGTTCCTTCCATTATTCCATGCTCTGGACAGGCAGATATACAGATATATTTAGAATTATCCGCAAACCATTTTATTTTCTTTCTGCATTTTCTATCACATATCACACATCTCGTCACATAAATATATGACTGCCCTAATAACTGTTCTTTATCTTCATATCCCATTGAAATAAATTCATTGTGTCCGCTGATCTTAATTTCTTTTTCTTCCTGTTTATTTTCAGGAATCCGGTAATAATCCAGCGAATAATTTTCCGAGATTATATCCCGCTGCAATTTTGCCAAAATCTTTCCGGTATATACGGCATCATCCAATGCTCTGTGAAATTCCCTATCCTGTACAAGATTTAGGTGTGCCACTGCAGATTCCAAAGAACGCTGCTCATTATTTTCATCCTGTGCAAGTCCAAAAATCCTTTGAACATCGATATACCTCATGGGATATGACCACCGTACCCCAAGTTCCATGCTGTCGATTCCATGGTATTCCAGATTATTCTGTAGTTCCATTAAATCCTGATTTCCATAGGTACATAAGATATAATCTTCCCCGCACCACTGAAAGAACTCGGATATGACCGTCTTAAAATCCCGCTCGGATCGAAGGTCTTCATCTGAAATTTTTGTTATTTCCTTTATGATCGGATGGATCTTCCGGTGCAGAACAGGCTTAACCAGACTGGAAAATCTTGAAATTTCATTAAAATCTTTATCCAGCTTCACGGCTCCCACTTCAATGATCTCAAACTGAAGGGTCTCCGTTTTATTCTTATTATTCTGATTAATGCTCTGATTCCATTCCAGGTCAAAAACAATGTAATTCATGGCATTCTCTCTTTATAAAAATAATTACATCTAAATATATTTTATGACTGCATGGACGCAATCAATGCAGCTATATCGTCCGGCGACATCTGCTTATTCGGATCTGATAAATCCGGCGCCTTTACAGGCTCTTTCTCCGGTTCACTTTCCTGTTGCTGTGGGATTTCCATCTCTGCTTCTGTTTCTTCCGGCTCCTCTGTCATCCCGGTCACGGTTAAATCTGCTTCTGAATCTGTCTCCATTTGTTCGTCATTCATATCCAGATTGAGATCCCCCAATAAATCCATCTGTTCAAACTCATTTATATCTGCTAAAATACTTTCTTCATCAAAAATATCCTGATTCAATACTTCATTTTCCGTTTCGCTGTTAAATACATCAGACTCAGAAATTCCCATTTCCTCCAGAAAGTCCTGGGATTCCTCTAAAACAGGTTCCACTGACGGCAGATCCTGCCATGACTCCGCTGTTTGCTCCGGCTCCGGATCCAATGCCGGTTCCTCTTCCGCTATTTGCTTTACATTCTGTTTCAATTGTTCTTCTATATCTATGTTTTCCAGCTTTTCAATCAGGATACCACATGCTTCCCGAATGGATACACATTCTTTTCTTATCTGTGAAAACTCTTCACTGTTATTCTGAATTGCCGTTACCACTTCCTGTTCAAAGTGTTTGATACCTGCGGAAAGATCATCCTGATTATTTTCATTTGATCGTGATTCAGAAAGCTGGATATTTAATGACTCTATGGCTGTTCTGACTTCCGCCAGCGATTCCATATTTTTCTTGATCACGGTTTTTCCAATGCTCTTCTGACCGGAAAACAAAGTATCTATTGCTTCTCTGGTACTTTTATTAACCTCTTCCAGCTTTTCGGCTATACTTTCAAACCCTTTTTTACTACATAAATAAATTGCCTTTTGGGATTTCATATATTCTTCAACCTGAAGCATTTTCTGTTTATAACTTTTATTTATAATTTTAACAATCTCATCGATGATCAGATATATGTCGATTATAACAAAAATTCCGCCGCCAAGAATTATAAGGTAATTATCGGGCATTTTCTTCATCAGATAAAGTTCGCTGATCAACAGTATCATAAAAGCCATTACTTCTACTATCAGAATGGAAGAAACTATATTCCTGTTCTTAGTATTGTTTTCCATATTCTTTTCACTCATAACAAACCTCCACGTCTCAGTAATACTGTATTTTTATAGATTATATTATATTCGATTCACAAATCCTGTGCAAGCCTTTTATAAGATAGATTGGTATAAGCTTTGATGCAGACGTTGGTAGCGTATAGATGATTGCTCAAAAAAAAAAGCATTGAAAAATCCAATCTTTTCAATGCTTTCCAACGTCCCCGAGACGACTTGAACGTCCGACCTATCGCTTAGGAGGCGATCGCTCTATCCAACTGAGCTACGAAGACTTGTATGAAAAACCTGCTAACAAGCAAGTGATCCAACTATTAAACTGCTAATCTTACATCTCCCCGGCAGCCGAATCTGCTGCTAAAGGGGCAGTCGCTCTATCCAGCCGGGTAACAGCGACATTTGATCATGTTTTTAACTCGTTAATTTTACCATATTAATAATATCCAGTCAAGATTAAATATAATAAACTCTGCCCTATGAAAATTGTAACATTAAATGCGAAAGGAAGCGAAAGCCTCCCGACGCATTATT
>CAJTPF010000023.1 GCA_910578175.1 uncultured Lachnospiraceae bacterium
TCCCGTCCGGAAGACCTGCCGCCCCCCCGGTAGTCCCGGAATCCGTATTTCTTATCAAATGTATAATCCGCATGTCCGGGTCTGTAATAAGAAGCGATTTCCGAGTAATCCCCGGACCGCTGGGTTTTATTATATACGATCATGGAAATGGGCGTTCCGGTTGTCCTGCCTTCAAACACCCCGGACAAAATCTCTACGGCATCCTCTTCACTGCGGGGCGTGGAAAATCTGGACTGTCCCGGTTTTCTGCGGTTTAAATATACCTGAATATCCTGTTCACAGAGATCCAGTCCTGAAGGACATCCGTCAACCACGACTCCCACTCCTGATCCGTGGGATTCTCCCCATGTTGAGATCCTAAATATGGTTCCAAAAACCGAACCTGACATAATCTGCACCAACTCTCCTATGAATTATCAAGCCTTTTAAGCACAAGAATCCTTGTGTTCAAAAGGCCTGGTCAGTAATCGTTCTATTATTCGTATAACGGATATTTATCGGTTAATTCCTTAACCAGTTTCATAGCTTCTCCCTTATTTGCTTCCACATCCTTTACAAGCAGGGAAACAGCTTCTGCAATAATTTCCATATCAGCCGTGTTCATTCCTCTGGAAGTTACCGCCGGTGTTCCGAGACGGATACCGCTTGTCACAAACGGAGAGGCCGGATCATTTGGAATCGTATTTTTATTACAGGTAATATTGGCTGCATCCAGTAATTTTTCACATTCCTTACCAGTCACATTCATCGGTGTCAAATCCACAAGCATTAAATGATTATCGGTTCCGCCGGATACGATCTTAAATCCTCTGTCTGTCAGTCCTTTGGAAAGCGCCTGTGCATTATCCTTCACACCCTGCATATAAACTTTAAAGCTGTCATCCAGCGCTTCTTTAAAGCAGACAGCTTTTGCCGCAATAACGTGCATCAGCGGTCCTCCCTGAATGCCCGGGAATACTGCCTTATTAAAATTAAACTTCACAGCATTCTCTTCACTGCAGAGGATCATGCCGCCACGGGGACCCCGCAGTGTCTTATGCGTAGTAGTGGTTACCACATCCGCATACGGAACCGGATTCATATGCAGTCCTGCTGCAACCAGACCTGCGATATGCGCCATATCCACCATCAGATATGCTCCCACTTCATCTGCAACTTCCCTGAACTTTTTAAAGTCAATTTCCCTTGCATATGCACTGGCGCCCGCCACGATCAGCTTCGGTTTTGATTCCAGCGCGATCTTTCTCAATTCATCATAATCTATAAATCCATCGTTGTTTACGCCATAAGGTACTATATTAAAATAAGAACCGGAAATATTTACAGGACTTCCATGGGTCAGATGTCCGCCATGGGCAAGATTCATACCCATTACCGTATCTCCCGGCTTCACCATTGCAAAAAATGCCGCCAGATTTGCCTGGGCGCCGGAGTGGGGCTGTACGTTTGCATATCCGCAGCCGAATAATTTCTTAGCTCTTTCAATCGCCAGCGTTTCAACAATATCTACATATTCGCAGCCGCCGTAATAACGCTTTCCCGAATATCCTTCCGCATATTTATTGGTCAGATGACTGCCCATTGCCGCCATGACTGCCTTGCTGACCAGATTCTCGGAAGCAATAAGTTCGATATGGGTTCTCTGTCTTTCCAATTCCTGTTCCATTGCTGCCGCTACTTCAGCATCATAGGATTTTACTTCATCAAATGAAAACATGATGGTACCTCCGTTCAAATATATGTATTTTAATAATTTTCCTCAATAAGTATACCATAATAAAATCCTAAAGGGAACTGTTTTTTTATAAACTGTTTGGGTGGAATTGTGGAAACGGACGCAGGTATGTGTGGTGCAGGCGGCCGGAATGCTCCACATATACCTGCTGTTTGTTGGCTGAATTTACAATGACAGACTGCAATAATCTTTCTGCTGAACAGTTGTAAAAAAACTTGAAAGGAGAATGGCTGACTCTATAAAATTGGCAAAAAACAGCAGAAACTATGCCCGAAGGCATCCGCTTCTGCGTCCGGCTGGCCAAATCCCATAAACCGCTTTACGGCAACAAATCATTCTCTATTTCGTCAAACGTCGGATACGTAATAACCGGTCCATTTTGATAACGGATATGGGATAATCAACGGCAGCATCCGAATTTACGGTTCTCTTTGCCAGTTCCGCCCTGCTCCATATTGTTTGCTTCCAAAGATTCCTGTGCAGAACTCAGTTCCATATCCATATGATCGTTTCTCTTTTTCTGTTTCTTTAAGCCCATCTTCATATATACCATCCTTTAGCTGATATACCGTATGTTCATCCCTAATTCCTTAATGCCGCAACAGGAAACATGCAATCATAATTTGTATTATTAACAGAACCGGCATTCCAAAGACAAAGCTTGTATGCTTTGTCTTATGCCTGAAATATTTCATCCCAAGTATCGCACCGGCACTGCCTAACAGTATGGCGCTCATAAACAGACTCCGTTCGGAAATCCTCCATTTATTGTGCTTCGCTTTATACTTATCGATCCCCATCATGGAAAATGCTGCTCCGTTGATGAAAATCAGATATATGATTAATAATTTCATAAATATCCTTCCCTTATTTTATATCTGCAATCGTAAATATGAAATAGTCGGTTGCCACACGCTCTCCGTTCCGTTCTGCCGCAGGGTTAATACCGGATAAGAAACCAGATCCGAAGCCATCGGCAGATATGCTCCCAGTACTTCATCCTTCTTATATAGCCGGAAGGTTATGACCGGCTGCTTATTTGCTGCCAGCGCACTGCTCAACGTAGAATTTGCATTGATCTCAAAATCCACGATCAGATTGCCGGCCGTGTCAAGGATATCCGGATCAGGTATGTGCTATTATTACACTTGCTAAAAACCATAAAAAATAGCCGTCCTGCCCTGGTAAGCTGACAACTATTTTTTAGTTAATGTTCGCCGAGCGTGTGACGTGCACTCACCTCTCGACTGTCTTGTTAAGTATATTATATGCCTTCTCAATGTTTTTGTCAAATAAAGTTTTACACACTATTTGTATTAATTGAACACTGACAATATAATAGACTTACCCAGGGAACCGATGGGGCGATTATGCCAGTTGCCGGATACTTAAGAAGGGAGCTGGTGCCAATGGTTACATATAGTGAATTGTTTACTTTTGTAATTATGATTTGTGCGGTAATTACTCTTGCAGTTAATGTTACACGCAAAAAATAGCGCCCCTGCTCTGGTAAAGTAAGGCGCTATTTTTAGTCAATCATTTTACCGGCAGCTAGGTGTATTCTAGCTATCGGCTCTCTTGCTAAGTCTATTATATGCTTTCCTCTGACAAATGTCAAATAAAAAATGCCCCGGTGCTGTCAACACCGGAAAAACCTGTTGAACCAGATATACCGGTATGCGCTCGAATATGATATTCTGCAGAAGGATTATTCCAAATTCTGCAAGATCACCAAAGAGGACGACGAACATGGAGTACCATTTACTATGAATGACATCAACCAGTTATGGACTGCTGCCGGATCTGTTCCCTATGCAGACACCATACTGATAATGATATACAGTGGTTGGAGGATTGGAGAACTGCTCACCCTGGAAGAAATCAACCTGAAGGAAGGCTATTTTCGGGGCAGTATTAAGACAAGAGCGTCAAAGCATAGATTATACCCATTCATCCCAAAATCGCCGATATGGTCAAAATACGAAGTCAGTCTGGATGGATTAACATATCATACCAGGCATACATGAAAGAATTTATCAAGGCTCTGACGGCAGCAGGTATCACAGATAAGCATCCCCCTCATGACTGCCGGCATACCTTTGCCACCCTGTTAAACAATGCCGGTGCAAATCCGGTATCTGTAAAGTTATGTTTTTATGTCACTAGCAGATGAAAAAACATTCGATTTTACATTCTCTCAAACTATATAATTCCGCTAAAATCAAGGGTTACACGACTTCAACCAGAATAAAGATTGTTATTTCTTTTAATATAATATTAATCTTTATTTGATCGTTATACAACAAACCGGGTTTCCGGCCTGATATGCTGGAAACCCGGTTTTTATGTCATGGATCACTCCTCTTGATATGTGGACTTCAGATAAAGTTCCTCTAACTGTTTTTCATCAACTACATTCGGTGCATCCGTCATCAGACAGGAAGCATCCTTTACTTTCGGAAATGCTATGGTATCCCGGATACTATCCTCTTTTGCCATATGCATGACCAGCCGGTCCAGTCCGAACGCCAGTCCCGCATGGGGCGGTACCCCGTACTTAAACGCATTCAGCAGAAATCCGAACCTCTTATATGCGCTTTCTTTCGTAAAGCCCAAAACTTCAAACATCTTTTCCTGAACATCGCTCTGATGGATCCTGACGCTTCCGCCTCCGAGTTCCGTACCGTTTAAGACGATATCATAAGCTTTTGCCCTGACGGCTCCCGGATTGGTATCCAGCAGTTCCAGGTCTTCTTCCACCGGCATGGTGAACGGATGATGCATTGCCACATACCGCTCCTGTTCTTCTGAATACTCCAGAAGCGGAAATTCCGTTACCCACAGAAAATGATAGATATCCTTGTCCTGCAGTTCCAGATTCTTCGCCAGTTCACATCGCAGGGCACCCAGTACGTCATAAACCACCTTATTTTTATCGGCGGCAAATAACAGCAGATCTCCCGGCTTTCCATCCAGACGCTGCACGATGGCGGACAATTCTTCCCGGGTCATAAACTTTGCAAAAGAAGATTTAAAAGTTCCGTCCTCATTGACTGCCAGATATGCCAGTCCTTTCGCCCCGTAGGTTTTGGCAAACTCTGCCAGGGCGTCGATCTTCTTCCGCGGCATATTGCCCTGTCCTTCCGCATTTATGGCACGAACGGAGCCTCCGTTTTCAATGGCCCCGGTAAATACGGAAAATCCGCAGGTCTTTACCAGATCTGAAATATCTTTTAATTCCATTCCGAATCTGGTATCCGGCTTATCGGAACCATACCGGTCCATGGCTTCCTGCCAGGTGATCCTGCGGAACGGAGTCTGAATCTCCGTTCCCAGAATATCCTTCCAGAGCTTTGCCAGCAGCCGTTCATTCACATCTATGACATCATCAATATCTACAAATGACAATTCCATATCGATCTGTGTAAACTCCGGCTGACGGTCCGCTCTTAAATCCTCATCCCGGAAACATTTTGCGATCTGCATATATCTGTCATATCCCGAACACATCAATAATTGCTTAAATAGCTGGGGCGACTGGGGCAGGGCATAATAATTGCCCGGATGGACACGGCTTGGCACCAGATAGTCCCTGGCTCCCTCCGGTGTGCTTTTTGTCAGCATCGGTGTTTCAATCTCTAAAAATCCTTCCTCTGCCAGAAAGGAACGCACCAGTGTAGTCACATCACTTCTTAACTTCAGGTTTCTCTGAAGCCGTGGCTTTCTCAGATCCAGATACCGGTATTTTAATCTCAGATCGTCCTTTACCGCTACACCGTCTTCGATCGGAAACGGTGGTGTCAGCGCTTCCGAAAGGATACGCAGGGAGGTTGCCCGTATTTCGATATCCCCGGTTTTCAGATTTTCATTTATGGCGCCTTCCCGTTTCTGCACCCTGCCTTCCACGGCGATTACAAATTCATTCCTGAGAGTTTCTGCTTTGGCAAATCCCTCCGTCTTCACATCTTTTTCATCAAATATGATCTGAAGAATACCGGAACGGTCTCTTAAATCTACAAATATCAGGCTTCCAAGATTTCTTCTTCTGCCAACCCAGCCCATGACCGTAACGGTTTCTCCAATATTTTGATTTGATAATTCTGTACATCTGTGACTTCTTTTCAGTCCCTGCATTGATTCAGCCATATTTGCAACAATCCTTTCCTCTATTCCAGTTTTCATATGTCATTGTGACTGCCAGCTTCACAATAATCTTATTTCTATTTACACTAATTGTCTTGTTATCTCATCCAGCGCAACGCTTGTCTGCTCTCCGTCTGCCATGCATTTTATCATGGCCCGGTTTTCCTTTATTTCATTTTCTCCGATGATGACCGTATATTTTGCCCCCAGCTTATTGGCATATTTCATCTGGGCCTTTACGCTCCGGTCCATGTAGTCCGTCTCTGCAATATATCCCATGCTCCGGACCTGATTTACGATCTGGTATGCCCTGGCTTTCGCCTCTTTGCCAAGAATACCTACATACAGATCCACCGGATCCTCTTTTGGCAGTTCCACTCCTTCTTTTTCCAGAAAGTATAAAATCCGTTCCAGTCCCATACCAAAGCCGGCAGACGGAATGTTCTGCTTCTCGTCGATTTCGTGCACCAGTCCGTCATATCTTCCGCCTCCGCACAGGGTAAACCCTTCGGAATTGACAAATTCAAAGACCGTTCTGGTATAATAATCCAGACCCCTTACGATTCCTGTATCCACTTCAAATGATATATTTAAGGATTCCAGTATGGATCTTAATTCATCAAAGTGCTCCCTGCACCCGTCATCCAGATATTCGATGGTCCGGGGCGCACCGGCTACGATTTTTTTGCAGTCATCCACTTTACAGTCAATGACACGCAGCGGATTCTTTAACATACGTTCCCGACAGGTCGGACACAACTCTTCCTCATGTTGTTTCAGATAGGACAGCAGCGCCTCATTATAAGTCTTCCTGCATTCGGCGCATCCGATACTGTTTATATGAAGTTTTGCATCCTTCAGTCCGAATTTTTTAATCAGGCCGGAAATTAACGTTATCAGTTCTACTTCCACCATCGGACTCTCCGAACCCACGATTTCCACACCAAACTGATGATGCTGCCGCAGTCTTCCGCTCTGGGGCTTCTCATAGCGGAATGCCGGCGTTACATAAAACAGCTTTGCCGGCGCGGGATCCGCATACATATTATGTTCCAGATATGCCCGGATAGCGCCGGCAGTTCCTTCCGGCTTTAATGTAATGCTCCTGTCACCCTTATCTAAAAACGTATACATTTCTTTTTGTACCACGTCCGTGGTCTCGCCCACGCCCCGCTGGAACAATATCGTATGTTCAAATACTGGCGTGATGATTTCCTTTATATTGTATGTTTTTGCCGTTTCCCGGCAGATTTTTTCAATCATGGTACGTTTATGCATTTCAATGCCATACCAGTCCTGTGTGCCTCTTGGCGCCTGTGTGATCATTATTTCTCTTCCTTTCCCAATATAACATCGAGATTTACATCATGTATGATTCTCATAAATGCTAAAAATATCTCCATGTCAAAATTTTTCACTTCATCTATCATCAATTCAACCGCCGTTTCCCGGTCAAACGCCCTTCGGTAGGAACGGTCGGATATCAATGCCGCAAATACATCGCAAACCCTTAAGATTCTCGCTCCCATGGGGATATTCTCTCCCGAGAGATTTTCCGGATAACCGGAACCGTCATAATTCTCATGGTGATATAATATGGATTCCAATATAAAATCCGAAAATCCCCGGTCCTTTAATATATCAAATCCCAGTTTCGGATGCATCCGGATATACCGCATTTGTTCAACGGTCAGGGTTTCCTCTTCCTCTCTGTAAACGCAGGAGATCAGTCTCATCTTCCCGATATCGTGGAGCATACCGGCTACCGAAAGTTCATAACAGCCAGATTCTTCCATGCCCAGCTCCACGGCCAGCATATATGCCAGATTGCTGACACAGATACCATGCATTACGGGTTCCCGTACGGATTCACAAATATTTTCTTCCGATAACACTGCACAAATCCATTCCTTTCTGTCAACATTTCCTTCTTTCAAAAAACGAACGTTTTCTTTCTATCATCTTATCAATATCCGATATATATAGATCTACATCTTTTACATTTTCAATCCTTGTGATCTTCCTTCCTCCGGGATGAACCATCTTCGTGGAGGAACCTGCCCCTGCCGCCAGAATGGTCTGTTTCTCCTCCATGATCAGAATATTATAAAGCCCTGCCTTACCGTCTTTCGCATATCCGGTATTTTCCAGATTTCCGGCCATATTCTTCTGCCTGTATAAATAATAAGGATTTAACCCCAGTGTTTTTGCGGTCCGCCGGGTGATCTCCATAATATCATCACTGTTTTCAATGGCATACTGCTTATACTGCTCTTTCAGTATGTTTAACCGTGATGCCCGTTTGAGCGCCAGTGAATGTATGGTCAGACTATCGGGGTTTAACCGCTCCACCCATTCCATGCTGTTCCTGACATCTTCCTGTGTTTCATCCGGTAATCCCAGTATAAAATCCATATTAATATTATCAAATCCGCAGGTCCGGGCCATATCATAGGCATGGAGAAAATCTTCCACGGTATGATGCCGTCCGATCAGATCCAGCGTCTTCTGATTCATCGTCTGGGGATTAATGGAAATCCTGCCCACATCGTATGCCCCCAGCACTTTCAGCTTCTCCGGCGTAATACTGTCCGGCCGTCCGGCTTCTACGGTAAATTCCCTTACGGCTTTTGCATCGAAAAGTTCGTGAACGATCCCCAATAAGTAGTCCAGCTGACGGGGTTCCAGGGTAGTAGGGGTTCCTCCGCCTATGTATATGGTTTCCGGATTCCGCCCATCACATATCTCCGCAATATATTTCAGTTCCTTTCCCAGCGCATCGATATAAGCATCTGTCTTTCCACGGTATTTTGACAGCGGATAGGAAGTAAAAGAACAATACAGACAGGTACTTGGACAAAAAGGGATTCCGATATAAAGACTGTATCCGTTCTTATAATCCACATCTCTTAAAATCTCTGCTTCGTTCCGGGATATAGTCACGCATTGTTCCGCTTTTTCCCCAGACACGTAGTATTCTATCATAAATCTTTGTTTTGCTTCCGCTTCGGAATAACCCTGTTCCAGATAGGATGACGTGATCTTGGTAGGGCGGATTCCGGAAAGCGTACCCCACACAGGCGTTTTTCCGGTATATTCTTTTAAAAGATCAAACAATAAACGTTTCAGACGGTTCTTTGTCTCTTTCCTGACATCGTCATACGCTTCTTCTGATCCGGCACCATCCCAATCCGGCTCCCCATCCGAAGCGGGTACGCTGCCCGGCAGAAAACTGCCTTCCCGCCGGAACGTTCTCTCCGCTTCTCTTTGAAATCCTCCATCCGTATACGGTTTTCCTTCCAGCCGGAGAACCATGGGTATAGTTTCAAAATAATCGCAAAACTCCGCTTCCAGGATCAGGTCCGCCTCTGCTTCCCTGTCCGTGACCATGGGTTCCCCGGGAAAAAAAGTCCTTAACAGCCCTTGTATATCATATTCAAAATCAACCCTGCCCGTGTATTTAATTATAATCATACAGCTGCCTTTCATTCCCGATGGTGGTTTCTCCTTCGTGTCCAGGATATACAAAAATATCATCCTTCAGTATCATTAACCGTTCCCGGATGGAGCGGATAATGGCACTCTGGCTTCCGGTAGGAAAATCCGTTCTGCCATGGGAATAATGAAATAAGGTATCGCCGCTGAACAAGATCTCTTCCGTCTCCAGAAGATAACAGCAGCTTCCCACGGTATGCCCCGGTGTGGATATAACTTTAAACTCCATACCTCCCAGAGAAATAAGCTGTTGATCCGTCAGATAAGTATCTGCTTCCAGATACAGACCTCTGATCCCCACCATATTGCCCAGATTCTTTTCCGTGGTAAGAATTTCCCGCTCTGCTTCATAAGCATATACCGGAATATCATATTTCCGTTTCAGCGGCTCCGCAGCGCCGATATGATCGAAATGACCGTGGGTCAGCAGTATGGCCTGGGGTACAACCCCGTATTCCGTAATCTTACGGCCGATTTCCTCCGGTTCGTCTCCCGGATCGATAATGACTGCTTCTTTCCGGTCTTTCTTATATACAATATAACAATTGGTCCGTACAGGACCAACCGTCAGTTTTTTCACTCGGATATTCATTGTTTTATTCCATCCCTTCCGGATATTTACTATCCTCGTTCAATATCTATAATACTTTCCACCTGACGCATTTTATCGATCAGGCGGTTTAATTCTTCCACGCTCCGGATATCAAACGCCATGGATATGGTTGCCAGACCCTGTTTGCTGGTGCGGACATTCATGCTGGTAACGTCAATGCTGCGCTCCGTGGTGATCTTGGACAGATCCGCAAGGATACCGGTTCTGTTATTGGCATATATCTTGATTTCCGCAAGATATTTTTCACCGGCTTTTACCGCTTCCCTCTCCCACTCCGCATCGATCAGACGTGTCCGCTCGATCTCCGGCAGACACATAATATTGACGCAGTCCGTTCTGTGAATGGATATCCCCCGGCCTCTGGTAATAAATCCTACGATTTCATCCCCCGGTACCGGACTGCAGCACTTGGAAAAACGCACGGCTACATCATGGATTCCCTTAACCGTGATACCGCCCTTGGATTTGGATACGGCAGGACTTTCTTTCCCTTCCCTGGCCTCCAAAATCTCTGCATCGGTCAGTATTTTTTTATGCTTCTTCTGATATTCCTCCAGCAGTTTATTGACAATCTGTCCTTCCTTCAGACCGCCATGTCCCACTGCTGCCAGTACGGAATCCCAGTCCCGGAATCCGTACTTTCGCAGGACCTTTTCCAGATATTCCGGTTTCAGCAGGTCGCTAAGTATAATACTTTTGGATTTGCAGTACTTTTCCAGCAGTTCCCTGCCTTTCGCAATATTATCTTCTTTCAGCTCCGCGCGGAACCACTGATTTATCTTATTTTTTGCCTGGGTGGTCTTTACCACGCCCAGCCAGTCCAGACTCGGTCCTTTGGAATTCTGGGACGTGATGATTTCGATACGGTCACCGTTCTGAATCCTGTAATCAATCGGAACCATCCGTCCGTTTACCCTGGCGCCCACCATTTTATTTCCCACCGCACTGTGAATGGCATAAGCAAAATCGATCGGAGTAGACCCATGGGTCAGATTCATGACGTCTCCGGAAGGCGTAAAGCAGAATACATTTTCGGAAAAGATGTCCAAATCACTTTTTAACAGACTCATAAATTCACGGTTATCCGACATATCCCTCTGCCATTCCAGAATCTGACGCAACCAGCTGATCTTTGCTTCTGCCGTCTCCTCGGAATTTCTGCCGTCAGCATTTTCCTTATATTTCCAGTGAGCCGCAATACCATATTCCGCTGTTTTATGCATTTCAGCAGTCCGTATCTGAATTTCAAAGGGCAGACCGGTAGGACCGATCAGCGTGGTATGCAGAGACTGATACATATTGGGTTTCGGCATGGCGATATAATCTTTAAATCTTCCGGGAATCGGTTTATACATTTCATGGATCACACCCAGAGCCGCATAGCAGTCTTTTACGGTGTCCACAATGATCCTCACTGCAAACAGATCATATATCTGGTCTAAGGTTTTATCCTGATTTACCATTTTCCTGTATATGCTAAACAGATGTTTTACTCTGCCGTCTATCCTGGCCCGGATCCCCGCATTCTCAATATGCGTCCTCACTTCATCCACCAGGTCCTGTATGAACTGCTCTCTGGAGGATTTCTTTATCTCAATCTTTTCCACCAGATCCCGATAGATTTCCGGTTTCAGATAACACAGGGATAAATCGTCCAGTTCGATCTTTATTTTGGAAATACCAAGCCTGTGGGCGATCGGTGCATATATTTCCATGGTTTCCCTGGATTTCTCCACCTGTTTCGCCGGTAACTGGAACTCCATGGTCCGCATGTTATGCAGCCGGTCCGCCAGTTTTATCAAAATCACACGGATGTCTTTTGCCATGGCCAGAAACATTTTCCTTAGATTTTCTGCCTGTATTTCAATTTTATCCTGAGAATAAGATAATTGGGTAAGTTTTGTTACACCGTCAACCAGCAGTGCAACTTCAGAACCGAATTCCCGTTCCACATCTTCATAGGTCATAACGGTATCTTCCACCACGTCATGCAGAAGACCCGCCACAATGGTTTCCTTATCCAGTTCCAGTTCTGCCAGTATGATGGCAACCGATACCGGATGGATAATATAAGGCTCTCCCGATTTCCGTTTCTGTTCCTTATGAGCCTCAAAGGCAAGATTATATGCCTTTTCGATCATAGTGATATCGGTAGAAGGATGATATTGCCGGATTTTCCGGATCAGGGTTTCGTATAATTTTCCCGGATCGTCAAACTCCGATTCCTGTTTCACCATATGACCATCCATATATTGAGGTTTTTCAGTATTATTTTCTGTTTTCTTTACTTCGTATTCGATTCTGTTCTCTTCACCCATGTTCTCGCCTCAATTCTATACTTACGTAATGATATAATTCTCAATTATAATAACATTTTAACCAAAATGCAATTACTTTCAACCTTTCATCGGTATAAAGGTTCTCTGCTCCCCTTCATTTTTTGTATCCGCACGGCTTGCAGCAAGGGTACAGAAATATTTCTGTGCTTCCAGGTGTTCCTTTCCCCTGCGGTCTACTTTTTCATAGACACTGCCTTTCAGAATATGGGCTTTCATGGTATCCCTGAGCTGAATGTCCAGTACCTGCAGAACTTCCCGCTTCAGGCTCTCGTCTTCCACCGGAAACATGATCTCCACACGTTTATCCAGATTCCGCGGCATCCAGTCGGCGCTTGCCATATATACTTCTTCGTTTCCGCCGTTCCTGAAATAGAAAATCCGGCTGTGTTCCAAAAAAGTTCCCACAAGAGAACGCACCGTTATGTTTTCACTGATCCCCGGTATACCGGTCTTCAGACAACAGATGCCCCGGACGATGAGATGAATCTTCACTCCCGCAGCCGAAGCCTCATATAGCGCCGCAATGATCCCGCTGTCGCACAGGGAATTCATTTTTGCAATGATCAGTCCTTCGTTTCCCTCTTTGACCTGTTTGATCTCCCGTTTGATCAGACGCATAAAACGGTCCCGCAGCCAGTGAGGTGCAAGGCTTAACTTATTCCACTGTTTCGGCTCGCTGTAGCCTGATATCATATTAAAGGCGGCAGTGGCATCTTCACCGATGGACTCATTACAGGTCAGAAGCCCCATATCCGTATATAATTTTGCAGTGGCATCGTTATAATTACCGGTTCCCAGATGAACATATCTCCGGATACCATCCTCTTCCTTTCGTACTACAAGCGTGATCTTACTGTGGGTCTTCAGTCCCATCAGTCCGTAGATCACATGGCATCCGGCTTTCTCCAGTTTCTTCGCCCACTGGATGTTATTCTCTTCATCAAATCTGGCTTTCAGCTCAACCAGTACCGTTACCTGCTTCCCGTTTTCGGCCGCTTTTTCCAGCGCCGCTACGATAGGAGAATGACCGCTTACCCGGTATAAAGTCTGCTTGATGGCCAGCACGTTTTCATCCGCCGCCGCCTCTGCAACAAACCGAATCACCGGTTCAAAGGATTCATAGGGGTGATGAAGCAGGATATCATTACTCCGGATCTGTGTAAAAATGTCTGTTTCCTCCCGGATCATTATGCTGGGCCGTGGAATATATTTTTCCTGTTTTAGATGTTCAAACCCTTCCATTCCGTATAGTTTCATTAAAAAGGTCAGATCAACAGGTCCCTGGATATCATAAACTTGCTCCTGTTCCACATTCAGCTGTTTTTTTAAGAATTTCAGAATCCTCTTATCCGATCTTTCTTCAATCTCCAGCCGTATGGCCTCCCC
The DNA here is from genome assembly GCA_910578175.1 of uncultured Lachnospiraceae bacterium. GTDB lineage: Bacteria > Bacillota > Clostridia > Lachnospirales > Lachnospiraceae > Bovifimicola. The sequence goes on from CAJTPF010000023.1 coordinate 13,712, forward strand.
CCGCTGCCTCTGTTTCAGCTGCTTCTGAATCTCCTTCAGCAGATCCGAAGCATCGTCCTCATCAATATATAAATCCGCATTTCTGGTGATTCTGTACGGATGGGCACAGAGTACGCTGTGATTCTCAAATAATTTAAAAAGATTTCGCTCGATGATCTTTTCCAGTAAGATCACGGTACGTTTTCCGTCGGACGGCAGCTCGATGATCCGGCTCAGAACGGACGGCACCTGTACCGTTGCAAACTGTTCTTCTTCATTTTCTTCACTTTTTACCAGAACACAGAGATTCAGGGATTTATTCCGGATCAGCGGAAAAGGTCTGGCCGGGTCCACCGCCATGGGAGTCAGCACCGGATAGACATCCTCGTCAAAAAAAGTATCTGCATATCTGCACTGTTCCTCATTCATCTGCTGATGGGACGTCAGTATGGTCAATCCCTCTTTTTCCAGCGCCGGCATCAGGGAGCGGTTAAACGTGGAACTCTGCAGCGCCACAAATTCATGGGTTTCTGCCATTACGGCCTTTAACTGGGCCGAAGGCTTCATCCCTGCCAGATCCGGTTTCGTACACTTTGCCTCCACCATATCCTTTAAAGAAGCCACCCTGACCATGAAAAATTCATCCAGATTGGAACTGGTGATACTTAAAAATTTCAGCCGCTCAAACAACGGATTATTTTTATCCCTTGCTTCCAATAAAATACGCATATTAAACTGCAGCCAGCTTAATTCCCGGTTGGTATAATATTCCGGATCATTAAAATCCGTTCCTGTTGTATTTGCCATAGTTCCGCCTCCCTTTCTCTATTTACGGATATCTTTATTCCGTTTCAGCACCGGTCTGATTCCATATACTTCTTCGAAGAATTCCGCCTTTCTCCGGAACAGTCCTTTCTCCAGTGTGATATCTTCATTGGTATAGGTAGTGATCTGTAGTTCCGAATCTTTCACCACGGCTCTGGTGTCTACAAATTTCTGCTTATGGCTTCTGTCCAGCGCATTCGCCACACGGAGCATGGCTACCAGCTTGACGATGGTCAGATAAGTATCATTATCGATTCCATACACATCATCATGTTCTTCAAAGATATCCATGGTGTTATACCGGACCACATTTGCAATGATCTCTCTTTCAAAATGGGAAATTCCGATGATTTCCGTTGACAGGATAATATTATAGGAAGACTGGGCCGGCTGGTTCATACTGATATATTTTCCGCAGTCATGCAGAATTGCGGCCAATTGAAGCAGTATACGCTCCCGGTTTCCGAATCCGTGATATTTTTTCATGGCATCAAATATGGTCAGAACATTCTTTTCCAGTATCTGGGTATGCGCCATATTTGCCCGGTAACGCTTCGCCATGACTCTGGCCGCATGGAGGATATCCGCTTCAAAATCATGATGGCCTTTTAATATATTGTGGGAGAAGGCATATTCCGCCGCCATCCCGTCGCACAGATCCACCTGGGGGAACCAGATATTTTCCGTCTCCGTTTCTTCGATCAGCCGCTTATAGACGAGAACACAGGGAAGAAGCAGGGACGCCTGTTCCTCGGTAATCCCGATCTTATTGGACAACTGGGAAATATTTTTTCCCATAATGGAATGAAAACGTTCTATAAACTGGGAACCGGTCATGGCCTCAATCTGCCGGCTGGTCTTTTTCGTAAAATATCCGATATAATCACCGATGGCAATGATATTTTTAATGTTTCTGTCCTTTAAAAACATTCGTTTAAAGGTTGCAATATCATTGTTGATCAGTTCTTCGATGAGCATATTAAAATGCTGACGGTCATTGCTGAGACTGTAGAGCAGTTCCCGGATCCGCAGGGAACCCAGTTTGATATTCTGGGTCGTGACCAGTGCCTCTTTGTCAAACAGGGATATCTGGATACTGCCGGCGCCTACGTCCACAATGGCCGTTCCCTCCTGAATCAGGTCCGAAAACTCCGGTCTTGCCGCCAGGGCTTTATAGCAGAGAAATCTCTGTTCCGAATTACTCAGTACCCGTACCACCAGTCCGGTTTTTACCCGAATCCGGTCCAATACGATATCTCCGTTTGCCGCCTCCCGGATCGAACTGGTGGTATACGCAAGATAATCCTCAACTTTATATTCCTTCATTATGGAAGTAAAGTCGTATAAGATATCACATAATTCATTGATATGGGAAAACTGGATTTTCCCAGTGGTATAGGTATCTTTTCCCAGTTCGATGACATGGCGCACATGGTTCAGAATGACAATCCCTTTTTTTCGGGATATTTCAAAAATCTTCAGTTCCAGTTCGTAAGAACCCACGTCGATCGTTGCAATGATCCTGTATGTCATAACCGATTCCCTCCTTTACTCTGCTTCAAATCCCAGCAGATAATTGATAAACTGCTGGGCCGTCCTTCCCGACAATCCTCCGTGACTTAATTCCCACTTATTCGCCTCCAGGAATAATTCCTCCTCCGGCATATGGATATGATATCTTTCTGCCAATGTCCTGACAATGTTCTGAAATTCTTTTTTATTCGGTGCAATGTAATAAATGGATACGCCAAACCGCGCCACCAGGGATAACTTTTCCTGTACCGTATCGGAGGTATGTAAATCCTCCGCCCGGTCTTCTTTATCACTGAATGTTTCCCGGACCAGATGTCTCCGGTTGGAAGTCGCATAGATCAGTACGTTATCCGGCTTTTTTCCCAGACCTCCCTCTATGATGGCCTTAAGATATTTATATTCGATCTCAAAATCTTCAAAAGACAGATCGTCCATATAGATTATAAATTTATAATTTCTGTCCTTGACGGTCTCGATGATTTCGGACAGACAGTCAAACTGATGCTTATAAACCTCGATCATCCGAAGCCCTTTATCATAGTATTCATTTAATATAGCCTTAATACTGGAGGATTTTCCGGTCCCGCTGTCCCCAAACAGCAGTACATTGTTGGCTTTCCTGCCCTCTACAAAGGCTTCCGTATTATCAGTGAGCTTTTTCTTCTGCAATTCATATCCTACCAGATCATTTAAATATATATGTTCTACACTGGTGATCGGAACGATCTGCGGCCGCCCCGATTCCTACACGGAATGCTTTATGAAGCCCGAATTTTCCCACTCCGTTTTCTTTATAAAACCGGCTCACATGGCGGTAATATTCCGTCGCATCCCCTGACTGCTCCAGAGAAACGGTAAGTTCATTGATCCTGTCCCGTACCCGTTTGTTAAATACCTTGCTGGTCCGCCCCCCGTTCTTATAATTCCGTAGCAGGGAAAACGCATCGGTCTGAAGCTCCCGGTCCACCTTACCCATATCGTATTCAAACAATTCCTGAAAAATCTTTAGATCGTGAATGGCGATCTGATTCATCGTCCCGTCCCCCGGTCCGACGATCTCGCAGGAAGTAGAAAAGGCATTTTCATTGTTTGCCAGAAGAAATCCCAGAAAGCAATGAAACAGGTCCCCTTCAAACCCGTATGCATCCGCCAGTTCCAGCAGTTCGTTGACACAGTCATATAATAAGGTCACTTTATCCTCGTTGTTATAATAATCATTGTCAGCCTGATTGATCAGCCAGACAAAATCATCAAACAATTTCTGATGTTTAAAATTTTTATACAGCATAAGCCTGCCGGCGTTAATTCGTTCTGACATAACATATCACTCCAAATATTAATAATTACCTAACAATTTAAATGCATTGGCCTCTTCCATGATACCCCGGATCGCATTCAGGGTTCCCGGTTCATCCAGCCTGCCTTCAAATTCCACAAAGAACCGGTATTCCCAGCTTTTATTTTTCATTGGTCTGGATTCTATCTTTGTCATGTTTAACCCGTTATAAATGAAATGAGACAGCATATTGTACAAAGTTCCGCTGGAATGGGGCAGTTCAAAGCATACGCATACTTTGGACGCTTTTTCGGTATAGATTTTGTTTTTTCCAATGATAATGAATCTGGTGGTATTTTTACTGTTATAATTGATGTTTTCCTGTAATACCTGAAGTCCGTATTCCTTTGCGGCGTTGACACTGGCAATCGCAGCCTGGGATTTCCGGTTCTCCTCCACCACCTTTTTGGCGCTTCCTGCCGTATTGGCCTGGGAAATCTGCTGCCAGTCCGGATGTTCTTCCAGAAATTCCGAGCACTGCATCAGTCCCTGCGGATGGGAATATACCACCTGAATATCGGACAGTTCCGCTCCCGGAAGCCCCAGCAGCGCATGACGCACCACTACATCGGTCTGGTCGATAATGATATTGTCAAATTCTACCAGCAGATCATAGACATCATTTACAATGCCTGCCGTGGTATTTTCAATCGGCAGGACTCCGTAATCCGCTTTACCGTCCCGAATGGCTTCCATGGCATTCCGAAAGGTGGCCACATGAAAATTTTTCACGCCGGAACCAAAATAATTCATCATGGCTTCGTGGCTGTACGCCCCCGGCACCCCCTGATACACCACGGTCATGTCTTCCTTCCCGGGATGAAAGCTTTCAATCTTCCGAAAATCAATGTCCTGTCCTTTTCCGTTTTCCGCCAGAATCCGGTACTGAAGTTTTCTGCTGATGGCCATGATCTGGGTAAACAATTCTTCGATTCCCTGCTCATTGAATTTATTTTTTGCCTGGGATTTTACCTTCTGTATCTTCTGTCTCTCACGGTCTTTGTCCAGCACGTTCTTTCCATTATCAATCTTAAACTGCGCCACATCCTTACAGACCGCAAGCCTGTTTTCAAATAATTCAACCATTGATGCATCTATGGTATCTATTTCCTGTCTTATCTCGTTTAAATCCAACTGCTTATCCACGTTGTTACCTCATTTCCTGTTTCCAATTGATTCGGTTCCCTCTGTATTGCCCATCGCTCCGGGCTACTCCGTTGCGATGTCCCGAATCCTCTGATGTAAGATCGGATGCACTGCATTGGGCGCGATCTGCTTTAACGGGTCCAGTACAAAACTCCGTTTATGCAGTTCCGGATGGGGTATGGTAAGTTCATCATCCGAAGTAACCATATCATCATAGAGCAAAATATCCAGATCCAGTGTTCTGGGTCCCCAGCGGACTTCTCTGGTACGCTTTGCCTCCTGTTCCAGTTTCTGCAGAAACCGCAGCAGCTCCGACGGGGTATATAGGGTTCTGATCTTCACGCATCCGTTTAAGAAATCCTCCTGTTCCACCGGACCATAAGGTTTCGTTACGATAAAATCCGAAGTCTGCAACAGCCGGCAGTTCGGGTCCGACTCCATGGCTTTTACCGCCTCCTCCAAATATTTCCGTTTCTCTCCCATATTTGAGCCTAACGCAATATATGCCGTATGCCAGCTCCGTTCTATTTCCACTGCCACATAATCCACCGGCAGGCCCACAGGCGCCCAGGGTTTTGCAATGGTAATCTTCAGGCTTTCGGTCAGCGGAAACCTGACCATCAGCGACAGAGCCAGATTTTCTGCGGCAGCCTCTATCAGATTAAAGGTATTTTTCTGCAGAAATTTATTGATAAACTGGCAGACCTCCGCATAATTTACGGACATGGGCAGGGCATCCGTCACTCCTGCTTTTCTGGTACTGAAATATAATTCCAGACAGATCAGAAATTTCTGTCCCAATGTTTTTTCTTCCTGTAAAACGCCGTGATTGGCAAATACTTCCAGATCTTTAATTATTATTCTGTCCATGGTTACACCCCTTTCCTAAAATCGCTTCTGTCATATCGATGGCCCGTTTATTTGCCAGCACATCGTGAACCCGCACAAAACTGCAGCCTTTCATGACTCCCATTACCGTAGTGACCAGGGTTCCTTCTGCTCTCTGGTCAGCGGGCAGATTTAACGTCAGCCCGATCATGGATTTTCTGGAGGTTCCTAAAAGTACCGGATATCCCAGGTTTAGTAACTGCTCCATGTGATTCATGACATACAGGTTTTCTTCCAGATTTTTTCCAAATCCAATGCCCGGATCCGTAATGATCTTTTCCGGCTGAACGCCTGCTGCCAGAGCGATATCTATACTCTGCTGCAGATCCCTGCACACATCCTCCATCAGATTTTCATAGGGCTGTTTTTGTACATCCCGGTTATGCATCAGGCAACAGGCCAGTCCCCGTTCCGCAATGATCTCCGCCATCCGGGGGTCATATCTGCAGCCCCAGATATCGTTGATCAGATCGGCCCCCGCCGCAGCGCTTTCTTCTGCAACCCTGCTTTTATATGTATCAATGGAAATTACCGTATCAAAATTCTTCCTGATCTTCTCGATCACTGGTACTACCCGGCTGATTTCTTCGTCCTCGGATATCAGGGTATATCCCGGTCTTGTGGACTCTCCGCCCACATCTATGATGTCTGCTCCCTCCCGTATCATCTGTTCCACATGGCTTAATGCCCGGTCCATGGAATTAAATTTTCCTCCGTCAGAAAAAGAGTCGGGTGTTACGTTCAGGATCCCCATTATATAGGTCTTATTTTTTACATCAAATTCTTTCTTTCCAATCAACATATTTTCTCATGCCTTCCTTCGCTTTTGCCAGATATGATAAGGAGCCGAAGACCAGGATCACTCCGCCGGTCCCTGCCGCTGTCACCGCCTGTGCAACGGCCTGTTCCAGATGTTTTGCACAGGATACGTTTTTATTGTACTTTTCCGCGGCCTCTGCCAGGATTTTTCCGTCCAGCCCTCTCGCATGGTCCGGCGTAACGGTTATGATCTCGTCTGCCAGCGGCGCGGTAACAGATAATATGGTTTCGTAATCCTTATCTGCTAATACTCCCATTATATATATAATTTTAGAATTTGTAAAATACATTTCTATAGTTTCTCTGATCCGTTCCGCCGCTCCCGGATTATGACCGCCGTCAAGATAAACAGCCGGCCGGCTGCCGATCCGTTCAAACCTTCCGGGCCAGCGGGCAAGGGAGATTCCCTGTCTGATATCTTCCTCACAAAGCGGCAGTCCTGCTTTCTTCAGCCACAATACGGTCTCTATGGCCGCCGCCATATTCTCTGTCTGAAATGTCCCCAGCATTCCGGTATACAGATCCCCCAGAAAAATACCGGAGGATGACACATAATCCAGAACCGTCCCCTCCGGACTGCAGGAAATCCGCCGGGGTTTTTCTGCGCGGATGAACTCCGCCTGTTTCCGCCGGGCCTGCCGCCGGATCACGGTCAAAACCTCTTCCTTTTGTTCCGCCGTAATGACCGGCCGTCCCTGTTTAATGATTCCGGCTTTCTGTCCCGCTATTTCGGTTAACGTGTTTCCCAGAACACTCATATGGTCCATACTCACGGATGTGATCACAGAACAGAGAGGAGCCGAAATTACGTTGGTAGAATCAAACGCTCCTCCCATTCCGGTTTCCAGTATTACGAAATCACAGTTATTCCTGTAAAAATACAGAAATGCCAGCGCCGTTTCCATTTCAAAGGCCGTGGGTTCTTTTCCTTCAGAAGCGTCCAGAACCTCCGATGCCTTCCGTACGGCTTCCATGCATTCCGCGTATTCCTGCTCCGAAATCGGAACATCATTTATGGTAAATATTTCTAAATATTCAAATACTGCCGGAGAGGAAAAACGTCCCACTTTATATCCGGCCTGTTTCAGAATGGCAGAAATATAGGCGGATGTGGAACCTTTTCCGTTGGTTCCCGCTATATGGATCACCTTTAGTTTATCCTGTATATCCGAAAACAGATGCATAAGCCCCCGGATATTTTCAAGCCCCGGGATACTTCCCTTTTTACCGATCTTTTCTATATAATTCCTGGCTTCCGCATATGTCATCAGTCCGCACCTACTTTTGTCCAATATTTATCATACATCAGGTCTCCGTCGCTGCCCAGATAATGATATACTTCACATCGTTCCAAATCTTCGGCATCCGGAAACGCAATCTTGCTGTTCCGGATCTCTTCATCTTCTATCAATGCTCTCGCCGCCTCGTTTGGTGTGGAATAGGTAATAAAATCAAAATTCATCAGGGCAGCTTCCGGTTTACACATAAAATTGATCCAGGCTTCCGCGCCTTCTTTGTTTTTACAGTTTTTGGGGATCACCCAGCCGTCGATCCATACATTGGAACCTTCCTTTGGTATTACATATTCCAAATCCGGATTTTCTTTCTGCATAAATATGGCTTCACCGGAATAGATCACTCCCAGCGCTGCCGAATTCCGGATCATCTTATCCCGTACCTGGTCAATGACATATGCCTGGACCAGCGGTTTCTGACGGAGCAGCAGATTTGTGGCTTCGTTTAATTCCGCCTCTTCCAGTGTGTTGATGGAATATCCCAGATAGCTCAGCGCCACGCAATAGGCATCCCGGACGCTGTTCTGCATCAGGATCTGCTTCCGATAGGCCTCATCAAAAAGAATCTCCCAGCTTGTCACCGGTTCTGTTACCATTTTTTTATTATACATGATTCCCACGGTTCCCCAGCAATACGGAACGCTGTACCGGTTTCCCGGATCAAACCCTTCCGCACGTTCCAGATACTGCTTTCCGATATTCTGAATATTCGGTATATTTTCATAATCCAGTTCAGCCAGAAGATCGTTTTTCATCATCTTTTCTATCATATAATCCGAAGGACAGATAACATCATATTGTCTGGCGCCGCTGGCAATAATGGTATACATCTCTTCATTGGTTTCAAATTCTTCATAGTGTACGGTGATTCCGGTCTCTTCCTCAAACTGCGTGATCACCTCCGGGTCTATATATTCTCCCCAGTTATAGACATAGATTTCGTTTCCGGACGCCGGCTTCAAAAATATGTGTTTCACGGAATAAACCATGCCTGCCGTTATCAATGCCACACAGATGATTCCCGCAGCCAGCCGCAGGATGCGATGCCGCAGTTCCGCCTGTCTCGTAACAATTTCCTTTTTCGCCGGTGCCTTGTTGATCAGCAGCAGCAAGAGGAATACCGTTACAAATAACAGAGTGGACAGCGCATACATTTCCGGCTTGATTCCCTTTCGGACTTCCGTGTAAATCTTTGTAGACAAAGTATCAAATCCCGAACCTCTGGTAAAATGGGTGATGATAAAATCATCCAGTGACATGGTAAAGGACAGAAAGAATCCTGAAAGTACCCCCGGCAATATATCCGGCAGCGTGATCTTGAAAAACGCATACCTTTTTGAAGCTCCCAGATCCAGCGCCGCTTCATACATACTGTGATCCATCTGCTGTACCTTGGGCATAACGCTCAATACCACATACGGAATACAAAAAGTCACATGGGCGATCAGTACCGTTGAAAAACTCAGCGACATTCCGATTCCGATAAACAACAGCATAAATGCCAGTCCCGTAACGATTTCCGCATTCAGCATCGGAATATTGGTAATGCTCATAATGACCGCTTTCGGAAGTTTCTTCATTTTATAAATGGTCAGACAGGCAAACGTCCCGATCACGGTGGCGAGAAAAGCCGCCATTACCGCCAGTACCAGCGTGGACTTCAATGCCGTCATGATCGCATCGTTTTCAAACAGCTGCGTATACCATTTCAACGTAAATCCTTTCCAGGTTCCCAGTATCCTGGAATCATTAAAGGATGCCACGATCAATACAAAGATTGGCAGATACAAAAACAGCAGGACCAGAAAGAGATAGATTTTCTTTATCCGGCGCTTCATCATAATACCCTGCCTCCTTCCTGTCCTTTGTCATATTTGGCGGTAAAAAGCATATTCAATACAATAAATATCATCAGAATCAGGGATAATCCGGCCCCCAGATTCAGGTTATCGGCTTTCACTTTATTTTCTACCAGATTTCCGATCAGCAACTGTTTGCCTCCGCCTAAAATATCCGAAATGACAAACGTGGTAAGTGCCGGAACAAATACCATTATGATTCCGCTGGCGATTCCAGGAAAACTCAGGGGAAGGATCACTTTCGCCAGTGTCTGCCAGTAATTTGCTCCCAGGTCTCTGGCCGCATTTATGGTATTATCGTCGATTTTGATCAATACATTATAAATCGGCAGAACCATAAACGGAAGGAAATCGTATACCATACCCAGTACGATGGCCTGCGGGGTATTAATAATATTAAAGGCCGGCAGACGGAGGTATGCCAGCACATGGTCCAGTACGCCGTTGACATCCAGTATCGCCTGCCATGCATAAGTCCGCAACAGAAAGTTCATCCACATGGGCAGGATAAATATAAATACGATAAAGGAACTTTTTTTCATTTTCATATTCCGCAGAATCAGGGCCAGGGGGTATGAAAACAGCAGACAGACCAGCGTACAGATCACTGCCAGCAGAACGGACAGCCCCAGCGCTCCGTAATATTCTTTCTGCAATATCACGGCTACATTATCAAACGTAAATTTTCCATCCCCGTCGGTAAAGCCGTAATAGCACACAAACAGTAACGGTATAACGATAAAAGCGGTCATCCAGACGATATAGGGACCTGCAAACAATGTATATTTTTTATTCTTCAATTGGTACTGCCTCCTCATCTTCGGATTCCGGCTTATGCATGATCTGTATATTAAAGGGGTCTACTTTAATGCCCACTTTCGTTCCCACCGGCACTAATTTCGTACTGTGTACCAGCCATTCAAAACCATTTGCCATGACTTCCATTTCATAGTGTACCCCTTTAAATATCAGATGGGTGACCGTCCCCGGAAGGATTCCCTGTTCCGGTTCCACCAGTTCCACGTCTTCAGGACGTATGACCGCATCCACGGGCCTGTGGGTTCCGAATCCTGTATCCACGCATGGAAATCTGGCTCCCAGAATCTCCACTACTTTATCTTCTATCATGGTAGCCGCCAGGATATTGCTCTCACCGATAAAATCCGCCACAAAGGCATTTTCCGGCTCATTGTAGATATCTTCCGGCGTACCGATCTGCTGAATATATCCCTGGTTCATGACCACAATGGTATCCGACATGGTCAGCGCCTCTTCCTGATCATGGGTAACATAGATAAATGTAATACCCAGTTCATTTTTCAGACGGATCAGTTCGTATTGCATTTCCTGCCGCAGTTTCAGATCCAGTGCTCCCAGCGGTTCGTCCAGCAGAAGTACCTTCGGTTCGTTTACGATCGCCCTGGCAATGGCGATCCTCTGCTGCTGTCCTCCGCTTAAGGAATCCGCCATCCGGTTTTCGAATCCATCCAGATTCACCAGTTTCAAAGCATATTTGATCTTATCTTCTATATATTGTCTGCTTTTCTTTTTAATCTTTAATCCAAATGCTATATTCTCTCCGATCGTCATATGGGTAAATAATGCATATTTCTGGAATACGGTATTTAACTGGCGTTTATTGGGCGGAAGTTTGGTAATATCCTGACCGTCAAATATGACCTTTCCCTGATCGGGATTTTCAAATCCGCCGATAATGCGCAGCGTTGTTGTCTTTCCGCATCCGCTGGGCCCTAACAGCGTCAGGAATTCATTTTCCCTGATATATAAATTCAGATCGTCCAATACCACGTTATCTCCAAACACCTTTGTCACATTTACAAGATCGATCAATTTCTTACTCATTCCGCAATTCCTTTCTGTTCCTTAAAATATTCTTTATTCTTCCGGTATCCGGTCTCTTTCTCAGTCTGTATCGGTATCCTGTTTCATATACATACTCCCCGTCATTGGAATTACTAAAAGAATTGTAATCGGAATGACAGGGAGTGTCAATTATTTTCTGTAATTATTTCATCAACGGAGGATCTACATCTTGAGGATGTCTTTCATCTTTGGGATTCACGTGTACCATGATATGTTTTACCTTCGGAAAATTCTGTTCAATCTTTTCGTGTACCGACTCTGCTATATTGTGCGCCTCCTGCAGAGTATAGGATCCATCCGCCTGAATTTCCACATCTACATATATTTTGTTTCCAAAAATTCGGGTCTGCAGCAGGTCTATTCCCAATACATTTTCATTTTCCATGACGCAGTCATATATCCGTTTCTCCGTTTCCTCATCGCAGGAATGGTCTACCATCTTATCTACTGCATCCTTAAAAATATCAAAGGCCGCTTTTGCAATAAATCCAAAAATCACCAGACTGGCAACAGAATCCATGATCGGATAACCAAGTCTGGCGCCGCCGATCCCTATCAATGCGCCAATGGAAGAGAACGCATCCGAACGATGGTGCCATGCATCCGCCATTAATGCGCCGGAATCGATTTTTCTGGCGTAATATCTTGTATACCAATACATCCCTTCTTTACTGACAATCGAAATTACGGCTGCTGCCATCGCTAATACGCCCGGTATCCGTAAATCTGCAGAATGACCGCTGAAAATGTTTTTAAATGCTTCTGCGCCGATTCCAAAACCTGTGATAAATAGAACCATTGCCAGAATAATCGCCGCAACGCATTCCAGCCTTTCATGACCGTATGGATGCTCTTTGTCCGATTCCTTTGCAGACAGCCGGATACCGATCAGAACTACAATGGTACTGAATACATCGGATGCCGAATGCAGCGCATCACTGATCATCGCGCCGGAATGTGCCATAATTCCTGCAAACAGCTTAATAACAGACAGTACTACATTTCCGGCAATCGTAACGACCGATACCCTGTTTGCTGCTTTTTGAAAATCGTCCCTGATCGTTCTATCATTTTTTTCCATATCAGTTACCTCCAGAATTTAAGATAGCTCTCTATGGCACTAAATATTTGTGGGAGTTCTATGGGAATGCCCGTGAAAAGAATAAAAAAACACCCACGAATCAGTATTAGCAACTACTGTCCCATGGATGTAAGATTCCACTGTCACTTCTGTGACCCGACCCCATGACGTTCTGTCACGGTCTGCTCAGTTTGTACTGTAGATTTATATGCAGTGCAAAGAGTTTTTTGTTTTCTGTAGAATATCATATGCAATACTTTTTGTCAATGTTTACGAAACAAACTATTCTTTCGTAACTTCTATTCCATTCTCTTTTCTGATCTGTCTGTCAATTTCCGCATAGCCGATATCAAATCCCTGATACGTTCCGCGTCTTTTAATTCCGTCAGATATTCGTCCAACACCACGTCAAACCGTATTTCCAAAGCAATGATCATATTCATAAATGCCAGAGAATCAATCCCGTCCCTGGCTGACAGCTCGGTATCCATTGTAATTTCCCTGTCTTCTGCGGAAACCTGCCGGACCGCTTCCCTGCAGATTTCCAGTACTTCTTCCTCAAAACATAATTTATCTTCCGTCATTCTTCCGATTCCTTTCTGATCTTCTCACTTCCTCCGGCCAGCGGGATGATTCCAATCCAAACTGGCTTAAAAATGCCAGCACCATCCGTTCCAGACCGAATCCCACACATCCGGTAATCGTCTCCGTTCCATTCACTGATATTCCGAAGGAGCGGGTAAAATTAAATCCATGCAGATTAAAAGAAGCCACTGCCATCTCTTCCATTTCACTCACCGATAACTTCCACTCGTATTTTAACTTCTTCTGCATCTGTATCATTTTAAACTTCTGCATCTGTGGGATAATAAAATGGTCTGCTGAAGATTCCAATGTTCCTGTTAACCCGGTCTGCTTCATATATTCAATTGTTTTGTCCATGATCCGTTTTCTTAAAGTGGTTACATACTCCCGGCTTCCGATAAATACAATTTCCCTGACATGATAATCCCGCAGTCTTCCGAAATCCTTCCAGTTAAACCGCCCCTCATTCCGAAATACATTCTGACACAGGGTAATGGTACAATTCTCCGGCAGTGTCTGACCTCTGTAACTTTCATATACGGAAAAACATGCGGAAGGCGACAACGCATAGTTCGCCGGATTTATAAGATCCTTTCCGGTCCGGGTTTCTACGGTTCCCAGATGCTGCATGACCTCCATATCCTCCATCGCATCACAGCAGAACATACTGTATTGGGGTGAATTTCGCAGATAACCGGTATCGGCATACGCTTTTACCGGCAGCAGAACCGGATATCGTTCTTCTTGCGCTCCCAGTTCCAGAGCAAACTGCCGGAATACGGAATCAAAATATTCAAATAACCATACCGCCTTGTCTTTGAAAGCAATTCTTCCGTCTCCATAAGATTTTATATATGTTCCGTTTAATATACGTTCCCGTGAAGTATAATTTTGTCTTCTTTTATTCTCCGCCAGCACTTCCGGATTTCCCGTATCTTTTTTTTCCAAAAATCCCTGCATGGAACGCCGTATCCTTTGCTCCAGCTCACCAGCTTCACATGAATCATCAAAATTTACCAATAATGTCCGGTTTTCTATTTTATAACCGGTTATGGCAGAACTGATAAAACTAATTTGTTTTTCATATTCCTTTATATTAAAGTCTTCCGTAAAAGGTATTCTTATCATATGCGTCTCACTTCACTTTTCTCTTTTGCTTTCATACATTTAAAATTTTATTTAAAACCGGGGAACGGATTCCGTAAAACTTCTTTTAATATTTTATTTTCTTCCTGAACGGAATACTGAATTTGTTTGATCAATACTTCCATATCCTCCGGTTTCTTTTTGATCACTGACTTCATTACATTTAAACAGATCCTGTCATATTCACGGATCATATACCGGTAAGAAGCAGTCCGTTCCTCCCTGCATCCCATTTCCTGCATTTTTTCCAACAGAAATGCTTTTGAACTGAGATATCCATCCACCCTTAACTGCTGATTGATATCCCGTATGATTTCCAGACTGTTTTTCGTATTACATCCGATCATAACTTTTATATCTTCAAATAATCTCAATATGGCCTGATGTCCTCCCACACTGCTTCCAAACCATGCCTTATCTTTATGAAGATATTTTTTAATGCCTTTTCTCATATTTTCATATGCGGACTCTTTGATTTTCCGGATATCCGGATGTCTATAGTTAATTTCAATATACCTTCCGTTCATCATCTGCCAGTTCTCCGTCAGCGCATCCATATCCATCCAATCTTCATAACAGCCGCCTCCCACCACTGGCATACAGCCGTCACTGATCTTGACCAGATTTTTTTCCGTATCAATACCGATTAAATTGATAAAATGCGATACCGTCTGATTACAGTCAAATGCCTTATTATATGGCAGCCCCGAACCGGAAACATTTATGATCAGCCGCCTGCCGTTCAGAAGCGCCTCTTTAAGAAAGGCTTTCATTTCTCCTTCATAAGTTTCCAATACATTATCGAGTATGCTTCCTTCTAAATATGTACGAATAAACTGCAGATTGGAACGATTCTGGCCGGACTTTATCTGTTGGCCATTCCCCCGGGAATAGCTGATCTCATAACCGCCACCAGAAAAAAATATATCGCTTTTGGAAATTGCCTGATTTTCATTTGACAGATAATTGTAGATACAGGAATTCAGACACTCAATACCTGCCCTGGTATGATAATCCTTCCGCTCCATAAATCATTACCCTCTTTTTCTCTTATGTTTTTTACTTTTATCCTATGTCATAACTAGTATTCCGAAACGTTACTTTCAGATTACCGCCGGTTCCCCAGGTCTTACATACCAGTCCTGTTTCCTGCTCCCCCAACGTTCCGTACTCAGACGTAAACAATACTTGATCCGTTCCGTAAAGACACAGACCGCCTTCCAGTCTCCCTGCCCGATCCCGCAGAAACAGGGAATACTCTTCCATTTTTCCCACATATAATTTATGTCCGGTGACTCCTATTTCATCCAAAACAATATTTTCTTCATTTTCCAAACCAAGGATCAGGCTCTCACCGGTGTTTGGATTCCGGATAAAAATACCGGCTTCATAGTTTTTTGCATTCTGTTCCCGGTCAACAGTTATCACAGTCCGGACTTCAAACCTCTGCGTCCCCTGCAAGACAGACAGAAGAATCTTCGGCGCCTCATCCGTATCCCACCAGTTGCAGGTTTTCTTCCCCTGAAAATGAAATACCAGCCCGGAATCATGTTCCGTTATAATACCATCTTCGTTATGTTCTGCAGGATAGGATAGATCTGCGCTCTCTTTATTCTGTATCCCATCCGATGCTCTGTAATTTCCATCGTCACTGATTGCATTATCCATGTGCCGCCGGAACTGATTCAGCAGACGTTGTATCTGTCTTTCTTTTTCTATGATCAACAAATCTGTCTCCAGATCCAGATACCGTCCCCGGGCGGATTCCGCAATTTTTCTTAACAGAAACAGTTCCCATAAATTGTTCAGTTCCATACTTCCGGTTTTGAATTCTGCGATTTTTTCCGGTTCAAATCCGTATTGCACCATAAAACCTTCCATTTCCGTCTGAAACAGTTTTCTGTATTTATTAACATTGATCAGTTTCTTTTTTAACTCATTGCCATAATAATCAATATCAATATTTTTATTTTCTTCATTGATTAAATTACGAAACGCTGCCAGCAGTTCCATTTGTTTATAATTATTTGTGCCGCTCAAATCCAGACTCTCATACTCTGCCAATAAATGTTTCAATACATGAACCGGGTTAATCTCACGCTCTTTTCGAAACAGAAAACCCGCATATTCTTTTCCGAATACTTTTTTATAATCATCATTGGCTGTTTTTAATATTTCATATGGCAGCGGAAATGTTTCATATCCATGTCCGCTCTGCTCCATCTGGGTATTATCCAGTACCGCCGTTAAATCCCGGTTTCGGTCATATCCTTTTACTAACAGCCAGTGTCCCCAGTTTTTATTTTTATAATGTTCGCTGTAAAATAACTGTTTCAGATTTACCCCTGCCAGTAAAGGCGTCTGTTCATCAACGGACTTCATGAGCAGCTTATAACTTAATCTTCCCGTTTCCCGGACTGAAATTCCGAATAATGATTCCGTTTCCCGCAACACCAGTTTCCGCACATTTCCCTGTGTATACACGCCCCGGAATTTTGCCAGCGCCAGATAATGATTTGTATACCTCCGGTCAAAATAATTCAGAATTGCAGCAATGGGATGCTCAAAACAATTGATCACATCATAATCGTAATCACAGGGAATATCATATATATTTAATTGTTTTATTTGATTTGAAATCATTTGTATGTGTTCCTTTACCTTAATACTTATCTTTTTGTTTTACAATATTTTCATAAATCTGATCCATAACCTCCCTTATATGACTATCTTTTATATACCAGCCCTTTCCGCTGCTTTGTTTTCCACATATAAATGCATTTCCCCCTTTGGAAACCTGGTCCATAATCGTATAAGTTGTTTTACCATCTGTAACATCAAAAAAATAATCCGGTGTTGTCTCATCAGATGTATTGGATTTTTTCAAATTTTTTGCCGGTATTTTCTTTAACATATTTATAAATTCTGCTTTTTCTTTTTGCGGTAGTTCAATTCCATTGCAAAAAACTTTCGTAGAAGTATCTTCTATGTCCAGTTGTGCTATCCATGTATGCAAAGATTTACTGTCGTCAAAAAATTTCCATGCTATTAAAGGAAATACGATTATTCCCAGAACAATCATCACTGTTGTAACCGTTTTTTTATTTATTTTTTTCTTCTCCATATTCTTTCGTCCTTCTCAATTTTTCTATATTCCGGATTTTCTTTAAACAGGAGGACTTCACCATATCTTTCCTTCCTTTGTCGTGGCTTCTTTTTCATTTTTGTCAGACTTTTTTCCCGTCATCCGACAATACATCACATCACTAAAAGTATGCTTATAATCAGGCTTATTATTTTTCTCATTAATTTCATCAGTTCCCGATAATCCATTCCGCCAGACTTCCAATGGTCTCCAGACATTTTAATAAATCCTCCGAATCGCTGAATTCTATCTGAAACTTTTCCTCAACTGCTACGATCAATTGCACGATCATAACGGAATCCAGTTCCAGATCGTCAATCAGCCTTGTTTCTTCCCCAAAGGTACAGCCATTATCATTCCATCCGATTTCCTCTCTGATTATTTTAATAATTTCCTCTTTGATTTCTTCATATGTATATTGCATATTCCTACTCCCTTTCCATATCATTGGTAAAATAACGTAATTTTCTTCCATCCCCGTTTATAAAGGAATCACTGTATATAAACTCATACTCTGCCTGTTTCAGTTCCGGCTCCAGAATATATCTCACAAACAATTTTTCAATATCTTCTTTTACGGAATGATCATCAATCCGCAGCAATACCCGAAACCTGTTATAGTCTCTCTGAACCACCTGAAACTGTTTTATGACGTCATCATAACTGCAATTAATGGCCTCCACGGCATGTACAAATATATATGGGTTTATCTTTCTTCCCTGTCTTGTCCGGATGGAGTCATTGCTTCTTCCCATGGTAAGTTCCAGCACGGGATTCCTGTTTCCGCAGGAACATTTTATATCATGCCGGATTCTGCCCCTGTCCCCGATACGGTATCTGACAAAGGGCATAATCCGGTTATTCAGGGAAGTTACAATAATTTCCCCCTCAGAGTCATCAGAAATCACTTTCCCTTTTTCATCTGTTATCTCTACATACACATTGCTGCCGGTACAATGCATATTTCCATGGGGACATTCCAATGCAATGGAATTTACCTCGTTGCTTCCGTACTGATCACTAACCTGACAGCCGAAAAACCGTTTCACCCGCTCTCTTAATTCCTGAAACAGCATTTCTCCCGAAAATTCAATATACTCTAATTCTTTCACGGGAGGCAGACCGAATTTCTGCGCCGCTTCCAACAGCAATTCTGCCATACTGGGTTGTAACAGCATCCACTTTGGTCCAAAATCCAATATCATCTGATATATGTTATAAATCCGTTCTTCATCCAGTGAGCATTTTGAGAAACCAAGGGTCTGATTTCTGAACTCATATACAGGATCCCTTTCACCGTCCTCCCGGATGGTATAAAAATAGCAGAGCTTATCATTTGGACTGATATTGTAGTATTTCTTCCGAAGCATCCAAAGCGGCGCCATGGAACGCCGGTAATCATTTTTGTACCATAAAACAGGCAGACAGATTCCGGTGGAACCGGAGGTACTCATTTGAACTACTTCCTCTTCCGGAATACGTCCCATAACATAATCCATAATTTCTGCCGGAACGTTATGAAATAAATCCTGTTTCTGAATGATGGGAAATTCCGTAATATCCGGTTCCTTTGATTCTTCATACCGCTCTGGTTTCTTTTGCTGATACAACAGCGAATTTTTGTACGCATGACTTATGATTTTGGTTAACGAATCCATAATTAATAACCCTTTCTCTTTTGTTAATTATTTTAAACTGACGCTTGCAAAACTTCTGAGTTTTAACTATAAGTTCTGCAAGCGTTTATGTAATTTTTCTTGCTGTTTCATCTGATATAAAATTATTATCATACACTATTATTCCAAATAACTTCGAAAATTTAATGTATTTTTCGTTGTCAAAAGATAATCCACAGAATCAATACAAATCTCTGTTCCTTTCATACTGAGTAAGATCCGTTTCCATCCGTCCTGATAAACATAATGCTCCCGTTTTTCCGTAAACAGTGAAATTCGATATATATTTTCACTGGTAAAGCCGTTATCTTTTCCGGTCAGGATATCTAAATATTTTTTATATGGATGCTTTTTCTTAAACGAAAGCGTATTGAGTAAACCGATAATTTTCTCTATTTCTGACGGTTCTGTAATATCAATGCTTTTATTGTAATTCTCTATCCGTATACATACAATATTTTCAGTTTTAAGATTCAGTTGTTTTTTTTGTGGAATCAGAATAACTCCGATTACTATCAATATAGAAATTATAAAAATTCCTATTAATAAAACTTTTTTTCTCATACAATCATGCTCCTTAATAAATTTTATTTTTAAAATATTTTTATTCTATTATTTGAAAATATATTTAACCCCATAAGTTGAACGTACATTGAGATTATTATAATCTATATATCCTATTTCATTATCATACCCCCAACCAGTAGCCACTTTTAAAAATGTCTTATTATGATTTTTATATCTATGTTGATAATTTAAATATCCAATAACACTAAATGCATGACCCGATTTAGCCCCGCTTACATCTCCTACCACACCTAGAATTGCTGAATAATTCGCATCTATTGCATTTGTAAAAAAACCAATTGGTGGATTACTATAATTTTTATATGTCAAAGTAAAATTATTATAATATTTTTTTACATAAGCAGACATGATACTTCCCATTTTATCAGCTGCAATAAATCCCTCTATCGGCTTTGCTATATCCCATATTCTTTTATATTCATTTTTAATATTACTAATATCATATAAACCTGTACTAGAATTTCGTACTCTAAATAATTGATTTTGTGCGGCGACATTTAACATAGCAACAATTGCACAACCATAATCCATGCCAAGTTTATCAGTAATAAAATTTTCCCCAAATGCATAATATCTCTTTAGTGTTTTTTGACACTTTAAATTATGATCTGCATCCATCATAGATAAATCATCATAACAAATATTAAATATATCATCATAAGAACCTACCATGATGTCTTCATCACTATATTGATATTCAAAAATGTCTGATTTTAATATTTTTTTATTCAATAAAGTATCAAAGTTTGATTCAATAAATCCAACACTATTTTGTTTAATTATAAAGCGAGTAATTTCATAACTATTATTTACTATAAAATAACCATAATTTACATTATCAGCAGATATATCAATTGCATATTCGCATATCTTATCCAAATTGTATATTGGAGTAACTTTCTCAACTTTAAGTGTTATATTGGGATAAAAATATTCTACTATGTCTTCCATTTCATCTTCTAATTGTTTTATATTGTCTTCATTTGCATAATTTAATGTATAATTTTGTAATACACACCAATTGCTAAGACAAATTATTATTATTGTGACAATAATGCGTTTATATATTTTTTTCATAGTTTTAACCTCTTTTCCGTATTTTTTAATACAATTACTTCTATAAAAAGATGATTTTATTAATTTACACCCCCTTCCTTAAATCATCCTTCTAATGATTTCACTAAAGTAAATTATACAAACAAAAAAACACCTGCACTCGCATATTTCACTTAGAATCATGAAATTATACAAATGCAGGCCCACTGATATTATATTCTTCTCTTTTGTACCTTTTATCTTCGTATGTACTTTTACTCACCTTATCTTTTGTATAACCCATCTAAACTTATCAATTAAACTACCACAATCCACAGATTATTTTTAATCTAGTTAAATATTACCATACAAAACTTTATGTTGTCAATATGTTTTGGAAATTTTTACCAAAAACCCTAATCGTTTAAATCCTGTTCTTTTTATTATTCAAAAAACATTTGGAACACCGGCCAGACAGAGTTTTTTAGTCCACATAATATTCCAGCGCCGATACCCTTCCGATTCTGCTATAGCTGATGAGCAGAGAAATCAAAAAACAGATTCCCAGCATTCCTGTCCAAATACCATTTGCCATGCTGTTTCCTGTAACCACTGCAGAATTGCCGAAACGCTCTTTCCATGCAAAAATCCCTGCCATTCCCATCAGTAATCCCAGTGCATACAGAATTACCATTTCACAGATACATATTCTGTAACTGACGCCCTTACTGATTCCTACGGCTCCATGAAGAGAAAATTCATAATCCCGAAGCAGGAATTCATAATAGTGAATCAAAAGAATATTCAAAAACATCGCCGCATTGCACATCAGGAAAAATACCAGATACATCATATTATTGGCCTGACGGTTCCGTCTGGCAACGGCTGTTTCATCCTCCTGATCTGTTAAAATGATATATTTTGTTCCGCTTATCACATGTTCAATTTCCTCAATCAGTTCCTTTGGAACATCTTTCAAAAAAAACATCTCAAAATAGTCATTTTCATGGTATTTCAGATATGCCTCCTCCGAAATGATCATACAGACACAATTCTCCATTACTTCCGGATATACAGGTACATCTTTTACCATTCCTGCTACTTCCAGTTCATATACCTTCTCCGGGTCATAAGGAGCAAACTGATATTTATTCCCCACAGCAGAATTCAGTATCCCTGAATAAGTTCCTTCCCTGTTTACCGTACGGCCCAGCATCAGACACTGATTATCTTCTAAATGACTGATATCCAGATGGTTCTCTCTGCATAATTCCCCGATCATTTCCCGGGAACATGCCATAACCGCAGCATGAATCAATACAAAAGAACGGCTGTCCGCCAGATTCGCATGCCCGGTTACACTCTGATCCATCTGCGCCCGGTAAGAATCGGAAATCAGTGATTTATCCAGTTGAATTTCCTCATAAACAAAATCGGCAAACTGAGGGTTGCAATCATACGTTTCACATAATTCCAATATCTGATGATACAGGCTGATAATGATATCCAGTTCTTCTTTATCCTGTATTGAAAAATGATTCTGCAGACGGATTCTGTATGTATAATTGTAATTATTATCCGCCTCTTTACTGTTTTCCGTCTTCATCTGAAAATAAATCAGATACAGCAGCAGCATTGAAACGGAAATACATACTATCATCATAACTTTTCGTACTTTATAAAACCACATATTTCGTAATGCCATCCGGAACGAATTTGGTATCACTCTGCCGAACAAATCCTCATACATGATCACCCTTTTTCGTTTACAGAATGTTCCGCCGGAAGAATTCTGAATCTCACAGGATGTTTTCCGGTACAGGGCACGAAGTTTTATATTCATGATCCCAGCAATGATTCCTATGCCTGCCACCATAAATCCCAGCAATATATTCCATGGAATCTGTACTTTGGTCGTCACTGCCGAATTCATCAGAATATCTTTGACCATACGAATAAACCCATAGCCGAATGCAATCCCTGCGATTTCTCCCAATACCGCGTACAGGATAATCAGAAAAATCATATGCCAGATCAGAGAAATCATATTCGTACCAATCTGTTTATGTATTTTGATAATCCCGCTCCATTTGGAAATACAAATATTAATAACATTATTCATGGAAAACAGCAAAAAAACCAACAACACAATCCACAAAATATGATTGAGCCGCTGTCTGTTCCGAATCTCTGCCTTTGCCAGCGGGTCGCTGCCTAATACATAGGTATATGTTTCATTCACAAAGTAATCTATCTTATTCGCAGTATCTTCTTCCGATCCATCATTCGCATTTTCACCATTGCTCTCTGCCGGTGATCCGGAAGATTCCCCGCCATACTTTTTATCACGATAAACCTCCAACGGCCGGATATCCCATACCATTTCATTTAGCATACGTTCCGTATCTTTATATTTAACATAAAGGTTCCGAAATTCCAGGAAATCCGTGGCTTCGGAAGTCTTATTCATTATCATTAACGGAAAATTAAAATGACTGGACATGGATGCATTATAAGACATTCTTTCACAGATCAGTCCCGTTACCTGATATATTTTCCGGTTGCCCCTGGAATCGGTACCTTCCAGTTTTGCCCCCAGCATTTCATCGCCGGTATATCCCTGCTGCAGCATAAACCATTTTTCAACTGCAATTTCATTTTCTCCGGTTGGAAATCTTCCATCGCATAATTGACTTCCGGTATGTTTCAGTTCATCCTCCAGCATATACTGAATCAGAACAGGAGTATTCTCTCCCAGCATACAGGCTTCCATCGGTGTTTCTATGATGAAATCTACGTTATCGTTTTCAGAAATCATATCTGTTTCCACGGAATCCAAGGAATAAAATGCCGCATGATAATCTCCGAATTCCTGCCTGACAAAATCCACCCGGTTTTGCTCTTTCGTCTCATAGAACATGGAATATGCGGAAAATAATGAAAAGGCTATCATGGAAATAAAGAAACATATATATAAAAATCGTTTTTTCCCCTTCAGGCTCTTTATTATCATCCTATTATATCTTATCAATTATTTCACCGTCCTGTAATGTATATTTCCGGTCTGCCATTCCTGCCAGTTCCATATTATGCGTAACAAAAATAACCGTTTTCCCCTCTGTTCTGGCACAGTCCAGCAGAATTCGAAATACTTCGTTTCCGTTCCTGCTGTCCAGATTTCCGGTAGGCTCATCAGCAAAAACCACTTTCGGCTGATTTACCAATGCTCTTGCAATTGCCACCCGCTGCTGTTCTCCTCCGGAAAGCTGTCCCGGCATTTTTCTCAATTGTTCTTCGATACCAAGCCGTTTACAGATTTCCGCCAAATACTCTTTATCCCATTTTTGATTCATTACCGCTACCGGCAATATAATATTGTCATATATATTTAAAGACGGCATGAGATTATACTTTTGAAAAACAAAGCCAAATTCCTCCAATCTCAATCGTGAAGCCTGTTTCTGATTCAGATTATCTATTCTGCGCCCATTGTATTCCACGGTTCCTGCAGTAGGCTTGTCTATGGTACTTAACAGATTTAATAATGTAGACTTTCCGGAACCGGATTCCCCGATAACGGAAATGATCTCTCCTTCCTGTATTTCCAACGATACCTTTGCCAATGCCTGTTCTTTTGACTTTCCCATATCATATTCTTTCTGTAAATCTGTTGCCGTTAATACAAACGTATCTGCCATTCTTCTTAAGCTCCTTATCTTTTTCTTCTTTCAATCCGTAACTGCTTCCGAAATACTTTCTTCCTCTTCTTCTGTTTTCACAAAATATTCATTATAGGCATTTCCCTTTTCATACAGATTCAAATCCGTCACATCATTTCCAAAAGTCATTTGTTTTGTCTCCTTTTTTCCGTCTGCATATTGAATATTCAGATGAATGATTATTTCCTGACCTAACTGCCTTATTTCCTCCGCTGTTTTTTCGCGTGTAACTCCACATAAGATTATCTTGGAACTTCCATTGCCGTTTTCATCTAAATATATTCCTTCAAAAGGACGGCTGTCAGAAACTCTATAGTATATAAAATTATTTTTTCCTCTCTCTGGAATTTCCCAATCCATACTAACTTCTGTAATTGTTTCATTTAATTTTTTATCAAATCCTATACAACACCACATCATAAAAAAGCGACCGAAATCTTTTGTGTCTTTATAATCAAATTCCTGACACTTTATACAATCTGAATTCTCTGTCCAAAACCTATCTCCTTCTAAATCCAGCAGTTTATCCTTATCTATTTCATTTTCCCAAATACTGATATTTAACAGTTCTGAATATATCTCTTCCTTTTTCTGTTTTTTAAAATATAAATGATAACAAAACAAAAATACCAAAAATAACAGAATAAGCGTTAAAAAAAATCTTTTTTTTAATATTATTTTACTCATCATATTCTCCATTTCATTAAAAAACTAATCTATTTGATTTTATCTCATATTATTTAAATCTTATTATTCTATATGTTACTGGTTTTCCATTATTAAAGTCGCTATCAAATGCAGATAATAATACATTTTTTCTATTATTACTATGATATGTTAAAGTTATTTTTTTTAAATCATATGAATTTTTAG
This sequence comes from uncultured Lachnospiraceae bacterium, assembly GCA_910578175.1. Classification (GTDB taxonomy): domain Bacteria; phylum Bacillota; class Clostridia; order Lachnospirales; family Lachnospiraceae; genus Bovifimicola. Next base: position 39,124 of record CAJTPF010000023.1, read on the forward strand.
GGTTTGAATTTTCAGTACATATAACACTATGAGAAAACTTACTTCCCCTTGCACATTGAATGATATCGCCTTTTCTTACAATCAATTTCAACTGATCAATTGTACAATTTGCACTATATGTTGCACCGGAATGTGTCTTCCAGTATTTATAAAACTCATCCACAACTGTCCACGACTGTGTAGTCAGATAATGATATCCGTCAAACAGATGAAACCAGGCTTCATCATCTTTAATCACCAAACGTTTTAAATAACAGTTTGGCGGCTGGTTCCGCATGGTCGCTCCACCCGCTTTTGCACATTGTGAAACAAAATTTGTACAATCTACATCCGGAAAATAACGATAATCCCAGTTATTTGGTTTTTCTGCATATTGATTTGCATATGCTACTGCTGCATTTGCATCATAAGAAGCATATAGATTTATATGACTGGTCATCGTTATGGTTGATACAACTAATCCCATTGCCAATATTTTTTTATAATTCATAATTTCCCTCTTTCTTTCATTCTTTTTCTTTTGTGTTTTACCTTACATCCCTTTAGAATTTTATTTAAATCCATTTCTGCCTTTTATTCTTACCTCATTGCCCCTTTCCGCTTAATTCTTCCTAATGATCATTCCAAGACCAATGTAGTTTAAATAAAAATGCCTGCATTTGTATATTTCATCTTTATCATATCTGAAATCATACAAATGCAGGCATAGTAATATTATAAATCCTATTATGTAAACCCATTTCTTCTATTTACACACCTTCTCTTTTGTATAACCCATTTGGTCTTATTAATTAAACTTCCGCAAATCATTATTACGTGTAATTACATTATCATATTATGTATCACCCATAGATGCCTATTCTTAAAACATTCACAGACTGCGATCAATTCCCGGCTCTCACTTTCGTCCCCTTCGTATCCCGTTTGGCAGTCTTTAGTTTCCGCAGCTCTATCTCTTTGCCTTTATATTCCACTGTCACATTATCGCCTGCATCCAAAAGATATACATGGGTAATGAAATCCTCTCCGGTCAGCTTAATACCTCTTACTCCTGCCGCCCCCTTTTTCTTATCCGGGATTTCTTTTAACTGAAATCTCAGAAATACACCATGTTCCGTCTGCAGAACCACCACCATATCGGCAAAATCCGTTACCGCCGGTTCAAAACTTCCTTCCGGATCCGCACCGAACATTCCCAGATCATCAAATCCTAACTGCATGCCTGCCATATCCTCTGAAAATCCGTCTTCCAGCATGGCTCCATCGGATAAATCGTCCGAACCGCCGGATAACAATACCTGCAGTCCTATTCCGTTATTTCCCTCTGCTGCCGGCTCATTCTGCAGAATAAAATCCTCTGCATCGATATCAGTCAGACATACACTTGCCAATAAATCCCCATGATTTAACTTAGTGGCCGCCACCGTCTTCTTACTGACATCAAACTCATTTCCCGATACCAGTTTCATCATGCCCAGCCGGCTGGTAAATAACAGTTTTTTATTTAACAGGCTGCCTTTGGCGTTGACAAACACGATATTCTCATCCCTGCTGTTATAGTTACACAGATTATCAATCGGCGTTCCCTTATCCTTCAGCTTTACATATGGAACTTCCAGAACCTTTACCTGATGCATAATGCCTTTATCTGTAAATACACAGATTTTATCCGTATTCATACAGGTAAATACATATCTGCTTTCCGCAACAACCGTGTCCCGGTTCTTTTCAAACAATGCGGTATCAATGGTCTTGGAATAACCGAAGCGATCCATTATAAATACAACTTCCTGTTCCTCAATCTTATTTTCTTCAAATATCGCTTCCCTGCCGTCCTCAATGACCGTTCTGCGTTCTACGGCATATTCCTTTTTAATGGCCAGCAGTTCTTTTTTTATCACCTTTGCCATGGCTTTCCTGCTATGTAGAATTTCTTCATAATCGGCAATCCGGTTTACGATATTTTCATAATCTTTCTGCAATGCCAGAATTTCCAGACCGATCAATTTATACAGCCGCAGCTCCAGAATCGCCTGGGCCTGTTTTTCCGTAAAGTTTAAATTACCGGCATACAGCTCGGATTCCCTGCTCTTAAACCGGATATTCTCCGTAACGCCGTTCATCAGACAATTCTTTGCTTCCTTTAAACTGTTGCTGCCCCGGAGTATCTCAATGATCAGATCGATAATGTCACAGGCCCGGATCAGACCCTCTTTGATTTCTTTCTGCTCCAGTTCCTTTGCCAGCAGTGTGGTATACTTTCTGGTCTGTAGCTCATACTGGAAATTTACGCAGTTTTCAATGATACCTTTTAATCCCAGTACCTCCGGTCTTCCTTCTACGATGGCAAGCATATTGACACCAAAGGTATCCTCCAGCTTTGTCTTCTTATACAGCATATTTTTTAATTTTTCCACATCCGCATTTTTCTTCAGTTCCAGAACGATACGGATGCCCTCTTTGGATGACTGGTTGGAAATATCAATGATATCCTGGGTTTTTCTTGTCTCGATCAGATCACAGACATCCGAAATAAATTTTCCGATATTGGCGCCGATCATCGTATAAGGAATTTCCGTGATCACCAGTTTGTCCTTATCCGATTTCTTTTCTCCCGGCTCAAAGACCACTTTCCCTCTCAGCTTAATCTTACCGGTTCCGGTTCTGTATATCTCCGGCAGGTCGCTTTTATTCACTACCAGACCCCCGGTAGGAAAATCCGGTCCTTTTACATACTGCAGCAGTTCTTCCGTGGAAATATTTCCATTGTCCATATAGGCAATCACCGCATCGCATACTTCTGCCAGATTATGGGTCGGTATGCTGGTTGTCATGCCTACCGCGATACCTTCTGCACCGTTAACCAGAATATTAGGAATCCTTACCGGCAATACTGCCGGCTCCTTTTCCGTTTCATCAAAATTAGGAACAAAATCCACCACATTTTTATCCAGATCCGCCAGATAAACTTCCTGGGTGAACTTCTTAAGTTTTGCCTCGGTATAACGCATGGCGGCGGCGCCATCTCCCTCGATGGAGCCGAAATTTCCATGTCCATCCACCAGAGCCATTCCTTTTTTAAAATCCTGTTCCAGTACCACCAGAGCATCATAAATGGAACTGTCGCCATGGGGATGATATTTACCCATGGTATCTCCTACGATACGGGCAGACTTCCGATGGGGTTTATCATAATTCAGTCCTAACTGGTTCATGGCATACAACACCCGCCGCTGTACCGGTTTTAATCCGTCCCGCACATCCGGGACTGCTCTCTGGCAGATTACGCTCATGGCATAATCAATATAGGATTTCTGCATCAGATCCGAATATTCTGTACTGATTATGCTTTCTTCCGCCGTTTTCAGATTATTCTCAGCCATTGTTCTCCTCCATTTATATTTTAAACCGGACGATCATCAGACTTACCCGGTACGTTTTTTATACATCCAGTTCCGCATCATGGGCATGGTCATGAATAAACTGCCGTCTCGGCGCCACATCATTCCCCATCAGCATTCCTGTCACATCCGATGCCATTTTTCCGTCCTCGATCTCCACCAGTTTTAACAGGCGGGTTTCGGGATTCAGCGTGGTTTCCCATAGCTGGTCCGCATCCATTTCACCCAGACCCTTATACCGCTGCAGGGTAAATCCGGTATGATTTTTCCGGTATTTTTCCAAAGCCTTGTCATCATACAGATATTCACCCTGTCCCTTCTTCGGTACCGCCTTATATAACGGCGGCATTGCCAGATAGACATGTCCGTGGCTGATCAGATCCGGCATAAACCGATAAAAAAATGTCAGTAACAGCGTAGCGATATGAGCGCCGTCCACATCAGCATCGGTCATAATGATGATTTTGTGATACCGCAGTTTGGCGATATCAAAATCATTGCCGTACCCTTCGGAAAAACCACAGCCAAATGCATTGATCATTGTTTTAATCTCCGCATTTGCCAGCACCTTATCCATAGTGGCCTTTTCCACATTCAGAATCTTACCCCGGATCGGCAGTATCGCCTGGGTTCTACGGTTTCTTGCCATCTTTGCGGAACCTCCGGCAGAATCTCCCTCCACGATAAAGACTTCACATTCTTCCGGCTTTCTGCTTTCGCAGTTTGCCAGTTTTCCATTGCTGTCTATGGAAAATTTCTGCTTTACCAGTAAATTGGTTTTCGCTTTTTCTTCTGCTTTCCTGATCCTGGCAGACTTTTCCGCACAGCTGATGACAGATTTTAAATCTTCCAGATTTTTATCAAAATAAAGAACCAGTTCTTCTCCGGTCAGTTCGGCCGTAACCTTTCCGGCATCGGGATTATCCAGTTTGGTCTTGGTCTGCCCTTCAAATCTCGGATCCGGATGCTTTACCGCAATAACCGCTGTCATACCGTTTCTTACGTCCATTCCGGTAAAGTTATTGTCCTTTTCCTTTAAAATGCCCAGTTCCCTGGCATACTGGTTGATAATGGTCGTAAACTTTGCTTTATAACCGGTAATATGGGTTCCTCCCTCCTGGGTATAAATGTTGTTACAGAATCCCAGAATATTTTCCTGAAATTCGTCTACAAACTGAAACGCCACTTCCACTTCGATCCCTTCGGAATCTCTTTTAAAATACACCACGTCATGCAGGGCTTCCTTACCGGTATTCAAATCCTTCACATAGGCTTTGAGCCCCTCTTCCTCATGAAAGATAACCGTTTCTTCTTCATCAAATCTTTTATTCTCAAAATTAATAATCAGATTTGGATTCAGATAAGCGGTTTCATGGAGTCTGCTTTTAATGGCCTCCGCCTTAAAATAGGTTTTCTCAAATATCTCTTTATCCGGCAGAAACCGTACCGTGGTTCCCGAATCAATCTTCCGGCAGGTACCGGTTTCTTTCAGGGCATACATTACTTTTCCCCGCTCATACCTCTGATTATAAACTTTTCCGTCCCTTTTTATGGTCACTTCCAGCCATTCGGAAAGAGCGTTGACCACCGAAGCACCTACACCATGAAGGCCGCCCGATATTTTGTAACCGCCGTCCCCGAACTTTCCTCCGGCATGCAATATGGTAAAGACTACCTCAACCGCCGGAATCCCTGCTTTTTCATTGATTCCTACCGGAATCCCCCGGCCGTTGTCCTTTATCGTGGCAGTACCGTCCTTCTCCAGTATCACACTGATCTCACCGCAATATCCTGCCAGATGCTCATCCACGGAATTATCCACGATTTCATATATCAGATGATTCAATCCTTTGGTAGAAACACTACCAATATACATTCCGGGACGTTTTCTGACGGCCTCCAGTCCTTCCAGTATGGAAATACTGTTGGCATCATATGTTTTTGTTACCTTTGCTGACATAACTGCTAACCTTCCTTTATATAAAATGCTTCCGCAATAATTCATCACAGGATTCCAGGTGAGCATGATCGTTCAACCGCTCCAAAGTAATGATTCCGGTATCCCCGTGATATAATATTTCCGTTATGGAACAATTTTCAAAATGCTTTGCTATCAGAAACCGCTTCGGCTGCGGTATATGTAAAAGACCTGCCAGATAACAGCGAATGGCTCCTCCGTGACTGACTACCGCCAGATTCCGCTCTTTCTTCTTTCCTGCCAGTTCCAGAATCTCATTGATGGCCGCCGTCATCCGGCTGCATACCTGCGCCCCGTTTTCACCTCCGGGAATACAAATATCCCGCTCCATCCTGTCCCGCTCTTTAAAATAATTGCCGTATCTCCGGTTCAGCTCCTCATTGTCCAGTCCGGTGAGTTCTCCGTAATCCATTTCCCGAAGTTCTTTTCTCTGATACTCCCCCCGGTCCGGTTCCAGGCCCAATTCCCTGCGTATCCCTTCTGCGGTTTCAACAGCCCTTATCAGATGGCTGGAATATACCCGTTCGATCTGATATTCTTTTAATCGTTTCCCCAGTAACTCTGCCTGTCTCCATCCTTCCGGCGACAGAGAGACATTTACATTGCAATCACTGCTGGACTGACGTCCATGACGGATTAAAAACAGTCTGATATCCTCCATATCCCACTCTCCTGATTCTGCCAATAATAATTCTACCGCACATAACTCTATGATTCCTTCCGGATATACTGTATCATCCCGGGTCCTAAATCCGTTGTGGGTCTCGGAATGAAATCAAACTTTTCATAAAATTTTTCTCTTCCTTTAGCACACATCAGACAGAGCATGATTTCCGAATCCGGCAATTTACTCTTTTTCACATACCCGATCAGACTCTGAATGAGCATTCTTCCCACGCCGCAGAACTGAACCTCCGGCCGTACCACCAGATCCTGAATGTAATCTATGATAACACCGTCGCCTACGATCCTTCCCATTCCCACCGGCATCCCATCCTTATATGCGCATACGGTAAACAAGCTCCTGCTTAACGCAGTCTTTGCCTGCTCCTTTGTTATTTTTTTCCAATTAACAGAATCCCGAAGTTCAAGATATGTCAGGACATCCAGACGGTTTTCTTTTAACTCTATCATTGGTTATCAACCTTTCCGGTGACATTCCTTTTTCACCTAAAAAATGTTTGAAAAATATATCATTTTTCAAACTAATATTGCTAGTATATCATAATTTATGAAATAATTCCATTTTTTCTTATTATAAATCCTCTTTAAATCCGGAAAAATAAATAACAAAAATAACCTTCGTTCAAAGGCGGTGTTTTCTTGTATATCAAAAATCCCTACTATTCGCTGGGCTATCGTTTTTTTTATCTGTGTATGTGCGGATATGGTATATTTCTGCATTTTTCCCCGGATGACCCGGCAAATACAACACATATGTTTTCTTACTTTACGGTACAATGTAATATTTTTTGTTTTATCGTTTTTTTTATACTTTTTTTAAGTTCCCTGCTCTCCATCCAGTATCCCAATGAGGACGTTAAAATGTACTTTACCCATTTAAACGGAATGGCGCTTCTCTCCATTATCATAACTTTTTTAACATATCATTTTGTTTTAAACGGTTCCGGCTTCTCCATGACGGAAGATACAAGCACAGTTATCCTGAGAACCGTTACCCGGGAATCTTCGATTCTGATACCCCCTCCCAGTGAACGGGATATCTATGTACATTATCTGATACCGGCGCTTACTTTGACAGACTGGCTATTGTTTGAGCCAAAAGGAAAATTCAAAAAATATGACCCGCTGTTGTGGCTGATCCCGACGTTAACCTATTTTCTGATGACCATCATCCGGTGTGAAGTATTTTCAAACGAATACCCCTATTCCTTTTTAAATCTCAACCGGCTGGGTATCTTTAACGTGGCTGCCATAATATTGGCGTTTGTTGTTATATCACTGTTTCTGGGATATTTGATCGTGGGATTTGATCTGATATTGGCACACAGAAAAAAAAGAACATAGCTATTGGGGCAGAATTGCCGCAGGTGGATTATAAATTGGCTAAACGGACGCAGCTCTGTCCGGGGAAGGCGGTTCGAACGTTCCACTACAGGCAGACGGAAGTTCTAAGCGTTCTGCGGAAAGTATTCTAATGCAGACGCTACCAGCGGATATTCGGCATCCTGCCTCAAATCCGCCTT
>CAJTPF010000024.1:0-23778 GCA_910578175.1 uncultured Lachnospiraceae bacterium
TAAATCGTTGGCCGCTTCACCTGCCGCTTCATAACCGGAAATCTGTTTGTTCAATTCATAGATCTCTTCACCATAGGCATTGATCGTATCTACGGTTTCCTGAACTTTAGTATTCAGATTTTTCTGATATCCGATCAGTTCGTCATAAATGGATTTCGCCCTGTCCAGAAACATTTCTGCATTCATAACAAGCTCAGACCTGTATACCAGACTGTCCGGTGTTTTTGCCATTTCACTGATGGCTCCCCACAGGTTTTCCAGAGATTCCTGAAACCTTACACCTTCCATTTCTCCTATCAGGGTCTGAACTTCACTGATCGCCTCATACTGGGCGTCATAAAATCCCTGACGCCCAACCTCTTTCCGATATCTCATATCTAATAACAGTGAACGCACACGGCTGGTGGATGATGCATTTACACCAAGTCCCACCTGCATGATTCCGTTGGAATTCCGACTGTACGTAGTGTATCGTTTATCGCTCGAAAATGCTAACTGTCTGGTATACCCCGGGGTATAAACATTAGCAAGATTATGCGCAGTTGTGTTGAGTGCCGTCTGTGCCGCATGAATTCCCGACACACCGACATATATACTTGTCATACCGCTCATTTTAAAACCGTCCTTTCCATTCCCTGTATCTGCATAAAACATTAAATGTTCATCGCATAAAATTAATTTTTGGCATCAAAGTTTGGTCTTGCATATCCCTCAACATTATATGCCTTATTTGAATAATTGGCCGTTTCCGGCATCTGTGATATTCCGTTCAGGAAATTAATATTGAATTCAATAAAATCCAGCGAATCCTGAACCAATTCCCGATTAATCTCATTAACGACCACCATGTCATTTAATGTTCTTTTCAGTTTATCATGGGCGGTAGACAAATGATATTGTGCTTCGTCCTGTCCTTTTAATAAACCAATGATCGTCTTAACTGTAAGTGTATTAACGTCCTTGTTCAACACTGTGGCAATATCTTTTACCGCTTCGGTTCTTTTTTTCTCCAGTGCAACGATCTTATCCGTATGCACCTGTTCCATTGCCACTATTTCTCTCAGCCGGTCAACGTCTCCTTCTATGATGACCGGTGTTTTTTCTTTTGAGAGCTTCAGTAAGATTTCATATTCAGAATTTTCTGATTCCAAAGTGTTAATCAATACTTCAATTAAGCTTGCCACCTATGTTTCCTCCTGCTAAAATGCCTTGTAGCCCTCTAACAGCTTATCTGCAAAACTCTCCGGGCTGACATCATAACTTCCGTTTTTTATCCTTGCCTTGATATCCGCCACTTTATCTTCCCTGATGTCCGGCACTTCATTCACTGCACTTTTCGCAGTCTGATAGATTTTGCCAAATGTGGATATCTCTACTTTGTCTTTGTCTGCTGTTTTACATGCTTTCTGTGTCTTTATCTTGGAATCAGCATTATAAATCTGACTGATCTGATTATAAGCATCTATACGCATAACACACGCCTCCCTGCATAATTTATTCCAATGATTTTTCCTTTTAAAAGCCAAATCACATTCTTTATACTTTAATTATCGGTTAATTTTCCAATAATATTAGAAAAAAATCAAAAAATCTCCAAAAGTCAAAAACCCTGTCACAGGTTTCCAAACTTTCGGAGATTAGAAACAACTTTGATCAATTATCCAGAAATCTCATCTTTGCCCGTTCACGAGAATCCTTTTTCGCTTCCTGCTTCGGCTTTGGTTCATGCTTATACGCATTTTCCAGATTGTTTGCCACTTCTTTTTTACACTTATCGCAGAAACGTCCTGTTTTAATGATCGCACCGCACTTTTCACATTCCAGTCCTATTACGGAATCTGATGTAAAACTCAGACGTTCTTCCCTGATCCACTGTCTCAGCTGTGGAACGGATACTTCATTTTCTTCTGATATCTGCGCCAGCGTTGCATCCTTGTTTTCATAAATATAACGTTTTACTTTATCAAATTTTTCCTCCAGCTTATTCTTACAGCTCATACATAACCTCTGACCACCGAGGTAATTAAATAATTTCCCACACTCTTTACAGTTTCTTACTTCCATGGTTATCCTCCTAACATCCGACTCCTATACTTAAGCAGATAAAATATATCTCTTCTGCTCCTGCCGCCAATAACACCGTACTGCATTCATCGATCGTGCTTCCGGTTGTATAAATATCATCCACCAATAAAACCTTATTTAATTTTACTATATTTTTGCTTATTTTAAAAGCCTTTTCTAAATTTTTCTTTCGTCGGGCATGATCCAACTGCTTCATAGGCTCCGTATCTTTTACCCTGCAAAGGATTTTGGCATTATATGGAATCTGCAACCGTCCGGATAATTTTGCCGCGATAACTTCTGCCTGGTTAAATCCTCTTTTTATTTTTTTCTTTTTAAACAGCGGAACCGGAATCATACAATCGCATCCCCAGGAAAGAATTTCCCTGCGATGCCGTTTTACGGTCTCTTCCGCAAAAAAAGCCGCATATTCCCGTTTATTGTCATATTTCAACCGGTATACCGCCTCCTTCAGTTCCCCCGTATGCAAAAAAGGCGCCAGACCCTTTTTATACTTATGCCTGCCCTTGCCGCAGTCCGTACAGTATTCTCCCTCTTCCTTCAATATGGGTTTGCTGCATTTACAGCAGCGCGGACCTGTAATGTACGGTAATTTCACCCGGCAGTCCCGGCAGATATAATCACCGGTAACTATCCTGCGGCACAGCGGACAGGTCCGCGGAAATAATATCCCTAATAAATCCAGATAAACTCCTCCTCTTATTTTTAATTTATTTTATATGATTTCATTTTCCGGTACAAGACTGCAAATGGGTATCAGTCATAAAAATATATAATGCCACAAAACGACTGCTTGCGTCCTGTGGCATTATATATTTTTATGTAAAGTATATTTATTTAATAAAATCAATCCAAAAATATAATTATTCTTTACGGCTGTATCAGCTCCAACCAGGCTGTTATCTGAAATATTCCCCATCCTCATATACTGCTTATCAGCAGAAAAACAACTGACAATTCTGTAATTTTTCATAATTCCCCTAAAACGTTTATGCAAAAATCTTTTTAAACAAATACCAGATTCCCAGTACGTCATATAACATATGCCTGCCTCCTTTCGCAACTTTTCAATTAATCTTTACATTTTTATCTTAATCTTATCCGCATAAAGTTGCAACCCATATGTTGTAAGCGTCATAATTTTGTTACAAACGCATGTATAACGATCAATTCTATACTTTAATTGATACTTCAAACATATCATCATACCAGTTCCATTCTATAGTCCCATGATATTTCTCTACTATCTGCTTCATATTCTTTGTTCCGTAACCATGTTCCGCAATTGATTTTTTGCTGCTCTGTAGCAGAGAGCCTTTTTTCGGTCTGCAGGAATTAGATATATTTATAAACAAACGATCGTTGTAACTCTTTATACTGATATTCAGTATCTTTTTTCCTCTGATCTGTTCCAGTTCTTCCCTCGCATTATCCAATGCATTTGCCAGCAGCACGCACAAGTCTGTGTCATCTATCCGTATAGACATCGGAAAACGTCCCATTACACTATATTCCAGCTTTCCCTTTTTCTGGATTTCATAGATCGTTCCGTTAATAAAACAATCTGCGATCTCATTTCCTGTTTTTATTACAGATATCTGCTGAAATTTCCCGTCCATATTTTCTATAAATGCTTTCAGTCCGGTCAGATCATCTTTTTCAGCCAGACAGTTTAAGCCATTCATCAGCTTTTTTATATCATGACGAAACGCTTTTATTTCTTCATCCTGGCGTATCATTTTTGAATAATATTCTCTCTGGTAATTTAAATGCTCTTTATTTATGAAGCAAAGTAATTCCATGCGTTTTTTCGAATATATCAAATACATAAAATATATATAGATCACTATATTTAAAAACAGCACCAACAGTATTATCATCAACAGATATTTTAGATTTATAGCCTCAATGCCATCCATAAAACATTCCTGAACAAAACCCACCATCAAAGACATTCCCACCAGCGCAACTGCAACGAGCAGATACCATCCGACCGGTAACTCAACGAAATATTTATTAATCTGTTTATTATTTTTATGCAATATAAAAGATATAGCCATCCAAAATATGATTCCCAGGCACGAACTGATCTCAACGCCGGATATCATGGCTTTTTCCGGTGTAACATCTGCTATGTTGATATATATCATCCAAAAAAACACATCAACAATTGCAATCGAAAAATACTCAATCAAAAATAATTGTATTTTTTTCATCCGGTTGCCAATAAAGAAAAAGTAGATCAAAAGAACGCCCCAGACCGTTTTGTATAATAAAATATCCGGATTCAGATATTCCATTACAGGAATTCCAATGATCAGATATAGAAACACCAGATATTTATAATTATTTCTCTTGACTTCAAATCCCATCACTCCATAAGTCACCAAAAAATATTTTAATGATTCCGTAATTCCCCAAAAAATCCATTCCCGTTCACTCATCAACAATACCTCGCATTTTTCTCACAGTAAGCTCTGTATTGTTTTTTCACTTTCGCATGCATTCGTTTGGAAATCGGCACAGGCTTTTTTGCACCTTTTAAAATAACTTCCCCATCGTCTATTTTGCTGACCCACTTTGGATTTATTATAAAACTTCTATGTACACGTATAAAACATGCCTTTATCAACTTTTGTTCCAGTTCCTTCATACTGCTCCGGATCAGTTCACTTGTTCCATTCACCAGATATATTCGGCAATACACGGATTCCGCCTGAATATATATTATACTTTTACTGTTAATTCTGTCTTCGAGCATCACAAAACATTGTATCACTTCCAATACTGACGTAAGCATGACCGGCAGTTGAACATCAACTTTGTCTTTTACGATAAAGCCATATACATGCAATCCAAATGCCTCTAATGACATTTCGTCGTGACTGCTGACATAAATAATATACGTTTGTTCGTTATACAGTTGTAATTGATTTTTAACTTCAATACCGTTTACCATCGGCATTTCTATATCCAGAATAAGCAGGTCAGGTTTCCGTTTAAATTTCAGAATATCTGCTCCGTCCGAACAGCATATGATCTCGCACTTCATCTCATTGTTTTGTATGACCTGTTCACATATTTCTTTGATTTTCTCTCTGTCTTTTTCTGAATCATCACAAATCGCAATCTGCATAACTCCTCCTCACACAAAATATATATCCATGATTCTTATCCATACAACTCTCATATTTTATGAATTCTCCATATTTAACTCCAGTATTCTCTGTTTCAGCCCGGAATATCGTTTCTGCTCGCTATAATTTTCCGCCATCTGCACAAAACTGTCCGGCAATCCTACCAGACATACGCATTTTTTTGCCCGGGTCACCGCCGTATACAGCAGATTCCGGTTCATCAGCATACGTGGTCCCGGATATACAGGCATTACAACTGCAGGATATTCGCTTCCCTGGGACTTATGGATGGTAACCGCATATGCCAGTTCCAGTTCATCCAGCTGTTTAAACGTATAGGTTACGAATTTGTTTTCTTCAAATTCCACTTCCATGTATTCCGTATAAGCGTTTATATGGCGAATGGTTCCCATATCTCCGTTAAATACCCCAAGTCCCTTTTCATAGGCAATGCCGTATTGATTTCTCATCTCCCATTCCAGCTCATAATCATTTTTTATCTGCATGACTTTGTCGCCTTCCCGAAAAACGGTTCCTGATATTTCTTTCTCCGTTTTTTTCCGGTCCGGGGGATTCAGATACTTCTGCAGGATCCCGTTAAGCCTTTCCACTCCCAGCACCCCTTTTCTTGTAGGCGTCAACACCTGTATTTCATTGATATCCGCCTCCACATAAGGCGGAAGTTTTTCTTTCAGCAGCGTTAAAACTGCAGATATGATCGAATCCGCATCCTGCCGCTTTATAAACAGAAAATCTTTGCTTCTTTTGGCCAGATCCACAATTTCACCTTTATTAATCTTATGAGCATTAAGCACTATGTCACTGGTTGCCGCCTGTCGGAATATTTTTGTCAGACGCACCACACGAAAGATACCGCTCCGGATAATATCTTTTAAAACATTTCCGGGTCCTACCGAGGGAAGCTGATTGACGTCTCCCACCAGTATCAGCCGTGTTCCGGCTGTCACGGCTTTTAAAAGAGACTGCGTCAGAAAAATATCCGCCATGGACATTTCGTCAATGATAATGACATCCGCTTCCAAAGGATTTAATTCATTTCTTTCAAAAGCTCCGCCTCCGCCTTTTTCCGGGTCTCCGTTCAGTTCCAGAAGCCTGTGGATCGTCCGGGCTTCCCGGCCCGCCGCCTCTTTCATACGTTTGGCCGCCCTTCCGGTAGGCGCTGCCAGTAAGATTTCCATTCCTTCGCTTTCAAAGAATTTAATGATGGTATTTATGGTAGTAGTCTTTCCAGTTCCCGGGCCGCCCGTAATGACCAGCAGTCCGCAGCGAACGGCTTCCATTACCGCCTGCTCCTGAAGCTCGTCCAGAACCACGCCCTCTCTGTCTTCTATCTTTCTCAGTTTTTCCCTGACTTTGGGTTCATCAATTTCCGTACTGATATTCAGATCGGAAAGATATCTGGCAATCCCCAGTTCACAATAATAAAAGCTGTTGGCATAAACTTGCTTCTCGCCGTCTTCTTCCCGGATGACGATACGGTTTTCAATGGCCAGATCCATGAGATGTTTATCCAGGTCTACCTCCGTCAGATTTAATAATTCTCCTGCTTTGCATTGCAGTTCTTTATACGGAAGGTAAACGTGTCCTCCTGCTGATGCCTGCAGCAACGCATACTGAAGCCCGCTCTTGATGCGAAAATCAGAATCCGAATTGATTCCTACGCGGGAAGCAATTTCGTCTGCGATCTTAAAACCGATGCCATCTATATCGTCCGCCATTTTATATGGATTCATTTTGATCACATCATACAGGCCGGGACCATAAAAATTATATATTTTTACACCCAGAGACATATTGATTCCATATTGCTGGAGAAAGATCATAACCTTCCGCATATCCTTCTTCTCTTCCATCTGCTCAGAAATTTCCATTGCTTTCTTCAATGTTATCCCTTTGACTTCCGCCAGGCGTTCCGGTTCTTCTTCCATTATGCGAAAGGTTTCTTTTTTAAATTTATTTACGATCTTGGTCGCAGTGGCCAGTTTGATTCCCTTAATGGCGCCAGACCCCAGATAACGTATCATGGATATCTCGTCTTCCGGAACCATTATCTCATATTCCCTGACATTTAACTGTTCGCCATAGGTCTGATGTTCGGTAAAATCTCCCCGTACCTCTATATATTCTCCTTCATTTATAAAATGAAAAATGCCTACACAGGTCACTTCCCCGCTTTCAGCAGCAAGTTCCATAACCGTGTAGCCATTGTCTGAATTTCTGTATACTATTTTTTCAATATATCCCTGTATCACTTCCATAGCCGTTCCCTCTGAGTCATCCTATGTATTATAGTCTCTCTTCATGGACTCGTACAGCATTTTCGCCAGTCCGAGACCTTCTCCCTCTGTGGCGCTTTTTGCATATTCCTGAACCATCATATCCTTAAAGTAATCCAATGTGCCGGAAGAGGATTTTTCTTCACTCTCAGGCACCATCTTCTGCAACGCCTTAAAAATCTGCTCGGCAAAATACGCTTCAAATTCTTTACAAACTCCCATCAGCTCATCATCAGAAGCCTCAGAGTAGTCCTTTCCCAAAGATTCTTCCAGTTTTCCGGCTGAAGAATTCTTATCGGAATATATATCAAGAAGATTCTCCGAATAATTATCAATAGAAATACTCATATCAATACCTCGTTTCTCAGTTACTTATATTACCGCTTCAGCTGGTTTGCCTGCTGCAACATCTCATCGCTGGCAACGATCGCCTTGGAATTCATTTCATACGCTCTCTGTGCCACAATAAGATTTACCATTTCTTCCACGATCTGCACATTGGAAGATTCTATCCAGCCCTGTCTGATCACGCTTTTCTCTACCGTATCGCTTTCAGCTTCCAAAACCGGTTCGCCTGAAGCTTCCGTTGCTGCCAGAAGCGTGTCTCCTTCCTTATTTAAACCGGCCGGATTAGAGAACTGTACCAGTCCGATCTGAATATCCAGAGGTTCGTCATTGTTGGTGGCGTTCGGATAATTAAGTTTTCCGTTGGAGTCTATGGTAATCTTGGTCAGGTCATATTCTTCGGCATCCAATTCGATAGGATCGCCGTATGTATCCAGTACCGGATGTCCGTCGGAATTGGCAAGAAGCATACCATTGGTTCCGACTGCCCATCCAAATTTACCGTTTCTGGTATAATATGTTTCACCATCTGCTCCCATGATCTGAAAGAATCCTTTACCGTCAATGGCCAGATCCGTACCAATCTCCGTTTCGGTTATATTTCCCTGTCTGAATATAGATGTAATGGAAGAATTCCGTACACCCAGACCCACCTGTGCCCCGATCGGTTTTGTCTCGCCGTTGGCACTGGTAGTCTTCGCCTGTATGGTCTGATATAACAGTGACTTAAATTCAGCCGTTTCCTTTTTATATCCGATGGTATTAACATTTGCAATGTTATTGGATATCGTATCTACATTTGTCTGCTGCGAAATCATACCTGATGCCGCAGTCCACAATGAACGCATCATAGTAAAATCCTCCCTTGTTTATAAAACAAAAATAATATGTATCATTTTATCTTACAGACTGCCTACGGTATTTACCGATTTTTCAATCATGCTGTCTGCGGTCTGTACCGCTTTCTGATTAGCTTCAAATGCACGGGTAATGGCTATCATTTCCACCATTTCCGATACCGCATTGATATTGGACATTTCCAGATATCCCTGGCGTACGGCTGCAACGGATTCGATTTCTTCAGCTCCCTCTACAGGAGTATACATATTTTCACCATACTTCTCCAGATAATCGTAATTTTCAAAATCAGTTATCCCAAGGGTATCCACCAAATCGCCGTCCGCATATATATTACCCATTTCATCGACTACAACATCCGCGGCATCCGTAGGGATCGTAATCTGACCGCCTCCGTCGTTCAATACATAATCACCGTCTTTCGTCCGCAACACTCCGTCCACATCCGTGGTAAAACTGCCGTCTCTGGTATATTTCGTCATTTCCTCGCCATTTTTATTTGTAAAGGATACGGCAAAGAATCCGTTTCCGGCCAATGCAAGATCGTATGTATTGCCGGTCTCTTTAAAGGAACCCTGTTTATAATCCGTATAATTTTCGCCGATCTTGACTCCAAGGTTCATATTTCCGATTTCCTGTATCACATAACTTACAGAACTGTCTTTGATCTTGACACCCAGTACATCGTCAAACGCTCTTGACGTGGCGCCTTCTCTTTTATAGCCGGTAGTAGCGGCATTTGCAAGATTATTTGTAATCGTGTCCAGCCTATACTGCTGATTCAGCATACCTGTATAAGCCGTAAAAAGTCCTCTGACCATACTGCGTCCTTCTCCATTCTGCCCGTTCAGGCATTTTTTAATCTACTGTTCCATCACTGAGAAATTCAATAAACTTTCCGGTTCCTATGGCTACCGCAGTCATAGGGTCTTCTGCCGTCATGGTATTGATCCCTGTCTTTTCTTCTATTAATTCTTCCAGTCCCTGAAGCAGACATCCGCCTCCCGTAAGAACGATCCCCCGGTCAGCTATATCCGCTGCCAGTTCCGGCGGTGTTTTCTCCAGAACCCCGTGTACGGCTTCTACGATCTGGGAAGTGGTTTCTTTTAACGCTTCCTCGGTTTCATCCGAAGTGATGGTAATGGTCTTCGGCAGACCGGTTACCAGGTTTCTGCCTCTGACATCCAGCGTTATCACTTCTGGCCTCTTATATGCTGAGCCTATTTTTATTTTAATTTCTTCGGCTGTTCTCTCACCGATCAAAAGATTATGTTTTTTACGCATATATCTGACGATCGCTTCATCAAAATCATCTCCGGCAACTTTAACCGATGTGCTGACAACCGTGCCGCCCAGGGATATGACTGCAATATCCGTGGTACCTCCGCCGATATCGACGATCATATTTCCGCATGGTCTGGTAATATCAATACCCGCACCGATAGCTGCAGCGATGGGTTCCTCGATAATGGCAACTTCCCGTGCGCCCGCCTGTAATGTGGCATCTTCAACTGCTTTTTTTTCCACTTCCGTAACGCCGCTTGGCACGCATACGCTGATACGCGGCTTTTTCAGTGTCCGCTTTCCCAAAGCCTTCTGAATAAAATGCTTCAGCATTTTTTCCGTAACGGTATAATCGGAAATCACACCCTGTCTCAGCGGTCTTACCGCAATAATATTTCCTGGCGTTCTTCCGATCATCAGTCTTGCTTCCTCGCCGATAGCCTTGATTTTATTTGTATCTCTGTCAAAAGCCACAACAGAAGGCTCTTTTAAAACAACACCTTTTCCTTTAATATATACCAAAATGCTGGCTGTTCCCAAGTCAATACCGATGTCTGTACTTAACATGTAAATCTCCTTTCACTATATGCTCATCTATTCCACGGCATATTCTTCAAATTCTGCCAAAAGTCTCGTTTTTTTACTACCCAGTCTAAACAGGGCAATATCTTGCTATATTATAAACAATATAACGAAAATATGGAAGAACTTTTTTTGAGATTTTTATTTTTTTTACAAAATGCTTAAATAAACAGACGACGATATGTTTTTTTTGGTACTTTAATATGTAATAATTGAAAATAAAGCTATTCTTTTACTCTGCCGCATTTTATATCGGCATCTTTCCTGCTTTACTTAATCATAAAATCAGAATACCGAAAATTACCTTTTTGCAAAAAAATATCGAGTTTTCACACTTTCGACACAATTAATCGTTATAATGTCTTTGTACTGTTCTGATACAGTACCTCAAGTCCAATCCCCCTAGTTGGACAACCAATATATACTTTGGCCGATGGGACCTCAACCATCGGCCGCCCTTGGTATTTAAAACAGCAGGAATTATTTTCATATTGTGATGTCGTACACAATAAAATAACTCCTGCTGTAAATTCTGTTTATCAGAAACTTATTTAAAAATATTTTCTCTGCATATTTACTTTTCTATCTTCATATCTTGTATAAACAAATTAATTCAGGATACAACATGAAAGATTATATCGAAGAAAGAGCTATCAACGTGGCCGCATACATCATTGAAAATAATGCCACTGTCCGCCAGACTGCCAGGCAATTCGGCATCAGCAAAAGCACCGTACACAAAGACGTAACCGAACGGCTCAATCATATCAATCCTTCTCTTGCTCTGGAAGCCAGAAAGGTTTTAGATATCAACAAATCAGAACGACATATCAGGGGCGGCCTTGCCACCAGAGAAAAGTATCTGCAGAAACATACATAAACAAAAAAGATATCCAGGCAAGCCTGAATACCTATATCTTTTGGGGGATGCCTAGTAGCAAAGCTACTAGGCTGAGTTATGAAAATGTTAAGTTGTCTACTACCTCGTCGGTAGTATGGTATTACTATACCCTTTAATTATGTCCAAATTTTGAACAAATAGCAAACATTCCATTAATTATTAATACGAAAAAGTCGAAATTTGTTTTTTCTATAATCCAGTATATGTTCCGCTTTCAATTTTGACAATTCCCTTGACATGGCGCTCCTGTCTACCGACAAATAATCCGCCAGTTCCTGTCTGTCAAATGCTATTTCAAACTCATTTTTCCGGTTTATCCGAGCTTGTTCCGATAAGAATGATAAAATTTTTTCCCGTGTGTTTCTTTTTGATAAGCATTTTATCTTTCTTGTTAGATAAATATTTTTATTACTAATGATATTTAACAGGTTTTTGATCAACAGTTTATGAACGTCACAATATTTTTCGCAAGGCCGTATGATATTCTCATATTTTATATACATAATTTCTGTTAACGCCGCAGTACAGATGTCCATTTCCAAAGACTCCCCTGCCCCTGCAAACGCCTCGCCGAATATTTCCCCTTCTCCGCATCTGGCGATTATGTTACGGTTTCCCCAAAAATCTTCATTATAAATGATAATGCTTCCTCTGACTACAATTCCGATGATCCCATCTTCCAAATCACCGGCCGTCAGTATTTTATTTTTTTCATATAATCTGTTCCACGTATCCAGACAGGTTACTAGAACTTCCTGTTCTTCCCGTGTCATTCCTTTAAACAAACTAATTTTTTCCATTCCATATATCTCCTGAACCTGTTGCAAAAGCAACAGACATTTTATATTTATTATAGTATTATCTCCATATTAAAATCAAACAAAACAAATCGGAGGTTTTTAAATGATACGTAAAATTATTGAAATAGATCAGAAAAAATGCAACGGATGCGGTCTTTGTGCCTCTGCCTGTCATGAAGGAGCCATCGGTATGGTCAGTGGAAAAGCCTTCCTTCTCCGGGATGATTACTGCGACGGGCTCGGAGACTGTCTGCCGGCCTGTCCCACAGGCGCCATATCCTTTGTGGAGCGGGAAGCCGCAGCATATGATGAAGCTGCGGTAAAAGCCAGACAGGCTTTACGCTCCCGGAACTGGCCGGTCCAGATCAAACTCGCTCCGGTCACCGCCCCTTATTTTGACCATGCGAACCTGCTGATAGCAGCCGATTGTACCGCATATGCCTATGGCAATTCCGATGAATCCTTCCGAAAGACATTTCTTCAGAACCGCGTAACGCTGATCGGATGTCCGAAACTGGATGCCGTGGATTATTCTGAAAAATTAACCTCTATCATTACAGACAACGATATTCAGAGCGTTACCGTTCTCCGTATGGAAGTACCGTGCTGCGGTGGAATGGAATATTCCATAAAAAAAGCGTTACAGGCCAGCGGCAAGACGATACCATTGCAGGTAATCGTTGTCGGTATCGACGGAACTGTGATAACCCGTTAAAATAATAAAAAACACCGGAAATTGTCTGTATCTCTGCAATTTCCGGTGTTTCATTTTTTAAATGTTCTCGGTCGTCTCTGCTCCGGATTTCTTAAATAATCCCAGCATCATCGCCCCTGCCGCCGTACCTGCTGCCAGCGCCAGTAAATACAGCAACGTATTTCCCACCACCGGAAATACAAAGATTCCTCCGTGAGGCGCCATCAGCGTACACTTAAACGCCATGGACAATGCGCCTGCCACACCGGAACCAATGACACAGGCCGGTATTACACGCAGCGGGTCTGCTGCCGCAAAAGGAATGGCGCCCTCCGTGATAAATGACAATCCCATAATAAAGTTTACGGGACCCGACTTCCGTTCCTGGGAAGTAAATTTATTCCTGAATAGCAAAGTCGCCAGTGCAATGGCACAAGGCGGTACCATTCCGCCGATCATGACCGCCGCCATGATATCGTAATTTCCTTCCGCTATGGACAGGGTTCCGAACACATATGCCGCCTTATTGATGGGACCGCCCAAATCTACCGCCATCATACCTGCCACTAGAATTCCCAGTAAAATCCGGCTTGTCCCGCCCATATGGTTCAGCGCCGAATTTAACGAGGTATTGATTCCTCCTACAAAAGGCTCTATGATAAACTGCATCAACAGTCCCATAATAAAGATACCCAAAAGCGGATAGAGCAGGATCGGCTTCAGTCCTTCTATGCTCTCCGGCAATACCTGAAAAATCTTCCGCAGCAGAAGTATCAGGTATCCCGCTACAAATCCGGCTACCAGTGCCCCTAAAAATCCGGACTTGCCGCTGGCCGCCAGATATCCGCCCACAATTCCCACTGCCAGTCCCGGACGGTCGGCGATACTCATTGCAATATATCCCGCCAGAATCGGCAGCATGAAAGCAAACGCTGCATCTCCAATGGATTTAAATGTCTTCGCCAGTGAAGTTATGGAACCGAAATTTCCCCGCTCCGCTTCCGTCAGCGCATTGATATCCACACGAAAACCGTCGATCATAAATGCCAGGGCAATGAGAATTCCCCCGCCGACTACAAACGGAAGCATATGAGAGACACCATTCATCAGATTTTTGTAGATCACATGCCAGAAACTTTCATTCTCAATCGCAGCATCATCTTCTGTCCCGGTCCGCCCGGCTGTTGCCTTCTCCTCTTTTTTTACCGATATATGTCCGCTTTCTCCAGCATATACCGGAACATCACCGGATATGGCCCGCTCGATCAGTTGTCCTGCTTTACTGATTCCTGCGGAGACCTGGCATTTGATCACCTTCTTTCCGATATACCGATCCATGGGTATATCGGTATCGGCCGCCACGATAACACAGTCCGCCTCCTGAATCTCCTGCACGGTATGCACATTTTTAGCCCCGCCGGAACCCCTGGTCTCAACCTTGATCCGGCAGCCTGCCTGTTCTGCAGCCTGTTCCAATGCTTCCGCCGCCATATAAGTATGGGCGATTCCTGTGGGACAGCCTGTAACTGCCAGAATCCTGACCTTCTCCGGACTGCCGGCATCCGGATCTTCCTCCAGCTCTCTTTTCTGCTGCTCTTCTTCACGCTCCCTTTTCCGCTGCTCTGCTTCCCGGGCAGATTCCGCATCGTTGATCACCTTGATGAATTCTTCAATGGACTGGGCTTCCCGCAATGCCATTGTAAATTCATTGTCCATCAGCAGCGTCGATAATTTGCTTAAAACATCCAGATGAATGTTATCTTTTGTATTCGGTGCGGCTATCAGAAAGAGAAGATATACCGGCTCTCCATCCAACGAATCAAAATCGGTTCCTTCCCGGATGACCATTGCCGCCAGTCCCGGTTCTTTCACCGCATCACTTTTCGCATGGGGAATCGCAATTCCGTCACCAATGCCAGTGGTTCCTTCCTCCTCTCTGGCATAGACTCCCATTTTATAAATCTTTTTATCCGAGATTCTTCCCGCAGCACACATCAGATTAATCATCGTATCCAGAATTTCCTGTTTTGTGGCCGCCTTGCCATACAGATCGATACTTCTCCTGTCTAACAAATCTGCAATTCTCAATTTATATTACCATCCTTCCCTTATTAATTTCATTACTTCCTCTTTCGTTGCCAGATATTTCGAAAAAGCGCTGGCACTCCCCGATGCCAGGCCCATCTTTAAAGCATGTTCATAATCCCCCTGTTCCAGAAAGCCGGCCAGAAAACCGGCAACCATGGAATCTCCTGCCCCCACCGAATTCACGACTTTCCCCAGAGGCGGCTGCATTCTCCGGACTGTTCCGTCGCTGCCCATCAGCAATGCTCCGTCGCCGGCTAATGAAATCAGAACATTTTCCGCCCCCATTTCCTGCAGCCTGGCAGCATAAGTGACTATATCTTCTTCGGTTACCACATCCGCCCCAAAGATTTCACCCAGTTCAAATTTATTGGGTTTGATCAGAAACGGATGATACTCCAGTACCGAAAGCAGCAAACTGCCTGTGGCATCCACAACGATCTTCGTCTTCTGTCCCTTGTCTCTTATACGCTTCATAATTTCCATATAAACCGACTCTGGCAGCGATGCCGGAATGCTTCCGGCCAGTACCAGTATATCTTCTTCCTGCAGTTTATCCAGTTTCCGGTACAATCCTTCTATGTCGCTGCTACCGATTTCCGGTCCCGTACCGTTTATCTCACTTTCCGAATCTGCCTTCAGTTTGACATTGATCCTGGAAAAAGCTTCCTCCCCCTGCTGCCGGATTTCAATAAAGTCTGCCCTGCAACCATGTTTTTGAACCCGGCGCAGAATTTCTCTTCCCGTAAAACCTGCAATAAATCCCAGCGCCGTATTCTCCACGCCCAGGCCGGTAAGTACCATGGAAACATTCAGTCCCTTTCCTCCGGGCAGAATCTGCTCTTCCGCTGAACGGTTTACTTCTCCCTGCCTGAATTCATCCAGAGTCAGGACATAATCCAGGGATGGATTAAATGTAACGGTATATATCATGTTTCGCCCTGTATATCCGCACCCCCGCAAGACTGACGGAATATACTGTTTCCTTTCTCTAATTAAGATTTTCACATTTATCCGTTTAATTTCTCAGACGGCTGCAGAACGTATACTTATAAAGCATATGTCCTGCAGCCGTCTATAAGAGTTCTAAAGATACACATACTATAACCAAAATTTTAAAGAATACTCGTTATAGTCATATGTTTTATTAATTTTTCCATCCCGCATGCCTCGCTACAATTTCCCGCAGATCCTCTAACCTCATAATCTGATATCCGAAACTGTCAATCTGGTAATCAAAGAATATGGTGGTAATGGATTCCATCACATATTTTGTCTGGTGCTGTGGCAGATTTCGGAAAATCCCCTCCAAAATATCATTTACCATATCCTGCTTTCCGTACTTATAGGATACCACCCATGCGGTAATAATGGAAACTCCATATCTCTCTATCTCTTCTGCACCTTTAATGCATCTGATTTTATTACATATCAGTTCAAAATCCTCATACGTAAATTCAATAACATCCACCATTCTTACATTGATCCGCATACTTTTATGAATGATGGATTTGATATTTTGCTGCATTGTAAATAAATCGGTTCCCTGGTTCCACATTCTTGTCATAAAAACACCTCTTCTCTACACGCGCTTAAATGGTGCTGCTTATAAAATATGAGTGATATGAATTTTTTGTTACTTAATTATACCACAAATTCCCTGTAATTTCACTCTTATTCTTTCTTTTTTGCAGATATATTATTTCCGTGTTCTTGTCATATTTATTTTAAAATGCTATAATAGCATGGCACAGATTCGGAAGTTTTTATACAATATAATTCTGACGAAAATGCGCAGAGAATATACTTAATCGTGCTGACCTGTTCCGGTCATTCCGGAGTGATAAGGCGATAGGTGATGGCTTTCATTTTATATGTCTGTATCCCTGGTCCCTTACTCCGTGCCTGCGCATGGAGTTTTCTTTTTTCATTATATGAATCCCGATTTTTCATTGGAAAGGTGGTGAATTATTTGGAAACCCGCATAGCACTTATTGGAATCATTGTAGAAGATACAGATTCCACAGATAAGATCAACGATCTGCTCCACGAATACAGCAATCATATTATTGGACGAATGGGTATTCCTCACAGGCAAAAAAATATCAGTATTATCAGTATCGTTATTGATGCAGATAATAATACGATCAGTTCGCTTTCCGGAAAACTTGGCATGATTAAGGGAATTTCCGTTAAAACGGTTTATTCAAAAAAATAAAAATATTCAGGAAAGGTTTATTGAAATTATGAGAAAAAAAATATTATCATTATTACTGGCTGCCGCACTTTCTGCCGCAGTATTTACCGGCTGCTCTGACAACAAAGACAACACAAACACAGAAACTACCACTCAGTCTTCCCAGGATGAAACTACTACTGCCGACAACAGTCAGCAGAAGGAAAAAATTGATATTAACATGGCAGTTCTGAAAGGTCCTACCGCAATCGGTTTCATCAAAGCATGGGAAGACAGTGACAACGAAATCGCTTCTAACAATTATAAGGTAACTGCATACGGTGCTGCCGACGAAATCAGCGCCGGTATCATCAAAGGTGATATCGATGTAGCCGCCGTTCCATGTAATCTTGCTTCCGTATTATATAACAAAACAAATGGAGAAATCCAGGTAGCGGCTGTCAATACATTAGGTGTCTTATATATGGTAACTACCGGAGAAGAAATCAACAGTATTTCTGATTTAAAAGACAAAACCATATATTCTACCGGTCAGGGTACCACGCCGGAATATACTTTAAACTATATCTTAACCCAAAACGGACTAACTCCCGGTACAGACGTCAATGTTGAATATAAATCAGAAGCTGCTGAGATCGCTTCTCTTCTCAGTGAAAACGAAGATGCCATCGCAATGCTGCCCCAGCCATATGTCACTACGGTTCTGTTAAAAAATAAAAATGCCAGGATCATTTTTGATATGACCGAGGAATGGTCAAAAGTATCTGATAACGCATCTCTTGTGACTGGCGTGGTAATAGTAAGAAAGTCTTTTATAGATGAGCATAAGGAAGCTTTTGATTCACTTATGAAAGATTATGAAAGCTCTGCTTCCTATGTAAATGATAATATAGATGAGGCGGCTGCATTAGTGGAACGCCATGATATATTTGCTGCCAATGTTGCGAAAGAGGCTATTCCTTACTGCAATATTACCTTTAAGACCGGAGATGACATGAAAAAAGATATAAATGCTTATCTGGAAGTATTATATACTGCCAACCCTGCTTCCGTAGGCGGTACGCTTCCTGATGATAACTTCTACTATATACCATAACATAATTTTGAAAGGAGACGCCATATGCAGCAAATCAAAAAAACCATATATATATTGATCTCCGTATGCATATGGCTTTTCGTCTGGCAATATGCCGCTCTGCGGATTGATAAGGTATTTTTCCTTCCCTCCGTAACGGATACCTGGAACGCATTACGGAAGCTGTTCTTCTCTGAAGATTTTTTCCATATTCTGTTCCGGACCCTGGGTAAGATATCAACAGGATTCCTGTATGGCCTGTTCTTCGGAACCCTTCTGGCTGTTGTCAGTTCCCTGTCGGATTTTATCAAAATGCTGTTCATGCCTGTTCTCAAACTGATAAAATCCATTCCGGTGGCTTCTTTTATCATACTTGCACTTTTATGGATTCATTCTTCCGGTCTCTCGGTCCTGATTTCTTTTTTAATGGTTCTGCCCATCATTTATATCAATGTCCTGCAGGGAATTGAAAGTGTGGACCTTCGGCTTCTGGAAATGTCAAAAGTATTTCATATGGGTCGTACCCGTCGGGTCTGTTTTATCTATACACCGCATATCCTTCCATTTTTTATATCCGGCTGCCGTATCGGACTTGGCTTCTGTTTTAAATCGGGAATTGCGGCTGAAATCATCGGCCTTCCTGCCGGATCCATCGGAGAACGGTTATACAAGGCAAAACTTTATCTGATGACCGATGAGCTGTTTGCCTGGACTATTGTTATCGTTCTGATCAGCATATTATACGAATTTTTCTTCATGAAGCTCATACACTTTCTTTCGCAGGCTGTAATGTTCATAAGTTCCAGCTATTCCGGTCACGGACATGGGAAATCAAAAGAAATTCATGTAAATAAGCTGGTCTGTCAAAATATTTCTAAATCTTATGGCTCACAGAAAGTTTTAACTAACTTTACACACACTTTTTCAGATGACAGAACCACCTGTATCCTGGGCAGTTCCGGTATCGGCAAAACAACGCTGCTGAACATTCTTGCCGGAATCGACAGTGCAGATTCCGGCTCTGTACGGTTTCTGGCGGATACAAATGTAACAGATGGCAGAAGAGTTTCCATGGTGTTTCAGGAAGACCGGTTACTGGACTCCTTTGATGCATATACAAATATCCGGGCAGTTTACGGCAATACCTATGATACCGGCTTTATCCGAAAGCAGTTTGAAGCCGTAGGATTAGCGGATTATGAAGGAAAACCGGTGCTGAAACTCAGCGGAGGCATGAAACGTCGCATTGCCATAGTCCGCGCCGTTTTAAGTGATGCTCCGGTACTGCTGCTGGACGAACCTTTTAAAGGACTGGATGAGCTGATAAAAGAGCAGACGCTCCGGTATATCAACCGGAATTGCAGGGATAAGATGATCATTCTCGTGACACATGACCGGACGGATATCCTGAAAATGAACGGAGTGGAACTGGAACTGAAAAATAATGAATGATAAAAAAACAGACTCCGTGCAAAAACCGCCGTATCAGAAATTTGTTCTCTGATACGGCGGTTTTATTCTGTTTCATTCCATTTATCATTTAGCTGCTGTTGTGGTTTCCGGCTCCGTTGTGGTTTCTGACTCCTTTGTGGTTGTCTCGATTTCTGAATCCGGAACGATCTCACACTTATCTGCTATCCATTCCAATACATCATAATATAACAGACTGTCTACGGTATCCTGCTTCGGATAAATCGCCTGAAATGCTTCTAAGGAATCAAATGTACCTGCTTCCACATCCGGATCTACCTCTTCCCGGTATTCCTTCTCTGTAACTTCCAGTCCTTCTTCCCTTGCAACCGTCATAGCGATCACAATATTCTTCAGACTGTTTCTCACAGACGTATCCAGCTGCTTGTCAAACTGTTCCTCCGTCATACCTGCATAATCCAGATAATCCTGCAGCTTCATGCCATAAGCATTATAATACTGAACATACTGATTCTTCATCTGCTCTACCAGTTCGGCAACTTCCTTTTCGTCATAAGTGATCTCTGTCGAATCCAGCAGTGTCTGCCAGAATGCAGATAATTTCTTATTCAGTACCAACTGTGCATCTAAATATTCTTTTAATTCCGCCACGGTTTCTACCTTATAAACCTTGCAGTATTCTTTTACAAAAGCATCCGTCAGTTCCGGAACGATGGAGCGGTTAAAATAATTTATCTTAACGGTAAAGACTACATCTTTTCCTGCATGTTCGGATATTTCTCCAGTAGAAGAGTTTTTGTAATCATCCGGGAATTTCAGATTCAGATCTACCGTTTCTCCGACTTTCTTTCCGACTAATCCGTCTTCAAAACCTTTGATAAAACTGCCGCTGCCGATTTTTAAATTATATCCTTTGCTGGTCCCTCCCTCAAAGGCAACTCCGTTGATCTTTCCTTCAAAGTCAATATTGGCAGTATCGCCCAGCTCTACTGCGCCCTCTTCATATTTCTGATCTGTTGCATTGCTTTCCAAAACGTTCTGTACCGCTTTTTCCAGTTCCTCTTCCGTAGCTTTTGCATTGGACTCTCCCACTTTCAGTCCTTTATACTGACCCAGCTTAACCGTCGTCTTGTATTTGGTTCCCTGCATATCAGCCTTGGAATTATCCGTCAGCTCTCCCTTAGAGGCAACCTTGCTGCTGGTGCTTGATTTGCATGCAGACATGGAGAAGACCATCGCCACACACATTCCTAATATTAAAAGTTTCTTTCTCATTACTTCATTTCCTTTCAGATTTTTAAATGTTTCTGTCGGCTGACATGACCGCCAGAATTGTCTTTATAGTATCTGTATCTTATACTTTATATCATAATTCACAGAAAATGAAAAGCAAATATAAGATATTTCACACAAAATTCAAACTAATTTATATTAAAGTACGGAATATACTGAATCATATTTTTTCCCTTCGGAAAAAGATGATCATACAGATCCACAAAATAGTCGTCAGTCATACTGGCGATATAATCTACAACTATATCGTCCGGCGGCTCCGTTCCGTAATCAGTCACGTTATCATAATAACGCCGGTGCTGATTTATGAAATCAACATGATGGGTAAAAATAACAGAATCCGTTTTCCCGGATTTTAAGTCCTCCAGAAGCCTGCCATAGACTTCCTCAAACATGGGTTCCAGATGTTTTTTATATTGTTCCTCCGTCTTTTCATTAAAATAAATGATTTCATAATTCTCTTTTTTAGCCTTTTTAATGGCATCATAATATTCTTCATCCAGACGAATATAATTTTTCCCATAACTGTTGTTAATTATATTAACCACCAGGTTATTGGTCATTTCTGCATTTTCCACCCCTATTCCGTTATCGGAAAATCCCGGTTCAGCGCCTATGATGTTGGCAAGCCTGGCATCCTGCCTGTCCTTCCCCAGATATGCGATCATATCACAGATCCGGACCACGCAGCCCTCCAGGGTCATGGGAATCAGTGTACCGATATTGGTTTCATCCCGGTAACAGCTTTCTACTATATCATCAAATAACCTGAAACCGATTTCCTGTTTCGGAATGTATTCCTGTTTTTCAAATTCTCCGTTATGGCACAGGATCCCGTCCAGTGTCTGAAGACTGATATTTCTGGAAAACAGCCGGTCCAGAACTCTGACGCTATGTACATTATGGTTAAAATAACGGCCGGTATTCCCATGATATAACCGGCTCAGCATCCGTTCTCCTGCATGCCCGAACGGAGTATGTCCGATATCATGACCCAATGCGATGGCCTCGATAAGATCATTGTTCAGATTCAGGGCCGTTCCTATGTTTCTTGCAACTCTGGAAACCAGCTGGACATGCAGCGCCCTTCTGCTGATATCATCGTTTTTATAAAAAGAAAACACCTGGGTTTTATCGGTATACCGGTTATAATAGGGACAATGCATGATTTTCTCAATATCCCTGACGTAAGCCGGACGATGAAAATTTTCACGGTCTCTGTTATTATCTCTCCGTATGACTTTGTCTCCCGTACATGCATAAGGATTCCGAATATGATGTTCCCGGTCAGAAAGTATCTGTTCTGCCAGTTCCCTGTTTACTTTATCATACTTCATTGTACTCCTCATTTCTAATTGGCATTTCATCATCTGATTATAACATAATCCTAATTAAAAGGGTATAAAAATGATATAATTTTGTTTTATTATATTGTCTTTCCTTAAAAAATAGTGTAAAATGTCTTAAAAACGTAATATTAATGTTATATTTTATTAACATAATAATAGAAAGAGGACGATTATGAAGCCCAGCCGCAATACACAAAATTCTTTATTGATAATCTTTTTTGCCGTCACTGCGGTTATTATCATTATCTGTTACCGAAATTTTAACCCCGGCAAAAAAGATTCCGTTACAGAACCAACTTCATATGACATCGCATTTTTATCAAATACTCCCCAGATATCCGCCTCCGAATCAAACTTCCAGGCATATCACGGAGTTTCTGGCATATCCGAAGAACTGGGCAAAAATTTCAATACTTATTTTGTTTCTTCCGACAGCGGGATGATACAGCCGACCGCCGTTATTCCCGAAAATAATTCTGCCAATATGCAAAAAGAACCTGTTTATAAAAATGACGATTCCGCTCCAACCGGCAGGTCTGAATATACCGAGATGATCCGGCAGGCGGTAAACGACGGCGCCAGACTGATCATCTGTCCAGACCCTTCCTATGAGGAAACACTTTATGCCGTTCAAAAAGATTATATCAACACCTACTTTATTCTTGTAGACGGAGTTCCCCATAATCCGGATGATTCGGACCGGACGATAAATTACAATGTCATTCCCATCAGCTATAACGAAGCGGAAATCGGTTTTCTTGCGGGCTACGCCCTGGTTTACGAAGGGTACGATTCTCTCGCCTTTATCGGTGACAGCCGAACCTCCGGTGTTATCCGTTACGGATACGGTTTCTTACAAGGTGCAAATTATGCCGCCGAAGAATGTAATGTTGACAATGTGGAGATCCGTTACTGCTATGCAGAGGATACCGGGGAGGCCGAAGTGGCCGCTCAAAAATATTTTTTTTCCGGGATTCCCGTGATCACTGCCGCAGGCGATGAGCTGATCCAACCATTACTCGGGATCGCTTCCCGATATGATTCTTATGTAGTTTCCTGCGGAAATTATTATGATCTTTATGAAGAATCCGACCGCTTTCTGGCGTTATCCTATAAAGATATTGCTGTTTCCGTTGCGGATACCGTTAAAAACTTTTATACCAATGATGTCTCCGGAGGAAAAATGATCACCGCCGGTACCCAGGGCAACTGGATCGGATTTGATTATGACAGCGAAAAGTTCAGCCGGTTCACCCCGGATGTTTACAATACGGTCTATCAGCAGCTGGCAGAAGATAAAATCCTTTTGATCAGCGATACTACTGTTTCCGTGGAAGACTTAGGTCTTACCCATATTACAATAAA
>CAJTPF010000024.1:23799-28600 GCA_910578175.1 uncultured Lachnospiraceae bacterium
CTGCAAAGGCTATAACAATAACACTGGGAGGTTGTTGTTATGGCTTTTTTATCGTCTTCGTATGAAGAAAATATCAAGCAGTTAGATCATGCTTTTGAAAACTGTGCGGATATCATCAGTCTGGAACTGAATCTGGAATATATGGGGGATTCCCGTGGAAAGATATATTTTGTGGAATCCGCTGTCAGCAATGTCACCATCCGCAAAGTAGTCCTGGGTCTGTCCGACGTATTTCCACTGGAGACTATGGAAGATGTGATCAGCACCATTATGACCGGAAATGCCGCATTGATCATAGACGGAAAGAATTATGCATTAAAAATCCGGAGCGACGGTTATCCGGGACTGGGCGTACAGGAAGCCAATGATGAAAAAGTTCTGCGCGGTTCCAACGAAGGTTTCAGCGACTCCTATAAGACCAATCAGGCCCTGATACGGAAACGGATACGCACACCGGAACTGAAGATCGAGGAACTGCAGTCCGGCAGGCGGACCAAAACAGGGATCGCCCTATTATATATGGATACCATCGTTCGGAAAGAGGTGCTTGCAGAGGTAAAAAAACGTCTGAAGGGATTTGAAAGCGACGGTATTCTGGACAGCGGCGTCATTGAACAACTGACCATGGATAATGAATATTCACCATTTCCCCAATATCTTACCTCCGAACGTCCTGATAAATCCGCGCTGGCTTTATTAAACGGTCATGTGGTGATCCTGGTGGATAACTCTCCGGTGGCCCTGATCCTTCCGGTAAATTTTTCTTCTTTTTTAAAAGCTGCGGATGATTATTATAACCGTTTTGAAATTGTATCTTTTGTAAGAATATTAAGGTATATCGCCATTTTTTTTGCAGTATCCCTACCGGCGCTGTACGTTTCCATAATGAATTTTCATCCGGAAATACTGCCCCCCGACCTGATATCCATCTTTTCCGTCTCCAGAGACGGGATTCCCTATCCGGTAGTGGTGGAAGTCCTGGTAATGGAAATTGCTTTTGAACTGATCCGGGAAGCAGGCGTCCGTATTCCCGGACCCATGGGAAATACCATCGGTATCGTAGGCGGACTGATCGTGGGTTCCGCTGCCGTGGATGCTTCCCTTGCAAGTCCGATCATTGTGATCGTCGTTGCCCTGACAGCCCTTTGCTCATTTACCATTCCAAATGATGAATTCAGTTCCGCTTTCCGGCTGTTAAAATATTATCTGATCCTATGGTCCGCCGTCTTTGGTATATACGGATATATGCTTGGTATTTTCAGCGTCCTTGTTCATTTATGCGGATTGAAGAGCTATGGTTTTCCTTATCTGGGTCCCATGGCAGCCGGTGATATCGATCAATATCATGGAGAACGGGACTTTATTGTGCGTTTTCCATATATGCATATGCCGTACCGCCCGATCTTCTCCCGCCCTGCTAACCGAAGACGGTTTCGCAGCCGCAGATAACATTAAAAAGGAGAGTTTCCTATGTTTGCCACCAATAATAAAATATCTTCCGTCCAGTTAAAACGGATCCTGGTTCTTTCCACCGTCGGCATCTCTTCCATGATGACCACGGGAATCGCAGCTGAGTATGCGGTCCGCGACGGTATTTTCTGTATTTTGCTTGCATATTGTTTTACATTGCTATATACCTGTTTCGTATTATATCTATGTGAAAAGACCGAATGGAACTATTTTTCTCATATGGATAAATATGCAGGTCACAAACTTACAAATGTTTTAAGTTTAATCTTTATATTAAAGTATATTTTCTTATTAATACCTGCTGTCTGCTTTTTTGTCAAACTGTCCAGAATTTCCCTGATCATGCAGCGGCCCATCTGGTTTGTAATGCTTCCTGTTGTGTTGCTCAGCCTTTTTCTGGCGGCTCAGGGTCTAGAAGCCATCGGCCGCCTGGCACAGTGTCTCTATGCGGTCACCCTGGCTGTGCTTCTGCTAATCTTAGTATTAAACATTAAGGCAATCGATAAATTTTATATTGCTCCCCTGTTTAATTTTTCGGCCGGATCCATGATCTGCGGTAGTTTATGGATATTCCTGCTGTTTTCACCAATGGAACTTATTTTATATGGCAGCAGTCAGATCGATGCCGGTGATTTTAAAAAAAGAAAGCAGATAAAGAGCCGCTGTTATCAGGGCATTACCATTACCTATATTTTGAACCTGCTCTATTATCTCGTTAATGTAGGCGTCCTGAGCATTAACGGTATCTATGCGGACCGGAATACTCCTGCTACCATGCAGCTATTGAACCGCATCCGGATATCTGATATCCTTTTACTGTTTTTCTTACTAAGTATATTTTTTTCATTGTCTGTTTTAATTCTGGCAATCCTTAAACTGTCAGGAAGATTTTCCGGTCATCGGAAAATTACCGGTATGGTCACATTGACGGGCGTTTATCTCTGTTCCCTGGTAATCTTTTATCTTGCGCCGGAATTTACCACCGCCCGGTTTACCAGCGAAAACCGTTCAGACATTGAAAGCCGTATCTATACCGATGCCGTTATATTAAGCCACGACACGGATTCCGGACGGTATACCATGTCCCTGGTATTTCCAAGGGACAGCAACGGCGATTCCGTAACGGACAAGGTATCTGCGGATTCCCTTTCAAATCTGATTTTCGAATATGGTCTTCACTCAGACAAACAGTTGGATTTCTCCCATACGGAAGTTCTTCTGATCAGCAAAACCATATATGATACCCCTGATCTGTTCCGTGATACCGTAAATTATCTGAACTCCCTGAACAAATTAAATCACCGGACCATTTTATGCGGTATTGATACATCCCCCGAAGAATTTCTGGAGGCGGATAAAGATTTGGATACGGAACTGGGACAATACATCAGTAATCTGATGAAAAATAATTTAAAATATTCCGTTTCCACTTTGGAACAGCTGAAAAAAGTGGACATCGGTGCAGAAAATGCCTGTGTCATAAGTAATTTCATCATCAGCGAAGGGGTTCCCAAATATGAGGGCTGTACCATATTAAACGCTGACGGGGGTGTGGAATATTATTCCGGAAATAATGCTGCCATGACCAATCTGGCTTTGGGAAAAAAGGATTATATCATAGAACTGGGTTCCGAACATTGTTATAAGATCACGGATAATGAATACTATATACACAATACGGTGGTCTCCTCAAAGAACGTAACCGCAAAAATCATCTATACCGGAACCATGACCGGTCTGAAAAAAAACGATTTATCCGAAAAAGAAATTAACCGGATACTGGAATCCGTTATTTTTGAACGGCTGACTCATTTAAAAGATGACTTTTCATGCGATCTGCTGAATATATATAAACATCTCGCCATAGATGACCACCGTCTCTATGCCATGTATTCCGGCAGCCGGCAGGAACTGTATGACATTACCTATATAGAGGTGGAATGCAGATTCACTTTGCAGCAGTAAATATTATTAAAAAGGGAGAGCCTTACCATAACAGCAATAATCCGCTCTCCCTCATCCGTTAAAATCTATAAACCGAAGACATCGTTTAAAAACGTCAGGTATTTAAACCGGAATCCTATATTTTCGCCGGATACCGCACTGAATTCCTCTGTAGTCAGTATTTCTTCCAGCCGTGTGCCGCATTCCCGGTCAACAACACCGTGGGAAATATCTATAAAACATAACGGCGGATATAATACGCACCACCAGTTTTTCCCCCGGGATTTTCCGATACGTATCATAAAAGCTTCGTATTCTCCGGGCGGAAAAGTATAACTGCCGTAACTCTTTGTCGGAAAATATGTACGTTCAAATCCTGCCGTAACCGTATAGTCAAACCCGTTGTCCCGGATAACCTGTTCTGCAACTGCCAGGATTTCTTCCTGTTTCCCGGCCAGGATTTCCTTTGAGCGGTTAATGTCTTCCGATTCTTCCAGTTCCGGTGAAATATAGGAAACCACTGCCTCTTTTACTTTTAGCTTTAATTCCTGGTCCTGGTCGGAATCACTGTTGGCAACCACATGGAACCGCATGATCTTTTCGGATATTCCCTGTTGGATCTCTTCCATATCACTGCTTTTTATGGTATACCCGAAGACTCTGGTTCCCGGTTCCGCTTTTATGTAACAATACAGCGCTGCAATCATCACAGATATTAAGAAAATGCTAATTTTTCGTTTTTTCATTTACCTCCATTTCATTCCGCCGGATGGAAATACAGCGGAAACACAACCGAATATTAATTTCTTATATTTTAATGATAGCCAGATTTTCAACTTGTATACATGGAAATCTGACGGATATTTCAGTTGATAAATTATGGAATCTGATTTAATATACTTAATATCAATAATGTTTAGAAAGGCATGGTTTTATTTATATGAGAAAAACAAAGATTATATGCACTCTTGGACCTTCCACGGATGATGACAACATTCTCCGGGCATTAATGGAGAACGGAATGGACGTTGCCAGGTTCAATTTCTCCCACGGCTCTCATCAGGATCACAAGACGAGACTTGAGAAAATCAAAAAATTACGGGAAGAACTGAACCTTCCGGTTGCCGCCCTCCTGGATACCAAAGGCCCTGAGGTTCGTGTCAGGAATTTTATGGAGGGTAAAGTCACGGTTGAGAACGGCAATACGTTTACACTGACCACCAGAGAAGTAGAAGGTACCAAAGATATTGTATCCATCACATATGCCGGACTTCCGGCAGATGTTTCCACAGGTACCCGTATTCTCATTGATGACGGACTTATCGACTTAAAAGTGACGGCCATTGAAAACGGTACGGATATCGTGTGCGAAGTTATTAACGGCGGG
>CAJTPF010000024.1:28610-41434 GCA_910578175.1 uncultured Lachnospiraceae bacterium
ATCTCTAACCACAAGGGTGTCAATATCCCGGGTGTGGATTTATCCATGCCTTATTTAAGCGATGTGGATAAAGCAGATATCCTGTTTGGTATTGAACAGGGATTTGATTTTATTGCGGCTTCTTTTGTACGGAGCGCCAGTGATATCTTACAGATCAAACGTTTTCTGGAGGAAAACGGCTGTTATTCCATTAACATAATCGCAAAAATAGAAAATATGCAGGGTGTGGAACACATTGACGAAATCATTCAGGTCTCCGACGGGATCATGGTGGCCAGAGGCGATATGGGAGTGGAAATTCCCAACGAAGACGTTCCGGTCATGCAGAAAATGATCATTAAAAAAGTATATAACGCAGGAAAGCAGGTTATCACGGCAACACAGATGCTTGACTCCATGGTTAAGAATCCGCGGCCGACCAGAGCTGAAACCGCCGATGTGGCCAATGCCATCTATGACGGAACCAGCGCCATTATGTTATCCGGCGAAACCGCAGCGGGACTTTATCCGGTAGAATCTTTACAGACCATGGTCCGCATTGCCGTTCGTACCGAAGCGGATATAGATTATAAAAAGAGATTTTTCAGCCTTTCCAGAAAGGCAAATCCGGACATTACCGATGCTATTTCCCATGCAACCTGTACGACCGCCCACGATTTAAACGCCAGAGCTATCATTACGGTATCCAAATCCGGCCGTACCGCAAGAATGGTATCCAAATACCGTCCGGCCTGTGATATTTTCGGATGTACCACCCAGGAAAATATCCGCCGGCAGTTAAACCTTTCCTGGGGGATCACTCCGATTCTGATTCAGGAAGAACAGGATACCTTTGATCTCTTTGATAATGCCATTCAGGTAATTCAGGATATCGGCTTATTAAAACAGGATGATCTGACTGTCATTACCGCAGGCGTTCCTTTGGGAATATCCGGCACTACCAATATGATCAAAGTTCATACCGTAGGCCGCAGCAGAAATAAATAATATTTTAATATACTTCATCAGGACTGTTGCAAAACCGTATGTTTTCATGTGTTTTGCAACAGCCTTTTTTTTGCTTAAATAAATTATACTCCGGAAAAAAGAAGCCGACTGGAAAGGCACAAATTTTTTTAATATGATATTTTCGACTGACTTGAATGACTACATTAACCACTGCAAACAATATTATGAGAATTTACGCCGGGAAGCGGAGGGACAAACAGAAAATTTAACACGTATAGTCGTAAGATCTCTGGCGTACGGACTGATAAAACCGGAATACGGTAAATGGCTGAACCTGTGTCTGGCAGTACAGAACTGGCAGGAACTGAACAACCTGATTTTTCAGACCACCCGCCATTCATTTATTCCCGGCTGCCCGGCGGAATGCGACCACAGTTTTTATCTTGGCGGCTGCCTGAACGCACTGGCCTGCGGTGACTACAGCTCCATAGAACGGGCGCTGCCCTATGAACTGGATTTATCCCAGAACGGATCTCTC
This sequence comes from uncultured Lachnospiraceae bacterium, assembly GCA_910578175.1. Taxonomy (GTDB): domain Bacteria; phylum Bacillota; class Clostridia; order Lachnospirales; family Lachnospiraceae; genus Bovifimicola. The sequence goes on from CAJTPF010000024.1 coordinate 30,097, forward strand.
TTTGATATGATCGGCGTAAATATGTTAATGACTTTATGGTATAAAGATGAAACCTTTTCCGACCAGACGCTGCCCACGGCCCAAAAATTTATTCTATCAAAAAAAAACCATTGGGAACGGGCAGTCATATCCTATATGGTTTCTTTATATTATGGAGAATGTTTTTCTGCCGGAACCGCATTGCAACAAGTCTGTGAATTATATAAACTTCAGAATAAAGATAAGTACAGAAAACAGCTTTGTATAGAGGCCCATGGTCTGTACTGCCTGGCCCGGTATCTTCTGACTCCCCGACAGTTTCAGCAGATTCCCCTTCCGGTCTGCAAGAATTTTTCCCCAGACTATGCATTGTGGAGACTCCGGCACTTTCAGCCGGAACTGAACCTATATTTTGAATATCCTTCCCCAATGGAACTTATCAATAAAATCTATTTGACTCCTATTGCAAAAAGCATTAATTCTCAATTCTATCCGAACCAACGTTACCCTTATTTTTCGACTTATGAAAAGCTGGAATGGATACTGGATCATGACTGCATGATGGAAGATTTTCTGAAGATCATCAATAAATCCTGACGGAAAATTTTATCTGTCGTTTTGTTTTGCCGCAAGATTTTCTATAATGGTCCTTTCCTGATTGCTGATATGCTGCCGGATAGCCTCTTTGGCAGCTTCCACATTTCTGGCGGAAATGGCTTCGATCAATGCCTGATGTTCGTCCACCAGCATTTTTCTCTTATGCTCATCTTTAATGTATTCCAAACGATAACGGTACATCTGCTCCCTGAGGTTATTGAGGATCTGTATCAGCCGGTTATTTCCGGTAGTTTTATATATTACATCATGCAACGCTACGTCAGCAACTGCCATTTCCGTTAAATCATCGGATTCTATTTTCTGTTTAAATTCTATCTGGCAGCGTTTCAGCTCCTCCAGTTCCATATCCGTAGCCTTTTTACAGGATAATTCCACCGCCAGTTCTTCCAGGTGTCTCCGTACTTCCAGCACATCGGACAGGTCTTTTCTGGTGATCTGCGCCACCTCAGCCCCTTTTCTCGGAGTCATCTTCACCAGACCTTCCAGTTCCAGTTTCCGGATCGCCTCACGGATCGGCGTCCTGCTGACTCCCAGTTTTTGCGCCAGGGCTACTTCCATCAGACGTTCTCCCGGCTCCAGTTCACCTTTTAATATTGCATCCCGCAAGGTATTGAACACCACATCCCTGAGAGGTAAATATTCATCCAATGCCATACTTAATTCCACCATATTCTGCCATCCTTTCTCTCCGTTCCCTGCCCCACATTTATAACTCCGAAGCATGGTTATTGTTTCGGGTGCCTGTGATTTTTTGCTGCCGGACTGTAGAATTCCGTAACATATGCCTGCTTTGTTATACCGGATTCTTTGATACGCTCTTTCGCCCTGTATGCGTCATCCGTATTCTCAAATAATCCGAATACGGTAGGTCCGCTGCCGCTCATAAGTGCATTCATCGCATTATCTTCCAGCATCATTTCCTTTAACAGCTGTATGGACGGATATTCCCCTGCGGTAACGCTTTCCAGTACATTTTCCATCCGTCCGGCAACCCCGCGGATATCAGCGGCTCTGATCGCCTGAATCATTCCGTCAATATCCGGATGGGTTTTTATCCTGTCTAATCTTAAATTCTCATATACATATTTCGTAGATACGCTGACCGGAGGTTTGGCTATCAGAACCGGACATTTTGCCACATCCGGCAAAGCTGTCAGCCGTTCCCCGATTCCTTCGGATAATGCGGTTCCCCGCATCATACAGTAGGGCACGTCCGCCCCTATGCGGACTCCCCGCTCCATCAGCTGGCTTTTCGATAATTGTAAATTGAACATTTTATTAATTCCAAACATAACGCTGGCGGCATCCGCGCTCCCGCCTGCCATACCCGCTGATACCGGAATGAATTTTTTCAATTTAATTTTCAGACCAGAGCGAATACCAAATTCATCAAATAAAAGTTTTGCCGCCTTATATACTATATTATTTTCATTCACGGGAAGATAAAACAGATTAGTCTCAATTTCAATCTCTCCCGAATCCGTCTTCATAATATTAATACTGTCAAATATATCAACGGTCTGCATGATCATCCGTACCTCATGATACCCGTCTTCCCGTCTGCGCAGAACATCCAGCGCAAGATTGATCTTTCCGTATGCCTTCAGATAAATTTCATTCATTTCCATATTTGTAACCTTTTCCAATTCTGTTAATTTTTTAACATTTCATGTATACATTATACGAAGTAAAAGAAAAATGTGCAAGTTAAATGTTTTTATTTATAATATGTTAATATTTTCAGGATTTTATCCGATATATCTATAAAGATGCTTAGGACACTCATAGTTCAGACATTACAATAAAAGCATAGTAAAATTATTAAATTAACCAAGGAGGGTTTATTATGAGTTTAAACGGAGTATCAGGTGTTTCAAACACCAGCACAACAACCAAATACGCAGATACCGCTGCTGCTGCCGAAAAGAAAAGCACGGAAAACAAGGATTACGGTAAAGATGCTGCCGCAGTTTATAAACCATCTGCCGAATCCAAAACAGCTAAGAGCAATTCCGCTTTAGTTGCAAAATTAAAAGCAGACCAGCAGAATCGTCTGACCCAGATGCAGAATCTTGTCAAAGATATGTTCCAGAAACAGGGTAAGGCATTCTCTACTTCCGATCAGATGTGGAAAATGCTTGCCAACGGTGACTTTACCGTAGACCCTGAAACCGCAAAAGCCGCAAAGGACGCTATTTCCGACGATGGCTACTGGGGCGTGAATCAGACTTCCCAGAGAATCTTTGATTTTGCCCAGGCACTTTCCGGCGGAGATGAAAAGAAAATGGATGAAATGCTGGAAGCCTTTAAAAAAGGATTTGGCCAGGCTACGGAAGCATGGGGTAAGAGTTTACCTGATATTTCACAGCGTACCTATGATTCAGTTCTGGAGAAATTCGAGGATTACAAAAAATCTCTGACATCGGAAACCGAATAAAATATCCCAGATGAAAATAAAAAAGACTGTTGCAGGATTCTGCAACAGTCTTTTTTATTATGCCATTTTCTTTACTGCCAATATCATTTCTCCCGGAACAGGTTCTCCGTTTTTTAATTCATTGATTTCTTTTAAGCTGTCCACCGTGGTATAGAATCTTTTTGCAATATTCCACAAAGTATCGCCTCTCTGCACCACATATCCCACAACAGCAGGCATTTGACTGATCCTTTCCATGTCATAATCATGTTCTTCCACATCCACGATGATCTCTCTGGATATCTTGTCGAACACAATACAGTCCAGGATCAGTACCGCCTTTACCTCCATCTCATCGCTTCCGGTCATGATGCAGTTTAACTGTTCAATCATGCTCCGTATTTTAAACACACAGTTTTCATTTATATTGCTGACTTCAATCTTATGGCTGAAAGGTATGCTTTCTCTCACACAGCACAAAGGATTGCTGTCATCCGAACAGATATATAATACCGATACGTCAATGACGCCTTCCGCCATTAAACCGTCTTCTTCCACAGATATGTCATCCAGCCGGATATCCCCGTGACAGCTACAGATCTGCATAATATGTGAATTATCCAGATTTACTTTTATTTTGTCACCTGCCCTGCACTTTGAAACGTTTTTCATCAGCAGATTTTCATATTCCGCAATACCGGTGACAGGAAGCAGTTCTTTTTCTCTGGAATATACGTCTTTCATAACGTTGAGATGCTGCTCTTCATAAAGTTTGATATCCACATTAATGATTCCGTCTAACTGCAGAAGACGCTGCTCTCCGTCATAATCCGGTTTTGCTTCTATATCGGCTGCCGATAATTTTAATTCGATACTCGGAATCATATCTTCATAGCATCCGGGAACATCGATCATTCCGTTAAACGGAACATTGGCATCTACCCACTGCAGCGGTCCCTCTTCCGCAGTATACAATACAAAAATAATGATTTCACCGCTAATGTTGATCTTACCTTCCATTACCTTGATCTGTGTGCCCACCAGACTGGCCGTATTCCATATCACCTCATTTATGTTCATCCGTCCGGCGCCTAAATCTATTTCTTCCCGGATTCTCAACAGGTCTTTTTTTCGAATGGCGATCTGTGTAATATCTAAATTGTCTTTAATACATTCTGCATTGTCCGACTCCATATCTACCGCTATTTCTTCATCCCGGAGCGTCTCTGCCATTACCGTCACCGTAATGATGGCCTTTATGCTTATCTTTCTGGAATTGATCACACTGATGGTTAAATCATCTACGTCAAAATCTACATTGATCGTATCTCCTTCCTCAATTCCGTCCATATTGATATTTTCGTCAAAAGGAATACTTCCGTCCAGTCTATGTATTCCGTCTTCCGATGATACCGCCTTATACATCATTTTGAAATTCAGTTTCCCGATCACATTGACTTTGTTCGGGGATACTTTAACGGATTCCATCATGATACCGCCGTCTTCGGTAATCTTATTGCTTACATCCGGAAATTTATCCGGTACCACCATATCATCATCCAATGTAATCTGATTTACCATCTTTCCCTTTAATTTGTTCATATGAATATTTTTCTTTATCAGTTCCACCTGTTTACCTCCAGACTTTTGCTTGATTTTTATTAAATTTCTTTTTTGATTTATCTGTCGCTCCTCACCTGTTTATCTATGTATTCCATCTGAACCACTATATAAGGATAAGAAATCGTCTGTGATACATCTTCCGACTTGGAAGGGCCGATGAATTCCGTATCAATAAATATATTATTCTTCGTCTCATACAATTCCTTCACCTGTATGCTGTAACCGCCGATGGGCTGTTCGCCGTATCCGACTGCTATAAATAAGTTTTCCTTATCGCCATAACTTACAATGAATTCTCCCTTTTTCTTATTATCGATCAATGTTTTCAGTTCTTTCGGTATATTTTCTTCCGGTACCACCGTGAATTCTATATCATTTATTTTTTCTTTTTCGTCCTCTTCCATTCCGCATCCCGTCATCAGTACTAAATTTAAAATAAGTATGAGCATTATTGTTAGTAATCCGGCTGTTCTTCCATATTTCTTAATAATAATACCGCCCCACTATCAATGCTTATATGATTACTACTAATTTATGAGAACAAATGGAAGATTATGCTAAAAGTATTTTGAAATTATTAATTTATAAACGATTTGAAGAAATGCAATTGAAAATTAATTCACAATGTGATAGGATTACTCTATTGATCAAAAATAGAAAGGATTTTTTTATGAAAAGAAAAATATTTGCTTATTTATGTCTGGCTGTAATGGCCGTCTCACTGATCGGCTGCGGTTCCAAATCAGCATCCAGTGATACCAAAAAAGAAAGCACCACCACTGAAGATGAAACCACTACTGATAAAAAATCTTCCGACGAAGACGAAACCACTACCGATAAAAAATCTTCTGATGAAGACGAAACCACTACCGATAAAAAATCTTCCGACGAAGACGAGACCACTACTGGTAAAAAATCTTCCGATGAAGACGAAACCACTACTGATAAAAATTCTTCCGGTGAAGACCGGGATGTGGATACCACGGACTGGACCGAATACAAGGGAACCGGTTATTCCATCTCAGCTCCGAAGATCTGGTTAAAACATGAATATGAAGCTTCTGATCTGACACTGGCGAATTCAGTAACTTCAGCCGACGGTTTTGCCGAGAATATCACCGTAATCTCACAGGATGTTTCCGCTTATGACTTTGATCTGGAGGGTTATAAGGATTTGTCCCTGAACCAGTATGAGTACTTAAATTACACTGTGATCAGTACGGAGAAAATGACCGTAAACGGTGTAGACGGTTACTATCTGGTTTGTACCACGGAAACCGATGGCACGCTGTGCTATTGTACACAATATTTCACCCTGATCGATGATACTGCCTATATATTTACATTTGCTGCCGATACAAATGGTTATCAGGAATTATCCGAAGAAGTTAAGGATATCTTCTCCACGATTAAATTTGATTGATTTTTCAGTATCAAACGTCCTTTTTAAGCCCCCGGGGCTTAGAAAGGACGTTTTTATCAGAAAATTATGGGTTTCTCATCTATAACGCTGCGTTTAATCGTCAATACTCCGTTCCATTCCACTTCCGTACACCATTTCACAAGACGGACCGTATTCCGTTCCAGTTCAATGGCCGTAATACACCGTGGATGAACAAGACACCCGCAGTTATAATAGGTTCCGCCGTTATCCGGCAACGATGGCAGATGAGTGTGTCCGGCAATGACCGGTACCCGGCTGTATTCTGACCACTCTTCCACTTTTCCCTTTTTTCCGCGGTTTTTATAATTGTTGACCGGCCGGGTTCCAGGATTGCTGAATCCCACCAGTTCCAAAGGTCTCCATACATACCGGACAAGCCATCTGGTCACTTTCCATATCCTGTCATTTATAAAATCTCCCTGATGCCCGTGGACCAACAACAATTCTGTGATATTACTGGTATTATGATTCCATCGTCTGCTGTTCAGGCTGATCACCAGCGCCTCATGAACTCTGATATTTTCCATCAGCGGTAAGTCTTTTCTTTCATTTTCACAATAATAACTCTGCAGATATTTATCACAAAATCTTTTTCTGCGTTTTACAATATCATGGTTGCCATACAGCATATATAAACGGCCCCGCTGATAAAACAGCGATAACATCCAGAATATATTGTTGTAAACATTGATTATTTCATCATATTTTTTGTTTTCCCACAATTCATCGCCGTCTCCCAGCTCTATATATGTGTATCCCATTTCATAATAATATTTCAGCGCCCGAAAAGTTATTTTTTCATTGGCTGCAAAGTTATCATTATACCGCCCGTCTGCCCTGTGACAGTCGCTCATTATAACGATCCTGCCCACATCTTCCAAAGAGACCCGAAGTGCATTGTCATATAGTTTCCTCATTCTTTTATCAAAACTTTTGCTAATCATTAATTTTCTTCCATATCTTCAGAACTTTCAGACAGGCGTTATACAGATGCGGAATCCGGATTCGGATATACTGAATTTTATCCAATGTAAACATATATTTCTTTGTATATCGGCAATATACTTTACAGTTATGTTTATTCATTTTATTGTTTATCCATGCCGCCAGTGATTTCCTGCTTTTCGGCTGTGGATTGTACGGACGGTCAAACTTTATGCGAATGGAATTCCGGTACATCGTAAAGTTTTCTCCATTATAACCCAACCGGCGCAATTCGTTGGTCACCGCCATACACATTTCCACATTCGTCAGATTAAGTTCCACGATCATGGATAAATCTTTTGTCTTACTGTATTCTCCTAAAACAAACGCCGTGAGCCACCAGTGTCTCTCATATCTCTGGGCCAGTACCCTGTCTCCTTTCATCAGTACGAATCCCATGGTTATCTCCTCTTCATCTTCCACACATCTATAATTCCGTCCGTCATCAGAAACATAGATTCCAACTTCCCCACCGGTTGACAGTCCATACTGGCCTTTCCATAATTCGATCATCCAGTATCTGCCGCTGTACCAGAACTTTATGGGTTCGCAGTCAATGATCATATTAAAACGGGCCGCCAGTTCATCAAATGCCCTGCGGTATCCATACTGCCTCTGCCACGCATCCTTTAAAGAATAAAAAATATCCGTCTGGGGATCATAGGCAAACCCGGAGGGGTATAATTCATTGTTAAATTCCGCCACCTGTTCCGGTGAATTAAACTGCGGAACATAATGTCTGCTGCACCAAATACGGATAATTGTCTTTACAAGGCATATAATTAAGCATATTACTAAACAACAGATGATTATCATCAAAATCCAAAAACATGGTTTATACTTCCACATTATAAAATAACCCTTTCATACAATATAGTTTCTATATTATATGAAAGGGTTGTTTAATTGGAAACTGCCTTTTACGATTTAATTCAATCAAATAATGATCGTTTCACTTTAACGTACAATATTCTATATATATATATCCGATTCTTCCGTTATAGACAAGAGCTATCCAGTCTTTCGTACTTTTGGATCTGTCGATAACATATTCCTCTCCTGCTTTGGCCACACCTGTTACATTGCCTGAAACATCTGCTGCATCCCTGACATTGCAGGCACCGGTTATCAACGCAGTCGTCTTTCCTGTCAGGATTGCCGGAACAGTGATCTGTTCCCCTGTCTGAGGATCAATCGTTGTGGTCTCCTGTGTCACAGTGGTTGCCGGTTCTTTGGTAGTTCCCGGTTCCTTCGTGGTTCCCTGTGTCTTTGTGGTCACCGGCTCCCTGCCGGTTCCCGGTTTCTTTAAAGTATCCGGCTCTTTTATGGTATCGGTTTCTTCTTCAGAATCCGGTTCATCCGTTGTCTGCTGCTCTCCCCTGGTATTTTCCGTGTTTCCGGATTCCGCCATATTTGCCGTGGTATCCTTTATTTCATTATCCGCCCTGTTCTTTTCTCCGTATCCGCTAAAGTACAGCATGCACAATATTATGCAGATGATCACATTCAATGATAACGCTATGGTTACAAAATTTCTCTTAGACATTCCTATCCTCCATATCAGTATGGCCATTCCGCAGATCTGCCGTCAGGATCACTGTTTCAATCTTCTTCCGAATCCGCATAGTCTATCTGCTCCCCCCGTTGATACACACGCATATTTCCTACGCCCTCGCCGGTAAATCCCCCCATATCTTCCAATCCGTCCATGTCTCCGTATTCTCCCGAAAACACATCCTCACTGTATGCTTCACCGGAATATCTTCCCCCCTGTTTTCCCCTTAAGCCTGTCCGGCTCAGGTCCAGTACCCGGCCGGCGCTTCCCGTTAATACCAAATAGAACTCTATAAGGACAAGAAGTGATGTAACTGCCAGTGCAATGATGGAATAGTCATGATTTCCAATTAAAATCATGATTCCGGTGGCTGCAAAGGAGAGTATTACCAACAGCATAAAGAATACTTCAATAAATCTTATCTTCGAATTCATATCTGCTTCCCTTCCTAACTTTCTTCTATTAAACTGATACTAAAAGAAATACTTTTAAATATTTTCAAATTATATCATATCTTTGATTCCTTCGCAATCGATTCCTAAATGTTCCAACAATCCGATACAGCCTTTTACAACATCACGATAGGTTGTTTCAAAGTCCCCGGTATACCATGGGTCCGCCACATCCCTGTGCTCCCCTGCAAATTCCAGCAGGCGGTAAACTTTTTCGTCCCGGTCATTACAGCCTGAGATTCTTTTTATGTTTTTTATGTTCATGGAATCCATGCCTATGATGTAATCATATTGATCGTAATCGGCTTTTTTAAACTGTACCGCATATTTTCCTTCGGCGGAGATACCTAAGCGGTGCAGAATTTTTTGGGTGCCATGGTGAACAGGATTTCCGATTTCTTCTGTGCTGGTGGCGGCGGACGAGATGATGAAATTGGTGGATTGGCGGAGTCGGGTTGTTATGTGTTTAAGGATGAACTCGGCCATGGGGCTGCGGCAGATGTTGCCGTGGCAGATGAAAAGCACTCTTGTTATCATATCTTTAAAACTCCTTGTATTTGCTGTATTTCCTTGATTTATCGGCTTTTCCTGTCGTTTGCAATCACCCCTTGCACTTGGCATATTGTAGTCTAAATTGGCATATCTTTTACCCCAAAAGTAGTAAATTGAGAGGAATCATGCCATTTTACTACTCGGCTTTTGCCATCCGTTTTAACTCCTCTTTCACATCATCGTAGCCAATATGCGTATAGGTATTCAGCGTCACTCCATTTTTATCCAGATACAGAAATCCACATTTGCCATTTATCATAGGCTCGGTTTTCACTTTCTTCCTGTTTGAGATGATTCGCTGAAAACACGCATATACTTCATCTGACATAGGAATTTCCCTCGTACCGCTTGTGGTCTTTGTATCCTCGATCACATACTCCATATTCCTTTTTCGCTGTAATTGGTGATTGACATTGATTTTTCGGTTCTGCATATCAATATCATTCAGCGTCAATCCCACAAATTCAGAAATCCGAAGCCCCGTTTTAAATAAGATATAGATTCCATCATAGTATCTGCAAAAATGCTTATCCTGTGCTACAAAGTCAAGGAAAGCCCGTTCCTGTTTTCTTGTGATTGCTTCTCTTGTCACGCTGTCATTCACTACGACAGTGGCAAGCTGAAACTCAAACGGATTTTTGCGTATCAAATCATCGTCCACAGCCATCTGGAAAGCAGGTCTTACAACGCCCTTTACAGAATGGATGGAACTGTAACCTCTCCCATCCTGCTGCAATTTGATAAGCCAGCATTTTGCATCCGACAGTTTCACCTTGTCGATTCTTTTCCTGCCAAATTCTTCTTTCTTGAAAATGTTGACTACAAAATTGTAATTCGCTTCGGTATTGTGCCGTACCCCTGTTTTCTGTAAAAGGTACTTTTTAACCAGTTCCAAAACTGTCATCTCTCCACCACGGGGAACAATCGCATCATCAATATCTTTTAATATCAGCTTTTCTTTTTCCCTCAATGAGATGTCATCCCGTTTCCCTTGCGGCGTTTTATCTGTCTTTTCCAGTTTCCAACTGTAAACGAATTGCTGTTTTCCTGTGGCATCAATGTATTTGAACGCATACCGTCCGTCTTGACGTTGGCTCTCTCCGTTGCGGAGAATATGGTTTTTACTGTCACGTCTTTTTCCGCTCATGTCAAATGCTTCTTTCGTACAAAAAGAGCCCCGTCACGATATATTGTAGTATATCATAGACAAAGCCCTTTTTCCATCTTAAAAAGCAGCATTTGAATTTGGAATGTCAAAAAGCATCCGCTTTATGCTGCACCAATATCTTCCTCACCGACACCCAAGCTCCTAAGCTGCTTTTCCTCGGCTTCTTTCCAGAGCCGCCATTTCCTTTCTTCTCTGGCTTTATTGTACGCCATAATCCTTTACCTCCAATCTGAATTTTTTTGAAAATCCAGATTGGCAGGCGGTGAACGGCATCCACTGTAAAAAACAGGTTTGTAACGCAATCCGATAAAAAACGACAAAAGAAAAACCGTAAAGGCTGTCACACCTTTACGGTTTATAGATATTTTGATTCTTATATGTAGAAATTTGACTTCTACTTGCAGGGTAGAAATCCCAGCTGGTTAATCTGTCAGCTGTGTAACTGATTCTATACAGCCGTCTTTAATCATGATAATCTCATCTGCCTGTGCTGCAAGATATTTGCTGTGCGTTACTACAATGACGCACTTTCCAAGCTCATGCGCCG
>CAJTPF010000025.1:0-39654 GCA_910578175.1 uncultured Lachnospiraceae bacterium
CAATACAGGGAAAACAACCTTAAAAAAGTTGTCTAAAAAAGTGTTGACAATCCACCGTTTACAAAAATTCCGCTATTACAAAGCAGGGATTTGCACTCTGAACTCTACGAACCCATTATAGCAAAGAACTTCAATATGACCTTTGTGGGAGGTTGCGATTGCTTTCGCAATGGAAAGACCAAGTCCGTAGTGCTTGTCCTCACTGTTACGGGCAGTATCCACACGGTAGAAACGTTCAAATATTTGTTCACGCTGTTCCATAGGGATTTCATCGCCCTTGTTAATAACAGAAAGTTTTGCAATACCATGTTCCTTGGTTAAGGCCAAATATACTTCACCTTGGTCTTTGCTATGGCATATCGCATTATCCAAAAGAATTGAAACGATCTGTTTGAGTTGTGCGCTGTTTCCTTCGACTTCGATATTACTCGAAATATTGCAGTTAAGCGAAAGTCCCTTTTCAAAAACAACGCTTTCAAAAGGAAGCGCTTCGCCTACAACCAAGCGGTTGAAATTGATGCGTTCCATTTGCGTTGTTACATCTTCGGTTCGAGCAAGGTCAAGGAGTTGGCTTACTAGTATACCCATACGCACATTTTCATACTGAATATTTTGGAGCCATTGATTATCACCAATCTCACGGGACAGTAGTTCGGCATTTGCACTGACCACCGATACTGGTGTTTTTAGCTCATGTCCTGCATCCGAGATAAACTGTTTTTGTTTGTGGTAGCTTTCTTCCAGAGGATTTACAATTTTCTTTGAAAGGAATACCGACAGGAAGAAGAATAAAACCAAAGCAACACCGCCAAATATCAATGTATAACGGAAAAGAGTCATGGCATTTTCATTCACTATGGTGTTATCCATAAAAGTGACAAGTGTATATCCATCTTTATCAGTTTTGTAAAAAGCAAGGTTGTTTTTGGTACCGTTATCTCTACCGTCTTTTATAATATTTTGAGCCAAATTTTTGAGGTCGGCATCGGTAAATACCGTTGGCGGTTCATTTTCTATTTCAAGAATATCGCCGTCATAGGAAATAGCAACCGTGTAAAAGGTGGATAATCGAAACATTGGGGTCTCAGCAAAATCCGAATCGAAGTTGGGACTTGCACCAGGAAACGGTCTGCGTGGCGGCTTTATCCCATCAAAAGACCTGGAAAGCGTATACATCTCAGCGTGAACTTTCAGCATCCGTTTGTTTTTATTTGTCATCTCAAAATAACTGGATGTATAAATAACACCAAGTGTTCCCACCCATAATAGTACGAGAATAGTCATAATGGCGGCAACGATTTTTCTTCTTGATTTCTTAAACATTGTCAAACCTCAATTCATATCCGATACCGCGCACCGCTTTAATTTCGGTTTTCGCTTCTACAAAACAAAGCTTTTTACGGGTAAACGACATATATACTTCTACATTGTTGTACTCGGCATCACTTTCAAATCCCCAAATCTTTACTTCAAACTGTTCACGAGTGAGAATTTGACCGCTGTTTGCAATTAAGTATTCAAGGATATGGTATTCCTTTTCGCTGAGTCGGACGCTCTGACCATTTGTTGTACAAGATAATGTAAGCGTGCTTGTATCGAGTGTAATATCACCAAAGGATAAAACGTTATCGGCTGTTCCGAGCGTTCTTCTATCCAGCGCACGTAGACGGGCAAGTAGTTCTTTTGTCATAAAGGGTTTTGTCAGATAATCATCTGCACCGCAGTCAAGACCATTCACTTTATCGTCAAGTTCTGCCTTTGCCGTAAGTAGCAGTATCGGTGTTGCTATTCCGTTACTACGAGCCTTTTTTGTTATCTCAAATCCATTTATTTTGGGAAGCATAACATCAAGAATTGCAATATCATAAATGTTGCTTTCGAGTGCGGCTAAACCGTCAAGACCATTCACATAATGATCGACTTTATATTTTTCAAGGCGAAGTATTTCGCAAAGCGCCTGTGCCATTCTTTTTTCATCTTCAACGAGTAAAATCCTCATAAGGGCCTCCATGCATAACAATTATACCATAAAGGATTGAAAAATTATTGAATTTTTCATTTCTGTTTAAAAAAGGAGAGGTGATGGATCGATCACTTCTCCGTAACAGTTAAGATCTCTTGGTACGATTGAGCTTTACAAGTTCATAGCGTTCGTCACACATCGCCGCAACATCGGGAGAATGACTGACCAAGATAACACATTTGCCTTGATTTGTGAGCTCGCGGAAGATACTCATAATCTCGTTTTGTGTTTCGGTATCGAGATTTCCAGTCGGCTCATCCGCAAGAATAATATCCGGATCATAAGAAAGAGCACGGGCAATGGCAATACGTTGTTGCTGACCACCAGATAATTTAAGCACACGGCGGTTTGCTTCATCCTCGTCAAGTCCTACGCTATGCAATAGGTCAACTGCTCTCTGCTTTTTGTTCTTGGTTTTATATCCCGCTACATCCATTGACAGAATTACATTTTCAAGTGCTGTATACTTGGTAATCAAATTAAAGCTTTGAAATACAACGCCGATATATTTGGATCGGAAGGTGTATTTATCAATTTTCGCAATGTTTTTATCATCGTAGATAATCTCGCCGCTGCCAGGGGAAGCAAGGCCTGAAAGCAAGGAAAGGAGCGTTGTCTTACCTGCACCTGATTTGCCGACAATACAGTACATTTTACCTTTTTCAAATTCGTATGATATGTTCTGTAATACAAGTGTTCTGTCATACGAAAAACTGATATTTTGAAGTGATAATATAGACATACATTTTCTCCTTTCTTAATCTCTGTTTGCAAGAATTTTTAACGGATCGTATCGCATAATAAACGACACTGATACCATACTTGAAACTAATGTGAGCAGTAATCCTACACCGAGCATTTGCAATACAACGGTTAGATTCATTGCAGAGTTTACCTCTGTTATGTAATCCGCGGCATCGCCAACATCAGGAATTTTTGAAGACATGCCGTCCATATTTCTGCCAGGAATTCCACCACCGAAATTACCAGGACGTCCAAAATTCTCATTCAGTTGAGTTTGATGCGAATTTTGGCTTTCAACCTGACCTGCCAATAGTGCGTTTGTAACGGGAACAGAGCATACCCCGCCGATACCTGCACCGATAATTACGGCGATCATTGTAACAACAAGTATTTCGCACATAAACTGTGCGGCAACCTTCCATTTCTTCATACCCATTGCAGTAAGTACGCCAACCTCGTATTTACGCTCTCTTACATTAAAGATATTAAGAACAACAAGAATAATAGCGCCGATAATTAAGATAACCACAAGAAACCATCCGGCCATTGTGCTAAGCGTATTCAACGGAGTCAAGCTGTTTTCAAAGGCTGTGAGGTCGGGAGAAGATACGGTGTACGAATCATTAAGACCAAGTGTACGCACTTCTTCCTCAAAAGCATAATATTTTTCTGTGTTTGGAAAGACATAGGTTGCGGAAATCGAGCCGGTAACGGCGCTATCTTTTTCTCTGCCGGTGTCTTCATCGGTGATCGTGGTCGAAGCTTCATCAGAAGCATCAAGGATGGTTTGTAGTGCGGCAGCACTCATATAAAGTTGATTGGCAGGATCCTGATTCTTGCCAATCATCGACATGGAAAGGTCGTTATTTGCAGAACTCGTATAAAATCCTACAATTTTCAGTTCATATGTTTCGCTTTCAAGCAAAGGATTGGTGAGAACGATCGTATCACCTACCGATAGATCATTATAAAGGGCAAGTTCTTCGGAAATAACACATTCTTTTTCGGTTGTGCCTTCTTCGAACATTGTGCCACCTTCCAAAACAGAAGCTGTTCCGTCAATAAAAGCGGTCATTGACCTGTCACTGCTATAACCGATAACAGAGAAATCGGAAGAAGAAAACATTTTACCTCGGTCATCACCGGGTAAGCCCTTTCCTTTGTCGAAATCACCGAAACCTGAATTAGATTCGCTTTCGGTATCCTCCGTTTGATCACTTACGGGCAACAGGTCGTTTGCACCATTAAAGGATGCAGTAAGCGTATAATAAAAATCCTGAACCGACTCGGCAGAAGCATATATCTGATACTCTTCCAATGTAAGAGCAGCGGCATTGCCCATCATATTCGCGAATTGGTCACGGTCAAAGCCGTTACCGCCGCCTTGGCTTTTTTTGCTTCCCATAATATCGTTCATCATTGAACTTCTGTCATATGATATGGTGGCAGTTATATTCAGTTCCTCTAATGTGCTTTCCTTTGCACTTTCAGCGGCTTGTTGAATAGACAAGCCAAGACAGGAAGAAACAGCAATTACAAGAGCGATAATGCTTATCAGAATATTACGTCCTTTAGATCTGCCAATACATCTCAACGAATTTTTTACAATGTACATAAATTATTTCCTTTCTCAGCATCTAGTTATCTGTTAAACCATTATACAAAGTAACATTGAAAAAAGATTGAAGTATATGAAGTATTTTACTCTGCCACCGTTCCCGGCTTAATAAAAAAAGACAGTATAGCATTATGCCATACTGTCAATTTCTTTCATCCTACTTAGTTTGCGTAATACTCCGTTAAGGATATCACGCTTTGACCACAACCATTTTTTATATTTTGTACAGAGGAAACGGATGTATCAGAAATATAACAGACTATATGCTGCTCTTATTGAAACAAATGATTGCGGCTGCAATATTTCCGGCAGATAAGATCAACGTTATAAGGATTGCAGGAATGTATCCGGATATTTCTCCGGAACCGGTCAGCAGACCGGAAGCCCCCGTCAGATATACCGGCAGATATTTTTTTATACCAGGCAGCAGCCCAAGCAGATAAAATGTTAAAAAAGTACCTCCGGAAGAAATGATCACTGCAGAGTTTGTGCGGAAGAAAACTGATAACAGCAGAAGCAGTGAAATCAGCCAGAACCCTGACAGATAGAAACAGAATCCGGAAAAAAACAGATGGGATGCGATACGGTTATCCCAGAAATACGCATTGTATCCGTATGTGATCCCAAAGCAGAGCCAGTAGCCTGCCGTCCATAGAAGGCTTATGGAGACAGCTTTTGAAACGATTATTTTCCAGCGCTTCATACCTTTGGTGATCAAATTGATCAGCGTGCCTTTTTGATATTCCAATGTTAAAGTATTGCTATACAATAAAAGAAAAACGATCAATACAATCGGTATGTTTTTGTAAAACTGTGACCAGGAAGTCAGGGCATCCACTTTGACGGAAGTTATGGTAAAACCGGTTTCCGCAAAATCTTCAGACATGATTTCCATCATCCATGGTGTCAGTTTGGCGAGGGCGGGATTCATAATACCGGACAGAACAAATAAGACCGTCAGGATGAACAGTTTCCCGGTCCGGGTGAGTTCCATAAATTCTTTTCTGATAAATGCAGTGAACTGATTCATTTAGCGACCACCTCCATAAATAAATCTTCTAATGCAGGTTCCAGCATTTCTATCCGCTGTATGGCAATATCATGCCGTACCAGAACCTGCATGATAGTTATCATATCCTGTTCCGTTTTCCGGTCAAATCGTACTTTTAGTCCGCTGACCCGTATCCCGCCGGGATATTGGCTTAAAAATAATCCGGCATCTTCCGGTTTATAAAATTCCAGTTCCAGACCGTTTCCTTTTCGAAGATTCTTTATTTCTTTCAGCGAACCGCTGAGCATTGCCGTTTTATTGTGTAAGAAAGTAATTTTATCACAAATACGTTCTACATCGGACAAAATGTGTGTAGAAAAAAATACCGTAGTATTTTCTTTTGCCGAAGATAATATATCCAGAAATTCCTTCCGGCCTAAAGGATCCAGTGCAGAGGTAGGTTCGTCGCAGATCAATAATTTCGGACTGTTTAACAGGGCCTGTGCAATGCCGAGACGCTGTTTCATGCCTCTGGAAAATCCGCGGATACGTTTCCCGGAATGGCCGAGTCCCACCAGATCCAGCAGACGGTCGGATTGCTGCAAAATGATATCTTTCCGCATTCCTGTGATCTGTCCGCATAAGGTGAGATATTCTTTCGGCGTCATATAATCATAAAATTCAGGAACATCGGACAGATACCCAATGTATTTATTTGTATGGTTCTGGCCGAAACGTACCGGTTCCCCATGAACAAATATTTCACCGCCGTCCGGCTTCAGCAAACCCAGTATCATTTTCATCGCAGTCGTCTTTCCGGCGCCGTTTTGACCGATAAAACCAAAGACGGAATGTTCCGGGACCGAAAAACTCAGATCGTCGATCACTTTATTACATCCAAAGGATTTGGATACGTGGGAAAATGTCAGTATATCCATTATGTCTCTTCCTTTCCAAACAGAAAATATAACACCGGGCCGATGAGATTCATTCCGATGACAACGACCAGAAGCCATAGTGTCCTGTTTCCGTATTTATAATTTGTGTGGGTAAGAATATGCCGTAATGTAACGATAAGTAAGATTAATTCTATTACTATGAGCGGAATGAGGAATGGAAGTATTTCATTCAGATTCTTCATAAATGTTCTCCTTTCAATGCTAATGATTTTTGAAGCCTTATAAATTCCGGATTTTCATGTATTGCTGCAAAAGCGGGGATTTCAAAAGCCTGCATGGCGCTTTCAAAAACGATCTTTTTACTTCTCGGCGGATTTCCGCCAAGATCCGATTGCTGATACCATTGTTCTACCCGGTTAAAATAGCCGTCATTTCGAAAAAGCAGATGTTCCGATTCAAACATATGGCCGATGCAGACGGTATATTTTTCCAGAAGTTTCAGTGTATCCGGCAGTTTATCATGGAAGCAGCAGGTAATGGCTGCCTGCAGATAAAATAAAGAAGCACTGGCGGGATGTAATGATTCCAGATGATAAGCGGAGATCATGCTTTCCATGCGGGTCATGGTTTCCAGGCAGACGGATAGATTTTTGCTGTGTATGTCAAGATAGCGAGTGGCGGCGGATACCAGCGAAAGCAGATGGGAAAACATACTGATCTGTGTAAAGCTGTCCGCCTGTTCCTTCTGTCCGGCCATTTGATATGCCTGAATCAATATATGATCGCTTTGCGCCGACAGCCGGCAGGGATTCAAAATCTCTTCCAGCGTCCCGATCACTTCTCCGGCATTGCCAAGCTGTAACTGAATCGTGGCGTTTAACAGGATCGTATCGTTGCAAAGACCGATGTCACGGCAGCCGGAGATAATGCGGCGGCAAAGATCCGAAGCGGAATGTAAGACTTCCTGCTGACGGATCCGGGTTCCGGCCAGCATAAAGTGATTTAACCATAAAGCGCTGATCTGAAACAAAAAGGGATAACAGGAATAATATTTTTTTACGAGAAGCTCAGTTTGTTCCATTACCTTTTCAAAAGGATTTTCTGCAAAGGAAGCAGACAGATCCTGATAAATCTTTTGAATCTGTTCTTTGCCCAACCAGGGTTCATATCCCAGCAATTCATCAATGGTGATGTCAAAAAAAGATGCCAGCTTTGGAAGCAGCAGGATATCCGGCAGGTTTTGCTTTGTTTCCCATTTGGATACGGAAGCTTTTGTTACACCCATAAAAGCCGCAAGCTGTTCCTGGGTTATTTTTTTCTCATGCCGCAGTCTGATCATGTTGTCTGAAAAATTCAATAATTCCATATAGTTGAAACCTCCTGTATAATGATTATACCCAGAATATCCCGCTGGCTCAATGGACAGGAACGATTTTCTACGATAAAAAGTTAACTGACAGGAAACTTATTTCTGTATTTGACAAAACAACCATTGGATGATATTATATCCTTGTAAACATATAGGAAATATAAGGAATATACGGATCAGTGAAAATAACAGCAGGAAAATTCCGGCAGAAAGAGGTATTATATGAGTAAAAGAAAATTTTCGGAGAGAGACTTAAAGTTTGAAACATTACAATTACATGTTGGGCAGGAAGAGCCGGATCCGGTTACGGATGCCAGGGCAGTACCGATTTATCAGACGTCTTCGTATGTGTTCAGAAACAGCCGGCATGCCGCGGCCAGATTTGATCTCAGCGATGCGGGCAATATTTATGGCAGACTGACCAATCCTACCCAGGATATATTTGAAAAGAGAATCGCCGCATTGGAAGGCGGAGCGGCCGCACTGGCGGTGGCTTCCGGAGCAGCAGCCATTTCTTATACCATACAGAATCTGGCACATGCGGGAGACCATATCGTAGCAGCTAAGAATATCTATGGAGGAACCTATAATCTTCTGGCCCATACCCTGCCGGAATACGGCATTTCCACAACCTTTGTCGATCCGTTCCGGTATGATGAAGTGGAAGCCGCCATTTTGGAGAATACGAAGGCAATACATATTGAAACACTGGGGAATCCCAATTCGGATGTGGTGGATATCGAGAAACTGGCAGAGATTGCCCATGCCCATAAGATACCGCTGGTAGTGGATAACACGTTTGCAACGCCTTATCTGGTACGTCCGATTGAATACGGCGCTGATATTGTAGTACATTCCGCTACTAAATTTATCGGCGGCCACGGAACCACCATAGGCGGTGTTATCATCGACAGCGGAGCGTTCGACTGGGAAGCCAGCGGAAAATTTCCGTCCCTGACCGAGCCGAATTCCAGTTACCATGGCATCAGCTTTACAAAAGCAGCGGGAGCGGCGGCTTTTGTGACAAAAATCCGCGCCATTCTTCTGCGGGATACGGGAGCTACCCTTTCACCATTTCATGCGTTTATATTCCTGCAGGGGCTGGAGACTCTGTCTTTAAGGGTGGAAAGACATGTGGAAAACGCGCTCAAAGTGGTAAAATATCTGGAGAACCATCCGCAGGTGGAACAGGTGAACCATCCGTCCGTATCCCGGGATGCCGGACAGCAGCAGTTATATAAAAAATATTTTCCAAAGGGCGGCGGCTCTATTTTTACGTTTGAGATCAAAGGAGATGCTGAGATAGCGAAAAAATTTATTGATAATCTGGAATTGTTCTCTCTGCTTGCCAACGTTGCGGATGTGAAATCCCTGGTCATTCATCCGGCGTCTACCACCCATTCCCAGTTAAATGAAGAAGAATTAAAGGATCAGGGCATTCGGCCGAATACCATCCGGTTATCCGTTGGAACGGAAAATATTGACGATATCCTTGAGGATCTGGAGGAAGCGTTTCAGGCGGTAAAATATTGAAATAATCATGTGATTTGATATAATCAATATAGCATGTGGAAAATAATACGATCAAGGAGGAACGTGATATGACGTTGACGGAGCAGCTGGATGACTGGTACGAAGAAGATGAGTTTGAAAAGATGGTGGAAGCCATCGAAGGGATACCGAGAGAAGAATGGGATTACGAGATCGTTCACTATCTGGCCTGTGCATGGAATAATCTGGATGAATATGAGAAAGCCATGGAGGTTTTACAGGAAAGAATCGAAGAAAAGGATAGAGAGAACCGCTGGTATTACAAAATGGGTTATGCCTTATTTTATCTGGACAGGATCGAAGAAGCTCTGGAAGCATTTCGGAAATCGCTGGAATTTTGTCCCGATGACGAGGATGTGCTGGAGTACATTGAGGATTGCGAGAATATTTTAGCAGACGGGGATCGTGATCCGGAAGAAGACGGGGAAGATGAGGGCGAAGATGATGAGGAAAGCTCAGGAGGATTTTTAGGCTTTATTCTGTTATCCTCGGCAGAGTGGGACAAAGAGAAGTTAAAGAAAGATATGAAAGATGACTGGAACATCATCGTCGAGGAAGCAGAAGGAGAAGCAGAGGAGAAAGAGAAACTGCTGTTTTCAATGGTGGAAGGCGGGATCCTGGTGACCGCCCTGATGGAGATGCAGGTTCCTGACGGGGAAGCGGAATGGGCCGCTGAACGCAATTATATGTGGCCGAATGCCGTGGAGGCGGCTAAGAAACATAAGGCTCATTTAATGGTGACGGTCATGGGAGACGGAGATATCATTGAAAAAGGAATACTCTTTGTAAAACTGGCTTCCTGTTGCTGCAAGCAGAAACATACATTGGGGATCTATGTAAACCGTACCCTGATCCAGCCTGACCTCTATATAGGATTTGCGGAAATGATAAAAGGAGATGATCTTCCGATCTTTAACTGGGTCTGGTTTGGACTATACAGCGGAGAAAACGGAATGTGCGGATATACGGAAGGACTGAAAGTGTTCGGCAAGGATGAGATCGAAGTGCTGGATACGGATTTAGAGCCAAGGGAATTACAGGAGTTTCTGATGGACGTCACGGTGTATGTGATTTCGGAAGACGTGGTTCTTCAGGATGGCGAGACCATTGGATTTACGGAAGAGCAGAAGCTTTCCATTACCTGCAGCGAAGGGGTGGCCGTAGACGGAATGAGCCTGAAGATTGATGTAAACCGTCAGAATTACTAAAAAATAATCATTTGCATAGAAAGTCATATGGGATAATTTTGTCTGGCAGCAGACAGGAATTATCCCATACTGCATTTTAAGGAACGGCAGAATCTTAGTCTGACAAGATTCGGAAATTGTGTTATAATATTTTCATGTCGAATCGGGACATGATATATTTAATTTTTAGAAATAACAGGAGGAAATCACTGATGTACGATCCGGACAGGATATGGGAGGATTTGGATGAGATTTCTCACGGAAAAGTAAGGCTGGATGCCATTCACAGCGCTATTTTACAGGCGGATCAAGAGGGAGATCATGAAACGGGATTTATCCTGCGGGATGAATTGATCCGGGAAAGTGTTTTTTATAATGATTATATGGATGCCTATATCATATTTCCGGAATATTATGCCATGTGCGAAAAATATCCGGATTTAAATGAGGAGTATTTATGGAATGTTCTCTGGAAATTTAAATGGATCATAGATAATGCAGTATGTTTTTATCAGATATCCATGAAGGAAACGGAACAGTATCTGGACAGATTTAAACAAATGAGCGAGAAAATGGGCTACTCTCTCAGGACCTATTACTGTCTGATGTTTCGGGTATATAAATATAGCGATCTGGAAAAAGCCAATGAATATTACCAGAGATTTCTGGCGGAGCCCAGAGATGAATTGAGCGACTGCAAAGCCTGTGAACTGAGCAGTGAAATTCATCTGCAGCTTTTAAACGGCAGGGAAGAGGAAGCATTTGAACTTTTTAAACCCATGGCCGACGGCAGGTACAGCTGTACAGAGCAGCCTTCCTTTACCTATGCGAGGTTTGGTGAATTTTATTTTAACAGGGGAGAATATAAGAAAGCGGAGGGTTACTATAAGAAGTTTTATAAGGCGGTCACAAGGGACAGACTTTATAGCGATGAGATCGGAAACGTGGTGCGTTGTTATGCGTTTACCGATCCGGACAAAGCATTAAATGTATTTTTGAAATTTTTTCCAAGGGTGCTGGAATCCAGGGAACCTTCTGAAATAGCCAATTTTGCCATTGGAGCCTGTCATTTATGGAAACAGGCCGCATGGAAGACCGGCAAAGATACCATGCTCATGAATCTTCCCCGGCAGTTTGAATTATACAGGGAAGACGGAACTTATGATTTAAATGAATTATATCAATATTTTTTAAAACAGGCGGAAAGAGTCGGATATCTGTTAGATGAAAGCAATATGTCCGATGAATATACCAATAAGATCAGTAAGCTGAAAGGAATGTATCAATAGATGGAGAATGAATTATTTCGATTTAAGGTAAATCTGGGCGGTATGATAGAGATTTTATCGGACCATCTCTATAGCAGTCCCGATGTCTATATCCGGGAACTGCTGCAGAACGGTACCGATGCCATAGTTGCAAGACAGAGATCGGAAGAAGGATTTAAAAATCCTGAAATCAGGATAAATCTGGTGCCGGGACGGAGCCTTGCTTTTCACGATAATGGAACCGGCCTTACAAGAGATGAGGTACACAGATTTTTAGCCATTATCGGAGAGTCTTCCAAAAAAGATTTAATGACCGGCAGGGTAATGGAGGAATATATCGGCCGGTTCGGAATCGGTCTGCTGTCCTGTTTTATGGTTTCGGATGAAATCGTAATTGAGACCCGCTCCGTCAGGGAAAATACCAGTCTGTGCTGGACGGGAAAACCGGACGGTACCTATACCTTAACGGAGATCCCGGAAGGCTGTGAAGAGGGAACAACGATCATTCTCAACTGTAAAGCAGGGAAAGAACAATATTTTTCCACCGAAAAGGTGAAACAGCTGATTACCTATTATGGAATCCTGCTGCCGTTTCCGGTGGTCTTTGACGACGGTTCCCAAAGTACCCGCATGAACCGGATTTATCTTCCGTGGGATGAGAGACAGTCTACGAAAGAGGAATTGATGTTTTTCGGAAAAACCATGTTCGGGCAGGATTTTTTAGACTGTATTCCGTTAAGTTCAGAAAGCGGAAATGTAAGCGGCGTTGCCTATATCCTGCCCTATCAGGTAAACGGCGCAGCAAAAAATTACCACAGGATTTTTTTGAAAAATATGCTGCTGACGGAAAAAGGAGACAGTATTCTTCCGGATTGGGCGGTATTTGTGAAATGTATCATTAATGCAACGAACTTAAGACCCACAGCCTCCAGAGAGGATTTTTATGAAGATGAATTACTGGAAGAAGCCAGGGAAGAAATCGGGGCATGCATTTCTGACTATATAGCGGATCTCGCTAGAACAGACCTGGAAATGATGGAGCGTTTTCTCGGTATCCATCAGAGAGTATTGAAATCCATGGCTATTGAGAACGATGAACTTTACCGGCTGTTTTTTAAATATTTTGATTTTGTGACTACCAGAGGCAGGATGACCGGTCAGGAATTGCTGCTTCAGCGGGAACCGCTGGTTTATACCGGTCAGGTGGATGAATTTAAACAGATGTCCCAGATTTTTTTTGCCCAGGGACGTCTTCTGGTGAATGCCGGTTATGTATATGACAAGGAAATCCTGTGCCGGATTCCGGAATTTTATAATGCGGAAGTCTTGGAACTGCAGGAAGAAGAAGTTGTGGACATTATGAACGATGTTACGATTTCAGAAAATGAGACCAGTCACTTTTTTATTTCGGTCGCAGACCGGGTCCTGGCAAAATATGACTGCCGGGCAGAGATGAAAAAGTTCAGTCCGGTAACCCTTCCGGCATTTTATCATATTGATAAACAGGCGTTGTTTCTGCGGAGGATACAGAGCGCGAAAGAAGTTTCTTCCCCGCTGTTTGCAGGAATGTTATCTGCCTTCGCAACGGATATTAAAAAGGAAACCAGCGCATATCTTTATTTTAACTATCACAATCCGGTGATAAAGAAGTTATGTCTGCTGGAAGATATAGAAGAAATAGAGCGTTTTGTTGAAATTTTATATATCCAGACCATATTGATCGGAGGATATCCGATGCATAATAATGAAATGGGGATTCTGAACGGAAGGATCATGGAATTGATCGAAAAAAATTTATTGGATGATTAAGGTATGTATGGAGAAACATCATGAAAGAATTTATCAGATATGTAAGTCTTAACGTTATGGGGATGATAGGGCTGTCCTGTTATATTCTGGCGGATACCTTCTTTGTGGCACAGGCCGAAGGCTCTTTTGGACTGGCGGCGTTAAATTACGGGATACCGGTTTACAGTATCATGTACGGAATCGGTCTGATGCTTGGAATCGGCGGTGCAACCAGATTTTCTATTTCTCAGGGAAAAAAACATAGAAACGGTAAAAGTGAAGACGCCTCTCTCACCCATGCCGTATATATGGGACTGGCAGCGTCGCTCTGTATCTGGCTGGTATCCCTGACCGGGAGCAGACCTCTGGCAGGACTGCTGGGAGCCGAAGGCGATACCCTGGGACTGACCGTTACCTATATAACCACGATCATGTGGTTTGCTCCGTTTTTTATATTGAACAATATACTCATTGCCTTTGTCAGGAATGACGGAAATCCGCAGCTTGCCATGATCGCCATGCTGGTAAGCAGCCTGTCCAATATTTTGTTTGATTATATCTTTATGTTTCCGTTTGGAATGGGAATGTTTGGTGCCGCCCTGGCCACGGGTTCTTCTCCGCTGGTCAGTATTCTGATATTATCGAAACACCTGCGGGACAAAAAATGTTCGTTCCGGTTCAGAAGATGCAGACCGGCACCGTCTGTCATGGGAAATATACTGGCCTGCGGTTTTTCGGCGCTGATCGCCGAACTGGCTTCGGCGGTGGCATTGATAACCTTTAATCTGGTGATCGTAAAGCTTAAAGGAGATACAGGGGTAGCCGCCTATGGAATCGTTGCGAATATTGCGCTGGTGGTAACATCCATCTTTACGGGAATGGCACAGGGAATACAGCCTCTGGTGAGCCGTTATTATGGTAGCGGCGATACGGAAGAATTAAACCGGGTGGTCAAAAGAGGGATTCTGACGGTACTGGTATCTTCCGTTCTGATATTTGCGGTTCTGATGGCGGGCATGAAAGGTATCATAGCCGTCTTTGACAGGGATCATGATCCCGCCATGCGGGAGATGGCGGAACAGGGAATGAAACTGTATTTTATCGGATACTTTTTTGCGGGCGTCAATATTATGGCGGTAACGGTTTTAAGTGCGGCGGCAAAAGTCAAGGCAGCTTTTGCCGTTTCAAATCTGAGGAGCTGGTGCCTGTTTGTACCAGTGATACTTCTGATGAGCAGGCTGTTTGCCATGAACGGTGTCTGGTGTTCGTTTCCGGTCACGGAATTTATGATCCTTCTGCTTTCGGTGCCGGTACTGATTCATTATAGGAAACGGTGGTATGATTAGACTGGAGGTATACGGATGAAGATAGATTTACAGGGAGCTGATAATATACGGAACTTTACGGGACTTATGAACAGCCGGGGAAAAACCATTGTCAGTCCGGCGCTGATCCGGAGCAATCTGCTGAATTCCATCACTAAAGAAGACATAAGAATTCTGACGGAGCAATATAAATTAAAAAAGGTGATTGATCTGCGGACCGAGACGGAAGTCAGGGAAAAACCGGATATCAGGATACCCGGTGCGGAATATATCAATATCCCCTTATTTCATGAAAGCGCCATCGGTTTAACCCATGAGGAGAATTCCGACAAATGCATAATAGCCGATGGTGATAAACTGGATATGAAAAAGCTTTATGTACGTCTTGTAAGCGATGAATATTCTGTTTCCCAGCTGGCAAAAGTAATGAGGCATATAGCCGACGGTATCAGAGAGGCGGCAGGGGCTGTTTTATGGCATTGTACGGAGGGAAAAGACCGCTGCGGCATTGTATCAGCCATGGTCCTGGCAATGCTGGAGTTTGACAGGGAGGCGATCATGCAGGATTATCTGGAGACCAACAGGGCCGCCGTTAAACGGGCGAAGCAGTTTTATGAAGAAATCCTGGCGGCCACCGGCGACCGGGAGCGGGCCCAAAATGCCGAAAAAGCATTTCTGGCGAATGAAGAGTACCTGAATGCGGCGTTATCCCATATTTCCCGGTCCTGTTCTTCCATACAGGAGTTTATAATACAGAAACTGGATATCAGCGGGGAAGAGATGGAGCGGATAAGGGAGATATGTCTGGATCAAAACCCGGCGGCGGTGCATAACCCATATTTATGACTTTTGCCAAAACGGTTCGCAGTCAATGAATTAATAAATGTGCAGGCAAGGAGAGCAGACGGATGTTTCAGAAAAAGGAATATATATTTAGTGAAAGTCTTGGCGTTTGCAGAGTGGATGATATTGCGAAACTCAGCTCAAAAAATGAAGAACAGCGGTTGTATTATGTATTAAAACCGGAGTTTGACAGAACAAAAACATCATATATACCAGTGGAAGGACACAAAGTATTATTACGGGAACTGATTTCAAAAGAACGGGCAGAAGAACTGTTAAAACAGGGCTTGCCGGATATTGAGCAGGATGCCGAACTGGGAGAAATCGCGTATGTTCTGGGCAGGAGCCTGGAGGAATTGAAAGAGTTAAAGAACAGGGAAGAGTGACAGACAGGATGAAAAATTATCGATTAACCGTCCGCTATGACGGAACCAGATATTCCGGCTGGGAACGGAAGGCAGACAGGGATACCATTCAGGGAAAACTGGAAGCCGTTATCATGCGTATGTGCGGACATGAAGTAAATGTGATCGGCGCCGGCAGAACCGATGCCGGCGTCCATGCGGAAGCCATGACCGCCAATGTTCATATGGAAACCGGCCTCCCGGTTTGTGAAATACAAAAATATATCAACCGGTATCTGCCGGAGGATATCTGCGTTACGGAAGTGAAGGAAGTTCCGGAGCGTTTTCATGCCAGATATCATGCGAAAGGAAAAACATATATATATTCTTGTTATATCGGTAATAATAAACCGGTTTTTAACAGAAAATATATCTATGCGCCGGATTTTATTCCGGACCCGGATAAAATGAAACGAGGGGCAGAATATATGACAGGAGAACATGATTTTGCCGGGTTCTGCACTAACAGCAGTAAAAAGAAATCAACGGTAAGAACCGTAGATAAGATTGAAATAAAAATATCCGGCAGCGAACTCCGGTTTGAGTTTCATGGGAACGGATTTCTATATAATATGGTAAGGATCATGGTAGGAACGCTGTTAAAAATCGGGAAAGGAGAAATGGAACCGGAAGAGGTAAATCATATTTTTGAGACAAGGAAGAGAAGCGATGCGGGACCCACTGCGCCGGCGTTGGGGCTGAGACTGGAGCATGTAGATTATTAATGGGATATGCGTTTCAACTGTTTCGAAAAATATAACAAGGAAAGGTGTGTGGCTCTATGAAAAATTATTTGTATGACGGTAGCGGTAAGTTTGTACCGGGAAAGTTTGATACTGCGGAAACGGGGGGACTGACCAAAGAGGAAGCCGTAAAGCGGATGAATCAGAATCTTCCCCAGATTGACGATCTGCAGAAAAAATTATATGCAGAGAAGAAAGAGGGTATCATCTTTTTATTTCAGGCAATGGATGCGGCAGGAAAGGACGGCACCATTCAGGCGGTCCTTTCCTGCCTGTCGCCTCACGGGGTTAAGGAATACGCGTTTAAAGCTCCAAATTCCACGGAACTGGCCCATGATTATCTGTGGAGGATCCATCAGTGTATACCGGAGCGGGGACAGATCGCTATTTTTAACAGAAGTCACTATGAAGATGTGATCATTGGAAAAGTCCATAAATTATATGAATATCAGACCTGGGCAAATTATATCAGGAAAAGTGAGATCATAAAAAATCGTTATGAGGATATCCGGAATTTTGAAAAATATCTGTATAACAACAGCGTCAGAATCGTAAAAATATATTTAAACGTTTCAAAAGAAGAGCAGGCAAAACGATTTCTGGCCAGACTGAACGATCCGAAGAAATACTGGAAATTCAGTGGAGCCGATTTAAAAGAACGGGAATACTGGGACGAGTATCAGAAGGCATTTACCGATGCCATCAATAAAACGGCAACCGAATATTGTCCGTGGTATGTGGTTCCGGCGGACCATAAATGGTATATGCGTTATGTGGTGAGCGAGATCATACTGAATACGCTGAAGGATATCAATCCGAAATTTCCGAAAGTAAGCGATTCCATGAAAGCCCACTTTGATCAGGCCAGGGAAGTGCTGGAAAAAGAAATGGAAAAGTGATACAGATGAAAAACAATGATTGCAAAATAGTCTGATATGGGATATGATTATTCCTATACAAGACGAAGCGAGGTGATTGGTGTGGAATCCATAGTATGGCTGGGAATTTTTCTGATCCTTCTTGTACTGGAGATCATTTCTCTGGGGCTGACCACGATCTGGTTTGCAGGGGGCGCTCTGGCTGCATTTGCTGCTACGCTTCTGGGAGCAGATATAATCCTTCAGGCAGTGTTATTCCTGGTGGTATCACTGGTACTTTTATTTGTAACACGGCCGGTAGCTGTAAAATATCTTAACCGGAATCTTACGAAAACCAACGTTGAAAATGTAATAGGAAAGACGGCAAAGGTGAGCAGACAGATCGATAATGTCAACAGTATGGGAGAGGCTGTTCTGGAAGGTGAAACATGGACGGCACGTTCCGAAAACAATGATATTATTGCGGAAGGCACGCTGGTGACAGTGGTGGCCGTGGAAGGCGTAAAACTTATTGTAAGAGTCTAAGGAGGACATAAGTATGAATTATATGTTGTTGGCCGGTTCGGCAGGAACAGGCTTTGTTGCGTTCGTGATTTTTCTGGTAGTGGTGCTGGTGATCCTTGCATCCTGTGTAAAGATCGTTCCCCAGACCCAGGCTTTTGTTATCGAGCGTCTGGGAGGATACAAATGTACATGGTCCGTAGGACTGCATTTTAAGGTTCCCATCATTGACAAAGTAGCGAGAAGAGTGATCTTAAAAGAGCAGGTAGTAGATTTTGCACCGCAGCCTGTTATTACGAAAGATAATGTTACCATGAGGATCGATACGGTCGTGTTTTTCCAGATCACGGATCCGAAATATTATGCGTACGGTGTAGAGAATCCCATCATGGCCATTGAAAATCTGACTGCCACTACCCTGAGAAATATCATCGGCGATCTGGAACTGGATCAGACGCTGACTTCCAGGGAAACCATAAACGATAAGATGAGAGTATCCCTGGATGTTGCCACAGACCCATGGGGCATCAAGGTAAAGAGAGTAGAGCTTAAGAATATCATCCCGCCGGCGGCCATTCAGGATGCCATGGAAAAACAGATGAAGGCGGAGCGTGAAAGACGGGAGGCCATTCTTAAAGCCGAAGGTGAGAAGACTTCCACCATTCTTGTGGCGGAAGGTAAAAAGGAATCTGCGATACTGGATGCAGAGGCGGAGAAGGAAGCCGCCATCCTCCGGGCAGAAGCGAAAAAAGAAGCCACGATCCGAGAGGCCGAAGGTCAGGCGGAAGCCATTCTGGCAGTACAGAAAGCCAATGCAGAGGGTATCTGCTTTATAAAAGAGGCAGGCGCCGACGCTGCGGTCATACAGCTTAAGAGCCTGGAAGCTTTTGCAAAAGCGGCAGACGGCCAGGCCACAAAGATCATCATTCCTTCCGAGATTCAGGGAATGGCAGGCACGTTAAAGGCGCTGGCAGAGACCGTAAAGTAACGGTCCTGGCTGGATAAATATATTGTAAAGATTGCATTTTACCGGCGTGGCGTGTGTCACGCCGGAATTATTATTCGGTAAGCAAAAATAAAAATGAAAATGAAAAGCAAATACATCAAATTTAAAAGAATGAATGATTATATTGATATTATATATTTGGGTACGGTAAATTAATGCCGTAATTAATTATTGCATAAATGGGAAATTAATATTACAATCTACATAGAATTTTTCAGAAGAAGTTTTGAGACAGTATCTGAATCGAAGTGAGGTAAGAAATATGGCAAAGGCGAATATTGATTTAACAGGACGGAATTTCCTGACATTAAAAGATTTCAATAAAGATGAAATACTTTATCTGATCGATCTGGCACAGGATTATAAAGATAAGAAGAAAAAGGGAATCCCGGTGGACGATTACCGGGGAAAAAATGTGGCTTTGATATTTGAAAAGACCAGTACCCGCACCAGATGTTCTTTTGAAGTGGCTGCCAGCGATCTGGGTATGGGTTCCACTTATTTGGATCCTTCCGGTTCCCAGATTGGAAAAAAGGAAAGTATCGCAGATACGGCCAGAGTCCTCGGAAGAATGTATGACGGTATAGAATACCGGGGATTTGAGCAGAGTATTGTAGAGGAACTTGCGGAATATGCAGGCGTGCCGGTATGGAACGGTCTGACCAATGAGTATCATCCGACCCAGATGATAGCGGATATGCTCACGGTCCGGGAAAAGCTGGGACGTCTGGAAGGCGTTAAGTTTGTATATATGGGAGATGCCAGATATAATATGGGAAATTCCCTGATGATTGTCTGTGCAAAACTGGGGCTGCATTTTGTGGCGTGCACGGCAAAGGAATATTTTCCGGCCCCGGAACTTGTAAAACAGTGCGAGGCTTATGCCGGAGCCTCCGGCGGAAGTATCACTCTGACGGAAGATGTCATGGAAGGAACGAAAGACGCAGACGTGATCTATACGGATGTGTGGGTATCCATGGGAGAGCCGGACGCGGTATGGGAAGAACGGATCAAAGCCCTGATGCCATATCAGGTCAATCAAAAGATCATGGATAATACAAAGAACAGTTCGATCTTTATGCACTGCCTGCCGGCCTTTCATGATCTGAAGACAAAGATCGGAAAGGAAATCCATGAGAAATTCGGAATTACCGAGATGGAAGTAACGGATGAAGTATTTGAATCTGCAAAGTCCGTAG
Organism: uncultured Lachnospiraceae bacterium; assembly: GCA_910578175.1. Taxonomy (GTDB): domain Bacteria; phylum Bacillota; class Clostridia; order Lachnospirales; family Lachnospiraceae; genus Bovifimicola. Next base: position 20,338 of record CAJTPF010000025.1, read on the forward strand.
TATTTGATGAAGCCGAAAACCGTATGCATTCCATTAAGGCGATCATGGCGGCAACGCTGAAACCGTCGGAATACAAATAGAAAAGGAAGGTATCACAGTGACTATCTTTGACAGGAATTACCTGAAAATAGACAGGAGAAAACGTTCGCTAAATAACAGTTCTTTTTTATATGACGGAATCAATTTTATTCTTGGTCTTGGGATTATTGTATGCGCGTTCCTGATCTTTGTGGATATCGATGAGTACGAGCGGTTGTTTACACTGGTATTTTTTATGTCCGGCACCATGAATCTGGTCATGGGGATCAAGTATTTTAAGCGCCATGAATGGGTGAAAGCTGTTTCTCTGTTTTTGGCGGTTCTGATATTGTATGCAGTGGCAGTCATCAGTTTAATAGCTTTATGGCTATAGAAAGGGTGGAAAAGAGTGGAAGAAACGATGGTATTGTGCGGAGCCAGCGCATATGAAAAGAAGTTTTATTTAAACCCGGAGTTTTCCGCCCTGCCGGATTCGGTACAGAAGGAACTGAATATTATGTGCGTACTGTTTACCGAGGAAGTGGGTGGTATTCTGACGCTGGAATATGATGAAGAAGGACATCTGGAACTGAAGGTGCAGAGTAAGGATTATGATCCGTTATTTGATGAGATCGGCAGCGGATTAAAGATAAAACAGCTGATAAACGAAAAACAGGATTTATTTGAGGCGCTGGAAACATTCTACAGAGTGTTTGTGCTGGGATTGGAGGATTAGATGTTATTAGTCGTTGATATAGGTAATACCAATATAACCCTGGGAGTATTTGACGGAGAGGAACTGGAAGCGACGTTCCGTATGACCACAAAGATTCAGAGGACGTCGGATGAATTCGGAATCTTATTATGCGAATTACTGGGCAGCCGGAAGATTTCCGTCGGGGATATCACAGACGTCATTATTTCGTCGGTCGTACCGGATGTAATGTATTCTTTTGAGAATTCTGTGAGAAAATATTTTGGGAAATCTCCTATGGTGGTAGGTCCAGGAATCAAAACCGGCATCCGCATGGTCACCGGAAATGCCCATGAAATCGGGGCGGATAGAATAGTTGACGCAGTAGGCGCATATGAATTATATGGCGGACCCGTGATCGTAATGGATTTCGGAACTGCCACAACTTATGATCTGATTACGGAAGAGGGTGCGTTTGCCGCAGGGATCACCTCACCGGGCATTAAGATCTGTGCCAGGGCATTGTGGGAGGATGCTGCCAAACTGCCGAAGATCGAGATTAAAAAGCCGGAATCCATTCTGGCGAAGGATACGATCTCCAGTATGCAGGCAGGTCTGGTTTACGGCCATATCGGACAGACCGAATATATTATCGATAAGATCAAGGAAGAAACGGGTATCGGTACGATCAAAGCAGTCGCCACAGGCGGGCTGGGAAAGATAATCGCAGATGCTACCGACAGGATCGATATTTATGATGCCAACCTGACGCTTCAGGGACTGAGGCTGATATACGAAAAGAACCGTTAGGCAGGGATACGGATGAAGATAGGAAACCTTACGATCGAGAATAATACGGCGCTGGCGCCCATGGCTGGAGTTACGGACCTGGCATTCCGGCAGCTCTGCCGGGAAATGGGCTGCGGCTTACTGTATACGGAAATGGTCAGTGCAAAAGCCATATTATATAAGAATAAAAATACGGAGCCTCTTTTGGAGACTGTACCGTCGGAACATCCCATCGCAGTCCAGATCTTCGGATCCGATGCGGATATTATGGCAGATATGGCGGCCAGGCTGGCAGGAGAACGGAGTTTTGACATCATAGATGTCAATATGGGCTGTCCGGTTCCCAAGATTGTTAATAATCATGAGGGGAGTGCACTGATGAAGGATCCGAAACTGGTGGAGCAGATCCTTGACCGGATGGTCAGGAAGGTGGATAAACCGGTGACGGTTAAGATCCGAAAGGGGTTTGACGGGCAGTCGGTGAATGCAGTGGAGATCGCAAAGATTGCAGAAGCCTGCGGGGTCAGTGCCGTGGCCGTTCACGGAAGGACAAGGGAAGAATATTATTCCGGCATGGCGGATCACAGAATCATTGCCGCAGTGAAACGCGGGGTTTCCATACCGGTCATCGGCAACGGCGATATCAGGAGCGCCGCGGATGCAAAACGGATGTATGAATCCACGGGCTGCGACGGTATCATGGTCGGCCGGGCTGCCAGAGGAAATCCCTGGATCTTTAAAGAGATTGCTTCTTATTTCAGCCATGGCACGGTTTTTAAACGGCCGGAACCGGAAGAAATTAAAGCCATGATACTGAGACATGCGGAACTGATGGTCCGGTATAAAGGAGAATACACCGGAATCCGGGAAATGCGCAAACATGTTGCCTGGTATACCGCAGGTATGCCTCATTCGGCGGCTGTCCGCAATCAGGTGAACCGGATTGAAAGTCTGGAAGGACTGAAAGAGATGTTGGGAAGCTTGACATTAAAGGCTCTTTAAGTTATAATCCATCTTTATTAGGGAATATCAGGTATTTTATTTTTTATTTTATCAGAATACATTTTACAATTCATTGTTTTAAAGTGTAGCAGAAAGGATGCAGAAAATGGCAGATAAGAAGAATATATTAACTTATGCAGGACTTAAGAAACTGGAAGAGGAATTAGAGAATTTAAAAGTTGTAAGAAGAAAAGAGATCGCAGATAAGATCAAGGAAGCAAGAGAGCAGGGAGACTTATCCGAAAATGCAGAGTACGATGCTGCAAAAGAGGAACAGGGTCATATTGAAAAGAGGATTGAAGAAATCGAGAAAATCCTGAAAAATGCAGAAGTGGTTGACGAGGAAGAGATCGATTTAGATAAAATAAATATTGGCTGTAAAGTAAAAGTATTTGATATGGAATTTGATGAGGAAATCGAGTTTAAGCTGGTGGGTTCCACCGAGGCGGACAGTCTGAATAACATGATTTCCAATGAATCCCCGCTTGGAAGAGCTCTGATCGGATGTAAGATCGGTGAAGTTGTGGATGTGGAAACCCAGGGTGGTATCGCCCAGTATAGAATTCTGGATATACAGAGAAACGTTGAGTAGTCCGGCAGTGCGAAACAGAATGACCTGTTGGGGCAGCTCACAGGTTATACAGATATACGGATAGGATTAGAATAAAAGGAGTGGAGACAGTGGAGCAGAAGAATAACCCTCAGGAGCAGGATATTAACCAGTTGCTGAAAGTGAGAAGGGAAAAGCTGGCGGCTTTGTGTGAAAACGGCAGGAATCCCTTTGAAATCATGAAATATGATGTATCCCATCACAGTATGGAGATTAAGGAAAATTTTGAGACATTGAAAGGACAGCAGGTTACCATTGCGGGACGTATCATGTCCAAACGTGTGATGGGCAAGGCATCTTTTTGTAATGTCCAGGATCTGCAGGGAAATATCCAGTCCTATGTGGCAAGGGACAGCATTGGCGAAGAGTCCTATGCGGATTTTAAGAAATATGATATCGGTGATATTGTGGGCATCAAAGGCGAAGTGTTTGAAACCAAGACCGGAGAAAAGTCGATCCATGCTTCCGAGGTAACGTTATTATCCAAGAGTCTGCAGATTCTTCCTGAGAAGTTTCACGGTCTGACTAATACGGATATCCGCTACAGACAGAGATATACGGATCTGATCATGAATCCGGACGTTAAGGAGACGTTTATCAAGCGTTCCAAGATCATCAGTTCTATCCGTCATTATCTGGATGCAAAGGGCTTTATGGAGGTTGAGACTCCAATGCTGGTTTCCAATGCCGGCGGAGCGGCTGCAAGACCCTTTGAAACCCATTATAACGCTCTGGATGAGGATGTGAAACTGAGGATTTCCCTGGAATTATATCTGAAACGCCTGATCGTAGGCGGTATGGAGCGGGTATATGAGATTGGCCGCGTGTTTCGTAACGAAGGCGTGGATACCAGACATAATCCGGAATTTACGCTGATGGAACTGTATCAGGCTTATACTGATTATATCGGCATGATGGATCTGACCGAGGATATGTTCCGCCATGTCGCCATGGAAGTGAACGGGTCGACTACGGTTACTTATGGCGACGTAGAGATCGATCTGGGCAAGCCGTTTGAGAGAATGACAATGATCGAAGCTGTTAAGAAGTATTCCGGCGTGGATTTTTCTGAGATCCAGACTACTGAAGAGGCTAAGAGGGTAGCGGATGAAAAGCATGTGGAATATGAAGAGCGTCATAAGAGAGGGGATATCCTCAATCTGTTTTTTGAAACCTTTGTGGAAGAGCATCTGGTTCAGCCGACCTTTATCATGGACCATCCGGTTGAGATTTCTCCGCTGACCAAGAGAAAGCCGGACAATCCGGATTATGTGGAGCGATTTGAGTTATTTATTACCTGCCGGGAAATGTGTAATGCTTATTCCGAGCTGAACGATCCGATTGATCAGAGAGAGCGTTTCATGGAACAGGAGAAACTTCTGGCACAGGGAGACGAGGAAGCCAACCGGCTGGATGAGGATTTCCTCAATGCATTGGAGATTGGTATGCCGCCGACGGGAGGAATCGGATATGGAATTGACAGGCTGGTGATGCTGCTGACGAATTCACCGGCGATACGGGATGTGCTGTTGTTCCCGACAATGAAGTCCTTACCGAACGAAAAAGGCTAAAAAGTCCCTATTTATGCGGGTTTGCGGACTTGGGAAAACGCTCAAAAATACATCTTTACATCAAACTTACATCAAACGATGCAGGATTTTGTGCAGAGGTGAAAAAATCGCATATTTTTGTATTTAAGACCTTGAGAGGACAAAACCTTTCAAGGTCTTTTTTTGTGTTGTGCGGTGTATCTGGTCGCAAACTACAAGTTTTCTTTGATTTCCAATACAATGGTTTTGCAAAGGAGGTCGAGGATTGATTATGAGTAACAGTTTGGCGGCTATGCGTCCGGAGCTTGTGCGTGAGTGGTCGGACAAAAATCTTCCGCTTACGCCCGATAAAATAACCTATGGCTCAAATAGAATCGTTTGGTGGAAGGCTGCCTGCGGTCACGAGTGGCAGACAAGCGTTAAGGCTCGCTCAAAGGGCGAGAACTGCCCCATATGCTCAGGTGCAAGGGTGATTGAGGGAATCAACGATTTAGTCACATTGAAGCCCGAATTAGCACAGGAATGGTCAGATAAAAATGAGATAAAGCCTACGGAGGTTTCTATTGGCTCACATAAAAAAGTGATTTGGAAATGCAGGCTCGGTCACGAATGGGAAGCGAGTGTTAAAAGCAGAACTGTAAACGGTACAGGCTGTCCGTACTGCTCTCATAATAAAGTGCTGGAGGGATTTAATGACCTTGCTTCTCAAATGCCGGAGGTAGCCGCCGAATGGTCGGAGAAAAACTATCCGCTATTGCCTACTATGGTTACGCCGTTTGCCAATCGGAAAGTATGGTGGAAATGTAGCAAGGGACACGAATGGTACACCCTGATTTCTACCCGATCCGGCGGCAGCAAATGTCCCTATTGTAGTGGAATAATCCTGCTGAAAGGATTTAATGATTTTGCAACAAGACAGCCACAGCTTGCAGAGGATTGGTCAGACCGTAATCTTCCGCTTACGCCGGATATGATAAATGAGAAATCCCGAAAAAATGTATGGTGGAAATGCAGAGAGTGCGGCAACGAGTGGAAATCGGTTGTTTATGCCCGGATAAAAGGAACAGTCTGTCCGGTATGTGCTGATCGTGCTGTACTTACCGGATATAATGATTTGGCAACAACAGACGCACATCTGCTTGATGAATGGGACTATGAGAAAAATAAAGACATTACTCCTACTGCGATTTCAAGAAATTCAATGAAAAGCGTATGGTGGAAATGCTCTCTCGGTCATTCGTGGAAAGCAAAGATTTATGAGCGTACCGTAGAAGAAAAGGGCTGTTCGGTATGTGAGCAGGAATACCGCAGCGTATTTCCACAGTTAGCGGTAAGCTATTATGCCGGAAGTAAAGGTTTGCAGGTTCGGCTTAATACAGACACAGAAATCGGACTCCCTCTTGAAACCTACATTGTAAATGAGAGGCTGTCGATTGAATCGAAAAACTTGTCAGAGGAAAAGGAACGGCTGAAAGCCTATATATGCCGTAAGCAGGGCATAAAACTTTTGAAGCTGCCCTACAAGGCAAACGAGGGAGAAATCGAATATATCCGCAAAATAAAGAAAGCCTATCAAAGCGTACATATCTTTACAGCTTCCGATGATGAGAAGGACGCAGCCATTATCAGAAAGCGGTTTCAGGAATGGCGGAAGCAAATATATCGGTCTAAGGAGATGGGGTAAATGAAAGAAGCAAAATATCATCTATATCTTGATGACAGCGAATACAGCAGGGTTATTCATTCGTTGATCTGCCTGAAAAACAGCTTGATGGAGCAAGGCAGATATACGGACGCTGTTGACGAGGTACTCATTAAATTCACGAAAGCCCGCAAAAAGCGTATTGTTGTGCGTTACATTTGAATAGGGCAGGTTAAGCCGCTTGTTTCTCTTATTTGAGAATCAGGCGGCTTTTTTGCGTTTAAGAGCAAAAATCAGAAATCAAAAAATTTTTTTCAAGTTTTTTCTGAAAATAGGTTGTCATTTCGGCTTCCAATTCCAAATAGGTGAAGGGGTTAAAAAACCACTCCTAAACGGAGTGCCTCCCTTCGCTGCATTTTGACAACTGAATATACAGGCGCTAAGGACTTTATTTCTGATGATAGCCCGAAGGAGGGTACGCCATAACCTCTCTTATTGGAGAATAAGCGAGAACTCCCGTCCTGAAACTCGGACTGCTACCGAGCTTGGCAATGACAGTCAGAATGATAATGATACTTCCCTATGGGGCTGGCGGAGAACCCGGCAGAGGTGAAATCCCTATGATACGGTGCAGCTCACCGTAGCCTTAGCGCTTCCCGTATAAAGCGAACAGCTTTCCGCAGGGGTAGTTGAGAACAAATACTGCGGCTGATACATAGCCGGCTTTATAAAGGCGGTTATGAATACAGCGAAAGGAGGAAAAGCGCAAGATGTCAAACTGTAAAACCATAGCGATATGTAATCAGAAGGGCGGAGTGGGTAAAACCACTACGGCGGTCAATCTCGGTATCGGTCTTGCTATGCAGGGCAAAAAGGTACTCCTTGTGGACGCTGATCCGCAGGGTGATTTAACGACCTGTCTCGGCTGGCAGGACACAGACGAGCTTTCCATCACAATCTCGGACAAGCTGCTTTCCGTTATAACGGATAAGAACGAAAACCCGTATGGCGGCATACTCAGGCACGAGGAAGGCGTGGATTTAGTTCCGTCCAATCTTGAATTATCGTCAATGGAAATGAGCCTTGTCACCGCTATGTGCAGAGAAATGGTAATGAAAAACTACCTGAGTGAAATCAAAGACAGCTACGATTATGTTCTCATAGACTGTATGCCTTCGCTCGGTATGATTACCCTGAACGCTCTCACGGCGGCGGACAGCGTGATTGTACCCGTTCAGGCTCAGTATCTTCCGGCGAAAGGAATGACGCAGCTTCTCACGACCATATCCAATGTGAAGCGGCACTCAAACCCGCAGCTAAATATTGACGGGATTCTCTTAACTCTTGTGGACGGGAGAACAAACCTTGCCAAAAGTACCGTGGACGCATTGCGGGAACAGTTCGGAAGCCATATCAGGATTTACCGCACGACAATTCCCATTGCCGTAAAAGCCGCAGAGGTAAGCTCAAAGGGCAAGAGCATTTACGCCTACGAGCCAAACAGCACGGTATCCAAGGCTTATGCCGACTTCACAAGGGAGGTGTTAGCCGATGGCAGGCAGAAAGAGCGACTTCGTTCTGTCAACGAAAAGTCTCGATGACCTGTTTTCTACACAAGAGGAACGGGACGAGGCGAAGCTGCAAAAAATCAGGGATATTCCGTTGACTGAGATTGACGATTTTCCCGATCACCCTTTTCAGGTACGGGAAGATGAGGATATGTTTCAGCTTGTGGAAAGTATCAAGGAGCGTGGCGTTATCACCCCGGCTACCGTCAGGCAGAAAGAGGACGGCAGATATGAGCTTGTTTCAGGACACAGGCGAAAAAAGGCTTGCGAGCTTGCCGGATTTGAAACGCTCCGTTGTGAAGTAGTTGAACTGACAAGAGACGAAGCCACGATTTTAATGGTGGAGAGCAATTTTCAGCGGTCGCAGATACTTCCCTCGGAAAAGGCTTTTGCCTACAAAATGCGGCTTGAAGCAATGAAACGACAGGCAGGCAGACCGAGTAAAGAAAATTTAGTCCCAGTGGGACAAAATTATTCGAGGGAAGAACTTGCTTCTCAAAGTGGGGAGAGTCAAACACAGATACAGCGTTATGTTCGCCTTACAAACCTTGTTCCTGAACTGCTTGAACTTGTGGACGAGGGCAAAATCAAAATGCGCCCTGCGGTAGAGCTGTCCTATCTCGATGAAGATTGCCAGCGTGATGTGGTGGACGAAATCGACCTAAACGACTGCACCCCTTCACACGATCAGACAATCCGTATGCGGAAGTTTTTTAACGAAGGGAAGCTGACTACCGAAGCGGTGCAGGCGATTATGAGCGAGGAAAAACCAAACCAGCGTGAAAAAATCATACTGCGTGGGGATAAGGTGCGAAGCCTGATTCCAAAAAGCGTTCCGTTAAATCAGACGGAGGAATATGTCTGCAAGGCGTTGGAGCATTACAACAAATTCCTGCGAAACCGTGCGGAGCGTGACAGCAGATAGGCGGAGTATGTTTTTTGCTTCCCCCCTTCCTCACACTCTAACCCCTTAGTAACTACCTGACTATCCGAGAAAAAGAATACTATCTCACTCATTCAAGCTATCTCAAAAAGTATATCTGTCTTGGCAGTCAAAGCCGCATTCATTTTGCACCGTTGCTTTAAAAACGATTCTCGGTTACAATGGACAAAAGAAAAGCAAAGGAGCGTGGAGGATATGAAAAAGAAAATCGCAGTTTTAACGGCAATGCTTTTAATCTTGGGATTAACGGGCTGCAACAATACCGCTGCAAAGAATAATCCGCCCGAACCGTTTTCTTCTTCGGAGAGTAATGAAATATCCTCCGAACCAGATACGCTTCCGGCAACGAAAGAAACAAGCGGGGTTGAAACAACGCCCGAACCTACGCAAAGCACCGAACCTGCCGAAACACAGAGTACCGCAGAAGTAAGAGATACGGAAAGCAGTAAGGAAAAAGAGCCGGAGCAGACTTCTGCTCCACAGGACGAGCCGCCGCAGAAAACAGAAAGCGAAACACCAACAGTTACACCCGAAACAGAAACACCGCCGCCCGCACCGCCTGTTCAGACGGAAACGACAGAAAGCGCACCACCGCAGGAAACGCCGCCTCAGCCAAAATCCATTTACGATTATGAGTTCGATGTTGACGCTATCCGTGCAGAACTGATAGCGGTCGGTGAAGGAATGGGGCTGACACATAGCGGCGATTTAACGCCGGATACGGCTTCTTGGTCTACACCCGTAACGGCTTCCGCAGATTTTCAGGGAGCAAACTTGGAAAGACGGTTAAAAGATTATGTGCGGTCTATGCCGGGACTGATAACGGCATACGGCGGCAATCAAATTGAATACTTCACGATTTACGCAGAGCCGCTTGGCGGCGGGAGCTACCGCTTCTACTTCCTGTACTGAATCGTGAACAAACCACTTCCCTCTGTCATAACAGACAGGGGGATTTTTTTATACCCAAAAACGAAAGGAAGGTATAACGAATGAAATATTTTTTGAAAAATAAAGGAAAGCGATTGACAGCGGCGGTCTTGTCTGCCGTGATGTGTCTGATGGCTTTGCCTATGTCCGCCTTTGCCTTTACCGCTGAGGAGGGCAAAAGTGTGGAAGCCTATTACGGCTCTTACTATCTCGGCTCAGACGGAGAATACTACCGTTCTGCCGATTATGATTTTATCGCTTATGACAGCAATGGAAACACGAGTTTACACGCCCATGACGGTGGAGGGAAAAGGGCGAAGCTGATGATTCGTGACGGAAGTGGCGAAAGACAGCTTATGTGTATTGAATCCGGCGTCGATTACAATGCCGGGGGAAGCTATGAAAGTACAAGCGGAAAGAACAGCTCCTATTTTCAGAATCTTCCGGCTTCTGTTCAGTATGGTATTATGCTGACCTCTCTTTACGGCTGGCAGCCCGGAAGGACAGCGCCGATTGGCGGCACAAACGAAGACGATTTCTCGATTGCCACACAGACGATTATGTGGGAGTATCAGCAGCAGTTAAGAATCAGTCCTACCACCTTACAGGCAAACAGCTATGGTGTTCGTGGGGACACTTATTGTTCAATGATTCAGGGCAGACCTGCCGAAAGCTGTTATAACTGGATTTTGGAACAGATGAAAACCCACTCGACGGTACCGAGCTTTGCTTCCAATCAGGCGGGCAGCGCACAGACCTATACCCTGAAATACAATCAGGCGCAGGACAATTACAGCCTTACCCTGACTGATACCAACAATCTTTTGACGGATATTCATTTTACTTCCGATAAAGGGATTACCGTTACCCGAAACGGCAACGAGTACACATTCACATCTAAGCAGATGATTGAAAACGCCGTTGGTTTATCCGCACAGAAAAGTATTCCGAATGTTGCGGGCAATCTCCTGATTTGGGGACATCCCGGCAAGCAGACAATGGTATCCGGTGCGGAAGATCCCGTGTATTTCTATCTGAATATCAAAACCGAAACAACGGGAATCGGTCATATCGTTAAGCACTCTGAGGACGGAAAGGTAGACGGTATCCGCTTTACCATTAACGGCAACGGCATAAATAAGACCGTTACTACAAAGGCAGACGGTACGGTGGATATAGAGCTTATGCCCGGTGTTTATACGGTAACAGAGGAAAACATTGACAAATATGAGCCGCAGAAGGTGCAGCGTGTTACGATTGTCAGCGGCGGCACATCTGCCGTTACTTTTTCCAACACCTTAAAGCGTGGCAATGTTCAGGTTATCAAATCCTCAGAGGATAACTTTGTGGAGGGCGTGACCTTCCATCTTTACGGTACTTCGCTCTCCGGTATTGCCGTAGACGAGTATGCCGTAACGGATAAAAACGGCGTTGCGACCTTCAAGAATGTCCTTATCAGCGGAAAGACGCCCTATACCCTTGAAGAAGTGGACACCGCTGTCCGCTATGTCATTCCCGAAAAACAGACTGCGCCTGTTCTTTGGAAAGAGGTTACAAACCGCAGCTTCAACAATATCTTGAAGAAGTTTACTGTTACCGTTACCAAGAGCGACGCTGAAAAGGGACTCCCACAGGGGGACGCTTCTTTAGCGGGTGCAAAGTACGGTATCTTCAAGGGCGAACAGCTTGTAGATGTGTACTATACTGATGAAAACGGTCAGTTTACGACAAAAGAATATATCTGCGGGGATAACTGGACGGTAAAGGAATTAGAACCGAGCGAAGGCTATCTGCTTGATCCGACCGTTCATCATATCGGCGCAGAGCCGCAGCTTTATACCGTAGAGCATAATTTGACTTCCAATGATGTAATTGAGCAGGTTATCAAGGGCAACATTGCCCTTATCAAACACACGGATGACGGGGAAACCCATATTGAAACACCCGAAGAAGGAGCAGAATTTGAAGTCTACCTGAAATCCGCAGGCAGCTATGGAAATGCCGATCCCGATGAGCGTGATGTAATTGTCTGTGATGAAAACGGCTTCGGTCAGACAAAGGATATGCCTTACGGCATTTACACCGTTCACCAGACAAAAGGCTGGGAAGGTCGAGAGCTGATGAAGGATTTTGATGTGTTCATTTCTCAGGATTCTCAGACCTACCGTTATCTCATTAACAACGCAAACTTTGAAAGCTATGTAAAGGTCGTTAAGGTGGACGCAGAAACAGGGAAAACAATCCCTTATGCGGGCGCAGGTTTCCAAATCTATAATCCTGACGGAAGCCTTGTTACAATGACTTTCACTTATCCGACTCCTACTACGATTGATACTTTCTACACCGACGCAAAGGGTTCGCTTGTCACGCCGGAGAAGCTGCCTTACGGTAAAGGCTACTCTATTGTCGAGGTACAAGCGCCTTATGGCTATGTGCTTGACAGTACGCCTATCTACTTTGATGTGGAAGAAGCTAATTCCACAGAAGAAAGCGGGGTTACTTTAATCAAAGTGAATAAGGAAAATATGGCGCAGAAAGGCACGGTTACGGTGGAGAAATCCGGCGAGGTGTTCTTCGGCGTGTCTGCTATCGGCGGCGTGGACGCAGACGGAAACGAGTTGCCGACTATCTATCAGCCATTGTACGAGGTTCAGGGGCTTCCCGGCGCTGTCTATGAGATAAGAGCCGCAGAGGATATTATCACGCCTGACGGTACGCTGAGAGCCTCTAAGGGCGAGGTTGTGGATACCGTAACGACCGATGAGACAGGATTTGTCAAGAGTAAAGAACTGTATCTCGGAAAATATGAGGTGCAGGAAATTACTGCTCCTTACGGAATGGTGCTGAATGACGAAATTCACTCGGTAGAGCTTGTGTATGCCGGACAGAATGTTGCTGTTACCGAAACGGCTACCAGCTTCTACAACGAAAGGCAGAAGGTTGAAATCAGCCTTGAAAAAACGCTTGAAACAAATGAGCTGTTCGGAATCGGCAATAACGGAGAAATTCAGAATATCAGCTTTGGCTTGTTTGCCTCAGAGGAGCTTATCAGTACAAGCGGTACGGCTATCCCTGCCGATGGTCTGATTGAGATTATTACTCTTGATGAAAACGGCAAAGCGACTGTAAAAACCGATCTTCCTATCGGCAATTACTATGTTCAGGAGCTTGCGACTGACAAAGCGTATATCCTGAATGACGAGAAGTATCCGGTTGTTTTTGAATACGCCGGACAGGAAACGGCAACGGTTGAGATTGCTGCCAACAACGGCGAGGCGATTGAAAACGAGCTGCTTTACGGCTCAGTTTCCGGTAAAAAGGTCGATGAGAACGGAGAGGCGCTCGGCGGCGCATTGATCGGTCTGTTTAAGACAGACAAGGAGGAATTTACAAAGGAAAACGCACTTATGACTACCGTATCAGCTAAGGACGGTAGTTTTTCTTTTGCGGATATTCCTTACGGAACTTGGTATGTGCGTGAAATTGAACAGCCGACAGGCTTTGTGCTTGATGAAACCGTTTATCCCGTAACCATTTCCGAGGACGAGCAGATTATTGAGGTTGAAATTGTCAACGAGTTTATTCGTGGCAAAATCGCTTTGACAAAGGTGGACGCTGATTATCCTGACAACAAGCTGACAGGAGCTACTTTTGAGGTCTATAAGGACAGCAATGATAACGGCAAGCTGGACGAAGATGACGAGCTTATCGGAACACTCACCGAAAAGGAAATCGGAGAATATGAAATGAACGACCTTCTCTATGGTCGCTATTTTGTAAAAGAAACGGTAGCTCCCGAAAGCTTCCTGCTTGACGAGGGCGTTTACGAGGTGTTCATTGACACAGACGGAAAGACCTATCAGGTGGAGAATAAGGCGGGTGTTGGCTTTATCAACGACGCTATGAAGGGAAATCTGAAAATCGTCAAGACTTCTTCCGATGGCAATGTGAAAGGCTTTGCGTTCCGCATTACCGGGGCAAACGGCTATGATGTAACGCTGGAGACGGATGAGAACGGCGAAATACTGATTGAAAACCTCCGCATTGGCGAGTACACCATTTCCGAGGTAAACAATGCAGCTTCGGCAAACTATGTGCTTCCTGCCGATAAGCAGGCAACGGTACGGACAGGCTCTACAACGATTGTGGAAATGCACAATGTACTGCGTGATACGCCGAAAACCGGAGACGATAGCAATCCCGGACTTTGGGTTGCTCTTGCGGGACTTTCCCTGATTGGCATTACCGTCTGCGGTATTGTGTGCTTTAAGAAAAAGAAGAAGGGAGAGAATCAGTAATGGAGCTTAAAACCATTATCGCTATTGCACTGGTCGCTTTTATCATTGGCGGCTTTATTTTTTTGCAGGTGAGAAACAAAAAGAAGAAATAACGGATTTGGGGCGGAGCGAAAACTCCGCCCTTATTCCTTTTTTGGAGGTATCTATGAAAACGCTGAAAACCGTTGAGCGTCGGGTAACGGAGATTTTGAAAGAACACCCCGACGCACGAAACGACGATATGAAGCTCTATCTGCTTGTGAGCGAGTCCTGCATTTATGAAACGCATGGAATCGGGATGATCACTTTTGAAGATGTGATGACGAATTATAAAGCGTTCGGTATCCCCTGTTTTGAAAGTATCCGCAGGACAAGACAGAAGATTCAGGCGAAATGCCCGGAACTTGGCTGCTCCCCTGAAGTACGCAGGGCAAGGCACAGAATGGAGCGTGTGTATTCTGAATACGCAAAAAAATGACAGGAGGTTTAAGAGATGGCAAACAAGAAACCGACATCCGCCCTGACCTTACAGCAGAAGGTTAAGGTACTGACAAAACTTTTCGAGTCCGGCTGTAAAACGGAAAAGGACTTGAAGGCTCTGAACTTACAGAGCATTTTACAGATTCCCGATATAACCGTACCTGATATGACGGTCATTACCGAACTTCAGGAACAGGTTTCAAAAAACAGACTGTTCTCCTATTTGGGAGGTGGTGCAGATGAACAGCACACAGACGGACAGGCACATCATTTGGAGTGATATGAGCCTTGACCCTGATGATTGGAGAGAGGACTATAAGGAATTTCTTGAAATCAATGAGCTTGACGGTGATCCGAATAATGAAAATGAGCTTTACAAGTGGATGGTCGAAACCAACGAAGATTATCTTTCCGATGAAAGGACAAATCTCAATATCCAGCTTTCACAGCCTATTATCATTATCGGGGACATCGGCAGATGGAACGGCAGGGTTACGGGATACAAGATGATTGATTCCGGCAACATTAAAGACTGCCTTTATTCAGATACGGATTACACGGAATGGTATGTGGATAAGTACGGAGATTTAAGGGCGGACGCCGCCCATCACGACGGCACAAACCATTATCTGTACCGTGTGTTTAAGGATACGGCAACCGAAAATCAAATCGAAAACCTGAAATATAAACTCTATGAGGGCAAGGCAACGAGAGCCGATATAACGAGAATTACAAGGCGGCTCGGTGACGAGATCGCCGCTGTTTACGGATTTCATATACCGAAACAGAGAATGGCAAAGGAACAAGCGAGGTGATGAAAATGGATATGGAAATGAAAACAATGTTGCCCGACGAAAGGAAGTACACCTACCGTCAGAGCCAGCAGATTTCAATGCAGACGAGCTTTATCGGCTATCTGAGGGCAGACTTTGGAAACAGCGGGAAGGAGTTTTTTTCCTCTTGGAATGATTTTCGCAAAGACTTGAAAACGGACGAGTTCAAGGCGGAATTTGACAATGTTATCAATTCGCTCAGGGAAAATGACGGTATCCTTTCAGGGCGTGGGGCTATGTCGAAGTGTTGCTATGACACGCCGGAAAGCTCCTTTGAAAACGACCGTGAGGAATACGGCGTCCGTGTGGATACGGAGAAATACGCCTACCTTATGCGGCTCAATCCGAGACAGGGAGAATACAATCTCTACTGTTATTGCTACGAAAAGAAATGGCTCGACAGGCATATCAGTCAGGCGGAAAAGGGTATCCGCTTTATTGATCCGCATTACAAGGAGCTGTTTCGTATTCCTGACGGAGATAAAATCCGCATTACCTTGAATAACGGCGAACAGCTTGACCGAGAGTGCAGATATATTGACGAGTATCATTTGGAGGTTGGCAATAACCTTTATCATATCTGCGAGTTTGCCGAGCGAATGGAGCAAGCCGGAAATACGGTAATTCCGCTGCGTTCCTCTCTGCCGGAGCAATGCTATGTCTATGTGCAGACGGAAAATGAAATCGGCATTGTCAAAAAAGGCGAAAGCGGTTATTACAAAACCGATATTGGCGGAGGAAAACCGAGTGAGCGAAAGGCGTTAGCTGATGAATACAATTGCAAGTCCGGCGTAACAAAAGCACAGGCGGAAGCGATGAAGGCAGGCTCTATGTTCGGCTGGCAGACACCCGCCGCCGATCCGAAGAATTACAATGAGAACGGCACTCTTACAAAGCCGAAAAACAGAAACAAAGATTATGAACGATAGGAGGTGTGATGATGAATATTCAAGATATAACAAAAAGCAAAGAAAAGAAAGCCGTTTTTGAGATGGTATTGGAAGAAGCCTGCCGTCAATGGTGCTGTTGTATTGATGAAGTTCCAGAGCGAAAAGACGGAGAGGGATTTTCCGATTTTTTCTATGAGATTTTTGAAGATAAGGAAAAGGAATATGTACAGCAGGTAAGAGAACTGAATGGCGGCAAACTTCCCACTTTTTCAAAAGCAGATAAAGACTATGAACGATAGGAGGTGTTTTGCTTGGCACGAAAATATGACCTGATTTCCGAGCTGTATGCCCGTACCTGTAAAACGGTAGTGATGTATCCGCAGAATTGGGAAGCATTTTTGCGCTCCGCCTGTCGGAACTATAAGCTCCGATTTGACGAGCAGCTTCTTGTTTACGCTCAAAGACCGGACGCAACGGCGGTACTGGAAATTGAGCGTTGGAATGAGAAATTTGGGCGGTGGGTAAATCGTGGCGCACACGGCATTGCGGTATTTGAGGACGCAGAACAGAGCCGCCAGCGGCTTATCCATTACTTTGATATTTCCGATACCCACGAAAGCCGTTATTCCCGTCCTGTTCCCATTTGGCAGATGAAGCCGGAATACAGCGGGGAGATTATTGATACCCTTGAAAGCACCTTCGGAGAACTTGCTGATAAGAGCAGCCTTGAAGCTGCTATTTTAAGCACCGCTAAAAACGCCGTAGAAGATAATATTCCTGACTATTTATCTGACCTTTTTTATTCCGTTGAAAACAGTCTTTTGGACGGTGTAAGCGAAGAAGAAATATCGGTTATTTACAAAGAGACGGTACAAAACAGCGTGGCATATATGCTGATGTCTCGGCTTGGCTTGGATACCGAGGGTTTCTTTGAGCCTGATGATTTCCGTGGCGCTGTGAACTTTACAACGCCTGAAACGCTGAACGCACTCGGCTTTGCTACCAGCGATATTGCGGAGATGGGGCTTGCGGAGATTGCCCGTACCATTACTGCACTCGACAGGCAGAATCGCATAATTGCCGGAAACGGAAAAGCCGATTACAATATAGGCAGAGAAAACAACGAAAGGAGCTTTGAATATGGACGAGATCAGATATACAATGCAGGGCGATTATCAGCTTCCCAACCTGACAATGCCGGAACAGCCGGAAGTGAGCTTGGGCAGATACGCTCAGATGAGGAGGAAATTCCTCAAAGAACACCACAAAGTCCGCTACTACAATCTTCTGACGAGCTGCACCCTGACCGAACACTTGGCGGAGACGGAGCAGAGAGCTTTGACAATGGAGGAAACGCTGACAAAGCAGATGGCGGCGAAGGAAGGAATCACGGAGAGCCTGAAAGCGGCGGATATGATGTCGTGGGTAAGGCAGATGAACAATCTGAGGAACAGAGTGCAGGAAATCGTGAAAGCGGAAGTAATCTTTGCTTAGTTTACGACAGAAGCCACGAGGACAAAAGCCTTCCCTTTTTCGGAGGGGACGAGGTTATCAATGAAATACTCGGTACAACGCCGCACTTAAAAGCGTCAAAGGACGAAATTCGTGTCTTTTATGAAAACACTCCCGACGATACCGTCCGGACAGAATTTATCAAGGGTATTTTCAATGACGATTACACCGAGCTTATTTTAAGCGATGGCAGGCGTGTCGGTTACAAGACCTTTGAGAATGTGCTTCATTTTTGGGAGGGCAGCTATTTAAGCCGCACGGCGCAGAGCTTTTACGATTGGGGCGTTGTGGCGAAGCATTTTGAAGCAATGCGGCTTCTCGGAGAGCTTCAGGATACCATAAAACCGCTTCCGTCAATAAACGGACAGCTCACACTGATGTTAGAGGCAGAGGACAAAAAATCCTCTGCCTTTACCTTTTCTCAGGAGATTATCGACGCTGTTCTCACCCGTGGAAGCGGTGTATCCGAGGGAAAGTTTCGTATTTATGAGCAGTTTGAAAAGAGCCTTTCCGCAAAAGAAAACGCAGACTTTCTCAAAGAGGAATACGGCTGGGGCGGTTCTTATCCTGTCATTGTAGGAGCAGGGATTGACGAGCAGCACGATGGAAAAGGTATCACCATTTCCAAAGGGATTGGCAGCGATAAGCCGCATATCAATCTGAAATGGACGCAGGTGGAAAAGCGCATTGCCGAGCTGATACGCCTTGACCGCTATCTCAATCCGAAAGAAAAGGCGTTTTATCCTGAATGGCTGCAAAAGCAGGAGGAACGCAGAGCCGAGCTTGCGGAGGAACGAAAAAACAGAGAAATTCTTTCAACAGCACCACCTGAAACGGAATTTGACAATACCGCACCATACGATTTTAAATCCGAGTACAGATTACTGAGCAGGCTAAAATCTGACTGTGAATATTTTTTGAGCAACGGACAACGGGAAGAAAAGCATTTATGGGCAGGAAGCATTGAAAAGCAAATTGCAAAAATGCGTGAGTTGTACGATGCTTTATCAGATAAACCAGAGTGGTTGTCTGAAAAGGATATTGACCTTTATGAAGAACAGATGACAAACGGTTTAGATGTTTCAGAAACGAAGATGAATAAGCAAGGCAGTTATGAATATCATCTTGGCGATACCGTCTATATTGGCGCTGACGAATATGAAATCCTGTCTTTTGATGATGAGCGTGTAATGCTCCACGATATGCAGTACCCTTTATTCCAAAAGGAAGTAGACAGAGCCGAGTTTGACCGCAAGGTGCAGGAAAACCCGATGAACGACCATTTGAAGGTCAAGGAGTTACCGCCCGAAAAAGAAATTGCTTTCGATCCGAATACCACGCCTATCGGTGATGAGGATTACTATTTCCACCGTCCGGGTATGGGAGAATTTGAAGCAATCTATTATAACCCTGACGCCAATGCCGGAGGGCAGTTTGTCGTTCTGCATATCCCCTATGAGCTGATCGAGGAAGCAAAAGCAAATAGTAATTCAGTCAGCGGGTTTTATGAATACCTTGACAGCAAGGCATATACAGAACTTATTGATGTGGGAACGCAGGAGTTTTCAGATTACCTTGA
>CAJTPF010000025.1:39664-39903 GCA_910578175.1 uncultured Lachnospiraceae bacterium
CCGAGCCTGAACCCGATTATATCGGACGGACAGAGGAAACAATGCAGGCGCTCATTTCTCAGGCTGAAAGAGTGCCTTATGACATTGGTATGGGGTATCTTGGCAACGGATTAACCGTTTGGAACAGAGCCGTAGAAGAACACGGGGACTATCAGACCATTGCTCATATCAGCAATGAGGGGGAAATCAAATACTATGTTGACGGACTTCCTGATGATGTTGTCGCAAGGATAGAGAAA
>CAJTPF010000026.1 GCA_910578175.1 uncultured Lachnospiraceae bacterium
CAGATAATCAATGATATTGCTGAATATATCATGCCTTACTTCTCCGGAATTCCTGTCCAAAAGCATCAGCCTGGAAGATGTTCTGTCCTCCAGCGGGTCCTGGGCGATCAGCTCTTTTGGTAAATCATAACTAAACTCAGATAGTTTCATCTTTCTTATACCTCTGCATGTCGCAGTTTTGACTGCGATACTGCCTTTGCTAAAATACTTTTGGACTTAGTATAACATTAAATTTTTTTTCTGTCCATAGAAAACTCCGTTCAGTAAAAATTTCCCTATGGTGTATGATCCATATACTTTACAACATATTCTTCCAAATTTTTAATCTCTTCATCATGCATCTTCTGAGAGATATCTTGTCCGACATAAGTAATATGCCATGGTTCAAAAATATATCCGGTAGCATCCATGTTAGCTTCCGTATACCTGACTATAAATCCATATTTATAGGCATTTTTATATACCCATTCGGCCTCGTCGCTCCCCTCAAATACATCCAGATTATTATATACCTGACTGATATCCAGGGCCCGTCCCGTATGATGTTCACTGTAACCGGGTCTTGCGCTGTAAGTATCTACTTTTTCCTCCGGGTCAGTTCTCAGATAAAAATTATATAAATTTTCCTGATAGGAAACGGAACGGTAAGAAGATACCACATAAATGGTCATTCCTTCTTTTTTCATATCCTTCAGCATTTTGCTGTACGCTTTGGCAGTTTCCGGTGTAGCCACATAATCGCCTTCGATCTTAACCAGGTTTTTCGGTTCAAAATCATCTGATACACGGTTAAATTTATTGATCAGAAACGGATCGTTGGTGTTTTTATCAGCAATGGTTGTAAAATCTTCATCATAAAATTCCTGGTCCAGATTGGCTTCCACTCTCCACACGATATCCTCTAATTTCATGCCCGGATTCTTTGCAGCGTATTCATCATACCTGTCATAATGCTCCCTGTGTGCATAATATATTTCTTCATAAGAGCTGGCCGGTTCCCGGCTGGCCTCTCCCTTTACTTTAATCTGTTTGTCTTTACCCAGGATGTTTCCGGCAGCAGCACCGGCTCCGATCATTATGATTATGGCAAATATGGTCAGTTCTGCTTCAAATGTTACGGTCAGCGGCTTCTTTTTTTTCTTTTCCACCAAAAAACCGTTTCTGATTCCGGGTATAAATTCCCTGAAAATCGCATATAAAATAAAACCGATCAAAACACCGAACAAAGCAAAAATAATATTGGCATAATTGGTATATCCGCAGATATACAACTGCAGGAGACATAAAAACAGATTTGCCGCAGCTGCCGTAATAAGATTGATCAAAAGAAACCGAAATCTCCGAAACAGCATGGGCATAAAAAATCCCAACGGCAGAAAAAAATATACCAGATTTAATTCTTCCATTCCATACGAAAACACAGTACTTTTCAGAAAAATAAACAATCCCAGAAGATAGACCGAAAATATGATAACCAGAAACTCATGGGCACTGCTCTGTCTGACCTCGTATTCGCAGCGCTTCAGATAAAATACCAGACGAAGCGCTGCTATAAGCAACAATCCTATAATATAATAAATCATTATGCTTTTCTCCTATGCTTCTTTCCCATTACGGAAAAACTTCCGTCAGGATATATTCTAAGTTCGGTTCCTCCCTTATGTTCCGCAAAATTCTTGGCATAAAGCAGACAATCGATTCCCTGGCCGTATGTCAGCCGGATTCCTTTATATTCCACCGAAAAATCATTCAGATGGTCGTGTCCGCAAAATACTCCTTTTGTACTTCCCAGTTCCAATATCTTATCAAATAATTTACTTCCGTGTCTGGAACAACTGACGTCTTCATTCCGGCTGCCATAATAATAAACCGTATCTTTTCCGGCTTCTGTGACGCTATTCCATGCCTGTTCATATTCCTGCAGCGGAATATGGATAAAAACAAAGGAAGGCACGTTTGTTCCCTCTTCCTGCCGGAACCGGTTTACCTCGCCGGCATACCATTCCACCTGATCATCATGAATATAGTCATAACCACCCCGTTTTTCCGCTTTTAGATATTCGTTGGAATCGATCATATATAAAACGGAATTCAGAGAACCATCCGGATTCCTTAATTTTACCGGATAATTGGAATATCCGGTAATGGTTTCCGCCGCTTTATACCGAACCATCAGGCAATGTTCCTGTTTACATAAATATTCACATAGTTCCCGTTTTCCATGCGTAGACTTTGGCTCCACATCATGGTTACCAAAAGTCACCGCATACGGAATTCCTATATTTTCCAGCAGAGTTGTAATGATTTTTATACTGTTCAGATTATTTCTGGACCAGGTGATATGTGCCCGGGAGCAGACAAGATCACCGGTCAGGACGATACAGTCCGGTCTGGTGGTTTCGATCATCTGTTTCATAATCTTCAAGGCCTGCTTATCCTCATGTCTGGATAAATATCCGCCGCCTATATGCATATCTGTCAGCTGCAGGATCTTAAACGGTCTGGAATCTAATTTTCTTAGCGCATAAACACCGTCTTCTTCCAGTTTTATTTCAATACTTCTCTTAATCTTCCCGGCGTTTTTTGCATATTCATAACTGAACATACTACCTTTCAGAACCGTTTTTCCTATAAAATAAACGGCCGCCCCCAATAGCGATGCTCCAAAAGTCCCCATTACGGTCTTTTTATTCATATGTCAACCTCCAATTTGCTATCTTGTCACAAAGATATTTTATCTTTCACTATAAGCAACCATCCGACCTACTCCATAATAATCATTTCTTTTAATTATTTCAACCAGTCCGCCGCAAAATTTTTGTAAAATTACACCATTATTCTTTTACCAATACTTTTTCAACTTCACAAATATACATCGTATGATAATCCTTTGCCGGATACCATTTTTCATCTATGGAAGCATCCAGCATACATCCCGGATTCAATTCCTGTGCATATAATTTTTTCACTTTCATTACAACCGACGCCTCACGAAAGTATGGCGTTTCCTCCTCAAAATCCACCGTCAGTCCGGCGTTAGAAATCTTATCTTCATCCCGGCCGGATACCGTACCCAGATAGGATAATGTCTTTTTATATTCCTCTCCGTAAAAAGACAGGGATAACGTTTCCTCTCTGTCTATGAATTCTTTTGTATATCTGGTGGGACGGATTACGATAAACGCAACATTTTTTCCCCACATAACGCCCAGACCGCCCCAGGAAGCAGTCATTGTATTTACTTTATCTTTATTACCTGCAGTTACAAGCATCCATTTCTTTCCGATCATATCAAATGTATTTTCTTTCAACTCTTCTGCTGAGATCTCCCGAATACTCATATCACATTCCTCCATTTTCTATTCTTTTTGCCGGATAATGCCACTGGCCGTTTATCCGTCCGGAACAACAAGCAAGCATCATGATACCCGGCTGTGATAATCATCATGCTTACTTATTTTCTTATGCTATTTTATGCTGTTCGTTCCGCAATTACAACTGTTTTCTGTCTGTTTTTCTATGCCCGCAGTTCGATATCCATGGTTTCCAGCGCTCCCAGTATTTTATCCATTGCTTCCGTAACTTCTTTTTCCTCTAAGGTATGGTCCTTTGCCCGGAATACTATGGAATATGCTACAGACTTAAATCCCGTCCGGATCTGGGCGCCTTCATAGATGTCAAAAAGCTGATAGCTTTCCAGCAGGCTGCCACCTTTTTTACGGATGATTTCCTCTATATCTCCCACCTGCAGGGATTTCGGCATGATCATGCTGATATCCCGGGATACCGCAGGATATTTTGCAATTCCTTCATACTTCCTGTCAAAAGTGGTTTTATCATAAATTGCCGGCATATCCAGGACTGCAATATATGCCCGGTCGCCGATATTATAATTATCCAGTACCTGCGGATGAACCTCTCCCAGATATCCGATGACTTCTCCGGCATACAGGATATTGGCCTGACGACCCGGATGGAGAAATGGCTTTCCGGCTTCTTTCTCATAACGTACAATTTTTTTCATACCGACTTTTTCCAGAAATTCTTCCACAACACCCTTCATGGTATAGAAATCTCCGTCTCCGTACATACCAAGGGTAAACTGCATCCTCTCGTCCGGAAGTTCCGTCACCGGTACAGCCTTCGGCAGATAGACATTTCCCAGTTCATATAATCTTACATTTTTATTTCTTCTGTTATAATTGGTCGCCAGAGATGTGAGCATACCGTTTAACGTTGTGGTCCGCATAATGCTGAAATCTTCACCCAGCGGATTTAATATATCTACGGTCTGCCGAAGGCTGCTGTCCTCTGGCAGTAATATTTTATCAAACACCTTCGGACTTTCAAAGGAATACGTCATACCCTGGCTGAAACCGCAGAATTCCGCAATATCCTTTGCAATTCCTTCGATCCGGAGCTTATAGGATAATTTTCCGGCAGTTGCTTCTCCCTGCGGCAGGGAAGTCGGAATATTATCATATCCGTAAAATCTGGCAACCTCTTCCGCAAGGTCGGCCATACATTCCAAATCCTGACGAAACGTTGGTATTACCACCTCATTGGAACTTTCCTCATAGTCCAGTCCGATGGTTTTAAAATATTCCAGCATCTGAACCCTCTCAATGCCGGTTCCCAACAGACGGTTCATCTTATCCGGCTCAAATGGTATCCGCTTCGGCTGACGCAGGTCATCATAAATATCCACGACACCGCCCACCACTTCTCCGGCTCCCAGCATTTCAATCAGCTGGCAGGCACGGTTAATGGCTTCCAAAGCATTATTCGGATCCAGTCCCTTTTCAAATTTTCCGGAAGCATCGGTCCGGAGTCCCAGTCTTTTAGCGGATAAACGGATATTGGTACCGTCAAAGCAGGCGGCCTCAAATACCATATCCTTTACATCATCGGTGATCTTGGAGTTTTCTCCTCCCATGATCCCGGCAATACCCACCGCTTTTTCCGCATCATTGATCATCAGAATATTCCGGTCTAATGCCCGCTCCTGTCCGTCCAAAGTAACAAAAGTATCACCTTCCGAGGCACGTTTTACCACAATCTTCCGCCCGGCCAGCGTTGCCAGATCAAAGGCGTGCATTGGCTGACCGTACTCTTCCATAACATAATTCGTAATATCTACCAGATTGTTAATCGGACGAATGCCGCAGGCTGCCAGTCTTCTCTGCATCCATTCCGGCGACGGTTGGATCTTTACATTTTTAACGACTCTGGCACAATAACGTTTACATAAATCTTTATCTTCTACCTGAACGGAAATATAGTCATTGACATCTTCCCCATTCGCCTTTACCTCTACTACCGGCGGTATAAACGGTTTCCGGAAGGTAGCGGCCGCTTCCCTGGCAATTCCCAGTACGCTGAAACAGTCCACACGGTTGGAGGTAATCTCATATTCAAACACTGTATCATGCAGTCCCAGCAACTCCACGGCATCGCTGCCCACCAGTGCATCTTCTTTTAAAATATAAATACCGTCCTCCGGTGCATCCGGATACATTTCCCTGTCAGAACCCAGTTCTTCAATGGAACACATCATTCCGGCTGACGGGACGCCTCTTAATTTTCCTTTTTTGATCTTAATACCGCCCGGCGTCCTGCTGCCGTCATGTCCGCCGGCCACTCTGCCGCCGTCCAGTACTACAGGTATCTTCTGTCCTTCTTCCACATTGGAAGCTCCTGTGACGATCTGAACGGTTTCCGTACCCACATTGACCTGGCAGACCACCAGTTTATCCGCATCCGGATGTTTTTCTATCCGCTCAATCTGCCCCACTACAATTTTATCCAAATCCGCATCCAGCTCTTTGTAACCTTCTACCTTCGTTCCTGACAAAGTCATTGCATCTGTATATTCCTGTGAGGAACAGTCCAGTTCCGGAACATATGCTTTAATCCATGACAATGGTGTATTCATATCTATCGATTCCTTTCTGTTTTAAAACTGTTTTAAAAATCTTGTATCATTTTCATATAATAATCTCATATCATCAATTTCATATTTTAACAATGCAATCCGCTCCAGCCCCATGCCGAATGCAAAACCGGAATATTCCTCCGGATCAATGCCGCTCATTTTCAACACGTTCGGATGTACCATTCCGCAGCCAAGAATTTCAATCCATCCGGAACCTTTACACATTCTGCATCCTGTTCCGCCGCATTTAAAACAGGATACATCCACTTCCGCACTTGGTTCCGTAAACGGAAAATGATGGGGACGGAATTTGACCTTTGTATTTTCACCGAACAATTCCTGTGCAAACCGGGCCAGCGTGCCCTTTAAATCTGCAAATGTTATGTTTTTGTCAATCACAAGTCCTTCAATCTGATGGAAGGATGGTGAATGGGTGGCATCCACTTCATCCGCACGGAATACCCGTCCCGGCGCGATCATCCGGATCGGCAGTTTTCCCTTTTCCATCTCTCTGACCTGAACCGGTGATGTCTGGGAGCGGAGCAGCATTTTATCATTAATATAAAAGGTATCCTGTTCATCTTTTGCCGGATGATCGGCCGGAATATTTAAAGCCTCAAAATTATAATAATCATACTCTACTTCCGGTCCCTCTACGACTTCATAACCCATGCCAACAAAAATGCGCTGCACTTCTTCCAATGCAATGGAATTTGGATGCCGGTGTCCCACATTATTCTTCTTTGCCGGAAGCGTAACGTCGATGACTTCTTCCCGAAGCTGTTTTTCTCTTGCTGCGGCTGCCAGTTTTGACTTCATTTCTTCCAGCTTCTCTTCTATTATGTTTCTGGTATCATTGACAAGTTGTCCCACCTTCGGGCGTTCTTCTGCCGCCACATCTTTCATTCCCTTTAATACTTCCGTTAACTCTCCCTTTTTGCCCAGATAAGCCACTCTGATATCATTCAGCTTATCCAGCGCACTGGTCTCCGCAATCTTAGCCAGTGCCTCCTGCCTGATTTTTTCCAATTTTTCTTTCATAGATAATAAACCTCCATTTTTCATGATGCTGCAAACAAAAAATCCCAGTCAGGAAAAATCCTGAACTGGGACGAAATATTCCGCGGTACCACCCACATTCCAAACGATCAGTCGGATCAACGGATAACCATTGTCACAACGATGCCGGCTCTCAATCTGCTTAACGCGCACATACGTCATCTTCTAATCGTAATTGTTCTTTCAAAGATGAAGCTCCGGTGTGAAATTCAGCTTCCAATATCCACAAGCGCTCTCAGTCAGCGACGCTTATTTCCTGTATGACATTTGTTTATCGGCTTACTATGCACCTTCATTGCTTTATTATAAAACTAAGGCGATTCTAGCATAATGGGAAATCATTGTCAAGTTATTATTCTTTCGCCTGAATATATCCCTGTGCCTTCAGTAGTTCTGCACACAGTACGGCTCCGCCTGCTGCGCCTCTGACCGTATTATGGGATAATCCCACAAACTTATAATCATAAACGGTATCTTCTCTCAGACGTCCCACGGATACGCCCATTCCGTTTTCATAATCTACGTCCATGGCCACCTGCGGACGGTTATCCTCCTCCAGATACCGGATGAACTGCTCCGGTGCGCTCGGAAGCTGCAGTTCCTGAGGAAGACCGCTGAATGCCTTTAATTTTTCAATGAGCTGTTCTTTGGTCGGTTTTTTCTTAAATTTCACAAACACTGCCGCCGTATGTCCGTTTAATACCGGAACCCGGATACACTGGGTCGTTATGACCGGAGATTCTGCTTTCTTTATCACTCCGTCTTCAATTTTTCCCCACAGTCTCAGCGGTTCCTGTTCGCTCTTTTCCTCTTCTCCGCCGATATACGGTATGATATTTCCTTCCATTTCCGGCCAGTCCTTAAATGTCTTTCCTGCACCGGATATCGCCTGGTAAGTGGTCGCCACTACTTCATAAGGTTCAAATTCCTTCCATGCGGTAAGTACCGGCGCATAACTCTGGATCGAGCAGTTTGGTTTTACTGCAACAAACCCTCTGGTGGTTCCGAGACGTTTCTTCTGAAATTCGATTACCTTAAAATGTTCCGGATTGATCTCTGGTACCACCATCGGTACATCCGGTGTCCATCTGTGGGCACTGTTATTGGAAACCACAGGGGTTTCCGTTTTGGCATAAGCCTCTTCGATGGCCTTGATCTCTTCCTTTGTCATATCCACCGCACTGAATACAAAATCCACGGTAGCTGCCACTTTTTCAACTTCATTTACGTTAAGAACTTCCAATTTCTTAACGCCTTCCGGCATAGGAGTTGTCATCTTCCAGCGTCCTCCCACTGCCTCTTCATATGTTTTTCCTGCGGAACGCGGACTTGCTGCTACTGTTACTACTTCAAACCACGGATGATCTTCCAGCAGCGAGATAAAACGCTGGCCTACCATTCCTGTTGCACCTAAAATTCCGACTTTTAATTTCTGACTCATTTTATTCACCTCATATAATGTTTGTTCGTAAACCTGTACCCAAAACATACTTTCTCTTATGCATTTGGAAAAAGAATCACGGGCTTTACGTTTATTTCCGGTTGTCCGTCTGTGACGAACAACTGTCTTTTATGTATGTATTAATATACCACAGAATTTTGAAATTGCAACCGTTTTTTAATTTTTTTATTTTTTTCTTGATTTTTTTTAATTTATTTTATATAATATATTGCGTGCGCTGGAATAACTCAGTTGGCAGAGTAACTGATTCGTAATCAGTAAGTCGAGGGTTCAAGTCCCTTTTCCAGCTTATTTTTAAGAGCTTTCCGCCGAACCGGCAGAAAGCTCTTATTTATTTTCCTTATTACCTATTTATCAATCATGAATGAATTTCTACATTATGTTGCTATGTCTTTCCTCTTGTCTTATCTTATGCGGTAATTCCTGCTGTAAAATGACTCTGATCTGCGGAATAGCGATTGGTTTAAAAATAATTAATTCTACACCATAGCGATTTAACCCTTCTTTAAATTCATTTACGGTATGAGCTGTTAAACCAATGATCAGCTGCTGTTCTCCCCGTTCTCCCATGGAACGGATTTTTGCGACAGTCTCTACTCCATTCATCCCCGGCGGCATCAGATAATCCATAAAAATAATGTCATAGTCATTTTTTTCAAACAATTCCACTGCCCGTTCACCGTTCAGTGCAATGTCCGTTTTGATATCAAACTTATTCAAAGTCTGGGCTACAACGTAATTATTTATTTCATTATCATCAACAATCAAAGCTTTCGTATTTGCCATCCTGAAGTTTGTCTGGGGCCTGATTCTTGTATAGCTATCAATCGTATCTCTGTTATTACTGCAACACTGCGTAATAGCGTCTGTTTTTGTCAAAAGTATTTTTACGAAATCTTTCATCGCCTCAATGCATTCATCTTTTTCTGATTTTTCCGTCTCTTTTTCACTTAACTTATCAATAAGTCCCTGCAAAGAGTTCAGATTATTTCGCATTTCATAAGTCAACTCGTAAATCTTTTCGTTGTTTACTATCATGCCGACCCGATCACCTCTTTTTTCCACATCCATATTTTATATTTCTTTTGTACCTTTTTTATTTTAACTTATATTTTAAAATTTTTCTATTCCTTTGTACAAAATTGAGGCATCTTTCGTTCGACATAAACTGACAGTTTTTCTTATTAATTTTCACATATATCTGCCATTCTTCTGCATTTTATATAGCAAAATGACAGTTTTCACGCAATTGGGTTGAATTTTTTAAGAATTATGATAAACTGTTAGCGGTATTGTGAACTTACTTATATAGAAAGAAGGATCTCCGAAATGCAGATTAAAAGAGAAGACGTACGTAATATAGCGATCATCGCCCATGTTGACCATGGTAAAACAACACTGGTAGATGAATTATTGAAACAAAGCGGTACATTCCGGGAAAATCAGGAGGTTGCCGAACGTGTCATGGATTCCAATGATATCGAACGGGAACGCGGAATTACCATTTTATCCAAAAATACAGCCGTCTTTTATAACGGTATAAAAATCAATATAATAGATACTCCGGGACATGCGGACTTCGGCGGAGAAGTCGAACGTGTCTTAAAAATGGTAAACGGCGTTGTTCTGGTAGTCGATGCATTTGAAGGAGCCATGCCGCAGACAAAGTTCGTACTTAAAAAAGCATTGGAATTAGACCTCCCGGTCATTGTCTGTATCAATAAGATCGACCGGCCGGAAGCCCGTCCCAACGAAGTCATTGATGAAGTTCTGGAATTATTTATGGATCTGGATGCTTCCGATGAACAGTTGGACTGTCCGTTCATATACGCTTCCGCCAAAGCCGGGCATGCTATTTTAGAGCTAACTGATACTCCGAAAAATATGATGCCGCTGTTTGATACCATCGTCAAATATATTCCGGCTCCAGAAGGCGATCCAGATGCGGATACCCAGGTTCTGATCAGTACCATTGATTATAATGAATACGTGGGCAGAATCGGCGTTGGTAAGGTAGATAACGGAAAACTGAAAGTCAATCAGGATGTGGTTCTGGTAAACCATCACGACCCTGATTTTAAAAAACGGGTAAAAATCAGCAAACTTTACGAATTTGACGGATTAAATAAGGTAGAGGTTTCCGAGGCTGGTATCGGTTCCATTGTTGCCATATCCGGTATTTCGGACATTCATATCGGCGATACCATCTGTTCTCCGGAACAACCGTCAGCCATTCCGTTTCAGAAAATATCAGAACCTACCATTTCCATGCATTTTATGGTAAATGACAGTCCGCTGGCAGGGCTGGAAGGAAAATTTGTTACTTCCAGACATCTGCGTGACCGTCTGTTCCGCGAACTGAACACTGACGTTTCCCTGCGGGTGGAGGAAACGGATACAACCGAAAGTTTTAAAGTTTCAGGACGGGGCGAGCTGCATTTATCCGTATTGATCGAAAATATGAGGCGGGAAGGATATGAATTTGCAGTCAGTAAAGCCGAAGTGCTTTATAAAACCGATGAAAACGGAAAAAAACTGGAGCCGATGGAACTGGCTTATATCGATGTTCCGGAAGATTTTTCCGGTACCGTAATCCAGAAGCTCAGCGAACGTAAAGGCGAACTGCTTTCCATGTCTATGGCAAACGGCGGTTACACCCGGCTGGAATTTTCCATACCTGCCCGGGGACTCATCGGATACCGCGGGGAATTTATGACCGACACCAAAGGAAACGGTATCATCAATACCATCTTTAACGGCTACGGACCATACAAAGGCGATATCCAGTACAGAAAACAGGGTTCCCTGATCGCATTCGAAGCAGGAGAATCCATTACCTACGGATTGTTTAATGCCCAGGAACGCGGAACACTGTTCATCGGACCGGGCGAAAAAGTTTATTCGGGCATGGTGATCGGACAGACCGGAAAAGCGGAGGATATCGAAGTAAATGTCTGCAAGAAAAAACAGCTGACCAATACCCGTGCATCCGGTTCCGATGATGCTCTAAAATTATCTCCGAAACGGGAATTAAGTCTGGAACAGTGTCTGGAATTTATTGACACTGACGAACTTTTGGAGGTTACTCCGGTCAATCTGCGGATCCGCAAAAAAATTCTTGATCCAACCCTGCGGAAACGTGCATCTTTTAAGAAATAAACAAAGAAGACAGCAGAAATCTTTCTGCTGTCTTCTTTTATCAGGGTAAATCATTATATGATCATAATCTCATCCCTGCTCCTGTAAAAACCAACCGGTTCTTCATTCCCGAAACGCGCTTTTGCTGCCGTTATATCCGTCACCCTTTTTTTAAACACATCAAACCGGGCAGCTTCACATACCATATCAATTTCTACTGTATCCGAATATCTGATATCCAGCAGCGGAATACCCTCCTGCCCTGCCAGAAACTGTATTTTGCCAAGTCCGTTATAGTCCGTTACGATCCGGCATTGAATACCGGAAAACTTTTCTGCAACCGTACTGTTTTCCAGCGCTTCCTGCGCTGCTTTCTGATAAGCCCTGACCAGTCCGCCGGTGCCGAGAAGAACGCCGCCGAAATACCGTGTCACCACTATGGCGGCATTTGTTATCTGATTGCCGAGGATCACATCCAGAATCGGTTTTCCTGCAGTTCCCGAGGGTTCTCCGTCATCACTGAACCGCATGGTATCCCGTTTTGCCCCCAATACGAACGCCATACAGTTGTGTCGTGCATCCCAGTATTTTTTCTTTATTTCACTAACAAACGCTGCGGCCTCTTCTTCCGTTTGAACATACCGGGCTTCTGCTATAAATCTTGATTTTTTTTCCGTATATTCCCCAATCCCCGGTTCAATTATGATTTTTTCTGATTCATATTCCTTTGTCATATTTGTTTTAACTCCTGTTGTTTCTTATAGTTCCTGTTGTCTGAATATACCTATCATACAGGCAATCTGCTTTTTTTTCAACATTACTTTTTCTTTGATTAAGAATAGAAAATCTGTCAAACCTATTAATAGAATGGCGGCCATGCCGTCTCAAAGTGCCTTTAAATCAAGCAGTTTCACATTCTTGTAACAAATATTTAACTTTATATCATTTCTCATATTTGGTATAATTAGGAATATGTTTTTACAATGCAGAAAGAAAGAGGTTTTAATATGAATTTTGGATATAATAAAACCGTTGAAAAACGGAAAGCCTATGCTTCAAAATCCAAAAAACTGGGTACGAAAATACTGGTAAATACCTTTAAATTTTCCTTGTATCTTGTGGTTTTGGTAATCGTTGTCATCGGTTTTACCGGATTTGGAATGATTAAAGGAATTATTGAGAACGCCCCGGATATCGAATCATTAAATGTTGCTCCAACCGGATATTCCACCACGGTTTATGATTCCGACGGAAATGTGACCAGCAAGCTCATTAAATCCGGTTCCAACCGCCAGGAAGTTACGATTGACGAAATCCCCGAATGTCTGCAGTATGCATTTATAGATATTGAGGATGAACGTTTTCTAGAACACAATGGTATTGATGTAAAGGGTATCATTCGAGCCGGCGTGGTTGCCATTACCACCCGGAGATTTTCGGAAGGTGCCAGTACCATCACCCAGCAGTTATTAAAAAACAACGTATTTGAAAACGGTGGGGCCGAATCAAACCTTGGTGCGTTATTTAAAAGAAAATTCCAGGAACAGTATCTGGCACTGCAGCTGGAAAAAACCATGCCAAAAACCTATATTCTTCAGAGTTATCTGAATACCATCAATCTCGGTTCCAACTGTCTGGGCGTACAGGCCGCTTCCAAACGGTACTTCAATAAAGATGCCAAAGATTTAAATATTTCCGAATCTGCAGTTATCGCAGCGATCACTCAGAATCCGTCTGCATTCAATCCGGTGACAGACCCGGAGGAAAATGCCAAACGGCGGGAAAAAGTACTTAAAAACATGCTTAAAAACGAACATATTACCCAGGCTGAATTTGACGAGGCAATGAATGATGATGTATATTCCAGGATACAGTCTGTCAATATTCAGACTTCAACAACTTCACCTTATTCTTATTTCGTGGATGCTTTGATCGAAGATGTAATGACTGACCTTCAGGAGCAAAAAGGATATTCCCGAACCCAGGCTCATAATTTGCTATATAGCGGTGGATTAAGCATTTATACCACGCAGGATGCCGCTATCCAGTCCATCTGCGATGAAGAAGTCAATAATCCGGCTAATTATCCGGTCACGACAAAATATTCCGTTGACTGGGCCTGGTCAGTGGAACTGGCAGACGGCACTGTTCAGAATTATTCCAAAGTAGATTTGGATTATTATCACAGGGTTATATTAAATAATCCAAAATTCAAACTGATCTTTTCATCCACAGAAGAAGCCGATGCATGCATTGCCGCATTTAAGGCGGAATATCTTCATGAAGGTGAAACTCCGCTGGCTGAAAACCTGATCTATACCCTTCAGCCCCAGACATCATTTACGGTTATGGACCAGAAGACCGGATATGTTAAAGCCATTGTAGGCGGACGTGGAGATAAAACCCGTAGTCTGACACTGAATCGTGCAACAGATACGCCAAGACAGCCTGGCTCCTGTTTCAAAGTTCTGGCTGCTTACGCACCTGCCATTGATACGGCAGGATATACACTGGCTTCCATTATTGACGATTCTCCTTTTAATGATATTAACGGACGTCCCGTAAGCAACTGGTGGGGCAATTCTTACAAAGGATTATCTACCATGCGTATGGGTATCAGGGATTCCATGAACGTCGTTACAAGTAAACTGATTACCGCAATCTCTCCCCAACTGGGATTTGATTATTTACAGGAATTCGGATTTACCACGCTGGTTTCGAAAAAAACCCTGAATAACGGAAGCGTTGTAAGCGATATCGGACAGGCACTTGCCCTCGGCGGAATCACTTATGGCGTTACCAACCTTGAATTATGTTCTGCCTATGCTTCCATTGCAAACGGAGGCGTCTATACAGAACCGGTATTATATACCAAAGTATTAGATCATAACGGAAAAGTACTTCTGGATAATACCACTTCGTCTACCCACAGGGTACTGAAAGAATCTACCGCTTGGCTGCTGACCAGTGCCATGGAAGATGTAATCACCGGCGGAACCGGTACGGCCTGCCGGGTACCGGGTATGACAGTTGCCGGCAAGACCGGAACCACGACAAATGATAATGACTTATGGTTTTCCGGTTATACTCCGTACCTGACTGCTACCGTCTGGACCGGATTTGATGAGAATGCTCCAATCGCCCATGGTTCTTATCACGAAACCATGTGGAGCAAGATCATGACCAGAATAAACGAAACAAAAGGTTATACCGAAGATATCGGTTTTCCGGCTCCGGAGTCCATTATTACCGCACAAGTCTGCTCCAAGTCGGGTAAACTTGCCGTAGAAGGAATCTGTAACAACGATCAGGAAGGCAGCAAGGTTACCATGGAATATTTTGCAAAGGGCACCGTACCGACAGACACCTGTGATATTCATCAAAAATATACGTTGTGTGCCGCTTCCGGATTAATCGCAACCGACCATTGCCCTGCCGAGGCAAAAGTGGATAAAATTTATCGCGTCCATCCTGCCGGAAGTAACGGATATACCTATGATACACCATATTGCGTACCTGGCAACCTGATTAATCATTTCTGTCCGGTTCACGGCGGAAATTAACTGTATAACCGGATTTTATCTGCGCATAATAATACCAAAAGGAGGTATTCATATGGATCCAGATAAAGTTGTTTGTACCTGTTTAAACATTACAAACGGTATGATTAAGGAAGCTGTTGAAAATGGCGCCAAAACGCTGGAAGAAGTGCAGGAACTTACCGGCGCAGGAACCGTATGCGGTGTATGTCTTGACGATATTCAGCATCTGATCGACGAATTTTCATAAAACCGGTGTTCTACCGGCCTTATGGTTATCTTATCTTTTAATATGATCAAAGGGTGACAGTCATAGAGTACTTATGCTATGTCTGTCACCCTTTCTTTAATGCATATATTGGTCCGTAGGTATTTAAAAGATACGGCCTCTGTCACCGCCCGGACTTTGAAACAAAAATTTCTACAATTATAAAAGCCCCCAGAACATCACTGTTCTGAGGGTTTACAACGCTCTGATCCTACGAAATTAAACAATTCCCTGAGCGTTCATTGCATCAACAACCTTTTCAAATCCTGCTATATTAGCACCTACCACATAGTTTCCATCAAAACCATATTTTTTAGCTGCTGAATCAAGATTATGGAAGATATTAACCATTATACCTTTTAGTTTGGAATCTACTTCTTCAAACGACCAGCTCAGTCTCTCACTGTTCTGCGACATCTCAAGCGCCGATGTAGCAACACCGCCTGCATTTGCTGCCTTACCCGGAACAAAGTATACACCATTCTTCTGTAAATATTCGGTTGCTTCCAGTGTTGTAGGCATATTAGCGCCTTCACATACAGCAAGCACACCGTTTGCTACCAATGTCTTGGCGTCTTCTATATCTAACTCATTCTGAGTTGCACACGGCAGTGCGATATCAACTTTTGCAGACCATACGCCTTTGCCTTCATGATATTCGGAATTCGGTCTGTATTTCTTATATTCTGTCAGTCTTGCACGGTTTACTTCTTTGATTTCTTTTAATGCGGCAACATCAATGCCATCCGGATCATATACCCAGCCGGTAGAATCTGAAACAGTCACAACCTTTGCACCAAGCTGCTGGGCTTTCTGTGTCGCATAAATCGCAACATTACCGGATCCGGAAACTGCAACCGTTTTGCCTGCAATATCCTGTCCGTTGCACTTGAGCATTTCTTCCGTTATGTATAATAAACCGTATCCGGTAGCTTCTGTTCTGGCCAGAGAACCGCCGTAAGATAAACCTTTGCCGGTCAATACGCCTTCATACACACCTCTGATTCTTTTATACTGACCAAACATAAAGCCGATTTCTCTTGCCCCTGTACCGATATCGCCGGCAGGCACATCAGTATCCGCTCCGATATATTTGCAAAGTTCTGTCATAAAACTCTGGCAGAACGCCATTACTTCTCTATCCGATTTACCCTTAGGATCAAAATCAGAACCTCCTTTACCTCCGCCAATCGGAAGACCGGTCAGGGAATTCTTGAATATCTGTTCAAATCCTAAAAATTTAATGATTCCTAAATTAACAGACGGATGTAAACGCAAACCGCCCTTGTATGGTCCGATCGCACTGTTAAACTGTACACGATAGCCGGTATTTACCTGAACCTGTCCCTTATCATCTACCCAAGGCACTCTGAATTTAAACTGTCTTTCCGGATTAACCAGACGTTCTAATAAGGCATCCTTTCTAAACTTTTCTTCATTTGCCTCAACAACAACTCTTAATGATTCCAATACCTCTTTTACTGCCTGATGAAATTCAGGTTCTGCAGGATTCTGTTTGATTACCTGCTCAATTACCTCGTCAACATATGACATATTCGTGTTCCTCCTTCACATAATTAATACACATAACACAAAAAGATACCAAAAGGCGCAAAAACAAAATGAGCCTTGTAACCGCCTTTGGTATCATTCTCGAATCATATTATAATACGTTGTTCTGATTTCGTCAACAAAAAAATGTAAAAAATTAACGAATTTTATTCTGCCGCTGCAGTTGTATCCTGGACTGCCGAAGTCATTTCTCCCGGCTCCGTTACATTTATTGTATTGTCGTCAGAACTGCCGGTTTCCGCAGATGTGGTTTCAGATTCATTTTTTCCTGCTGTTCGAAGCACATCTACTACTTTTTTTAATGCTGCATCCTTCTCACATGCATCCAGTAATTCTTTATCCGTCTCTTTAAATACTGCGGTCACATTACTGCAATTACTCATTCTCGCCATATGCTTATACCGGTCAGACATTTTGTCTACA
The DNA here is from genome assembly GCA_910578175.1 of uncultured Lachnospiraceae bacterium. GTDB lineage: Bacteria > Bacillota > Clostridia > Lachnospirales > Lachnospiraceae > Bovifimicola. The sequence goes on from CAJTPF010000026.1 coordinate 17,397, forward strand.
TTACATATTTTAAAATCCTGCTTTTCTTTATCCCCGGAATGGTTCACTATATAACTGGAAAATATGCCAACTGCCGGTGTCTCTACTTCTTTAAATTTCAATTCAAATTTAAAATATGCAATATATTCATTTTCTTTGAGCCCATTCTGAAGGTAGCAGTGAACTATTTTAAAAGAATCACTGATCTGTTCCTTATATAATTGTGTCTCTTTCACCTTTTCCAAGAGTATATCATCCGATAATTCTGATGATTCCTCCAGATATTCCTTTGCTTTCGTGATATCATTATTTGACAGCGCTGTATAATAATCATCAAATAAAGAAATTATACCTGCCGTATCCATCTCCAGAAATGCACCCTGATTTTGTTCGTCTGACGAATGATTTTTATCCAGGATCATGGCCGCAAATAAAATTATCGTTAATGCAATGATAGAAATAAAAACAACCATATTCTTGATCTCTGCCATAGCCATATTCCTTATGACAGAAATAAACCCTATATCGGACTGTAATGAATTTTCTTTTGGTTTTAAACGGTTTGGCTGTTGTTTTCTGATCCTCTCATTTACAATATGCTCTGTACGTTTATCAAGAGAACCTAAAAAATCTTCTCTGTCTGCTTCATCTTCGATTTTGTCATTTTCAGGTTCCGTCTTACGGTCCTCATTTGAAGACAGACTATTATTTTGTCTCTTCTGTTTTTTATTCCGGGTAAATCTCCGTTCTTTCTTTCCTGATTTTGTACTCTGTTTCTTTTCCTCTTCTGGTTCTGATTCAATAAATACATCCAGTTCCAGCCCGGAATCCGTTTCAATCGTATCATTTTCATCTTCAGATACTTCCGGAAGCATCTGTCCTGTTCTTGCAATATGATCCTGAATCGCTTCTTTATCACTCTTGATCAAACTCCGTACCTTCAATGAAATATCTTTCTCTTTTTTCTTTTCTATCTCATCCAGTTCCTTTAAAATTTTATCCGCTTCATCCATTTCTTCCATGGCATCATCTGCTATATGATCAACTTTTTTCCCATCTTTATTCTGGCCCATTTCATCCACCAAGCCTTTCAAATATAAACTTCTTTCAATCTACAAAATATGACACGTTTCATTCTATCAAATCACAACCGAAAATGCAACCAATATTCATTGAATTATAAAAAAATTTTGCTTGATTTTTTTTCAATTATAGTATAAAATATAGTTGTTATGCATCTGTAGCTCAGTGGATAGAGCATTGGCCTCCGGAGCCAAGTGGGTGAGTTCGACTCTCATCAGATGCATTTCTTTTATTTCAGTCAAACCACAAAAAGGGTATTACTAAATGCAAATGATAATTTTGCTTAGTAATACCCTTTTTATGTTTCATTTCCCGGATAATAGATTATACGATTTTTATTTTGTTATAGTAAATAATTATTGTCTTTATCTGCCACCTGCAGAGCAGCAAGCGTATAGGTTGCATATCCCTCCATGACCAGCGGTTCCAATTTGCACAAATCTTCTGCCTCCTCATAGCTTTGCGTTTTAAATATGACCATACCCGCAACGCCCGGACAGCCTTTGAATGGACCGCAAAGTTCTATTTTCCCATCAGCATCTAATTTTTTTAAATTTTCCACATGTCTTGTAATTACCGCTTTTGTAACTTTATTATAAGTTTTCCCCTTTTTTATTGTCATTACGTATAACCATTTTTCCATGTTCCCATCTCCTGTCTAATTCTATATAAATTTTAGCAAGCTTTGCCTTCACTAATAAGTGCATCCAGTTTTTCCTTTACGGCCTGCCGTGCGATCTTGTCCATTTCTTCTACGGTTTTCGGCCCCCCTGAAGCTGCCAGGGCATAAGGATCATTAAGCGCTACTCCTGTGCCGTTAATCATTGATTCCAGCTGGATATAAGACCATTTACGCTCATCTACCGGCATATTGCCGTTAAAATAGTCGGACCAGGAACACAGATACCGGCCCGCAATGTAAGACAGTGCGTTCCCCAACGGACTGGACACCGCTTCCTGATAAGCATCTGCATAATAAGCTTCAATTGTTTTTCTGTTTTCCTCCAACTGTCCAATATATGATTCAAAATAAACTTTAGTTGCTATGGAGCCATCCGGATCCACCTTCTTGTAAGCAGCAAATGAATCAACCTCTAATTTCATCTGATTCTCATTTTTCCACTGTCTGAACATATCTGCGAAATCTTCTTTTGTCATAGCATTCAGATGGTATTCCATTTCTCTCCGTCCCTCTTTAGAAATGATTGCCTCATCTCTGTCAGAGGCAGAATATACCGGCATAGTTCTATCTTCCCCTGCTGTAAAACGCCCGATCCCGAGAGATGACATCTGATAATTATCAAGATTCATGGTAATATTCATATAAATCCTCCTTAATTTTTTTGTCTCTTATATATCGGCATTCCTGCACATAAAATTAGCAATACGGAAAACAGCGGGATCCCTATGAGATTCATAACAAAAAACCTCTGTATTATAAAAAAAGGACAGAACCAGAAAATCCGGCTCTGCCCACATGGTACTATAAGTCTGACCCCGATTTTGACCCCAATCATTTTGATTTCAAACGATATCTGTCGGTCTAAAACGGTCGTTTGTTTATTTTCTCACTGGAGGAAAGCTCTAAAACACACTGTTTTCAAAGCTTTCCCACTATGGAGCTGACGGGAATCGAACCCGTGTCCGAAGCCTCTTCCATTAAAGTTTCTCCCACCACAGTCAGCATATTAAACATTCCCTCGGTCTTATGCCTGCTGACGGGCTTAATACCTTGGTAGCTTCATAAATCTTTTCTTACCTCAAAGCTTTGGAAAGAAAGTGCCCCGCAAAGTCGATGCCGAGTCTTAAGCAGCGGGATGCTTAAGGTCGACAGCTGCCACTAGGCAGCGTACGCTACGTTATCGTTTGCGTTTAATTTTAATTTTCCAGGTTTTATCGTGGTCCTAGTCCACGGGTAGCTTCTCTAATTTCTAAAACCCCGTCGAAACCAGTACAACCCCGAAATACGGATACTGATTTTCAAACGATACCATTACAGTCTGATACACTCTGTAACAACACAGAATATCTGTAATGGAAGTATATCATAAATCTTTTTTCGCAAAATGTCAAGCACCTGTAACAGTTTCCAAATATGTTTTTAATTTTTTTAAATCCTTATTGATCAGTTTTTCAACCTGTTTTGCACCATGTTCCAAAATCATCTTACGAAAATCCTCATCTTCCGGTGCAGACATTTGCTCTTCAAATCCCGGCTGTCTGCTTTCCGGTGAATGAAGATTGGTCAAAGTCCGCACCGCATCTCCATACCCCAGCTTCATTCGAAGTTTCGCTCCTTCCCCGGTAAAATCAAGAGTGCCTGTAAGATCATCTCCCAGACTCCGGCCGGGTCTTATTACAAGAAAATCCGCATTCGGATATGCATCATAGGGAATCTCCGTTGCAGGCGATAGCGGTATAACGATAAAATTACGTATTCCCTTCCGATACAACGGTTCTATGGGAAGATTATCCGTAATTCCTCCATCCCGGTATAAATACTTCCCGATCTTAACAGGCGCATAAATGGCCGGCAGGGCTGATGAAGCCAGTAAAGTGTCCTGCATCATCTTTTTATCCATTCCGTTTAACCGGAAATATTCGGCTGACGGAATCCCCGCTCCCCTTTCATCATATCTGGAAACCGTTGCATACAGAGCCATATCCGACCCGGAAACCTGCCCGTAATCAATGTACCGGTCCATCAGTGCCAGTAAACCCTCTCTTCCGAATATCCCCTCTTTAAAATCCAGATATTTCACATCCGGCCGGATAAATTGATCGGGGTGGATCTGTTTCCATATCTCTTCGGTCAACTCTATATCCTCCAATGAAAAAAGACACATATTTAACGCTCCCACGCTGCTTCCGGCTATTCCCAGAATCCGATCAGACAGTCCGCATTCCCAAAGTGCTTTAAATGCCCCTGCCTGATAGGCTCCTTTTCCTCCTCCTCCAGCCAGCACCAGCCCGTAAACTTTATCCAGCAATGACTGATCATAAATCTTTTCCCTGTTAAATGCCAAAAAATCACTCCTATCCCAGATTCCGAACCTTAAATTCTTTTTCCGCCTCTCTGCGCTGATCCCGTTTTGCAATATCCTGTCTCTTGTCATATAGCTTTTTGCCTTTGGCAAGACCAACTTCCACTTTTACCAGTCCGCCCTTAAAATAAACCTGTGTCGGTACCAGCGTATATCCCTTTTCCGTCATTTTACCGGATAATTTATTGATTTCATATTTATGCAGCATCAGCTTCTTTATTCTCAAAGGATCTTTATTAAAAATATTTCCTTTCTCATAAGGACTGATATGCATATTATAGATAAACACTTCACCGTTTTCCACGCGGATAAAAGACTCTTTGATGCTACATCTTCCCATTCTCAGAGATTTTACCTCCGTTCCGTGCAGACAGATTCCCGCTTCATATTTATCCTCAATAAAATAGTCGTGGTATGCTTTTTTATTGTTTGCGATTAATTTTATGGATTCTTTACTCATTGTTATATACTGCCTCCTGACATTATATTTTATTCAATCTCATCCTCAGATTCCTCTTCTGCCAGGCTGAAATCAATCTGTCTCAGCATTTTGTCAGTTGCCGCTACCTGAATCTTTACTTCCTGTCCCAGTTTAAACCTGCGTTTTGTGGTTTCCCCCACCAGTTCATACTTTTCTTCATCATAATAATAATAGTCATCACGGATTTCCGTGATCCGTATCATACCTTCTATCGTATTGGGCAGTTCCACATACATTCCCCAGTTTGTAATACCGGAAATGACACCGGTAAATTCTTCTCCGATATGCCGTTCCATATATTCCACTTTTTTCAACTTATCCGTATCCCGCTCTGCTTCATCTGCCCGCCGTTCCGTTATACTGGACTGCTCCGCTACCCCCGGCAAAATGGACTCATAATGCCGGACACGCTTTTCATTTAGTCCGCTCCGAAGATTTTCCTTAATAATCCGGTGGATCTGCAAATCCGGATATCTTCGGATCGGTGATGTAAAATGACAGTAATACTTTGTTGCCAGTCCGAAATGTCCGGAACAGTTAGTGGTATACTTCGCCTGTTTCATGGAACGCAGCGTCAGTCTGCTGATCAATGTTTCCTCATCTGTTCCATCTATCCGCTCCAGTAATTTCTGGAGTTCCTTCGGATGGATTTCCTCCTGCGTAGTCTTAATGGCATATCCAAAATTATTGATAAACAGACCCAGTTTCAACATTTTTTCCGAATCCGGATTATCATGGGTACGAAAAACAAATGGCAGTTCCTGCCAGAAATAATCCTCGGCTATGGTTTCATTGGCTATCAGCATAAAATCTTCAATAATTTTGGTAGCCGTATTTCTTTCATATGGTTTTATTTCTACCGGATGACCTTTTTTATCCAGCAATATCTTGCTTTCCGGAAAATCAAAATCGATCGAACCCCGTTTATGCCTCTTTTCCCTTAATATTCCTGCCAGTTCCTCCATCAGACGGAACATGGGTACCAGCTCTTTATACTCCTGGATCGCTTCTTCATCATTGTCTTCCAGTATCTTTTTCACGGTTGTATAATCCATGCGCCGGTCTACCCTCAAAACGGTTTCCGCAATCTTATGTCCTGTCACATTTCCTTTTTCGTCAATCTCCATAATACAGCTCAGCGCCAGACGGTCTGCTCCTGCATTCAGGGAACAAATGCCATTGGAAAGTTTATGGGGAAGCATCGGAATTACCCGGTCCACCAGATAAACACTGGTTCCCCTTTTTAATGCTTCTTTATCCAACGGCGTATGTTCCTGAACATAATTTGCCACATCTGCGATATGCACTCCAAGTATATATTTATTTTCTTTCTTCTGAACGGTTATGGCATCATCCAGGTCTTTGGCATCTTCACCGTCAATAGTCACCGTCTGCCAGTCCCGGATATCCATTCTTCCGGCTATATCTTTAGGATCCACTTCCGTGGGAATCTGCTCTGCCTGCTTCATAACCTCATCCGGAAATTCCATTGGAATATTCAGGCTTTTTACAACGGATAAAATGTCGGTTCCCGGATCATTGATATGACCGATGATTTCTTTTACCACACCTTCCGGTTTTTTATTCTTATCTCCATAACCGGATATTTTCACCACAACCTTATGACCGGTCACGGCACCTTTTGATTTTTCCATCGGAATAAAAATGTCTCGTGAAATTTTATTATTATCCGGTACCACAAAGCCAAAATTCTGATTCTTCTGATAGGTTCCAACAAGTTCCGTCACACCATGTTCCAGAATTTTGATTATCTCACCCTCCCGGCGTTTTCCTCCTTTGCCGGAACGCAATACCACCTGTACAAGATCTTCATTTAAGGCACCATTAGAAGCGCTCTCCGGTATAAAAATATCTTCGGTTTCCCCCTCCACGGTCACAAAGCCAAATCCTTTGGCATTGCCCTCATATGTGCCGACTAAAATATTTCCGCTGGGTTTTCCGTACTTTCCTTTTTTGGATACACTGATCCTTCCTTCCGCCAGCAGTTCCTTTAAGACTTCTTCCAAATCCTCCCGGTCTTCCTTCGGAACATTTAACACAATCGCCAGTTCCTTGATCTTCATCGGAATATAATTATCATCATTTATAATATCCAGGATAATCTGTTTTCTTTGATTTAATAATTCTTTCTCCATATATATTTAATTCCTTTCCTGTTTTCATTTTTAATGAGTAAAAAAACGGTATGAACAATAAGCGGAATAACATCCCAACACTGCCGGCCTTTTTTCCACAGTTACACACTACCTGCCGATTAAATCATGTTTTTTCGGAAATCTTTATAGCAAAATTATAAAAAAACCGCATCACTATATGTTTTGCAACGAGTGATACGGTTAAAATATGATTCTTATCATCCAATTATATAAATTTGGAATTCAGCAATACCGCAAGTACGATAAAAAGAACTGCAAGAATCTTTGTTGCTTTTTCAAGCGCTCCTTCCATGGAACGGCCCTTGTTTTTTCCCCAATATGTTTCAGCAGCGCCGCTTATCGTTCCCAGTCCTGCAGATTTACCTTCCTGCATAAGAACAATTATCGTCAATACAATACATATAATCAAAAATATAACAGTTAATATAGTCTTAAGCATCCCTACACCTCCTTTGGCATCGTATCAGATTTACTCAATTGCTTGTTATTGTACCATATCCCCATTATTAATGCAAGCAAAATGTGGAAATCTGAATATAATATAGAAAAAAGAAACTGGAGGCAGTATGAACTATAATCTTCCTTTATATTCCCAAAAATATCCGGTCTACAATCTTTCCGAATGTAACTACGAAAATAACCGGGATATAGAATATTTAAGCAAACTGTATCCCCGGGAAATTTCTGATTTAAAAGCAATTATAGATGATGAATGTGATAAACTGGATTACGAGGGCAGCATGATGTATGATGAATATCCGGATAAGATCATGTTCATGAAACTTTGCAATGACGTATGCGCCGTTGCGAACTGCAGCTGTTCCTATGCAAAAAAATGCACCGACAAAGCATGGCTGAAAGATGTGGTCAGTATCTTAATGTCCGACGAAATGTATAAGAGACGGAGCTGCCGAAGAAATTATTTCCGAAATTATTAACCGTTAATCCAGAACATCGCTTTCACCCTTATGTTCCATCTCATTTTTACGATAAACGGTAACATTGTTTTCCAGATCACAGGTTGCCAGTAAAACCTCTTTCATATCGGTTACTCCAAATGCTGCAAGCTGTTTATTGAGCCAGATCGTATCCTTTCCGGAATGTTTCAGGTTATTTTTCATCAGTTTACCGTCTATGATCAGATTTGCTACCATATGATCACTCTTTGGCTTTAACCCCATATCATTTGGCGTGATAGGTCTTTCTTCCGATTTCGGAAGAAAGCTTATCTTGCCATTATCTTCCAGAATGGCAGTCTGTATCTTTGATATATCAAAGTAACCGTTTACCCTGCACTGCACCAACAGTTCCGAGAGATCGATTTTGGCCTTTTTTAAATTTTTTTCGTAGATCACTCCGTCATTCAGAAGAATGATCGGTCTTCCGGCAATAATCCTTCTTCCTTTCATGGACTTCATGCTGATGTAAGACAGTGCAATGGAAAAAAACGCGTAAACAATCATCGCAGTCAGTGTTTTCGTGACTCCGTCCTCCAAAGCGGTTGCCATTTCAGCGGCAATGGAACCTATGGTAATGCCGTTTATATAATCAAACATACTTAATTCCGACATCTGGCGATATCCCATTAATTTTGTTAATATAAATAAAGCTACCACCGAACCACTGGATAATAATATGATATGGAAAATATCCTGCATATTCTTTCACTCGCTTTCACCATAAAATTATATTGCTATGATGCCCGGTCTGTAAAATTTTATGCAGGATATCAGATTATTCTATTCTTGTTTTCAACTTATCATTTTCCACATCTATAACGATCCGGTTTCCGGTCTCCAGACCATCACTTAAAATCAGTTTTGCTGCCATGGTTTCCACATTCTTCTGTAAATACCGTTTTAACGGACGGGCACCATATACGGGAGCGTATCCGTGCCGGGTAATATAATCCTTTGCTGTCTCTGTCAGTGTGATGCTTATATCTTTATCCGCCACTCTGTCATTCAGGTTATCCATCAGAATATCTATGATTCCGCTGATGTTATCTCTGGTAAGCGGCTTAAACATTATGATCTCATCCAGACGGTTGATAAATTCCGGCCGGAAATGATTCTTTAATTCATATTCCACCTGTGTTCCGGCTTCTTCCGTAATTTCTCCGGTTTCATTAATGCCCTCCAGCAGATAAGAAGAACCGATATTGGAAGTCATGATCAGGATCGTATTTTTAAAATCCACCGTTCTGCCCTGAGAATCGGTAATCCGGCCGTCATCCAATACCTGTAATAAAATATTAAATACATCAGGATGGGCTTTTTCAATTTCATCAAACAAAACCACACTGTACGGCTGGCGTCTGACTGCCTCCGTCAGCTGTCCGCCCTCATCATATCCCACATATCCCGGAGGCGCTCCTACCAGGCGGGAAACCGAATGTTTTTCCATATATTCACTCATATCGATTCTGATCATATTGGCTTCATTGTCAAACAGATTTTCTGCCAGAGACTTGGCCAGTTCTGTTTTACCCACACCGGTAGGTCCCAGAAACAGAAAAGAACCGATAGGTTTGGACGGATCCTTAATGCCGGCTTTGGAACGGATAATGGCTTCCGTCACCTTCGTAACCGCTTCTTCCTGTCCAATTACCCGCTTGTGAAGTTCATCATCCAAATGAAGGGTTTTATTCCGTTCTGATTCCGTCAGCTTTGCCACCGGAATTCCGGTCCACCGGGAAATGATTTTTGCAATTTCCTCTTCGGTAACCGCCTCGTGAACCAGGGTGAGTTCCCTGCTTTTTATATTTTCCTCTTCCTGTTCCAGTTGTTTCATCAATCCCGGCAGTTCTCCGTACTTTAACTTGGCAACGGTTTCCAGATCATATTCCCGTTCTGCTACCTGAATCCGGTTATTCACATCCTCAATCTGTTCCCGCAGTTTCGACAATGCATCTACACTGGATTTCTCATTTTCCCATTGCGCCATCTGGTTTTTAAATTCGTCCCGCAATTCAGCCAGCTCTTTCTGCAAAGTTTCCAAACGGTCTCTGCTCAAACGGTCTTCCTCTTTTTTCAAAGCAGTCTCTTCAATTTCCAGCTGCATCACACGGCGTTTCATTTCATCCAGTTCTGTCGGCATGGAATCCAGTTCCGTTTTGATCAGCGCACATGCCTCATCCACCAGATCGATGGCCTTATCCGGAAGAAAACGGTCGGTAATATACCGGTTCGATAAAGCTGCCGCACTAACCAGTGCAGAATCGGTGATCTTTACGCCATGAAATACTTCGTACCGTTCTTTCAGACCTCTCAATATCGATATGGTATCTTCCAGCGTCGGCTCACTTACCATGACCGGCTGGAATCTCCGCTCCAAAGCCGGATCTTTTTCAATATATTTTCTGTATTCATCCAGGGTGGTGGCGCCGATACAGTGCAGCTCTCCCCTGGCCAGCATTGGTTTCAGCATATTGCCCGCATCCATGGATCCTTCCGTCTTGCCGGCACCGACGATGGTATGAAGTTCATCAATGAATAAAATAATCCGTCCTTCACTTTTTCTGACCTCATCCAGAACCGCCTTTAACCGTTCCTCAAATTCTCCCCGGTACTTGGCGCCGGCAACCAAAGCTCCCATATCCAGGGCATACAGTTTTTTATCCTGCAATCCCTGGGGTACGTCTCCCCGTACGATTCTCTGTGCCAGTCCTTCCACAGCCGCAGTTTTTCCCACACCCGGTTCTCCGATGAGGACCGGATTATTTTTCGTTTTTCGGGACAGGATACGGATTACATTTCGAATTTCCGCATCCCTGCCGATCACCGGATCCAGTTTCTGTTTTCCGGCCCGCTCCACCAGATCCACGGCATACTTATTTAACGTATCGTAAGTTGCCTCCGGATTATCCGAAGTTACCCTCTGATTCCCCCGTACGGTTGCCAGTGCCTGCAGAAATCGTTCTTTATTGATTCCGAATTCACGGAACAGTTCTTTTATATTCCTGTTCGGATACCTGATCATTGACAGAAACAGATGCTCCACGGAAATATATTCATCCCCCATTGGTTTTGCCTCATCTTCGGCATTCACCAGGACTTTATTCAGATCGTTTCCGATCCTCAGACGTCCGCCCTGTACTTTTACCAGTTGTTCCAGATATTCCCGCACCCGGTTCAGAAAATATTCCTTGTTGATCTCCATCTTTTCGATCATCTTCAGGATCAGGCTGTCTTCCAGTGTCAGAAGGCTATAAAGCAGATGCTCCTGTTCTATTTCCTGATTGCCGAATTCATACGCAATTTTCTCGCACTGGTTGACTGCTTCCATAGATTTTTGCGTAAATTTATTGATATTCATTCTACCTGCCACCTTTCAAAAACATTCATTTGCTATTTTAACGCGGTATATTGTACTGCGCCCCAAATATTGATTTATTTGTTCTATAGTAAGTATAACATTAAATTTTTTTTTTGCAAGTCTTTTTTTCATTTTATACAAAAAATCAGTATATTAGATATCTCTACTAATATACTGATTTAATTGATTTCATACTATTTCTGAACCTGAGATTTCTTTTCCATTAAATATTTCAGATACTGCAATCCTAAAATAATCACACCGCCTATCAGAAAGAACCACAGACTGAAAGAATCCGGTGTAAGCATTTTCAGCCCCTTACTGACCCCTTCGCTGCTTTTCAATGTTGTGGGTCCCATGGCAATGGAATAAAAGGAACCGATCATCATTCCGATGATAAAATATACGGTCTGGGAACGGAAGGAATTTAATAACTTTTTAATCAGTTTTACTACCAGAAGAATTCCGATCACAATACCGACTCCAAAAATGGCAACCGCAGGAATATATTCAAATTTTAAATGCAGGATATCCTTGATCGCAGTCGTAACCGGAATATACAGTCCAAATACCATCAGGATCGTGGAACCGGAAATTCCCGGTAAAACCATGGCCGATATGGCAACCATACCTGCAATAAAAAGAAGAATTCCTACTCCGAATCCAAATTTTCCTGCTGACAGGTTCACTCCGTCAGCCAAAATGGTACTACCGGAAAAGTAAGTAATCCCGGCAACCAGTGCCCCGCCGAATACAATAAATATCATATTCAGATATTTTCCCTTCAGACAGTCTTTTTCTTCCCTGATGATGATCGGGATGGCAAACAGAATAAATCCTATAAACAAAGAACTGATTTCATAAATATTATCTTCGAATACTGCCGTAATAAATAAGATTGCCATACAGAAACCGATGACCCATCCGATACCAATCTTAATCAAAAATTTAACCGCCTCTTTTTTTTCTTCCTTTGTGCCGCTGATAATATCATCCAGCGACCCTATAAACTTGTCATAAAATCCCAATAAAAATGCAATCGTACCGCCGCTGACTCCCGGAACACTGTCTGCCAGTGCCATACAGAAGCCCTGTATCAATCTCATGATCATGAATCAATCTCCTTTGTTATCATCTGAATTAAAAATCAACGATACCATACTAACATAGGATTTATCGAATGGCAAGTTTATTTTCCGCTAAATTTTCTCAGTTCAGAATTTAAAATAATTATCTTTTACGAAAAATTCTTAATTTCTTCTTCAATTCGAAGCAGCCGGTTATATTTAGCCGTCCGTTCCGCCCGGCATGGCGCTCCCGTTTTTATATGTCCGGTATTTAAAGCTACAGACAGATCTGCAATAGTGGTATCCTCGGTCTCACCGCTTCTGTGAGACATGATCGTCTTATAACCCGCAGCTTTCGCCATTTTGATCGCTTCTATAGTCTCCGACAGCGTTCCGATCTGATTCGGCTTGATCAGAATAGCGTTGGCATAGCCTTCTAAAATCCCCTGTCTCAGCCTTGACGGATTGGTAACAAATAAATCATCTCCCACCAGAATCACCTTATCTCCGATCTGATTCGTCAAACGCACCCATCCTTCAATATCGTCTTCGTCCAGTGGGTCTTCAATCGAATAAATCGGATACTTTTCGATCAGTTCCGTCCATTTTTCAATTAATTCCGTGCGGTTATACTGCTTATTCTGTTTCGGAAGAATATAAAATCCGCTTCCGTTCTCCGGATCTTTCCATTCGGAAGCCGCCACATCCAGTGATATCATGAAATCTTTATCCCTGCCATAGGTATATCCCGCCTTTTCAATTGCCTGAAGAATAATCTCAATGGCTTCCTCCTCACCGCTCAAATCCGGGGCAAAACCTCCCTCGTCTCCCACTGCCGTGGATAATCCTTTTTCTTCCAGGATTCCCGCCAGATGATGATAGACTTCACAGCACATCCGCAATCCGGTTCCGAAAGAGGACGCTCCCAAAGGCAGTATCATAAATTCCTGACAGTCAATGGAGTTTTTGGAATGAGCGCCTCCGTTTAAAATATTCATCATCGGTACCGGCATGGTATTTCCACTGATACCTCCTACATAGGCATAATACGGCATATTCAGACTTTCCGCCGCTGCTCTGGAAACGGCCAAAGATACGGCCAGAATGGCGTTGGCGCCCAGTTTTCCCTTATTTTCCGTACCGTCGGCTTCAATTAACAATTTGTCGATTACCAGCTGGTTAAACGGAGAACGGTTTAGAATGGCTTTTTCCAAGACCACATTAATGTTGCTGACGGCTTTTGTAACACCTTTTCCCATATATCGTTCATCTTTGTCCCTTAATTCAACAGCTTCATAAATTCCCGTAGAAGCACCGGAAGGAACGGCCGCTTTTCCCACACTACCGTCGCTGAGATAAACCATTGCTTCAACCGTAGGATTCCCTCTGGAATCAATGATTTCACGACCCATAACTTTCTCAATGACAATACAATTATTACATACCAGGTTTTTATTCATCCTTATACCTGCATACCGCAGACTTCACTGCGAACTGCCCTTGCAAAATGCAAATCAACTGCAGGTTTGGCTTCAGGCAGCATGCTTATCCTTTCTTTATAAATATTCTTTAGTAGTTAGTCTGCACATTTTTCCAAAAAATAAACCGGACGATCCATATATCGATCGATATATGGATCGTCCGGTTCCCTGTGATATTCATCTTGATCCAGCAATGCTGTTCAAAAACATATATGCACGAATACAGATTTCTGCATATAAAGTTATTTAACCAATAAAGATTTTCCTGTCATTTCCTCCGGCTGTTCCATTCCCATTAATTCGATCAGGGTCGGGGCAATATCCGCAAGACATCCGTTTTCTCTTAATTTGTAAGACGGATCTGCATTGACCAGTATAAATGGTACCGGGTTAGTAGTATGGGCAGTAAAACTCTCATGGGTATCATAGTCCACCAGCTGCTCTGCATTTCCATGGTCAGCACAGATAAACAGAACCCCGTCTGCCTCTTTTACTGCCTCCACCGCTTTTCCGACGCACTCGTCAACCGCCTGAACCGCCTTTACAGCCGCCTCTTCGATTCCCGTGTGTCCAACCATATCAGGATTTGCAAAGTTTATGATTATCACATCATATTTACCGGATCTGATGGCCTCCACCAGCTTATCGCATACTTCATATGCGCTCATCTCCGGTTTCAGATCATAGGTGGCTACTTTTGGAGAATTTACTAAGATTCTGTCTTCTCCTTCATTCGGTTCTTCCACACCGCCGTTAAAGAAAAATGTAACATGGGCATACTTTTCCGTTTCCGCAATTCTGGCCTGTTTCTTTCCGTTTGCCGCCAGAAACTGGCCAAAAGTATTATCCAGTGAAACTTTGTGGAACGCTACGGATTTATTCGGAATCGTTACATCATACTCCGTAAAACAAACAAATTTGGTACTGATTCTCTTTTCTCTGGAAAAACCATCAAATTCATCCGCACAGAATGCCCTGGTAATTTCCCTTGCCCTGTCCGGACGGAAATTAAAGAATATCACGGAATCCCCATCTGAAACGGTTGCCACAGGAGTGCCATTTCTTGTAATGACTGTCGGTTTTACGAATTCGTCATTTACCCCCTGGTCATACGAATCAGCAATGGCTGTCACCGGATCTTCTGCCGTTACGCCTTCTCCCGCCGTCATTGCCTTATACGCAGCTTCTACTCTGTCCCAACGGTTATCCCTGTCCATAACATAATAACGTCCGATCACGGTTGCTACTTCGCCTGTACCGATCTCCTGCATTTTTTTTACCAGTTCTTCCATAAATCCTCTTCCGGAAGTTGGAGCCGTATCTCTTCCATCTAAAAAGGCATGTACATATACTTTCTCAATCCCGTTTTTCTTTGCCAATTCCAATAATCCGTATAAATGGGTATTATGGCTGTGTACGCCGCCATCGGACAGCAGACCGAACAGATGAAGGGCGGAATTCCCCGCTTTTGCATTATCAATGGCTTCCATCAATCCTGTATTTTCAAAGAAATCTCCGTCTTCAATCGATTTGGTAATTCTGGTAAGTTCCTGATAAACTATCCTTCCGGCTCCCATATTCAGATGACCGACTTCCGAATTACCCATTTGTCCATCCGGAAGTCCTACTGCCATACCGCTTGCATATCCTTTTACAAAAGGATAATCCCTCATTAAACCATTCATAACCGGAGTATCTGCCAATGCAACAGCATTCCCTTCGTTCTTTTCATTTAATCCGTATCCGTCAAGAATCATTAAAACTGCTGGTTTTTTACTCATTTTCTGTTCTCCTTCTCATGCTTTATAATTTAACAATATAAAGTAAAATATGTTTTACTCTGGGTTTCTGGATTTTTCCCATATAATATATCATTATTTGCTTTTATCGTCAATGCCATTCCTTCCGGAGTTCCGCAACATAAAACCCATTTCAACGGTTCGGTTCCGGTCGAAATGGGTTTGCTGCTATTTGGATTTAGTTTTTTATTATTTGTTATAATTTACGATATTGCCAAATTCCGGCTTTAAGGATGCCCCGCCTACCAGTCCTCCGTCAATATCCGCCTTTGCAAATAATTCAGCCGCATTTTTAGCATTCACGGAACCTCCGTACTGGATACGGATTTCCTCTGCCGTCGCGTCATCATAAATCTCTGCAATACAACTGCGGATAGCTGCACATACCTCTTCTGCCTGGTCAGATGTAGCTGTCTTTCCGGTTCCTATGGCCCAGATCGGCTCATAAGCGATAACTGCTGTTTTGGCCTGTTCTGCCGTCACGTTCAGAAATGCAACTTTAATCTGCTGACGGATCCAATCGATGGTAATCCCCTGTTCTCTCTGTGTCAGTGTTTCACCGCAGCAGATGATCGGTGTGATTCCGTGTTCGAAAGCTTTCAGTACCTTTTTATTTACGGTTTCATCCGTTTCCGCAAAATATTCTCTTCTCTCGGAATGTCCGATGATCACATACTTAACGCCGACATCCGTTAACATATTCGGAGCGATTTCTCCTGTATATGCACCGCTCTCTTCAAAGTACATATTTTCTGCTCCAATGGAAATATTGCTTCCCTTTGCAGCTTCCATAGCAGGAATGATCGAAATTGCAGGTACGCAAAATACCACATCAACTTCATCATTTGCCACCAAAGGCTTTAATTCATTAATTAACGCTACGGTCTCACCCGGAGTCTTGTTCATCTTCCAGTTGCCGGCTATAATCTTCTTACGCATGATTAATTCTCCTTGCATTACCCATTTTTTTATCTCAATCTTATTTATCTCTGGCAGCGGCAACAAGGCGTTGTCGCTGTTTTTACTTTATTATAATCTTATTTATCATTGGCAGCGGCAACAAGGCGTTGTCGCTGTTTTTACTTTATTATAATCTTATTTATCATTGGCAGCGGCAACAAGGCGTTGTCGCTGTTTTTACTTTATTATAATCTTATTTATCATTGGCAGCGACAACAAGGCGTTGTCGCTGTTTTTACTTTATTATAATCTTATTTAT
>CAJTPF010000027.1:0-27157 GCA_910578175.1 uncultured Lachnospiraceae bacterium
ACATAAGATGTATTTAAATTGTACTTTGCAGTTGCCCTTTTGCTTGCTTCAGAATATTGAATAGAAACATAAGATGTATTTAAATTGTACTTTGCAGTTGCCCTTTTGCTTGCTTCAGAATATTGAATAGAAACATAAGATGTATTTAAATTGTACTTTGCAGTTGCCCTTTTGCTTGCTTCAGAATTGAATAGAAACATAAGATGTATTTAAATGGGATAAGCTGATGGCAAAAGGAGTACCAAAAGAATTGAATAGAAACATAAGATGTATTTAAATAGGACTGGGTATTCCGCAGTCCGGAGCGGAGACAATTGAATAGAAACATAAGATGTATTTAAATTTAAAGGAGCATTATGAACAGGAACTCCTCTTTCTATTGAATAGAAACATAAGATGTATTTAAATGGTCGCCAGGTGGCGTAGAGGTAGCGCTCCGCGGCCATTGAATAGAAACATAAGATGTATTTAAATGTCAATGCGTCAAGAGCGTCCCCGGTCGCTCCGGTTATTGAATAGAAACATAAGATGTATTTAAATTTGAGTCATTGAATGACAAGGATCCTCTGACCGGATTGAATAGAAACATAAGATGTATTTAAATAAGTTATATGCCCAAGTTCCGTGAATATTTTCATAGCATTGAATAGAAACATAAGATGTATTTAAATAAAATATTCTTTCTTTCCTGCCGCCTTGGGTATTATTGAATAGAAACATAAGATGTATTTAAATGCATATTTTTTTCGGACATTGTTGAATAAGCTATTTATTGAATAGAAACATAAGATGTATTTAAATTTGAAATAGGTGAAAAAGTTACAGTAAGAGAGATTAAATTGAATAGAAACATAAGATGTATTTAAATAAAATTTGCATGAATAAATCCGCACACTCGTCGAATTGAATAGAAACATAAGATGTATTTAAATCTGCAACCGCAGGCTGTTTTCTTGCGCAATTCATTGAATAGAAACATAAGATGTATTTAAATTGCAGATAAGAATCTAAGGTTTATGGATTGGCTTATTGAATAGAAACATAAGATGTATTTAAATAGGTGAGAACCACCATGCTTTTCCGCTTGAAAATCAATTGAATAGAAACATAAGATGTATTTAAATGCGAAAACCAAGTGATAGTGAGTGAAGATTTATCTATTGAATAGAAACATAAGATGTATTTAAATCTCTCAGTCTCCATGGGACTGTAGTAATAATCATATTGAATAGAAACATAAGATGTATTTAAATACTTTTTCTTTTATAGAATCGTAATCTTCCAGTGTAATTGAATAGAAACATAAGATGTATTTAAATTCTAACGTATTACTATTTCTTATTGCGTTCAACAATTGAATAGAAACATAAGATGTATTTAAATATAGAAAAATCATCTATATTCTCGTTTTTCAACAAATTGAATAGAAACATAAGATGTATTTAAATCGGTTTCTCCAGAGGCTCCCGCTGCCATTGCCAGAATTGAATAGAAACATAAGATGTATTTAAATGATCCGCAAATGCGACTACTTCAGCGGAACTTCCAATTGAATAGAAACATAAGATGTATTTAAATAGGCTAATGGCCTGCATGAAATTATACCGTCTATTTATTGAATAGAAACATAAGATGTATTTAAATGAACTAGAGGAAGAATGTGTTAAGAAACAGAATGAGAATTGAATAGAAACATAAGATGTATTTAAATTGTGAAAAACGTGTTGTATATGCCGATACAGTCGATTGAATAGAAACATAAGATGTATTTAAATTGCACACCAACAATGATGGTTCAGAGCGTCCTTGCTATTGAATAGAAACATAAGATGTATTTAAATTGTCCAGGATAAGGGCATTCTGCTGCTTGGAATCCATTGAATAGAAACATAAGATGTATTTAAATTACATAGATGAATATTTGAGATTTCCGTTTAAACATTGAATAGAAACATAAGATGTATTTAAATTATATGGCGATTGCAATTCGTTAAAGGCGGCAATGATTGAATAGAAACATAAGATGTATTTAAATAAGCACATGCAGCAGAGGAATGTCCGTTCGAATTATTGAATAGAAACATAAGATGTATTTAAATGTAAGATTAATGAGATTGTGGAGAAGGTGAATACTATTGAATAGAAACATAAGATGTATTTAAATTATATCACAATTCTGTCACTGTTAAATAACACATTTATTGAATAGAAACATAAGATGTATTTAAATGTCGCTGGAAAATCCTGCATTATGTACATTGCCGGATTGAATAGAAACATAAGATGTATTTAAATTACATATACTTGTCTTTTTCAAAGGCTACATACTATTGAATAGAAACATAAGATGTATTTAAATAAATTAATGCACATGCTCCGGATCAACTCATTTTCAATTGAATAGAAACATAAGATGTATTTAAATGCCACAATAGAACCGACTTTCGAATAATCCCCGCTTATTGAATAGAAACATAAGATGTATTTAAATTGGTTGCCTCATCCTCCAGCTGTTCCAACTTTTTATTGAATAGAAGCATAAGATGTATTTAAATGCGCATATGCAAATATGTATGTGCGTTGCATTAAGTATTGAATAGAAACATAAGATGTATTTAACAAGATTACACTATCAGATAGGAGGCCTGATTTTCATCGCAGTCAGGAAAGATTATAAACATCAGGTGTTTACAGATTCCAGCATTCAGACAGTCCGTTCCATTATAACATTAAAGCCGGATGATCTTTTCGCATCATATCAACAGACTGTATTAAATTCCTTCCGCATTAAAAAAAGAAACTCCGCAAATTTGGGAATTCCCACATTCACGGAGTTATTATTTAAAAATATATTATCATCTGTTTCCAGTCCCACAGTCTATTCTGAACGAAGCGCAATCACCGGATCTTTCTTCGCAGCTACCCTGGACGGAATTAATCCGGCGATAAATGTAAGCAGCATACTGATGATCACCAGAATAACGGCACCGCCTGCCGGAAGGGAGGCAACCCCTGAAATATCCGTTATGGATTCGATAATGATATTGATAGGAATATTCAGCAGTATGGTTATGATGATTCCTAAAGCACCGGCAACAAAGCCAACGATCAAGGTTTCAGCATTAAATACGTGGGAAATGTCACGTTTGGAAGCACCGATGCTTCGTAAGATACCGATTTCTTTTGTTCTTTCCAGTACGGAGATGTAAGTAATGATACCGATCATGATAGAAGATACTACCAGGGAGATTGCCACAAAAGCGATCAGTACATAGCTGATGGCATTGATAACATCGCTGACGGAAGACATCATAAGGCCCACATAATCCGTATACTGGATAACTTTTTCCTCATGTCCGGCAGCTTCCATATCGTCATTATATTTGTCAATGATATCCGTTAGTTTTTCCTTGGATTCAAAATCTTTGGCATAAATGTTGATAGTGGAAGGATTGGATAAATCCGCCGCACCCAGGTTTAAAAGATTATTTTCATATGTGGTATCGGTAAAAGCCTGACCGGTAAATACATTTATTTGGGAATTTGCAGTCTGCTGTTTTACAATGGCGCTTTCATTTATTTTACCAATCACATAATTTGTCAGTTCATTGGTATAAGCAATGGTTCCGTTGATGGATGTCACAGATGCATCTTTATTCGGACGGATAATCCCTACCACTTTAAGATCAATGGCATTCTGCAGAAGATTTTTCATATAATCATTATCTGTGGAACGGTTGGTCCAGATACCGTTTTCTTCTGTATAAACATCCGTATTTATAATAAGCTTGTAATGCTGGGATAATAAGTCATCATAAGAATAACTGATCTGTTCCTTTGATAAAGTATTATCCGGCAATTCACCCTGCTGCATTTGAGCAAAGATTTTTTTGAATTCCGTAAGATCCAGCATACCTAAAGCGTATAAGGAATATTCGGAAATGGTATTATCCTCGTTTACCACAACCACAACCTCATCATAATTCTGAGGCATACGGCCGGCTACCACATCATACTGGGATGCGATCAGTTTTTCGTTATTCAGCATTTCGGTCCAGATATCCGTCTGCATCATGGTTGAGATCTGGGAACCCATTTCTTCGCTGCCATAGAGCTGTGCCATAACGCTGCTAGGATTTACCTGGAAAATACCGTTTTCGATATCATTTCGATAGACCATCAGATCTACATCATATCCGTATTGAATGTCATTGCTCAGTTCCAGAACTTTATTTTCCGGATCATCCAGAAAAGTCTTAAAACCTTTTAAATCATTGACGCTGATGGAATTCAGCATAGATTCCATCATGGAACTCATCATATTATTCGAATAAATCCGGTCCGGTTCGTAAATGATCCCGTCGTTTTTCTTGTGCGGATTTGTAAAAAAGAAACTTAAATCCATGGTGGTTTTTTCGATCGTAAGCGGATAACTGGACAGGGTATCCTGTTCCACGCTGTCAATATAATTCTGCATACCACTGGACAGGGAAAGTATCAGGGCGATACCGATGATACCGATACTGCCGGCAAAAGCGGTCATGAAAGTTCTGGCTTTCTTGGTCATCAGGTTGTTCAGACTCAGGGCAAGTGCAGTCATCATGGACATGGAAGTTTTTAATTTGCTCTGTTTGTTTTTCGGTTTCTTTTCTGCAGCGGCTGTTTTTTCTTTCGCTTCCGGTTCGGATTCAGAAGACTTAAAAGGATTGCTGTCATCAATGACCGTTCCGTCCAGCAGGCGGATGATCCTGGAAGAATATTTTGCTGCCAGTTCCGGATTATGGGTGACCATGATGATCAGTTTATCTTTGGAGATATTTTTCAGGATCTCCATGATCTGGACGCTGGTTTCAGAATCCAGTGCGCCGGTAGGTTCATCTGCCAGTAAGATCTCAGGGTTGTTGATCAGAGCCCGGGCAATAGCAACACGCTGCATCTGACCGCCGGACATCTGATTCGGCTTTTTATGTAACTGGTCCCCCAGTCCCACCTGATTCAGCACATCAACGGCGCGTCGTCTCCGTTCAGATTTTGAAACGCCGGAAAGGGTCAGAGCCAGTTCAACATTAGACAGTACGGTCTGATGAGGGATCAGATTGTAATTCTGAAATACAAAACCAATCTTGTGATTCCGGTAGGCATCCCAGTCCTTATCCTTATATTTCTTAGTAGATATTCCGTCAATGGTCAGGTCACCGCTGGTATAGCGGTCCAGTCCGCCGATAATATTCAGCATAGTGGTTTTTCCACAGCCGGACTGGCCGAGGATGGAAACAAATTCATGCTCCCGGAATTCCAGATTGATTCCTTTCAGAGCATGTACGACGGTGTCCCCGGACGAATACTCTTTTACGATATCCTCCAATTTAAGCATATGATTTCCTCTTTTCTTTTTATTACCTGTTTTTGATTTTAGATTATATTGTTTTTATTACCATTTTTGTAGTGACAATTGTCATTTTTTGAAAAATTTATACAATTTGCCGTAAAATGGATATTTATTCGCTGATAATCATAACAAGAAACAATAAATTTGTAAATATTGAACAAAAATATTAATTATTTTTATAAAAAGTTAATAAAACGAATGTTGACTATTCCTGTCATTGGAACTATAATTGGCAATGTTAATTATTAACATTGTTAAGTATAACGTAAAGGCGGTGGCATAAAATTGGATTCAGAGACGGGTAGAACTGCCCCGGGTCAGATTGACAGAGAACAGCTGAAGGAAGAACTGATCCTGTCATCTGGCAGAATGAAAAAAATCGTAAAAAGTTTATTGTGCGGCGGAATTACTCAAAAAGAATATTTTGTTTTAGAGGTATTAAATACAAAGGGGCTGAAATACGGAAGCGGAATGTATGTATCGGCGCTGGCGGATATGATTCATGTCTCCATGCCTCAGGCATCCAGAATGCTAAAAAATATGGAAGAAAAAGGGTATATCAGACGGGAAATTGATGAGAATAATCGCAGGAATACGTTCGTATATGCCACGGAAAAGGGGAAAGAAGCACGGATTGAGGCACAGCGGGAAATGGATGCATTTGCCGACCGGGTGATCATCCGTATGGGTGTGGAGAATGTAAAAAAATTAATAGAATTATTTAATATGTCAACCGATATTATGGAAGAAGAATTATTAAAACGAAAGGAGAATCCGAATGTCTAAATTATTTAAGTATTGGAAAAGCCATATAGGAATGATATTGGTCATAATCATGCTTTTGATCGTTCAGGCGTACTGTGACCTGGAATTACCGTCGTATACGGCAGATATTGTGGATGTGGGGATAACCGGCGGAGGTATTGAGCATATTGCTCCTGTAAAGCTCAGCCGGGAAACTTTTGATAATATCTGTCTGTTTTTGACAGAAGAGGAAATGGAAATCTTTTCTTCCTGTTATGATTTAAATGAGGGAGAGATTTACAGCAGAAATACCGACAGCCGGAAAAAAATCGATGAGATTGATTCTATGATCGGAGTACCGGTCGTACTGATATCCAATATGCTTTCCCAGGATGCCACATCCCTTCAGCAGATGAAACAGGGATATGAAGCAGGTGTAATCAGTAAAGAAGAACTGCTGGCAATGAAGGAACAGATGCGGCAGGGAATGGGAGATTACAGCGATATGCTGGTAGAGGGCCAGGCAGTTGCATTTGTAAAGCAGGAATATAAACAGATCGGTATAGATACCGATAAGATCCAGACCGATTACCTGATAAAAAAGGGTCTGATGATGTTAGGATTTGCAGTGGTTGCCATGGCGGCTTCCATCCTGGCGGGACTGATATCCTCCGTGGTAGCAGCGAAGATCGGTATGAACTTAAGAGAAAGCGTGTTTAAAAAAGTAGTATCCTTTTCAAATGCGGAAATGGATAAATTCTCTACGGCCTCACTGATCACCAGAAGTACCAACGATATCCAGCAGGTCCAGATGGTTACCGTAATGATGCTTCGTATGGTAATGTATGCGCCGGTTCTGGCAGTGGGCGGTATCATTAAGGTGTTAAGCACCCGGACGGGCCTGGACTGGATCATTGTTTTGGCTGTTTTACTTATTATGGGTATCGTATTGTTGTTAATGGCTATTGCACTGCCGAAATTTAAGATCATGCAGATGCTGATGGATAAACTGAATCTGGTTTCCAGGGAGATCCTTACCGGTGTGTTGGTGATCCGGGCATTTGGCAGGGAAAAACAGGAAGAAGAACGGTTTGACGCTGCCAATCAGGAATTGATGAAAACCCAGTTGTTTACCAACCGTGTTATGACATTTATGATGCCATGCATGATGTTTATTATGAACGGTATAACCGTCCTGATCGTATGGATGGGAGCGAAAGGGATTGACAAAGGAAATCTTCAGGTAGGAGATATGATGGCATTTATCACTTATGCCATGATGATCATTATGTCTTTCCTGTTGCTGACCATGATTTCCATTATGCTTCCGAGAGCCGGTGTGGCAGCTTCCCGTATTGATGAAGTGATTCAGACAAGAGCCACCATATCGGATGCAGAGGATGCTGCAGAAGCGGATGAAAAATTGGGGAATGTATCGGGTGTTGTGAAATTTGACAATGTATCCTTTAAATATCCGGGAGCAGAAGAACATGCTTTGGAGGGTCTGAGTTTTACGGCTTGTCCGGGAAAGACTACGGCGATTATAGGAAGTACCGGCTGCGGCAAATCCACGCTGATCCATCTGATTCCCCGGTTTTATGACGTAACGGAAGGTAAGATCACTATTGACGGAGTGGATATCCGCAAATTGTCGCAACACAAGCTGAGAAGTCTGCTGGGATTTGTTCCGCAGAAAGGCGTATTATTTTCCGGCGACATAGAATCCAATATTAAATTCGGCGGGGATTTTATTAACGACCAGGATATGAAACTTGCGGCGCAGATTGCTCAGGCTACGGAATTTATTGAAGGAAAAACGGAAGGTTACGCATCTGAAATTTCCCAGGGCGGAACCAATGTATCCGGCGGACAGAAGCAGAGGCTGTCCATTGCCAGGGCAATAGCAAAGAAGCCGAAAGTGTTCCTGTTTGACGATAGTTTTTCTGCTTTGGATTATAAAACTGATGTGGTTCTGAGAAAAGCCCTGAATGAAAATATATCGGATGCTACCGTGATCATTGTGGCGCAGCGTATCAGCACCATCCTTCATGCGGACCAGATCATCGTTCTGGATGAAGGCAAGATTGCAGGAATAGGTACTCATGAGGAATTATTGAGAAATTGCGAGTCATATCAGGAAATTGCCAAATCCCAGTTATCAGAGGCAGAGCTGAAAGGAGGCCGTGCATAATGAGTGAAGAACAGAAAAGCGGACGTACCCATCACAGGCCGGGAGGTCCCATGGGCGGGGGACCTGGCGTGCCTGCTGAGAAAGCAAAAGATTTTAAAGGAACCGTAAAGAAATTAGTCAGTGAAATAAAGCAATTTAAGGTAGCAGTCGTTTTTGTATTAATATTTGCCATAGGCAGTACCATATTCAGTATTGTGGGACCGAAGATACTTGGTAAAGCCACTACGGAACTGAGCAAAGGGTTAATGCGGATGATCGGCGGAACCGGAGGGATTGACTTTGACAAGATCGGAATGATCTTACTGATATTGATCGGTCTGTATGCAGTCAGCGCATTGTTTTCCTTTATCCAGGGCTGGCTGATGACCGGCGTATCCCAAAAATTATGTTTTAATCTGCGGGATAAGATTTCGAAGAAATTGAACCGCCTGCCCATCAATTATTATGAATCCAGAACGGTAGGAGAAATATTATCCAGGATCACAAACGATGTGGATACTCTTCAGATGAGTCTGAATCAGTGTATCACGCAGATGATCACCTCGGTGACCATGGTGATCGGTATTCTGGTAATGATGCTGAGTATCAGTCCGATCATGACATTGATCGCATTGGTGATTCTTCCGGTTTCCGGTATCCTGATCAGTGTCGTGGTGAAACACTCGCAAAAATACTTTGTGGCACAGCAGAAATATCTGGGTAATATAAACGGACAGATAGAGGAAATATACAGCGGACACAATATCGTAAAATCCTTTAACCGGGAAGAGATCGTACTGGAGGAATTTGACAGGACCAATGATATTTTATTTAAATCCGCATGGAAATCCCAGTTTCTATCCGGCATGATGATGCCGATCATGACATTTGTGGGAAATCTGGGTTATGTGGCGGTAGCCATTGTAGGAGCCTTCCTTGCGGTCAACGGAACCATTCAGATTGGCGATATCCAGTCCTTTATTCAGTATGTTAAGAGTTTTACCCAGCCGATTCAGCAAATCGCCCAGGTTTCCAACATGTTCCAGTCCATGGTAGCGGCTGCCGAACGCGTCTTTGAATTACTGGACGAAACCGAGGAAGAGCTGATTGCCGGAAATCCGGCAAAACCAGAGAAAATTGAAGGAAACGTATCTTTTGAAAACGTTCATTTCGGATATAATCCGGAAAAGATCATAATTAATGATTTCAACTGTAAGGTAGAACCGGGGCAGACTGTTGCCATCGTAGGACCGACCGGAGCAGGAAAGACAACCATGGTAAAATTATTAATGCGTTTTTATGATGTAAACAGCGGCTCCATTAAAATCGAAGGCCATGATATCCGGGATTTTAACCGCAGCGATTTAAGAGATAATTTCGGAATGGTCCTTCAGGAAACCTGGCTGTTTAAGGGAACCATTATGGAAAATATCCGGTACGGAAGGATCGATGCCACGGATGAGGAGGTAATAGCCGCAGCGAAAGCCGCCCATGCCCATCATTTTATCCAGACGCTGCCGGAGGGCTATCAGATGGAACTGAACGAGGATGCCAGCAATGTATCCCAGGGACAGAAACAGCTGCTTACCATCGCAAGAGCCATTCTTGCCGACAAGAAGATTCTGATCCTGGATGAGGCAACCAGTTCGGTGGATACCAGAACAGAAGCCAGAATCCAGCGTGCCATGGATAATCTCATGCGGGGAAGAACCAGCTTTGTCATCGCCCACAGACTTTCCACGATTAAAGAGGCGGATGTGATCCTGGTCATGAAAGACGGAGATATTATCGAACAGGGCAGCCATGAAGAACTGATTGCCAAAGACGGATTTTATGCTTCACTGTATAATTCCCAGTTTGAGGATATTGCGTAGAGGTTTTGAATCACAAATTAATAATCGGTGAATAAATATGTTGACATGCAAAATATGACAATGTTAGAATAAGATATAGGATTTATTTACTGAGGATAAACAAAAACTACACTTGTGAAATTCAACGGACAAAGGTTGAATGGACAGGTGTAGTTTTTTGAGTTTTAGGAATTGTTGGTGATAAAATGAAATACACATGAAGGGAAAGGTGACGTTATGAGAAAAAGAGCAATATGGATGATATTTTTTGTATGTTTGATATTTGGTGGCAGTAGTGTAAAAGTTAATGGGGATATGAGTAATATAGAAATTAATCAGATGTTTTGTATTAATGCATATTATTCAGAATCAGAAGACAAATGTATAATTTTTTGGGATAAAATGAATCTAAGCTTGAAGTTATCGAGCTGTATGATAATACTACACAGTCCATTGATATGAGTGTAAGTATTTTACAGTATGAAATACAATACAATGGTAAGGCTGATAAAATACTGGTTAGTACGGATAATGGGATTGTGGATCGATACTATTCAGAAAAAAGGGAGGAAATGGAAAACAGCCATTCATATGAAGAAACGTTTGAAATACAAAATGGTGATGTTATACGATGGAATATGGAAGGATGTTCCAGTGATGCACATGTGAAAATTGAAATTTATCAGGGAAATACCATAATAGAAACCAGATATCTTGTATTTCATGACATATCCGGCAATGGAATGAAATACAAATATGGGGGGATCCGGTAAAACCGGTATAATGACCGCTAATTGCCAGACTTTCATATACCTTATGTGTTTGCCAGTCAGATGGAACATAAATAATTCTAATGATATATGGACTTGCTTCAACACAATCCATTTGATACAATATAACTTATAAAGTAATACGGAGGGAATGCATATGAAACGATATATTGGAATAGCATGGTAATGGCTATTACATAAAAATAAAAATTGATTGTTATAGCCATTGCGAATCCTAAAGAAATAAATATTAGGAGGGCAACTATGAGCTATATTCGGGCAGAGGACATTCTGCCAAAGGAAGTTTTGGAACTGATTCAGCAGTATGTAGACGGTCAGACGATTTATATTCCGAGAAAATCGGAATGTCATAAATCCTGGGGTGCCGGAACGGACACAAAAAAAGATTTGATGATTCGAAACCGGCAGATGTATGCGGAATACCGGTTTGGTGCTACAGTCAGGGAACTGTCGGAAAAGTATTTTCTGACAGAAAAGAGTGTACAGAGAATCATCAGAAACTATAAGAATTAATGAAAGGCTGATATCTTTGAGAGAAATAAGATATCAGCTTTTATATAAATACAGGAGGTCATATATGCTTACACCTTATTATTTTGCATAGCGTAGCTATTGCAAATACAATAAAAACCGTAATAGCTTACGCATAATCCGAAAATATAAAAGGAGATAAAGTGAGCTATATTAATTCAATAAAAATTCTGCATAAATGCTCAGGATGCGGAAAAAAATGCATTTTGTAAATACGGGAAGATTCCGGGTGAATGCCAATGGAAACAAAGTAGACATCTGGCTGATATATCAGTGTGCAAGATGCAAACATTCCTTAAATCTGACCGTATATGAAAGAAGGAAACCAAACCGTATTCCACAGGAAGAATATCGGCGTTTCTTAGAGAATGATGAAGATTTAGCATTACAATATGGAAATGATAAAGCTTTTTTGAAAAGAAACAGAGTGGAATTTGGCAGATGATAATCCCATAAAACATACTTATCACACCGGATATCTAAATACCCGGTGTGATTTTTTATATTAAATTAATAACTTTTTATTTTCATTTAATTGCAAAATTACCAAAAAGTTGTAGCATTATATGAGAGCCAATTGGAATGGCATCGGTATGATGAAAGGTTGGATAGTGACAGAATATGAGAGATAAATTTATGAGATTTATGTATGGAAGGTATGGAGTAGATGATTTATCAAAGTTTATGCTGATACTGGGAGCAGTTTTCTTATTGATATCAGGATTATTTGGAATTCCGGTTCTATATCTGCTGGCAATTGTTATGATGGCTTATCTGTATTTTAGAATGTTTTCCAGAAATATACAAAAGAGATATTCCGAGAATATGAAATTTCTTGGATATAAGAATCGTGTAAAAGGCTTTTTTTCTAAAATCCGCAGGGATATGAAAACCAGAAAGACCCATCATATCTATACCTGTCCCGGTTGCAGGCAGAGGATCAGGATTCCGAAGGGAAAAGGCCGTATTTCCATTCGGTGTCCGAAGTGTTATACTGAATTTATCAAAAAGAGTTAATAAATTTCAGGAAAGGGAGAAAAAATTTGTTTGGATATATTACGGTGAACCAGCCGGAAATGAAATTTAAGGAATTTGACGTGTACCGCTCTTTTTACTGCGGGCTTTGTCACTCTCTCAGGGAGCGGTACGGCAATATCGGGCGGATTACCCTCAGTTATGATATGACTTTTTTGGCGATGGTACTGACGGGTTTATATGAGACCGAAACCAGACATCTGAAGGCCCGCTGCCTGGCCCACCCGTTTAAAAAGCACAAGGCGGTAGTCAATGAATTTTCCGGGTATGCGGCGGATATGAACATAATCTTATCCTATGAAAAATGTCTGGACGACTGGAAGGATGAGAGAAAACTTTCAGGGGGGATTGGAAGCCTTTTGATGAGAGGGAAGAACCGAAACTGCAGGAAGCAGTATAATGAAAAAATAGAATTTATTCTGGAAAAGATGGGTCAGATTCATACAGTGGAAAAAATAAATGATTTGACCATAGATCTGGCAGCAGGGTATTTTGGTGAGATAATGGGTGAAATATTTGTTTACAGAAGGGATGAATGGGAAGAGGATTTACGGAAAATGGGTTTTTATCTTGGGAAATTTATTTATCTGATGGATGCCTATGAAGATATAGAAGAAGACATTCATACCGGAAATTATAACCCGTTTAAGGTATTATATGCAGAAGAGAAGTTTGAAGAAACCGTCCATGAGATACTGACAATGATGATGGCGGAGTGCTGCCGTGCATTTGAACGGTTGCCAGTTGTGGAAAATATTGATATAATACGAAATATATTGTATTCTGGAGTATTTGCAAAGTACGATATAATCAGTAGAAAGAGGCGTGAGAAAAATGTTGGATCCCTATAGTGTCCTTGGGGTATCGCGAAATGCCCCGGAAGATGAAGTTAAGAAAGCATATCGTACCCTTAGCAGAAAATATCATCCGGATGCAAACGTGAATAATCCCAACCGAGATAAAGCAGAAGAGAAATTTAAAGAAATTCAGCAGGCATATCAGCAGATCATGCGGGAAAGAGAAATGGGAAGCGGATATAACGGCGGCGGATATTCCGGAAATTACGGTAATGGTTTTGCCGGAGGATTCGGAGGTTTTGGACAAGACAGTTTCGGAGGATTCGGTGGTGCTCAGGGGGCCTCGGAAGACGAAGATACAATACATATGAGAGCAGCGGCAAATTTCATACGTTCCGGCCATTACAGGGAAGCCCTGAATGTATTGAACGGCATTAGCAATAAAACGGCGGGTTGGTATTACCTCAGCGCCATAGCCAATGCAGGTATCGGAAATAATGTACTTGCCCTGCAGTATGCGAAACAGGCGGCCTCTATGGAACCGAATAACAGGGATTACCAGAATCTGGTGTATCAGATGGAATCTGGTGGTAACTGGTATCAGGGAATGCAGAATCCCTACGGTTCCGCCATATATATGGGAAATGACTGCTGTATGAAACTGTGCCTTGCAAATCTGCTATGTAATCTGTGCTGCTGTGGTGGAGGAAGATTATAAGATGAAGCATAAAACATATCCGATCACTTCCGGACTTGTATTTTTTTATGCCATGATCATGTTTTTGATATATCCCTTGTATTATCAGAACTATTATTATGATATCGTAACCTGCCGGTTTTATCTATTTGTGATAATGACCGGAATTACGGTATTGCTCTGTATGGCAGCTTATTTTATGGAAGGCGGAGGGAAGGATTCTGCCGGAAGAAAAGAAATAATTTCGGGAGCCGACTGGATCGTTTTGGGATTGTGGGGGATCAATCTGATATCCGCCCTGCTTTCCGACCATATGCAGACGGCCATTGTGGGTACTCCCGGCAGAAGTTCCGGACTGATTACCATTACCTGTTATGTGGCTGTTTATTTTATGATCACAAGATTTTATATGTCGTCTGTGTGGACGTTCCGCTTTCTGTTTCTGGCCTCCATAGGGGCCTCGGTAATAGGTTCACTGCATTTTCTGGATATTGACTTTCTGGGATTTTATGACGGACTTGGAGCCGGAGAAAAGGCAATGTACCTTTCGACTATGGGACACGCTAACGTAGTAGCGAGTTTTTATGGTATGGTATTGCCGGCGGCCATGGTGTTCTATGTAAACTCCGAAACATGGAGAGAAAAAATTTTCTACGGAGGTACTTTGATACTGTCTGCGACGGGTCTGTTTGCCACCGGATGCGAAAGCGGGGCAATTATTACAGGAGCAATGTTTCTGGCAGGTTTTGCGGCAATCAGGGATGATCGGAAGATTTACAGAATCTTTATGATTTCCCTTCCGGCACTTTCGCTTTGTAAAATTCTTTTGCTTATCAATGAGAGAAAACGGCAGCCCAGAACGCTGGAGACATTTCAGAAGATATTATCGGGACATACAATATTTATAATGGTGTTCCTGATACTGCTGATCCTATCCGCCCTGACTTTTCAGTGGTGCCGGATCTGCCGGGGCAGAGTGCGGAAAACCGGAATCGGTGTTCACAGACCCTATATCCGGGGAATACTGGTATCAGCAGTGCTTTTTATTGGGATATTTGCCGGGATCATACTGTTTTTTAGTACTGCCGGAAAAAATATTCCTCTGGGCAGAATGGAAAATATGCTGCGGTTTAATGAAAGATTCGGAAGCTACAGGGGTTACATCTGGAAACTGGTGGTAACTGAATATGGGAAACTTCCGCTTATCAATAAATTATTTGGTGTGGGCTGCGATACATTACAGCCATTTCTGATGGAATTTCACGCAAATGAGATGTATGTTACTACAGGCGCATATTATGACAATGCCCACAATGAATTCCTGCAGTATCTGATCACCACTGGAATCCTGGGACTGCTTTGCTATATCAGTCTGTTGTTTATCAAACTCCGTCAGGGAATCCGGTATATGATACGGGAAAACAGTGTGATAACTGCGGCGGCAGTATTCGGCGTTCTGGGTTATCTCCTGCAGTCACTGGTAGATATTAATCAGTGTGTTACCACTCCACTGTTTGTGCTCATGGTCAGTATGCTTGGGTGCGGAGAAACAAAAAGGGAAAGAACCGTTGGTTAAAGCGGCAGATCTGTAAATAAGGCGGCAGTATTCGGAAAGAATGGTTCGATCCCGAATACCGCCGCCTTTTTTAATTTCTGCCGCTTATTCTATAATACAGAAGAAACAAAAATATCATAAATAGCTTTTAATGCTTTTTCGAAATCGGCATCATTAACACCGATGATAATATTTAACTCGCTGGAACCCTGGTCGATCATTTTTACATTGACATGGGCATGGGCAAGTGCAGAAAAGATTCTGCCTGCAGTACCTCTGGTGGATTTCATGCCGCGTCCAACCACTGCGATCAATGCGATATCAGATTCGATTTCGATGGAATCCGGAGATACGTTTCTATGAATTCCGGCAAGAACTTCCTGTTCCTTTGCTTCAAATTCAGACTGCTGAACGATGATGCTCATGGTATCGATACCGGAAGGCATATGTTCAAAAGAAATACCGTTCTTTTCAAATACTTCGAGAATCTTTCTGCCGAATCCAAGTTCCAGATTCATCATATCTTTTTCAATGCTTACGGCAGTAAATCCTTTCTTTCCGGCAATGCCGGTAATGGTATATTCCGGTTTTTTCGAGGTACTTTCCACTATCATGGTACCGCTGTCTTCCGGTGCATTGGTATTTTTGATGTTGATAGGGATTCCTTCTTTACGGACCGGGAAAATGGCATCTTCGTGCAGCACCGTTGCTCCCATGTAGGAAAGTTCACGCAGTTCTTTATACGTGATGGTGGTGATCACCTTTGGATTATCGATGACTCTGGGATCTGCTACCAGAAAACCGGATACATCTGTCCAGTTTTCATATAAATCCGCTTTTACGGCTTTTGCAACGATGGAGCCGGTGACGTCGGAACCGCCTCTGGAAAAAGTTTTGATGGTATCATTCGGCATGGAACCGTAAAAACCCGGAACAACGGCGCGTTCAATATCGGCCAGACGCTGTGAAAGAACCTGATTGGTCCTGTCGGCATCAAAAGCTCCGTTATCATCAAAGAATATAACTTCAGCGGCGTCTACAAATTCATATCCCAGAAAATTTGCAAGGACGATACCGTTTAAATACTCTCCCCTGGATGCCGCATAATCTCTTCCGGCCTTACCGATAAAACAAGTTTCCATGATACTGAATTCTGCTTCCAAAGAAAGAGACAGTCCCAGTTCATTGATGATCTCGTAATATCTCTTTTTGATATTTTCTAATAATGGTTTATAATCTTTGCCTTTTGCGGCAGCGGCATAACATTCATATAACATATCCGTTACCTTTGTATCCTCCGAAAATCTTTTTCCCGGAGCAGACGGTACGATATATCTGCGGCTGTCGTCAGACTGAATGATTCCGGCAACTTTTCTGAACTGTTCAGCATTGGCAAGGGAACTGCCGCCGAATTTTACAACTTTAATCATGGTACATTTCCTTTCTTGTAATTTACATAGTTGCAATTATACACATGAATGGTTTAATTAATCAAGCATTTTTTGAAAAAGTTTTATTGAAATTTATACTTATTTTAGTGGTTTTTTACTGTTAGAATGTAGTATAATAGCTTTATACATTATAACAGATCAGGAGGTATTCTATTATGGGACGTTTTACTTTACCGAGAGACTTATATCATGGCAAGGGTTCGCTGGAGGAATTGAAGAACCTGAAAGGAAGAAAAGCCGTAATCGTGGTGGGCGGCGGCTCCATGAAGCGGTTTGGTTTTCTTGACAAGGCAGTAGGTTATCTGGAAGAAGCAGGCATGGAAGTAAAGCTTTTTGAAAATGTGGAGCCGGACCCAAGTGTGGAAACCGTTATGAAGGGTGCGGAGATGATGCGTGAATTTGAACCGGACTGGATCATCTCAATGGGCGGCGGTTCGCCGATCGATGCGGCAAAGGCAATGTGGGCATTTTATGAATATCCGGATACCACATTCGAAGATCTGATAGTTCCGTTTAATTTCCCGACACTTCGGACAAAGGCACAATTTTGTGCGATACCTTCTACTTCCGGTACGGCTACCGAGGTTACCGCATTCAGTGTGATAACGGATTATCAGAAAGGGATTAAATATCCTCTTGCTGATTTCAATATTACGCCGGATGTTGCCATTGTAGATCCTGCGCTGGCAGAGACCATGCCAAAGAAGCTGACGGCACATACGGGTATGGATGCTCTTACCCATGCGGTTGAAGCATATGTATCCACTCTGCATTGTGATTATACAGATCCTCTTGCATTGCATGCTATCAAGATGATACATGAAGACTTAAAGAAATCTTATGACGGAGATATGGAATGCAGAGAACGTATGCATAATGCACAGTGTCTGGCAGGTATGGCATTTTCCAATGCATTGCTGGGAATCGTACATTCCATGGCTCACAAGACGGGTGCCGCTTTTTCAGGCGGACATATTGTTCATGGCTGTGCCAATGCCATGTATCTTCCGAAGGTAATCAAGTATAATTCTAAGAATGAAGAGGCAAAACAGAGATACGGCCAGATAGCTTCCTTCATCGGATTAAACGGTGATTCGGACGAGGCACTGGTAGATGCCCTGATCCGGGAGATTCAGGCAATGAACAGATCACTGGATATTCCGGCCTGCATCAAAGATTATGAAGGCGGAATCATAGATGAAAAGGAATTTATGGATAAGCTGCCGGATGTTGCGGCGCTGGCCATATCCGACGCATGTACCGGATCCAATCCGAGAACACCGTCCCAGGAGGACATGGAAAAGCTGCTGAAGGCATGTTACTATGATGAGGCAATTGACTTCTAGATAAAAATGCAGCGAGATAAAAATTTAAAGTAAGACTTGACAAATCTGCATAATTGTTGCTATTATTTACTCTGTCAGTTTAATATTGTAAATTTTAAAAGGGAGTAGCCGGCACGATTGTGTGTACGATGTCGACATACCCGATATCTATGCAGCAGATGATACATCCGGACGCATAATATCCGTATCGTAATTAAATGGCAAGACTTTTGTTAAATTAGAAATGAAGAGATCATTTTAATTTGGCGGAGTCTTGCCTTATTTTATGATTTTTTCTGTAGAAATGTGTAAACTGATTAATACATATTTTGAAAGGAAGAAAGAAGATGAATATTTTTATTCAGGGAGCGCTTTTAGTGCTTGGTTTTACATTATTGATCAAGGGAGCCGGATTTTTTGTGGATGGGGCATCGAAAATAGCAGATAAATTTGGAATTTCCCAAATTGTGATCGGATTGACTATCGTTGCATTCGGTACATCGGCCCCGGAAGCGGCCATAAGTATAAGCTCGGCAGTGAAGGGCAATACCGGCATTGCCATCGGAAATATTGTCGGAAGCAATATCATGAACATTTTATTGATCCTTGGTGTTACATCTTGTATTACCATATTACATGTAAAAAAGAATACGGTAAATTTTGAAATTCCGTTTGTTATTTTCATCACAGCGGTTCTGGTGTTTACCGGCTGGAACAGGGGTGAATTAGATTGGAGGTCCGGACTGATCTTATGGGGATTCTTTCTCCTGTTTTTTATCTATCTGGTGAAAACAGCAAAAGACGGAAATCAGGAAGAAGAGACGGGAGGGGAATCCAACTGTAAAAAACGATCTATGATGAAATTAATCTTTATTACATTGACCGGAATGGCCGGAATTATATTTGGAAGTGATATTACGGTAGACAGTGCAACGAAACTGGCAGAAATTTTTGGAATGAGTGACCGGTTGATCGGACTGACGATCGTTGCTTTCGGAACGTCTCTTCCGGAACTGATCACTTCCATAACGG
Organism: uncultured Lachnospiraceae bacterium; assembly: GCA_910578175.1. Classification (GTDB taxonomy): domain Bacteria; phylum Bacillota; class Clostridia; order Lachnospirales; family Lachnospiraceae; genus Bovifimicola. The sequence continues at coordinate 19,371 of CAJTPF010000027.1, forward strand.
CGGGAATCAGGGGAAATGCGGATATTGCCATTGGAAATATCGTTGGAAGCAATATATTTAATATATTGTTTATTTTAGGAACCACAAGTCTGATAAAGACCGTTCCTTATGAACAGAAATTTATATTTGACGGAATCATAGCTTTGGCTGCGGCTGTATTATTGTTTTTGGGAGTTATTCGAAAGAAACAGCTTGGAAGAAAGACAGGCGTGGTTATGCTTCTTTGGTATGCCGGATATTTTGTGTATTTGGTTCTGGGATGATATTATAGATTAAATATGGTTTCACAGGCTGCAAAGAAGCAATGCTTGTGAAACTTTTTATTTTGGGTTATAATGGCAAAGATTACAAATAGACGGAATATGGCATTGCAGATTAGGAAGGAGTTTATCTTATGGACAAAGTACACACATCCTGCGGGGATGTTGTTGTGACGGAAGAAGAGATGAGCATAAAAGAAACCGTCTCCGAGATCACTTTCAATTATCAGAATTCAGACCTGCTGTGTCTGAATAAAACCATGCATCTTCCCAACAGGAATGAGATCATTGGTATCATAAAAGATTTAAGAAAAATCATTTTCCCCGGATATTTTGAAGATGTCCGTTTAAGCTATTCTTATGCGGAATATTATGTGGGAAATATACTGGTAGAAATACAGGAACGGTTAAAGCAGCAGGTGCTGCAGGCGGTTCGTTATGTTTATCAGGAAAATATGCCAGAACCGGCTGTTTTGGAAAAGGCAAATGAAATATGCCGGAACTGGATTAAAAAGATTCCTTATATACAGGAAATGTTATTAAAAGATGTGCAGGCGGGGTTCGACGGAGACCCGGCGGCCAAAAGCAAAGAAGAGATCATTTTTTGCTATCCGGGATTTTTTGCAATCTACGTCTACCGTCTGGCTCATGAACTGTATGTTCAGAATGTACCGTTCATTCCGAGGATAATGACGGAATATGCCCATGGAAAAACAGGTATTGATATCAATTCCGGGGCAGAGATAGGAGAATATTTTTTTATCGACCATGGTACCGGAGTTGTGATCGGTGAAACCACGGTTATCGGCAATAATGTAAAGTTGTATCAGGGCGTTACCCTGGGAGCGCTTTCTACCCGAAGCGGCCAGCAGCTTCGGGAAGTGAAACGGCATCCGACCATAGAAGATAATGTAACGATTTATTCCGGAGCCACGATCTTAGGGGGAGAAACCGTGATCGGTGAATCGGCGGTAATCGGGGGGAATGCATTTATAACCCAATCTATTCCGGCCAATACCAAAGTCAGTGTGAAAAATCCGGAACTCAAAATGTAAGAAATACGAAGACATGGAGATTAGTATGAAATCATTGGTAAAGTATTTAAGAGATTATAAAAAAGAAACGGTTTTAAGTCCTTTGTTTAAATTACTGGAGGCAACTTTTGAACTTTTTGTTCCTTTGGTCATGGCTTCCATCATTGATAAGGGCATAGGAAACGGAGATAAAGGATATATTCTGAATATGTGTCTGGTGCTGGTGGCGCTGGGAATCATCGGACTGGTGTGTTCCATAACCGCACAATTTTTTGCAGCAAAGGCAGCCGTAGGTTTTGCTGCTAAACTGCGTCATGCCCTGTATGACCACATACAGAGTCTTTCCTTCAGTGAAATAGATACGTTGGGAACTTCCACACTGATCACCAGAATGACCAGCGACGTGAATCAGGTACAAAACGGTGTAAATCTGACGCTGCGACTTCTTTTACGTTCACCGTTTATCGTTTTTGGCGCCATGATAATGGCGTTTACAATAGACATAAAAGCAGCGCTGGTTTTTGTGGTGGCGATTCCATTGCTGGGCGCAGTGGTGTTTCTGATCATGTATTTCAGTATACCATTGTATAAAAAGGTACAGAGCGGTCTGGATAAGGTGCTTATGCTGACCAGGGAAAATCTGACCGGAGCCAGGGTCATCCGTGCATTTAATAAGGAACAGGATGAAATAGAGAATTTTGAAGATGAAAACCACGGATTGACAAAATTACAAATGTTTGTAGGACGGATTTCCGCACTGATGAATCCGGTCACTTATATTATCATCAATGGTGCCATAGCTGCCCTGATCTATATCGGAGCCATCCGGGTGGACAGCGGAGCCATTTCCCAGGGAGAAGTTGTGGCTCTGGTCAATTATATGTCCCAGATTCTTGTGGAGCTGGTGAAAATGGCAAACCTAATTATTACGGTTACAAAGGCGCTGGCCTGTGCAAAACGCATTGAAAATGTATTTGACATAGAATCCGGGATATCAGAGGAGGAACATGGGGCAGGCGCCAAAGACGGAAGTCCTTTTATTGAATTTAAAAATGTTTCTTTCGCTTACAGCGGAGCCGGAGAAAATGCCATAACAAATATCAGTTTTACGGCAAACAAGGGAGAAACCGTTGGTATAATCGGAGGTACCGGATGCGGAAAGTCTACGATCGTCAGTCTGATTCCAAGGTATTACGACGCCACGGAGGGGAAAGTCCTGATTCACGGGGTGAATGTGAAACAGATGAAACTTCCGGAACTGCGTCAAATGGTGGGAATGGTTATGCAGAAAGCCGTATTGTTTAAAGGAACCATTCGTGAAAATTTACAGTGGGGAAAGAAGGATGCCAAAGACAGGGAAATATACGAGGCGCTGGATATTTCCCAGTCCAGAGAATTTGTGGAAAATAAGGCATTAAAATTAGATGAGCCTGTGGAACAGGGAGGTAAAAATCTGTCGGGCGGACAGAAACAAAGGCTGACCATAGCCAGAGCGCTGGTTCGAAAGCCCCAGATATTAATTCTGGATGACAGCGCTTCCGCATTGGATTTTGCAACGGATGCCAGATTGCGGAAGGCAATAAAAGATTTGAACGAAAAAATGAACCACAGTCTTACGACATTTATCGTATCCCAGAGAACTTCTTCCATCCAGCATGCCGATAAGATCATTGTGCTGGAGGACGGAGAGATGCTGGATATCGGAACCCACGAGGAATTACTGAAACGGTGTGAAACCTATAAGGAAATTCATTATTCCCAGATTCCGGAAGAGCCGGAAAAGAAAAATACATCTGCAGAGGAGGCGGAATAAATGAAAAATAAGAAAACGCAGATGCAGACAGTAAAAAAAGTGATGGATTACATTAAAAAATATTCCGTATATGTGGTGTTATCCCTTCTGTTTGCGGTGGCAACGGTGGCGTTTACCCTGTATATTCCCATTCTTACCGGAGATGCGGTGGATTTGATCCTTGGAAAAGGTTTTGTTGATTTCGAAGGAATCTATGAGATTTTGGTACAGATCATTATTTTTATGCTGCTGGCAGCTCTGGCCCAATGGGTTATGAATATCTGTAACAACAAGATAACCTATGGCGTCATACGGGATATCCGGGACAAAGCTTTTAAAAAACTGGAAATCGTACCTTTAAGATATATTGACGGAAATTCCCATGGTGATATTGTAAGCCGGGTAATCGCAGATGTAGACCAGTTTGCCGACGGTCTGCTGATGGGTTTTACCCAGTTATTTACCGGTATGATCACGATTCTCGGCACACTCTGTTTTATGTTGTCCATTAGTATTAAGATCACTCTGGTAGTAGTGGTGATTACTCCGGTATCCCTGTTCGTGGCCAGTTTTATTGCAAAACGCACTTATTCCATGTTTCAGAAACAGTCGGAAACCAGAGGAGAACAGACGGCTCTGATCGATGAAATGATCGGAAATCAGAAAGTTGTTCAGGCATACGGACAGGAAGCTGAGGTTCTGGAAAGATTTGATAAGATTAATAATGATCTGGAAAAATATTCCCTGCGGGCAGTGTTCTTTTCGTCCATCACAAATCCGGCTACCCGGTTTGTAAACAGTCTGGTTTATACCGGTGTGGGACTGGCAGGTGCCATTTCTGCCATAAATGGCGGAATCAGCGTGGGACAGCTTTCCTGTTTTTTAAGTTACGCGAATCAGTACACGAAACCTTTTAACGAAATCTCCGGTGTTATTACGGAACTGCAGAATGCACTGGCCTGTGCGGCAAGAATCTTTGAACTGATCGGAGAGGAACCGCAGATACCGGATGCCGCGGATGCCCTGGTGTTAGAAAATGCTTCGGGAAAAATCAATCTGGAACACGTAAGCTTTTCTTATGTTCCGGAGAAAAAACTGATTGAGGATTTTAATCTGGCGGTACAGCCGGGACAGCGGGTGGCCATCGTAGGACCTACCGGTTGCGGAAAGTCCACGATCATCAATCTGCTGATGCGGTTTTATGACGTAAACAGCGGTTCCATTAAAGTGGAGGGAACCGATATCCGGCAGATCACAAGAGACAGTTTAAGAACTTCTTACGGCATGGTACTCCAGGAAACCTGGCTGAAAGGTGGAACGATTCGGGAAAATCTGGCGATGGGGAAACCGGAAGCCACGGATGAAGAGATCATAGCAGCAGCAAAAGCTTCCCATGCCCACGGTTTCATAAAGCGGCTTCCCCATGGATATGATACGGTGATCACGGAAGACGGCGGAAATCTGTCACAGGGACAAAAGCAGCTGTTGTGCATTGCCAGGGTCATGCTTTGTCTTCCACCGATGCTGATTCTGGATGAAGCTACTTCGTCCATCGATACCAGAACGGAACAAAAGATTCAGAGTGCATTTGCCGCCATGATGAAGGGAAGGACCAGTTTTATCGTTGCCCACAGACTTTCTACCATTAAAGAGGCGGATATTATCCTGGTAATGAAAGACGGAAGCATCGTTGAACAGGGAAACCATAAAGAATTATTAACGCGGGGCGGTTTTTATGCAGATCTTTATAACAGTCAGTTTGCAAGATAGATATTAATCCGGAAGGAAAGGGAAGTATCGTGAAGAGAAGGCGGTACGTACAGGTGTCACATGGATGATTTATTATTTAGTCTCAATGCAGTCATACCCGTTTTTTTAATGATTGTAACAGGATATGTTTTAAAACGGATAGGTATACTGAATGATGAGTTTGCAGGAACGGCAAACAGTTTTGTCTATAAAATCACGCTGCCGGCCATGTTGCTGAATAATATGATGACATGCGATATCCGCCATACGTTTGACGGAGCCTACGTCTTATACTGCGGGGCGGTGACTTTGACCGGAATATTGGCCGTCTGGGGCATCGGCAGACTGGTTTTAAAAGATAAATCCATAGTAGGAGAATTCGTTCAGGGCGCATACCGGGGCAGTGCGGCGATTTTAGGTATTGCCCTGGTGCAGAATATAAGCGGAAATACTACGATGGCTCCGTTAATGATGTTGGGTTCCGTGCCGCTTTACAATATATTTGCGGTTATTGTACTGGTCTTTGAGAGTGGAGAACAGAAAGAAAACAATCACAATGAGACCGGGCAGAGGAAGAAAAAGATAACCGGTTCGGTAAAGGGAATCTGCAGGAACCCTATAATATTAAGTATTTTAGGCGGAATGCTATTATCCTTTTTTGATGTTGGATTTCCGGTAATTGCAGATAAAACCATAAACAGTATCGGTTCTCTTACCACACCGCTGGCTCTGATCGTGATAGGTGTGGGATTTGAGGGAAAGAAAGCGGTTAAAAAAATAAAACCTGCCATTGCAGCATCTCTGATCAAACTTGTCATACAGCCGATGGTATTTCTGCCACTAGCCGTATGGTACGGATTTTCCGACGATAAAATTGCGGCAGCCCTGATAATGCTGGGGGCGCCCACAACAGCGACCAGTTATATAATGTCAAAAAATATGGGACATGAAGGTACTCTGTCCTCCAGTATTATAATGCTGACCACCTTGTGTTCCGCATTTACCATTGCCGCATGGGTATTTATATTGAAGTCATTAAATGTGATTTGAAAGATACAACGTTTTATATATAGAAAGAAATATCTGCAGAGATTCCGGAACAGGAGGTGAGAGCATGCTGGAGATCAAAGATATACTGGAAATAAGCAAATACAGGGAATATGAACAGGGACGGGAATTGTACGGAAACCGGCGGGTGCATAACCTGAACGTCATGCCGTTTCAGGATTCCGGACGGTACGAAGTAACTGCGGACATCAAAGAAAGTGATGAACGGAACGGAAAACTTTATCAGATAAGATTGTGGATTGATGAAAAGAGTAAGGAACACAAGATTTATAGTTATACCTGTACCTGTGAAAAAGACGGATTGGAGATGTGCCGGCACAATGTGGCCGCCGCCTTTTCCTTTGTAAAATTCCGTAAATCCCAGGAACTGAAAAAAGAAGTGATTCCGGTGACGGAACAACGCCCAACCTCCAAGGATATACAGGCGGCGATTCGCAAATATTCCGTTACTCCCGATACGATACCTGGCCGAGGTCAGGTATCTTTGGATTTAAGTCTTACGAACAACGGAATAAATGGATTTATCGTCCAGGCCCAAATAGGTATAACAAAGAAATATATTGTTAAGAATCTGGTGAAACTGGCACAGGATATGGCGGCAAAGAGACAGGCAGAATATGGGAAAAACTGTGTGCTATATCATGACAGGGCCTCCTTTACGGCAGAATCTTTACCAAAACTGGATTTTATCATGGAGTTGATCAAGGGGAGCTTTCCGAATTTTGAGGAAATGGTGGCGATTTCCGGCAGCTATCGTTATTTGCCGGTATATCCGTATTTTATGGAGCGGCTGTTTCAGGTTTATATGAATCAGGAACTTATGATTGGTGGAAAAGCATATTTAATTTCCGAACAAAATCCAAAGTTATGTCTGATGATTCGGAATGAATCGGATATGGGAATATCATTAAATATGGAAGAAGTCCGGATCATAAACGGTGACCGCCATGATTTTATACAGTACGAAGACGGGATCTTCCGGTGTACCGGGGAGTTTTCAAAAGATGTTATTCCGTTTGTCCGGGCGATGAACAGCATGAAAGAAAAAAGCAGGCGTGCGATCTATTCCGACCGGAATTTTAATTTTATAAACCGGTGGGATTACCGCGCTTTTTGCGGTACGGTTATTACACGGCTGAGGAAACACATTGGTATCGTCTGTGAGGGAATAAATATAGAAGATTATATGCCTGCGGAGCCTAAATTCCGTTTTTATCTGGATGGTTCCGGCGGAATACTGACGTTAAAACTAAACGTATTATATGGAAATGATGTGTTTGAACTGTATGATATCCATGAAACAGACGGGATATACAGGGATAATGCAAAGGAAAGAGAAGTCCTGGAAATTGTCCGCAAGTTTTTTAACGTTATTTCCGCAGAAGAGGGAATACAGTGGCAGATTACAGAAGAAGAAAAACTATATGATTTTTTAAGTGAGGGAATCACGGAATTCAATACCGTGGGAACCGTATTTGCAGCGGATAATTTAAGTGTATTTAAAATAACGGAAACTCCGAAACTTTCGGTTGGCATAGGACTTCATGGTGATTTGATAGATATTGCCGTCCGTTCGGGAGAAATAGATTTAGAAGAGATTTACAATATTCTGGAAGCCTATCGTATGAAAAAGAAATATTACCGTTTGACAAGCGGGGAATTCTTCAGACTGGAGAATGGTAATTTTGCATTGCTGTCAGAAATAAAAACCGGATCAGGATTTGAAAGGGAAGCGTTTCTGAGCGGCAGGATCCAGATTCCGAAATATTTTGCAGGATATATAGACGGCGTCGTCCGGGATCAGTCGGTGGATGATTCGGTTCGGAGAAATAAAGAATTTAAGAGACTTGTCAGGGATATGAAGGAAATTGCGGATACGGATTA
>CAJTPF010000027.1:27167-29237 GCA_910578175.1 uncultured Lachnospiraceae bacterium
TGAATGCGAAGCTTCGGAGTTACCAGAAAACAGGATACCGTTTTCTTTCCCTGCTTTCTGAGTTCGGATTCGGCGGTATTCTGGCAGACGATATGGGGCTGGGAAAGACATTGCAGATCATCGCGCTTTTGGAGGCAAAAAAAGAAAGTGCGATGATCGTCTGTCCGGCTTCCCTGGTTTACAACTGGGAAAGCGAAGTAAATCGTTTTGCTCCGGATTTATCAGTACTTCCGGTGGTTGGAGAACAGAAGAAACGGGAACAGATGTTAAAAGGATATGAAAATTATCATATCATCATCACTTCGTACGATTTACTGAAACGGGACATAGAGTTATATGAATCCTGCAGCTTCCGGTATTGTATTGCCGATGAAGCTCAATATATAAAAAATCCGACAACCCGGGTAGCCCGTGCGGTAAAAAGGATCCGGGCAGACATAAGGTTTGCACTGACCGGAACACCGATCGAAAACCGGTTAAGCGATCTGTATAGTATTTTTGATTTTGTGATGCCGGGATATCTGAAGGATTATGTAAGTTTTAAAACGGATTATGAAATACCCATCGTACAGCAGCAGGATGAAACAATATTGTTGAGATTACAAAGGTTTGTTCATCCCTTTATCCTGAGGCGGAAAAAAGAGGAAGTATTAAAAGATCTGCCGCCGAAGATGGAACATGTTATATATGTAAAAATGACTGATAAACAAAGAGAACTATATAATGCCAGACTGAGTCTGCTTCGTAAAGAACTGAGAGAGAAGACAGAAAAGGAATGGCAGGAGGACCGGCTGAAGATATTGGCGGAACTGACCAGACTGCGGCAGATCTGCTGTGCACCTGATATTTGTTACGAAAATTATGACGGCGGTTCCGGTAAAATGGATACCTGCATGGAACTGATAGAAGAGGCGGTGGAAGGAGAACACCGGACTTTGGTGTTTTCCCAGTTTGTAACGGTATTAAATAAGATCGAACAGGAATTAAGGAAACGAAATATTCCGTTTTTGTTTCTGAGCGGAAAGAACACCAAAGAAGAGCGGCGCAGGATGGTGGAAGAATTTCAAAAGGGGCAGGTACCGGTATTTTTAATCTCTCTCAAAGCAGGCGGGACGGGATTGAATCTGACAGCGGCAGATGTAGTGCTTCATGTCGACCCATGGTGGAACGGAGCTATTGAAAATCAGGCCACAGACCGTGCGTACCGGATCGGGCAGATTCGCGCCCTGTCGGTCATGAAGCTTGTAACCAAAGACAGTATTGAAGAAAAGATCATCCGGCTTCAGGAAAGAAAGACGGAACTTGCCAACCGTGTAGTTTCCGGCGAAGGCATGGCGAATCATGTTTTTGACAGGGCGGAATTAATGGAGTTACTGGATTCTTAGCTTTTTGGCGGAAGAAATAATGGTATTTCCGGAGGCCGGATACTGAAACATATAAAACAGAGGATCAATATTCCTGCGGCTGTCAGGTAAAATCCGGGATTCGCCCTGCACAGGCAGGTTTCATTGATCATCAGATAATAACTGACCATAAAACTTATGATCACGGCAATGATAAATATTGAAATATCGATTGCAAGAATACTTTTTCCGAAAACACCGGTATAAGTATAAAAAATGGATATGATGGATAAAAGTCCTGCAAGAAGCCCGAAGAGCTTTCCGCAGGGAAGTTTTCGTGCATATTCTTTTAAGGAATAGTGCCGAAGCAGGATGTATTCAAATACGGAATATAATAGAAACGGATAGAACAGCAGCTTCAGGTGTTCAAAGGTAGACTCGTTTTTTGCAAAAAACAGACCGATCAAATCCTGTCTGCCGGTCCAGTCATATACAAAGTGTGCCAGTGTGCCGGTTACGACAACAAAAACCGTGCCAAGGATCTCAAGCTGCCGGAGTCTTTTTGTGTTGTTCATCATAATATCCTTTCAGTGAATTCAAGGGGTTCTATATGTTAGGATATGTATCATAATATGGAAATATTCGAAATGACAGGAATGATTTTGACAGATTCAAAAAATCATATAAAAAAATAGTTGACAAAAGGTGTTTTGGATGATATCATATT
>CAJTPF010000028.1 GCA_910578175.1 uncultured Lachnospiraceae bacterium
AAAAATTTAGAATTTTTCAGGGATGGTTGATACTGTTTGGTTTTCAATGTTCATGTCTTGTCCCAGATTACTCTGGTTTTAAACTGTTGCTCTATGTTTACATCATTCAAGAAGTTTATCTTAAATTCTGTTTTTCAGCGGCAACTTTGATAGTTTAACACACTGTCTAGTTTTTGTCAACAGTTTTTTTCTTTTTTTTCATTATCTTTATTTATCAATATTAATGTCAAAAAAGAAACGGAGAAAGAGGGATTTGAACCCTCGCGCCGCGTAAACGACCTACACCCTTAGCAGGGGCGCCTCTTCAGCCTCTTGAGTATTTCTCCATACTTGTCTGAATTCAAAGGATATATTTTATTATTATCCCAGAAAATCTAAAACTTATTTTCTGTGACGCACAAAATATTATAATCGATTAGCAAAATTTTGTCAATTACTTTTTTTATTTCTCTTAGGTCTGCACAATCAGACTAGATTCATATACTAAACCTCATCTGATTACGCAGACTTTTTCTATTTAAAGAAACCTTCAAAGTATAACTATTTTAAACCCATCTTCTTTTTTATTTTTTTTACATCTATATCTATAATATCATATTCTTTTGGTTTCTCTCCCAGATATTCAATACTAACTTCTAAATCCAGTAACTCAATCTTTATTTTTCTTTTTCTTTCACAATCAAAATCATCTTCATCTATTTCATCATCATAATCCATAATATACTCATCATCCTTAAAAATTGCCTGTTCAGTCCTTATTGCTCCATATCCGTTGGCTGCACCATATTTAAAAATTGTATAAGTATAATCATTATTGCCAAAATCATCATAATGTTTCAATAAAAGTATGGAGTCATATAATTTTAAGGAGTCAGGATCCTGCAACCTGTTTCTCAAATTACAGCAATTCTGGTATGCCAGCTGTTCATCTTTATTTAATTTTGAATTATCTGCAATCAAAATAACAACAATTAACGATATTGCAACAATCAAAGCAATCATACCGATGACAGCTGCACAAATCACTCTTTTAGTAAACTTACTTTTCTTATCAACATTTGTCTTATCATTTGTTATAAATGATTTACCACAGTATATACAAAACTTTGAATTATTATCTAATTCCTTTCCGCAATTAAAACAAAACATCTATTTTTCTCCTCTTTTCTTCCGTTTATTTTATAATCTTTTCTTAAAGATCTCTTTGCAGGATATCCTTCTGTATCATATTTTTTACGATCTCTGCAATTTCTGTTGTTTTCATATCTTTATATTCTTCATATTCTATCGGCTTTAAAAAATGTATTTCCATTTCTGCTTTTTTTATGGAATGGGCATCAAAAACTTTAAAAGAATCTATAACGGAAACAGGAACAATAGGGCATTTGGCATTAAAGGCGCTTTTAAAACTGCCTCCTTTAAAATTCAGTAATTCATTCCCGTTTTTACTTCTTGTTCCTTCCGCAAATATAAGATAATTTCTTCCTTCTTTAACTTCTTTTGTAACCTGCATGATGACTTTCATGGATTGTCTGATATCTCCCCTTCGGATTACCTGTGCTTTTAATGCCTGGATGATTCTCTTTAAAAATAAATTCTTTTCTGCTTCTTCCTTTATCACTACAGTAAACGGAGTCGGATTACATTCGATCACTGCAAGAACATCAAATAATCCCTGATGATTCGGAAACATGATATATCCGTTTTTATCCGGCAGATTCTCCTGACCTTTACAGGTTATATTTACATTTCCTGCCTGATTGACCCCCATAACAATTTTTCTTATAATTTCATATTTTTTTTCATTAGTCATTTTCCTGCTCTTTGCACACCAAAAAATCTGAAGATACCAGTATGGTACAATAAAGATTCTTTTTAAAACTAACAAAATTATTCTTTCCATAATTATTTCAACACCATCTCATATAAATTATTTCCCTGAGCATCAATAACGACTATAACCGGAAAATTTTTAACTTCCAGCTTTCTGATTGCTTCTGTTCCCAGATCATCATATGCAATAACTTCACTTTTTGTAATACTTTTTGATAACAATGCTCCGGCACCTCCTACCGCTGCAAAATAAACCGCACCATTTTCAAATATTGCAGATCTGACTTCTTCGCTTCTCTTACCCTTCCCAATCATGCCCTTTAAACCAAGATCTATCATAGCTGGAGCATATTTATCCATTCTGCTGGCTGTCGTTGGTCCGGCAGAACCAATCGGTCTGTTTTCTCTTGCCGGTGAAGGTCCCATATAATAAATGATATTATTTTTAAGACTTATCGGAAGCGGTTCATCTTTCCTGATCGCTTCATACATTCTTTCATGTGCGGCATCTCTGGCTGTATATATAGTTCCAGTAATATAAACATAATCGCCGGCTCTTAATTCTTCTATTTCATAATCAATCAGTGGAGCTTTAATATATTTATCCATATTTTATACCAAAATTCAAGCAAAAATACTTGTAATTTATCCTTTCCTTTATATTATATTACTCTTGTAACATGTCTGTTTACATGACAACATATATTTATTGCAACAGGCAGTCCTGCAATATGTGTAGGATATGTTTCTATATTTACTGCAAAAGCGGTATTGGTTCCTCCTAATCCTCCCGGGCCAATTTTTAACTGATTAATGTTTTCTAACAACTTCTCTTCCAGTTTCTTCACATATGGAATAGATGAATGTTCATTCACATTTCGGGTCAAAGCTTTTTTGGAAAGAATGGCGCATTTTTCAAAATCTCCTCCGATACCAACCCCGATTACCATAGGAGGACAGGCATTCGGTCCCGCATCCCTGACCGAAGTCATTACTGCGTTTTTTACACCTTCGATCCCATCTGACGGTTTCAGCATAAATATGCGGCTCATATTTTCACTACCAAAGCCCTTTGGCGCAACCGTAATTGTAACATTATCTCCATCCACAATCTCATAATGAATGACTGCAGGTGTATTATCTTTAGTATTTTCCCGGAACAACGGATCTTTCACCACTGATTTTCTGAGATAACCGTCTACATAACCTCTTCGTACACCTTCATTAACCGCATCTGACAGATTCCCTCCGACAAAATGAACTTCCTGACCGGCCTGAATAAAAATAACCGCCATTCCTGTATCCTGACAGATCGGAATCATATCCTTTTCGGCGATCTGTAGATTCTCTTTTAATGAATCCAGGACCTGTTTTCCAAGTTCAGACTGTTCTGAATTTATAGCCTGGTTTAAACAGGATTTCATATCATTTGATAAAAAATGATTTGCTTCTATACACATTTCCTTTATATTTTCCGTAATGATTTCCACATTTAATTCTCGCATATTCACAAAAATCCTTTCTAAACACTTATCGATTTCATTTCTCTTTACACAGAAATAAAGGCTGTACGAATCGTACAGCCTTCCTTTTACGGACTATCCTCTCCCGGTGGTTCATCTTCCGGATTATCTGCTGCATCTGTATCATTTTCTGATTCTTTTAATGTGATCGTTTCCCCTTCAGCACCTTTTGGATTTTCTCTTACTTTGGCTATCTTTGCTACTTTAATATTCTTTTCTGTATCTATATCAATAAGCTTCACTCCTGATGTGATCCTGCCAATCTTTGATATATTGGATACTGAAATCTGAATAATGATTCCTTCATTTGTTATGAGCATGACTTCATGGTCTTCATTCACTGCTTTTACACCGATCACAAAACCTGTCTTTTCATTTACTTTATAACATCTGACACCTTTACCGCCTCGCTTCTGAAGGTTAAATTCATCAATGGCAGTACGTTTTCCCAAACCGTTTTCAGAAACGATCAACAGACAATCTCCCTGAGTATTCATCTGCATGGCTACAACTTCATCGTCTGGTTCTAAATTCATACCGATCACACCCATAGATGTCCTGCCCGTTTTTCTGACATCATTTTCATGAAAACGTATACAATAACCATATTTTGTGACCAGAAAAATTTCCCGGCTGGCATTGGACGTCTTTACTTCTATTAATTCATCATCATCCCGAAGGTTAATAGACTGTATTCCGTTTTTACGGATATTACTGAATTCCACAACCGGCGTCTTTTTAACAATACCATTTTTAGTAGCCATAAATAAATATTTCTTTTCGTCATAATTTCTTATCGGAATGATGGCAGTGATCTTTTCACCTGGAAGAAGCTGAATCAGATTGATAATTGCAACTCCTCTGGCGCTTCTTCCTGCTTCCGGAATTTCATATGCCTTTAACCGGTAGGTTCTGCCTTTATTGGTAAAGAACATTATATAGTGATGGGTAGATGTCATTAATAAATCAACGATATAATCTTCTTCTATTGTCTGCATACCTTTTATGCCTTTGCCACCGCGGTTCTGACTTTTAAAATTATCTACGGTCATTCTCTTGATATACCCTAAATTTGTTCTGGCGATAACGGTATTTTCATCCGGAATCAGATCTTCCATGGAAATATCAAATTCATCATATCCTATGGATGTTCTTCTGTCATCCCCATATTTATTGGCTATTACAATGATTTCTTCTTTAATGACCGCCAGAAGCTTATTTTCATCTGCCAGAATTGCTTTTAATTCGTCGATCTTCACCATCAGATCTTTATATTCCGTTTCCAGTTTTTCTCTTTCCAAACCTGTCAACGCACGCAGACGCATATCTACAATGGCCTGTGCCTGCACTTCCGTCAGGGAAAAACGTTCCATCAGCCCTTCTTTTGCAATCTGTGTGTTTTTTGAACCCCGGATGATTTTGATTACTTCATCTATATTATCCAGAGCGATCATTAAGCCTTCTAATATATGAGCCCTTTCTTCCGCTTTATTCAAATCATATTGGGTACGTCTGGTAACCACATCTTCCTGATGCTTTAAATAATAATTCAGCATTTCAAACAAATTAAGTATCTTTGGCTCATTATTGACCAAAGCAAGCATAATTACTCCAAATGTATCCTGAAGCTGCGTATGTTTATATAGCTGATTTAAAATAATAGTGGGATTTGCATCTCTTCTCAGCTCAATGGCGATTCTCATGCCTGTTTTATCCGACTCATCCCGTAAATCCGTAATTCCGTCAACTTTCTTATCTTTCACCAGTTCCGCTATTTTTTCGATTAATTTTGCCTTATTGACCATAAACGGAAGTTCCGAAACAACAATCCTGTTCTTTCCGTTTTCCATTGGTTCAATATCAGTGATGGCCCTTACTTTAATCTTTCCTCTTCCGGTACGATAAGCCTCTTCGATTCCCCTTGTTCCAAGAATGGTTCCTCCGGTAGGAAAATCAGGACCTTTCACTATACCCATAAGTTCATCTATTGTAGTATCGTCTTTTCCTTCCATCCGATCATCAATGATCTTAACAACAGCATTAATAACCTCTTTTAAATTGTGAGGGGGTATATTTGTAGCCATGCCAACGGCAATACCGTTGGTTCCGTTTACCAGAAGATTCGGAAAACGGGCAGGCAGTACCGTCGGTTCCTTTTCTGTTTCATCAAAGTTCGGAATAAAATCTACTGTATTTTTATTAATGTCTGCCAGCAGTTCCATGGAAATCTTACTGAGTCTGGCTTCCGTATAACGCATAGCGGCAGCTCCGTCTCCGTCCACGGAACCAAAATTTCCGTGTCCGTCTACCAGAATATATCTTGTAGACCATGGCTGGGCCATATTAACTAGTGCACCGTAAATAGAACTGTCACCATGAGGATGATATTTACCCATTGTATCACCCACAATACGTGCACATTTACGATGAGGTTTGTCAGGTCCGTTATTTAATTCTATCATTGAGAACAGAACTCTTCTCTGAACAGGTTTCAGTCCGTCTCTTACATCCGGTAATGCTCTGGCTGCTATAACACTCATGGCATAATCAATATATGATTTTTCCATGGTTTTCTTTAAATCCACTTCCTGAATTTTATCAAATTCATGGAGCTGGTCCAAATCGTGAATTTCTTTCGATTCTTTTTCGTCCATTCTACATTACAACC
The DNA here is from genome assembly GCA_910578175.1 of uncultured Lachnospiraceae bacterium. GTDB lineage: Bacteria > Bacillota > Clostridia > Lachnospirales > Lachnospiraceae > Bovifimicola. Next base: position 6,025 of record CAJTPF010000028.1, read on the forward strand.
TTTCCTTATATTTTGTTAAAGAAATTAAAATCTTTTACTGACAAAATAACTAAATATCAAGGTTTGAAACAAATTTAGCATTAGCCTCAATAAATTCTCTTCTTGGTTCAACCTGATCCCCCATAAGGGTGGTAAATGTCAAATCCAAATCAGATCGTGTATCTTCATCAATTAATACTTTCAATAAAACTCTGTGTTCCGGATCCATGGTGGTTTCCCATAACTGGTCTGCATCCATTTCACCCAGTCCTTTATAACGCTGGATCTTATTATTCTGGTCTCTTCCCACTTCTTTTAAGATATCATTTAACTCTTCATCACTGTACGCATACCATATTTTCTTATTTTTCTCCAGTTTATAAAGAGGAGGCTGTGCCAGATATACATGTCCCTCCCGAATTAAATCCGGCATAAAACGATATAAAAATGTCAGTAATAATGTTGCAATATGTGCCCCGTCCACATCAGCATCGGTCATAATAATAATTTTATGATATCTCAGTTTTGAAATATCAAAATCCTCATGTATACCTGTTCCAAAGGCAGTAATCATTGCCTTGATCTCGGCATTTCCGAGAATCCGGTCCAGTCTTGCCTTTTCAACATTTAAAATTTTACCTCTGAGAGGAAGAATAGCCTGTGTAGCCCTTGCTCTTGCAGTTTTTGCCGATCCTCCGGCAGAATCTCCCTCTACGATATAAATTTCACAGTTTTCCGGGTTTTTATCACTGCAGTCAGCCAGTTTTCCCGGCAGACTGGCGCCTTCCAGCGCCGTTTTTCTTCTTGCCAGATCCCTGGCTTTTCTGGCGGCTGCCCTGGCTCTCTGGGCCAGTATGGATTTTTCGCATATGATCTTGGCAACAGAAGGATTTTGTTCCAGATAATATTTAAGCTGTTCGCTTACAACAGATTCCACTGCATTTCTGGCTTCGCTGTTTCCCAGTTTTTGTTTGGTCTGTCCCTCAAACTGCGGATTTTCAATTTTAATGCTTACAATCACTGTCAGGCCTTCCCGGATATCTTCACCGGATAAATTTGCCTCATTCTCCTTTAATAATTTATTATTTCTTGCATAATCATTAAAAGTCTTTGTAATGGCACGCTTAAAACCTTCCACATGGGTTCCGCCTTCAGGAGTATTGATATTATTTACAAATCCGTATGCATTTTCAGTATAGGAATCATTATGCTGCAGGGCAACTTCCACGCTCACACCATTGATCAGGCCTTCACAATATATAATATTATCATATAAAGGCTGTTTGCCCTTATTCAGATACTGGACAAATTCTTTAATCCCGCCCTCGTAATGAAATATTTTTTCTTTTTTTTCTTCTCGGTCATCCCGAAATATTATTTTTAAATTTTTTGTCAAAAAAGCCATTTCCCTTAATCGATGCTTTAACACGTCATAATCAAAAACAGTCTCTTCAAAAATAGTATCATCCGGTAAAAAAGATACTTCCGTTCCCGTTTTCTCCAATGGACACTCTCCCACTACCTGAAGAGGGGTAGTCGCATGTCCGCCGTTTTCATAACGCTGTTTATGAATCTTTCCATCCCTGTATACGATCACTTCCAGCCATTTGGAAAGGGCATTTACAACAGAAGCTCCTACACCATGCAGACCGCCGGATACTTTATACCCTCCTCCTCCAAATTTTCCTCCCGCATGTAATATCGTAAATACTACTTCTACGGCCGGAATTCCGGCTTTTTCATTGATACCAACCGGAATCCCTCTTCCGTTATCCTTTACGGTAATGGAATTGTCACTGTTTACCTGTACTTCTATCACAGAACAGTATCCTGCGAGCGCTTCATCTATGGAATTATCAACAATTTCATATACCAGGTGATGTAATCCTTTTGAGGAAGTACTGCCTATATACATACCCGGCCTTTTTCTGACAGCTTCCAGACCTTCCAGTATCTGTATCTGATTTGCATCATACTGATTTTGAGTATTACTTGTATTGCCCATTGTTACTCCTTTCAAACATGATAAAGATTTGCTGTTCCATTTATAATCCTGTAAATCCTGTTAACACTTATCCGGTGTTCCACAAATTCATCCAGTCCGGTACATGTAACAATCGTCTGAATTCCCTCCAGACTGTTCAGTAACTGATTCTGTCTGCTGCTGTCCAGTTCCGACATTACATCATCCAATAATAAAACCGGCGAATCATGGATAATCTTTCTTACCAGTTCAATTTCTGATAACTTAAGTGATAACGCCGCTGTTCTCTGTTGTCCCTGACTTCCATATTTGCGAATATCAATATCTTTAATATAAAATCCAATATCATCCCGATGAGGTCCTACAGATGTGCTTTTTAATTTCATATCTCTGTCTCTGTTCTTTATTAACCCATTATAGATTTCAGCCGCCTCTGTATTTGGCTCATATCTCAATTCTATACTCTCCCTTCCTCCGGACAGATTCTTATGAATCCCATCAATGATTTCATTTATCTGATGTATAAATTCTTCCCTTCTTTTTATTATTTTATTACCATAATCTGCCAGCTGAATATCCCACACATCCAATGTATCATATAACGATCTATCAAAATGATTGGAGATATCCTTTAACAGTTTATTTCTTTGATTTACGATTTTATTATAGTTTACAATATTGTGCAGATAGAATTTATCAAGTTGACATAATTCTATATCAATAAATTTTCGTCTATCTGAAGGTCCATTTTTTATAATGGATAAATCTTCTGGTGAGAAAAATACAACGTTTACAATTCCGAATAATTCACTGGCCCGTTTAATGGGCAGTCCGTTTATGGCAATACCTTTCGTTTTATTTTTCTTTAGATGCATATCAACACGATAAGGTACTTCTTTTTTTCTTACCAGTAATTTTATATGTGCTTCCTCTTCACCAAACCGAATGATGTCTTTATCCCTGCTTCCCCTATGGGACTTTGTGGTACTGCAAACATATAATGCTTCCAGAATATTGGTTTTTCCCTGGGCATTGTCGCCGTATAAAATATTGGTACCATCCGTAAAATCAATCGATAATTCCTGATAATTTCTATAATGTTCCAGATTTAGAGATTCCACTACCATTTTGACCGCACCTATAATAATTTTTAGTTTCCGGAAATTTTAATATCATTGCCATTATAAGAAACAATATCACCGTCAAACAATTTCCGGCCCCGCCTGGTTTCAGTTTCATTATTAACCTTGACTTCACCGTTAATGATCACAATTTTAGCCTCTACGCCGGAATCAACCAGTCCCGCTGCCTTTAATGCCTGACCCAGTTTTATGAATTCTTCTCTTAAAGTTATAATCTCCATACGTTTCCTCAATTCTACACCTAGATGTAATTATTATAAGTTAACCGGCAATATCAGATAAATATATGATTGTTTCTCATTTCTTATAAAACAAGGAGCTTTTGAATTTAAAAGATAAATGGTAATTTCCTCATCATCAATAACTCTTAAAGCATCCAATAAAAATCTTGGATTAAATCCAATTACAATATCTTTACCCTCTTTGGATATAACGATATTTTCATTCATGGAACCCATCATGGAATTTATTTTTAATTCCAACTCTCCATCCTGAATATTGATAACGATCGGACGCTTATCTCCTTCTTTGATCAAGAGTGTGGCTCTGTCGATACATTCCAAAAATTCTCTTTTGTTAACATTAATTTTTGTTTCATAGTCTGATGAAAGCATCTGGTTTATCTTAAAATAATCTCCTTCGATTAACCGGGATACGACCACTGTTTTATCAAATTCAAAAACTATATGATTTGTGGTAAAGAAAATCCTGACTTCATCATCGTTTCCTCCGGTAAGTATCTTACAGATTTCATTTAATGTCTTTCCCGGTACGATCACACTGATATCATCAAAAGAATCTTTCAGTTCAATCTTACGGATGGAAATTCTGTGTCCGTCCAGAGATACGACTTTTAGTTCGTTTCCTTTAATCTCAAAAAGCTCTCCTGTCATTATTTTATTATTGTCATTGTCTGCAATGGAAAAGATTGTCTGTCTAATGGTTTCTTTTAGAGTAAACTGGGATAAAAAGATAAATTTATCCTTTTCAATCAATGGAATATAAGAGAAATCTTCTCCGCTTTTTCCCGGAATAACAAACCTTGCTTTTTCACTGGTGATCACCATCTGATAATTACTATCTGTTTCAATTACTATTTCACTGTCAGGAAGTTTTCTTACGATATCAGAAAATATCTTTGCTTCTATTGCGATCTGTCCTTTTTCCAATATCTCTCCGTTTACTATGGTTTCAATACCAAGTTCCATATCGTTAGCCGTAAATTTTATTTCATTTGCAGTAGCATCGATCAGTATGCATTCTAAGATCGTCATGGTGGTTTTAGAAGGAACAGCTTTTAATACTATATTAACAGCGCCTGCTAAATCCGATTTTTTAAAAATAAGTTTCATGTGTGAAAAACTCCTTTCCGCCAAGAACATATAAAATAAATATATAAGATTTAGTAGTAGTAATAATAAGGGATGTGAATTTGTTGAAATGTAGTTCAAACCCTTGAAATAGAAGACTTCTAAAAAAGGATAAGCTTGTTTAACAACTGTTATTTTGATATGGACAAGTTCATGGTTTTTAACAAGTCATATATTACATAAAAATTATTCACATCAAATTCACCCTTTATAAACAGTTTATATACATAAAAAGATTTATTAACCGCTTTGAAAAGTTAGTTTTCTATTCTAATAAGAAGATAGTAAAATTATCAATTAGGTAAAAGTTTTTTCTTAAGTACTTCAACTGCATTCTTAATCTGATCGTTTGTTTCTATTAAAGTCAGCACTTTTTCATAACCGTGCATTACTGTGGAATGATCTTTGCCGCCAAGGAGTTGTCCGATAGCCGAAAAGGAATCTTCCGTAAGTTCACGGCACAGATACATAACGATCTGCCGTGGGATTACTATATTCTGGCTCTTTTTCTTAGAAGTCAAGTCAGTTGCTGCAATATTAAAGTGTTCTGCAACGATCTGAATGATAAGCTGACTGGTAATTTCATTGTTAGCATTGGGAGAAATAGAATCTTTCAATACTTCTTTCGCTAATTCTATATCCATTTGTAGCGGTGAGATTTTAGAATATGCCACAACCTTTGTAAGGGCGCCTTCTAATTCCCTGATATTGCTGACGATATTATTTGCTATGTATTGAAGAATTTCATTATCAATATCATAACCTTCCAGTTCTGCCTTTTTCTGTAAGATTGCCATTCGGGTCTCATATTCCGGAGAAGAAATATCAACGGATAAGCCCCAGTCAAAACGTGAGCGAAGCCGCTCTTCCAGGGTTGTCATATCTTTCGGAGGTTTATCTGAGGAAATGACGATCTGTTTTTTTGCGCCGTATAAGTCGTTAAAAGTATGAAAAAATTCTTCCTGGCAGCGTTCTTTTCCTATTATAAATTGAATATCATCAATTAAAAGAACGTCGATATTCCGGTATTTCTTTCGAAATTCCATTACGGCATTCTGGTTTTCATTACGAATGACATTGATCAGCTCATTTGTAAAAGTCTCGCTTGTTACGTAGAGAACTTTTGCATTTTCATTGTGTTCTAATATGTAGTGGGCAATGGAATGCATTAAATGTGTTTTTCCAAGACCAACGCCTCCGTATAAAAACAGAGGATTACAGATTTCACCCGGTGCTTCCGCAACTTTCAGGGCATATGCCTGTGCAAAATTATTGCTTCCGCCAACGACGAAAGTTTCGAATGTATATCTTGGATTTAAATTAGCTTCCAGTATTCTCGAATTTAAAGCAGGATTTTCAGATTTCATATTTAAAGAAGGTTCAATCTTTTTGTGATTAGATTGATTTTTCGCTTCTTCCCTGGATATAAAGCAGATTTCATAGGGTTCGCCAAGGAATTCTGCGATCGTTACTTTGAAATATTTACTGAATCGTTTATTCATGTAAGCAACACCGATATTTTCTTCTACAATAATATAAATCATATTATCTTTAATGGAACATAACTCAAGTGGAACGAGCCATGTTTCAAAAGAAACATCTGAAATATCATATTCATGTTTGATATAATCTAATATTTCATTCCATTTGCTTTTTAAAATTTCTAACATAAATAAACCATGCCTTTCTGATGCTTCTTTATATAATTGCATACACTCTTATATTTTATAACAAAATGAGTTATTTTTCAATGATGAATGATTAAAACAAATTTAATAACAGTAATTGTGGATAACTATGTGGATAAAGTGGATAACTTTTCATAAATCCAAAAAAACCCAGAAATTAAGCCTGTTTATAATGTGGTTAAAAATAATTGTGAATAATTTAGAAAAATGTTGAAAAAAAATTGCGGTAAAGTTGACAATAAATATGATGTTAATAATGTTAAAAATGAATCAACAGTGTCAACAGTTGAAAAATAAGGGTTTATGATGTTAATAATGAATAATATCCACAGTTATCCACAAGTTATCCACATTTTGTGGATAACTTTATGTAAAGCAAAAAAGAAGTTATGTAAAGTGGATAACTGTTTTTCCGGATTTCTTGTGGATTAGTGAAAGATTTGTAAAGTCTGAAAAAATAGTTCTTGACTTATACATACGAATCATCTATAATTGTAACGATATTTACCAATTTTATAAATTTAATATTAAGAGGAGGTGCGTGTTCAATGAAGATGACATTTCAGCCTAAAAAGAGATCAAGATCAAAAGTTCATGGTTTCAGAGCAAGAATGAGTTCTGCAAGCGGAAGAAAAGTATTAGCAGCAAGAAGAGCAAAAGGAAGAAAGAAGTTATCAGCTTAGGACCGCATATATTGTGGTCTTTTCTTCTATTTATCAATAACTGTCTTATAAGAGTGTAATATTTTTGGGTTTGGTTGAAATCCGAAAATATTATACTCAATTAATAAGCAGGGTTATGCTGATGATATGGCAGGAGAATCTGATGAAGAATTTTAATTCGTTAAAAAAGAATGAAGAATTTAACAGAGTGTATAAGAATGGAAAATCTTATGCGAATAAAAATCTGGTAATGTATCTTGTAAAAAATGACACTAAAAAATGTAGAATTGGTATATCAGTCAGCAAAAAAGTAGGAAACAGTGTTGTCAGGCACAGGATGACCAGATTATTAAGAGAATGTTTCAGGTTAAATGAGGACAGGTTTAATACCGGTCTGGATATGGTAGTAGTCGTAAGGGCATCTTCAAAAAATCTGGGATTTTTTGAGATGCAGGATTCGTATCTGCATTTATGCGGATTACACAAAATATTAAAAGAGATGGTGTAACTTTGAAGATTGTCAGGAGTATTTTTAGAACATTGTCGAATATATTAAAATGGTTTTTTATCCATTCTATTCAGTTTTACCGGAAGTATTTATCTTCACGGAAGAAAACCATACATTGCAGGTATATTCCAACATGTTCACAATATGCGTTGGAAGCAATTGAAAAATATGGACCCTTCAAAGGAGCGTATTTGGCTTTAAAAAGAATATTAAGATGCAACCCATTTTCAAAAGGTGGGGTTGATCCTGTACCATAGTCAAGGAGAAAAATATATATGTTTAATTTTATTTTAACACAGAATAGTACGCCGATCATCGGTTGGTGTGCTTCATTGCTTGGAAAGGTAATGGAATGGTTATATGTATTTTTTAATTTCATCGGGATTGAAAATATAGGCTTATGTATAATATTTTTTACCCTTATCATTAAGATATTAATGTTTCCGTTAACCATTAAACAGCAAAAGTTTTCAAAATTATCTACTTTGATGAATCCGGAATTACAGGCAATTCAGAAAAAGTACAAGGGTAAAAGGGATAATGAATCCATGATGAAAATGCAGGAGGAAACTTCCGCAGTTTATAAAAAGTATGGTACATCACCTACCGGCAGTTGTCTGCAGTTACTGATACAGATGCCTATATTGTTTTCATTGTATTATATCATCAGTAATGTTCCTGCTTATGTTCCTCAGGTTAAGGATTATTATGAAGATGTCAGTCATAATATTGTAGTTGATTACGATTATTTTAAATATATGAATCAGGCATATGATGACTATGTAAAAAAAGACGGAGATGAAGACAAATATAAATATATAGATGATATGCTGGATTCATTTTCGAAGATTTCAGATAAAAAAGTGATAGACGTACTGGCAAGATATTCTACTGAACAGTGGAATAATCTCAGAGATTCTTATCAGAATTTTGGTGAGCTGGCTGCAGATTTATCAGTTGTTACAGATGAAGAATGGGACAAACTTCTAGATGCGATCAGTGTCGAAGAAAAAAAGAGTAAAGTAGAAAAATTTATAAAAGAAAAAATATCAACAGAAACAGAAGTAGCTGTTATTGACAAAGAGTTTGATGATAAAGCAGAAGAAGTCAGTGTCAGTGAAAAGAAAATAATGAAGATCAATGAGTTTGGTCCGATTAATCTCAGTCAGTCTCCAGGAACGGTTATGGGATTGGCTATATTGATACCGATCTTATGTTTTTTGACACAGTGGTTTAGTTCAAAACTGGTAATGGGTGCCAATAAGGAGCAGATGGCAGATAATCCAATGGGAAATTCCATGAAAGTAATGAATGTAGTCTTACCTCTGATGTCTGCGTTTATCTCATTATCAGTTCCTGCCGGTTTAGGTTTGTACTGGGTCTGCAACGGTGTGTTCCAGATCATTCAGCAGGTAGGAGTTAACGCTTATTTTAAGAGTGTAGATGTCAATGACATTATTAAAAGTAATGTTGAAAAGATGAACAAAAAATTAGAAAAAAGAGGCATCGATCCGAATAAGGTTGCATCTTTTGCTTCCACAAATACTAAAAATATTAACAGTAAGACAAGTGTAAAACAAAATAATACGGTTTCTAATAATACCAACAGGAAGTATAAAACCGGTAGTATGGCGGCAAAAGCAAATATGGTAAAAGAATTTAACGATAAAAACAGAAAGTAGGGTGTAGTTATGGAGTTTTTGGAATTTACCGGAAAAACAGTAGATGATGCTTTAACAGAAGCAGCTATTAAGTTAGAAACAACAAGTGATAAAATAGATTATGAAATAATAGAAAAGGGAAGCAGCGGTATTCTCGGTTTTGGAAGCAAGTTAGCAAAGATAAGGGCCAGAAAGAAAAATACCATTGAAGATATTGCAGTGGAATTTTTAAATAAAGTCTTTAATGCTATGAATCTTGTCGTAAATATTGATGTAACGGTTAATATGGAAGATAAGATGGTAGATATCGAGCTTTCAGGCGATGAGATGGGTGTTTTGATCGGAAAAAGAGGACAGACTATTGATTCTTTACAGTATCTGGTAAGTCTTGTTATCAATAAAGAGAGCGAAGAATATCTGAGAGTAAAGGTAGATACTGAAAATTATCGTGCCAGAAGAAAAACTACTTTGGAAGAACTGGCAAAGAATATTGCATATAAGGTAAAGAGAACGAAAAGAGCCGTTTCTCTGGAACCGATGAACCCTTATGAAAGAAGGATTATTCATTCTGCTTTACAGAATGATAAATATGTTACAACTAAAAGTGAAGGGGAAGAACCTTACAGGCATATTATAGTAGTATTGAAAAAATAATATGAAATAAAAAAGAAATTAAATGCGGTAACCCGATAAGAATATATTATTCATATCGGGTTATTTGATATATAGGTAATTGAAAATAGAAAAGAAAGGGTGATGAAACGTGTATCGTAGTGAAACAATAGCAGCCATTTCGACAGCAATGACCAATTCTGGTATCGGTATTATAAGGATCAGCGGAGATAAGGCAATAGAAATAGCGGATAGAATATTTATATCCGTAAAAAAAGATAAGAAAATAAAAGATATGAAAAGCCATACAGTTCATTATGGAAATATAGAGGATAATGGAAAAATTATTGATGAAGTTCTGATGATCGTTATGAAAGCGCCAAATACTTATACCAGGGAAGATGTTATAGAGATCAATTGTCATGGAGGTATATTTGTAACAAAAAAGATAATGGAACTGGTACTTAAGAATGGGGCAAGATGTGCAGAGCCGGGAGAGTTTACCAAAAGAGCTTTTTTAAATGGAAGAATAGATCTTTCACAGGCGGAAGCCGTTACGGATATTATCAATGCAAAAAATATCATGGCTTTGGATGCCTCTGTTTCACAGTTAAAGGGTGGAATCAGTGAAATCATAAGACAACAGAGGGAAAAAATCATACATCATATCGCATTTATAGAAGCTGCGTTAGATGATCCGGAACATATTGAGATGGAGTATTACGGAGACGAATTGATGATCGTTGTAGAAGAAATCTTAAGCGTTTTAGAATCTTTATTAAGCACTTCAGATAACGGAAAATTAATATCAGAGGGTATTAAAACAGTAATTCTTGGAAAACCCAATGCCGGTAAATCCTCATTATTAAATCGAATGTTGCGGGAGGAGCGGGCGATAGTAACAGATATAGCCGGTACCACCAGGGATACATTAGAGGAGAACATAAATCTTTCCGAAATATCCTTAAATATTATTGACACAGCCGGAATAAGAGAAACCGATGATATCGTAGAAAAAATAGGAGTTGACCGGGCTAAAAAAACAGCAGAGGAAGCGGACCTGATTATTTATGTAGTAGATACTTCCGTTCCGCTGGATGAGAATGATAGGGATATCATAGAATTAATTTCCAATAAAAAATCAATTGTATTATTGAATAAATCAGATTTAGAGTGTATAGTATCAGTTGATGAAATAAGAATTCTGACGGAAACGGAGCCGATTATTGTTTCTGCAAAAGAAAATACAGGTATTCAGAATCTGGAAGAACGGATAAAGGAAATGTTTTATAAAGGTACTATTTCATTTAATGAAGAAATTTATATCACTAATATCCGTCATAAGCAGTTATTGAAAGATGCAGCGGATAGTTTAAAATTGGTTAAGAACAGTATTCAACAACTGTTGCCGGAAGATTTTTATTCCATAGATTTAATGAATGCATATGAACTTCTGGGTGAGATTATCGGTGAATCTGTATCGGATGATCTGGTAAATGAAATATTCAGTAAGTTTTGTATGGGTAAATAATTAAAATTTTACGGATTTGATAGAATGGAGAAAGAAATGTCAAACGTATGTGAAGAATATGATGTGGTGGTAGTCGGAGCCGGTCATGCAGGTTGTGAGGCGGCCCTGGCAGGTGCCAGACTGGGATTAAGTACAATTATGTTTACTGTAAGTGTGGACAGTATTGCATTGATGCCCTGTAATCCTAATATAGGAGGAAGTTCAAAAGGGCATTTGGTTCGGGAGATCGATGCCCTGGGCGGAGAAATGGGTAAAAATATTGATAAAACTTTTATTCAGTCAAAAATGCTGAATGTTTCCAAAGGTCCCGCAGTACATTCTCTGCGGGCGCAGGCTGACAAACAGGATTATACAAAAGAAATGAGGAATGTACTTGAAAATACGGAAAATCTGGTCATCCGACAGGCAGAAGTTTCTGAAATCATGGTAGAAGAGGATGTGATTCAGGGAGTTAAAACTTTTTCTGGTGCTGAATATAAGGCCAGGGCAGTAGTTTTATGTACAGGTACATATCTGAAAGCAAGATGCATTTACGGAGATGTGAGTAATCCCACAGGACCCAACGGATTACAGGCTGCCAATCATTTGACTGATTCTTTAAAGGTTCATGGTATTGAGATGTTCCGGTTTAAAACGGGTACACCTGCCAGAGTAGATAAACGGAGTATAGATTTCAGTAAAATGGAAGAGCAGTTTGGCGATAAAAAGATAGTACCTTTTTCTTTTTCCACCAATCCGGATGATATTCAGAAAGAGCAGGTATCCTGCTGGCTGACTTATACAAACGAGGAAACCCATAAGATCATTCGTGAAAATTTGGACCGTTCTCCGTTGTTCTCTGGTATGATAGAAGGAACAGGACCAAGATATTGTCCTTCAATAGAAGATAAAGTCGTAAAGTTTGCAGATAAAAACAGACACCAGGTATTTATTGAGCCGGAAGGAAATTATACCAATGAAATGTATTTGGGAGGGATGTCCAGTTCTCTGCCGGAGGATGTGCAGTATGCCATGTATCGTACGGTTCCGGGATTGGAGAATGTCAGGATTGTTCGAAATGCTTATGCAATTGAGTATGACTGCATCAATCCAATGCAGCTTTTGCCGACTTTAGAGTTCAAAAAAATAAAAGGATTATTTAGTGGCGGTCAGTTTAACGGAAGTTCCGGTTATGAAGAAGCTGCCGCCCAGGGATTGTTGGCAGGAATCAATGCAGCCATGTATGTGAAAAATCAGGAACAGATAGTTTTAGACCGTTCCCAGGCATATATTGGAGTACTGGTTGATGATTTAGTGACGAAAGAAAATCATGAACCATATAGAATGATGACTTCCCGGGCTGAATATAGATTATTACTAAGACAGGATAACGCAGATTTGCGTTTGTCTGAAATCGGTCACCGGATAGGATTGGTTCCGGATAAAGTCTATAACAGAGTCTGCAAAAAACAGGAATTGATTTTTCAGGAGATTCAAAGACTTGAAAGAATAAATATAGGAGCCGGCCGGCCGGTTCAGGAGTTTTTGAAAAATCATAACAGTACGCCGTTAAAAACAGGAACTACTTTGGCAGAGCTGATTCGTAGACCGGAATTATCCTATGAATTGGTAGGGGATTTTGATCTTGACAGACAGCCGTTGCCGGAGGATGTAATTGAACAAGTTAACATAAATATAAAATATGAAGGATATATAAAAAGACAATTAAAGCAGGTGGAGCAGTATAAGAAGCTTGAGAATAAAAGGATCAATCCTAACATTGATTATGACGATATCAGTGGATTGCGGAATGAAGCCAGACAAAAACTTAAATTATGTAAACCATTATCGATTGGACAGGCTTCCAGGATTTCCGGAGTGACGCCTGCTGATATTTCCGTATTATTGGTATACCTGGAGCAGTTTAACTATCTGCAGAATAAGAATTTGGCGGAGTTTTCTGAACTGTGACCATTATTTTATAATAGAGAGGATTTTTTATGGCAGACAAAATTGGACTTTTAGAAAAACTTTCTTCTGATATAGGTTATGTCTTATCGGACCGGCAGATAGATCAGTTTAATGATTTTTATAAGATGCTGGTTGAAAAAAATAAAGTAATGAATCTGACTGCAATAACTGAATATGACGAAGTAGTGTTAAAACATTTTATTGACAGCATTGTTATATATAAGAGAATATCAGACGACAATGTGAAAAGCATAATGGATGTCGGAACAGGAGCAGGATTTCCGGGAATTCCCCTGAAGATATTGTTTCCGGATATCAAATTGACATTACTGGATTCTTTGAATAAACGGATTTTATTTTTAAATGAAGTAATCAATTCATTGGAACTGGATGATATTGAGTGTATTCATGGAAGAGCTGAAGATATTGGTCATTTACTTGAATACAGGGAACAATACGATCTGACCGTATCCAGGGCAGTAGCAAATCTTTCTTCTTTATCTGAATATTGTATTCCTTTTATCAGGATAGGAGGTAAGTTTATTTCTTATAAATCCGGAAATATTGATGATGAATTAAATGATGCAAGATCTGCAATTGAACTATTGGACTCCGAAATAGAAGAGGTGGAAAAATATACTTTACCAGATTCGGATGTGCAACGTTCTCTTGTAGTTATCCGTAAAGAAAAAAAATTAAACAGGAAATATCCAAGAAAAGCAGGAATGCCTGCAAAGCAACCATTATAGAAGATGTGAGTCTTGGTTTTTAAATATAGAATGGCTATAATACTTCCTAATATTAAATAAAATATTAGGAAGTATTATAGTTTTATGGTATGATATATATAAGAGTAATAGAAAGGATAAGCCAATATAATTGCTTACAGTAGGTATCAGATTATGAATGAACTGGAAAGATATCTTTTTGATCAAAAGAATAAGTTATTGGAACTAAAGAATGGTAATAGCTATTCTATAGAAAGACTAAAGAATGAAAATATACAAATAGATTTAAATATAACAGAACTTACAAAAAATCTTGATACGACTTTTGAAGTTTTTTCACCTAATTCAATCATGAGCGATTATAATGTTACTGAAATAGACAGACTAAAAAAAATATATCATAAGAATGAAATAGAAATTCGGACATTGGAAAACAGCCAAAAAAAAGTTGATGAAGAATTGAATGAAATAACAAATGCTATTGAATCTTATGAAGAGTTAACAAATAATATTTATCTAAGCAATAATAAACAAAAAAACGAAGAAGTCATTGATGGAAATCAACGGGAGCTGAGCAGACTGGCAGTAGATATTACTGAAACAGAAATTAAAAGGATAGAAAATAGATTGTCTCAGGAAATTACCCAGATAATAGATAGTTTAATTTATAAAGGAGATTTGTGTAAGAATATTTTAGAAGTAGATATAAATAGAAGTAAGATAGAACTGTTAGAAATTAAAGAAGGATTAAATACATTACAAAATAAAGCAATAGATTTTATGTTTCACGTGAAACATTCAGTATTAGATAATAATTTTTATCTTTTGCAGAATATTCATAATCACGTAAAGAAATATAATGATAATGTTTTTTTAAAAATTATAACTGTTACAGGCATAGGAGATGATGTAATAATGCCTTCCTATGATATACAAAATAATTTAAGAATTTTGGATGAGATTATTGATAATTCTATTTCACATGGAAGAGCAAATAATATTACTATCGATATATCGGTTATATCAACTATAGATAAAAATGAAATATTAAGTATAGTAGATCAAATAGATGATTTTAATGAAGATTTTCTTGATAAAGATCTGCAAAAAGATATGGATAAAAAAACAATTGATTATGATTTAAAAGATTCTTCTTCTAATATAAAACATATAAATATAACAATAAGCGATGATGGATGTGGTTTTGATATAAATAATTTAAAAGATAATGCAAATTTAGGATTAAATATTGTAAAAAAACGATTGGAACTATATTCAGGTGAGTTTAATATTAAATCCAGTAGTGAATTTGGGACGATTGTCTGTTATAGTTTTGATTATAAACAATAAATTTAAAATGTTTCACGTGAAACATTTTGTGAAAAAGTATTGGCGCATACAGCACCTTCATGATATAATTATAGAGGTATTAAAATACTTTGAAATAATTGATAAAATTATTAAAGAAGAAGGAGAAATATGCATATTTATGCATAAGCATTGTTTAAATAATGAGTAGAATAATTGCAATTGCAAATCAAAAGGGCGGAGTTGGTAAGACTACGACATCTATAAACCTATCATCTTGCCTGGCAGAACAAGGAAAGAAAGTATTGGTTGTAGATATTGATCCTCAGGGAAATGCCACAAGTGGATTGGGAATTGATAAAAATGCATTGGAAAATACGGTATATGAATTGTTTATACAGGAATGTAATCTGGATGACTGTATTCAGGAAGAAGCGTTAGAACATTTAGATGTGCTGCCTTCAAATGTAAATTTATCAGGTGCAGAAATAGATTTAATTGGAATTGATGGAAGAGAATATATTCTAAAAAATCTGTTAACAGATATAAAGGATAATTATGATTTTGTTATAATTGATTGTCCTCCTTCTCTTAATATTTTAACTGTCAATGCAATGGCTACAGCCGATACCGTTTTAGTTCCGATTCAATGTGAATATTATGCATTGGAGGGTTTATCCCAGTTGATACATACGATTAATCTGGTAAAAAAAAGGTTAAACCCGGAACTGGAGATGGAAGGCGTTGTTTTTACAATGTATGATGCAAGGACGAATTTATCATTGGAAGTAGTAGAAAATGTAAAAAGAAATTTAAAGCAAAATGTCTATAAAACGATCATACCCCGGAATATAAGACTTGCTGAAGCACCAAGCCATGGCCTGCCCATCAATTTATACGATTCAAAGTCTGTGGGGGCTGAGAGTTATAGAATGTTAGCATTAGAAGTTATTCACCGCGGCGATGAAAATTTTAATATAGATGATCATATGGATACAATCAATGATACAAAAGATAAGCAAAAGGGGAATAAACTTTCAAAACTGATCAAAGGAAAGAAATAAATATAAGAAGGCAGGAATAAAAATAATATGAAAGCAACTACAAAAACAGGTACAAAAAACAGAAAGACGGGATTGGGCAAGGGATTAGATTTGTTGATACCGGATATAGATGCCGAAGAATTAACAGCTAAAAGAGGGAATGAAAACGAAAACAGTACCGGCGGTCCTGTCTTATTGAAAATAAATGATATAGAGCCAAATAGAAATCAGCCAAGAAAAAAATTTAATGAAGATGCCTTGCAGGAATTGTCAGAATCAATCAGGCAGTTTGGAGTGATACAGCCGCTTGTTGTTCAGAAAAGAGAGGATTATTATGAGATAATAGCAGGGGAAAGAAGATGGAGGGCTTCCAAACTTGCCGGCATTAAAGAAGTTCCGGTTATTATTAAAGACTATTCCGAGCAGGAGATCGTTGAGATTGCTCTGATTGAAAATATACAAAGAGAAGATTTAAATCCAATTGAAGAAGCCCAGGCATATAGAAGACTTATTAATGACTATAATTTAAAACAGGATGAATTGGCTGAACGGATATCAAAAAGCAGGACTGCTATAACAAATTCCATGCGTCTGTTAAAATTATCGGATGATGTACAACAAATGCTGATTGAAGATATGATATCCAGCGGACACGCCAGAGCGCTGTTATCAATTGAAGATCAAGAAAAACAGTATCAGCTTGCATTAAAGATTATGGATGAGAAACTTAGTGTAAGGGAAACTGAAAAACTGGTAAAACAATTGAGCAATCCTAAACCGGAGAAAACCAAACCGGTATTGGAGAATGCTTTCGTTTATGAAGATATCGAAAGAAAAATCAAGGAGATTGTGGGAACTAAAGTTAAAGTAAATCATAAACAAAACGGAAAAGGCAAAATCGAAATTGAATATTATTCTGATAATGAATTAGAAAGATTATTGGAATTATTTATGAAAGCCAAAAATGAATAAAAAGAGATAAGAAAGAGTGAATAAGATGAACAGTAAATTATTGCAAAATTTAGGCATTGGAGATATAGACCCGGCATATTTTATTATTGCGTTATTGGCAATAAGTTTAGGCTTATTAATTTATATTATTGTTACCAATCTGAAAATAAAAAAGCTGATAAAAAAGTATGAAATGTTTATGAGCGGAAAAGATGGGAAGAGTCTGGAAAATGTAATCGCAAAAAGATTCAGTCAGGTAGATGAACTGATTGCAAGGGATGCAAAGAAAGATGTAATGATCAAAGAGATTCAGGAAAATCTTCTGACAGTTTATCAGAAAGTTGGTATCGTAAAATATGATGCATTTAATGAGATGGGAGGAAAGTTAAGCTTTGCTCTTGCCATGTTAGATAAAGAAAACACTGGATTTGTGTTAAATGCTATGCACAGCAGAGAGGGATGTTATACTTATATAAAAGAAATAATTAAGGGTGAATCTTATATCATCTTAGGAGAAGAAGAAAAAATAGCAGTTGAGAAGGCCATTAGCGTAGATAATTTTATGGAATGATTTTTTAAAAATTTGAAAAGAATCGGAGATAACCGTGTGGATAAGCATTTTGAAAAATTAGAGAAAGTATTATATGATAAAATTAATGGTGTTGGGAGACTATCAAATAATTTCTTGTTAGTTAAATATTATGATAATAAGGGACTGACAAGAGAAATGGCAGATAGTATAAAATTAGATAATAAATATATTTATTTTTACTATGAATTTAATGCTACCTGGATTCCGGAAGCATATGAACCATTTCTAGTTTGGATTAAATATATATTTGAAAATTTTATCAATATGGACATTGAAGAGTTTTTTGAAATGTGTAAAATCTATAATCCTCATAGACAGATCTTAAAATCTTATTTTGAAACAGGGATTACCAATAGGGAAGAATATTTATTGATAAATGAAATAGATTTCGAAACAGAAAAGCTTTATCAGGGATTATTAAATATGATCACATTTGCGGCAAAAATAAAGCCAATTATAATAATATTTAATAAAATACATCTTGCCGGAATATCTACCATGAAATTTATTAATAAGATATTTTTGGGAGAAGATACCGGAAATATGGCGATCATAGCTGCTTTTAAGGATAATGTCCCGGGGTTGAAGGATAAGTCTGTCATATGGAATGACTTGATCAATAATTTTATTGATATAAATTGTGTTTATGATTGGGATGATTTCGGAGTATTGGAAGATAACTCCGATAATAAAAAAGAAATAGCAAGTTTGGAATTTAATGAAACCGAACTGGAATCCACTATGGTTAAAATTAAGAATATGTGCGATCTGCTCGCTTTAAATCAGGCTTCCTATTATTTGGGATTCCTGTATCACAAATACGAGGTGGAAAAGTACGATATATCCGATGACTTAAAGTTTAAATTATATAAACTTTATACAAAAAACTGTATTGAGTTACGAAAAATCAGTGATGCATATGAAGTCATAAACAATCTGAAAGTTTTGGCCGTAAGCAAGGATAAGAAATTTGATTATTATACGATGAGAGCTTTTCTTGAACTGGCCAATGAAAAGTATGATGAAGCGAAAAAACTGATAAAAAAAATAAAAAAACTTGTTGATAAAAATGATGAAAGAAACAGTCTTTTATTGCAGATCATATCCCATATAGCGGATTATTCCAATTGGAGAGGTTCCTGGTTTTATAAGGATATTTCTCCGGACCAGATGTCAATAATAGATATGTGTGAGAAATATAATTTTAAGAATATATTAGCTCATATATATATTTATGCCTTTGATAATAATGGAGCATTATACTATAAAGTAGATGGACTGGATCAAAGACTTAGATATTTTAATAAGGGTATTCGGATCGCAGAAGAGTTGGGAAATGAAAGTCTTTTGATGGATGCTTATCATAAGGCGTTACTTATAGCGTCTTCCAACGGTTATATTGATGTGTCTGATTACTTTTATCTGGAAAAATGTATGCCCATCTGTAAGAGAAACAATAACCTGAACGAAGAAGCCATGACATATATTGGCTTGGGATATAACAGATGTACCTGTGAAGAATTTGATAAAGCAAATGAATACTTTAATAAAGCATTGATCATTTATTATAGTATTGAAGATATAAGTTATATGGGTGAAACTTTATATAATATGACGATCAATGCCATACTGGGTGAAGATTTTAAAAGCGCGGACAGTTATATCACTACCTGTCTGGCTGCAATGGAGAATCTGAGAAAGAACAGTAAAATAAGAGTTTGCCATGTTGCCAAATTAAATGCATTGAAAGCATTATGCTGTTACAGACTGGGAAATATATATAAATGTAAAATTTACCTTAATAATACCAAGCGTATGGTAGATTATGTGCTGAGTTTCCGGGAAGAAGAAGAGACTTATTATTATTGGTCGGATGATTTATTTTTATATTATTTTATCAAAGGAATGTTATTAAGGGACGGCGGAAAGTATGAACTGGCAGAAGAACATATGGATAAAGCATGTTACTATTCCATGAAAGCCGATGGAAGTACCTTCTTTACCTACACGCAGTGCATGATTGAGAAAGCACAGTTATATATGCTGATGGGCAGAAAAAAATCTGCAGTCTACGCATTGGAACAGGCTATCGATTATTGTGTAAATAATGGACTGAAAAAGCAAAGGTATAAAGTTCTGCTTGCCATGAGTGAGATTACAGGGGAAAACAAAATTCCGGATGCGGATACGGATGATCTAAAGAATCAGCAGCTTACCTGGGATAATGGAACTTTTGAATTATCTCTGAGAGGAATTTCCCTGAATAATATTACGCAGCTTATTAAAAATATTGGTGTTTATAATCGTTCCATTGAAGAAAAGGAGAGAGTACAGTTTTTATCAAAATGGACAAAACTGTTAAATGCTTCTGTTTCTTCAGTCAGCGAGATGATCAAGGATTCTATAAAAGCTTTTGAAAATAATTTTGGAATTGATAACTGTATCTTTATAAAAATCGAGGACGGAATTCCGAAAGTAAAGTATACTGATGCAGATATTCTCCTGACAGAAGAAAAAGTTGACAGAATTTATCGTTATGTAATAAAAAATAATCGTGAGTTTGCCGTCTCCAAATTGGATGCCAATTTTTATGATCATGAGGAGATCATGTCGGTATTTGGTTCTGCCAGAATCGCTTCATTTATGCTGATTCCGATTGTTGTAAATGAAGATATCAATTGTATTGTTGTAATGTATATGCTTATGCATAATACCTGGTATTCCAATTTAAGCAAGTATCTTTTAAATAATGAAAGTTTATCTCTTTTTACATCTTCTTTCCGGCAAATGGTGGATGCGGTAGAAAGGGAAAAAATCCATGCAGAACTTCGGGAAATGAATGACCGTCTTAAAACCATAGCGTTAACGGATAATCTGACCGGACTTTATAATAGGCAGGGATTGCAATATAATATTAATAAAATCGGAATACGGAAGAATAGAAATGTTTGTTCCATCTTGTATATGGATCTGGATAATTTTAAATATTATAATGATCATTTTGGCCATGAAGTCGGGGATTTAATTCTCGTATCTTTTGCAAATGTTATTAAAGGTATATGCGGGGAAGACAGTTTTGCAGTCAGATACGGCGGCGATGAATTTTTGATCATTTTATATCTGGATAAGGCGGAAGATGCAGAAAAGGCGGCAAAGAGTATTTATAATACCATAAAAAATGAAGCGTCATTTCAGGGACTGGTGGAAGAAACGGTAGGACATAATGTGGATATCAGTGAATCAGACAGGGTATCCTGCAGTATTGGTATAGCCGGTGTGAACCAGGCGGATGGACCGAATGCCTTTGAAAATGCATTGAAAAGAGCGGATGATGCTTTGTACTATATTAAGAGAACAAATAAGGGTCGTTATGAAGTATGGGATAATATTAAGGATTTAATATAATTTAGTCAGAAAGGTGTAATCTTTGGAGGTTGTATATACCAGGGATGTTAATATAATTATGCATAGTTATTTACGTACAGTAGGGTTCGGTGGTCCGGATTGTAACACAAATGTCAGGTATTTATTGGACAAGATCATAAAAGAAGATGAATCTATCAACAATTCGGTGAAACATGAAGGGGAGTCTGTGGAAATCTTCAAGCATTTTTCACCGAATATGGGGATAACTTTTCATGGGGAATTTGTAAACAACAATAAATTTTATTGCGACTTTTATTATCCTTTTGCATTGCCGATTAAATATATTCATTATGATGAAATCGTTATTGAAAAAAATGTAATGAATATGTCGTTTTATGCATCTTGTGAAGACAGCCGGCTGGGCTTCTCTGTAATCTTTTTCATTCAGAATGGTCTGGACTATATTAATTTTGATAATAACAGAGGAATCTCCAGATTATCGGCAAAAGTCGGACTGGTGGCCATGAGCCTTTCCGGTAAAATATTGATGCCTGTAAAAAAGAACAATTCTTATACCTCTATGTCGGACGATCTGCGCAGGTACAGAGGTGAAGTTCTTCGGGAAGCAAAAAAGGGCAATCAGGAAGCAATAGATGCCATGGCTTTGGAAGAGATGAATGAATATAATCAGATATGCAAACGTGTCATGAAGGAAGATATTCTGACTATTGTGGAATCCAGTATAATGCCTTACGGAATCGAGTGTGATAAATATCAGGTGATCGGTGAGATCAGGGATATTGTGGAAGATAAAAACGGAATCAGTGATGAAAAGGTCATAGAAATGCTAATTGACTGTAATGATATCAGTATAACTGTGTTTATCAATAAAAAAGATTTAATGGGTGTTCCGAAAATCGGAAGAAGATTTAAAGGTGTGGTATGGTTACAGGGAAGGATCGACTTTGAAACCGTATAGGGCAGAGTTTAGGCAAATGTCAAGAGTAAATGCGAAAAAAATATAAAAAATTTTAAGCGGCCCCCAAAATAGCCGATAAATGCGCCTGAAATAGCCGATCCGCGGTCATATAGCCGAGGATTTTCCGCGGGTAGTTATTGATCCAGACGGTG
>CAJTPF010000029.1:0-17709 GCA_910578175.1 uncultured Lachnospiraceae bacterium
ATATAATTAATATCTATTTTTAATAAATTGTTAACAAAGTATTAACAAAAACACTTTTTACCAGTATACTTTTGATATATAAAAAGCCCATCCGATATATTCTATACCGGATGAGCATATATTATATATCTTTTTTGTTGTTCATCATTTATTCACAATTCTACTTGGAACATTTACAATCGGACGTTTTTCCTGCCGTGGTAGCCGAAACCGGAGTTGCTTCCGGAATCCTTGCCAGAGATGTGTTATCACATCTTCTGTTCCGCAGGACTTCCAGCGGATTCGGCGCAACCTGATACCGGTAATCCATACCCTTATTGCGGATATACTTTTCAATGATCCTGTGACTGGCCACGCTTTCCACATCATGGTTTACCACTCTCTGATACCAGAAAAATGCATCATCCCTCGGCAGACTGTGAAGCGGTACGATACATTCCTTCTTCTGGGTATTTCCGGTAGTGGTCTTAATAATATTCCGTACATATTCAATATTAGGTTTCAGTCTCAGGATCTCCGGGAAAGTGCCGCACGGAATCACCTGCTGCCAATCCTTATGCTCATAACATTCCAGCAATTCCTTGGCCTTGTGAAGATGAGCAATTTCCTGGATCAGACATTCTTCCCAGATGGTACGGATTCTGTTGTCACATTCCGTCATCATGCAGGAATAATACAGATAACATTCGGTATATTCATGCATGAGCAGGCTCTCCAGCCATGTGGCCCTGGTGTCTATCAGGCTCTCATACTGGCTGACATGCTCTTCTTCGATCATTCCGATTTCCTGATATAATCTTCTGCCAATATCCGATTTACAATATAGCGGCGCCACATTCATATAATAATTCATGGTCTGCTGTTCTGCTGCGGTTATGATATTGACATGAAGCTTTGTACGCATATCCGCCGTATGATTGTTGATACATTTAAAAATACTGTCGGACGGAGCCCGGTGTTCGGAAATAGTCGGTCTGGCCGGCATGATTTCCGTATATCCTCCCACCAGTTTCTCCGGACACACCCCGTATTCCAGATCCAGTAAATTAGAATAACGGTATAAATGGTCAAAATCTTCCAGCAATGCAAAATCTAAAGCATTTTTCACATTACAATCCGGTTCGTTCTGCGCCAGTACAGCCGTAAGATCCACGGCAAGCTGCTCATAAGAAATGGTATGCTCCAATATGGTTTCATCCTTCGGTTTCAGACAGGAAATCCGTTTCTGCTGCTGCTGTTCACTTCTTCTCAGACAAGCAAGTTCTCTTCTCAGATCATTATCCGGACAATGTCTGGAAAAATTTCTGGAAAACCACTGGGCCTCAAATTCCGTACCATTCATCAATACGATCCTGGTTTTCGTATATGGATCCGTGGTATTTTTGTTATATGCTTTCGGATACATGGTGTTCCAATCCATATATATTTTATCAAAAGGTATTGGTTTTTCCTCAAATGGATTAAAACTCTGCATAATCAATGATGCATCTCCTCTACATTCATTCTGTCGGACAGCAGAGAACTGTTCAATGCTTCCGATAACATATAATATGCAGCTTTGTTAAAAAAAACTCATTTTTCATACAGGCGTTTCAGTTTCTCCTGAATTTTTTTGCGGTTTCCTGAATATTTCTCATTACCGCGCCTTTCAATCTCTTCTGTTCTTTAATGGCATAATTTTTTAACTGCTCCGCAAAAGAGATACTGTCCGATGTCATAAAAAATAAAAAACGTCTCTCTTCTCTGGCCTCTTCATTCTTCTTGCGGATCGCCTCTTTTAAAGCTTCATACTGTATGACGATATGATTATCCTCTGCAAACCTGTGTATTTTAGAAACGATGTCCAGTGAATAACAAAGATCCATGGCGAATACGCCATAGAAAAATCCCATGACAAATGAAAAAGCCAAATGCTCCGTCAGCCAGTTTACGGAAATCCGCATGCTCTGATGGATCACAAAATAATAAATCGCGCTTAACAAAATCCAGTAACATGTATACTTCGGACAGATAATTCCCTGAATATTTGCCCAGTCATTGGTATAATCCCATAATTTAATCTTCATTCCTTTTATAAAAATAAGTCCTGCGATATATTCGATCAATGTAACGATCGCCGCCATGATCAGAAATAATCCTATCTTCCTCAATATCAGATTGGGTATGAACTCCACATTTATATTGGCAGTCAGATATAATGCGCACAGACTGAATCCGTATAGCGGAAGATAAGGTCCCGCCAGAAATCCCGGATTGATCCATTTCCGTTCGGGATTGGTGTCGGATAAAAACCGTCTGTACAGCAGTTCCAGAATCCAGCCTGTAACGCTTCCGATTAAAAATAAAAATGCCAGTGTCAGTAATAAAGTCATTTGTATTCACTCCTTCTGAATTCTGCCGTTACCATAACAATAGACGTCAACGCCGCCGTCAGATCGGCTGCAGGACCCGCATAGACTATGCCGTCGATTCCCATAAACAACGGAAACAGCAGTAACAGCGGCAACAGGAAGATAATCTGTCTGGTCAGCGACAGAAAAATCCCCCTTTTGGGTTTTCCAATGGATGTCAGAAAATTTGATGCGATCGGCTGCAGAAAATTTATAAATGTAAATAAAAGGAAAATCCGAAAATAACTAACGGCAAACCGGTAATATTCTTCCGAGCCGTCACCAAACACTGAAATAATCTGTCCCGGAAAGAACTGAAACGCCAGGAACGCTGTCATGGATAAAATAAAACAGGAGATAACAGCCTTCTGAAACGCTTCCTTTACTCTCCCATATTTGCCGGCGCCGTAATTAAAACTGACGATCGGCTGCAGTCCCTGGGAAATACCGATCAGAAAAGACATGAAAACCTGATTGACCTTTGTGATAATCCCAACGCAGGCTATGGGAATCGCTTCTCCATAAACAGACCTGGCGCCGTAATATTTCAAAGATTTATTCATTACGATCTGTACAGCCATCATAGCCAGCTGATTGCTGCAGGGCGCCGCTCCCAGCGCCGATATCGTCCCCACATATTTCCGCCGGATCACCAGATGCTTCCGCTCTATGTCCACGGTCCTGCAATGACACAGATACCATGCCACCATAACGAATGAAACTACCTGGCCGATGACCGTAGCCCATGCCGCGCCTGCCATCCCCCAGTCAAACCCGAAAATAAACAGCGCATCCAGCACCGTATTGACCACGGCTCCCGCCAGATTGCACAGCATGGTAAATTTCGGCGCCCCGTCTGCCCGGATCAGATGACCCCCTCCGGTTGCAAAGATCAAAAACGGAAATCCAAATCCCACGATTCTCGTATATGTCACAGCATATCCCAGTACATTCTCCGGAGAACCGAAAAACCGCAGCATCGGCTCCAGAAACAGCTCCGTTATCATGCAAAGGAGCAATCCGCAGCCAAACATACATACCGCGGCATTTCCCAGATAATATACGGCCTCTTCCTTTTTTCCCTTTCCCATTGCAAGATTAAATGCGGATGCGCCGCCGATACCGAATAGAAGGGCTATCGCCACACAGGATATGGATAGAGGAAATGAAATGTTGGTAGCCGCATTTCCCAATTCCTTCAGTTTCTGACCGATAAATAACTGATCCACAATATTATAAAGGGAACTTACCAGCATGGCAATGATACTGGGTACCGCAAATTGTTTCAGAAGACTTCCCACAGACTCTTCCCCCAGCGGATTTCTCTCTTTTGGTAATTCCATAATCGTCCTCCATCGTTCTTTTGAAATCTTTATCTTAATATCTTTCTCAATCCTTTCGGATAATGATTCTTCATAATTCCGCCGGCCAGTTTTCCAAATCCCAGACTATATCCGTCCACAGACACCAGATACCAGCCCTTTTCCCCCTGCTGTTCAAAGGTCTGTCCGTTAATATAATCAAAGATCCTTCTGTCCTCTGCCGGCAGATCCACACTGTAGACCACATCTTCCGGTTTTAGCGCCAGAGCCAGCGAATGGGAAGGTTCCAGCCGTTTTTTCATCACTGTGCCAAGCCGGAGTCCCGCCCGCAGAACCTTTAATCTATGCAGGGAAGGCGCTCCCGCAGGCAGGATGTTTATCGTATCCCCAAACCGTACCGGAATTCCCTCCGGCAGTTCTTTTAAATATGTTTCGCAAAATTCCATACATTCCCTGCAGTCTTTCAGTAAGATACCTTTCTCCACGCCGTATCTGCTTCCGGAAGACTCCTCCGGCGTACTTCCCCTTTTGCGCAGGACAGCAAGAAAATGGCCTTCTCCACGAACCTTGTGCGGCCACAGCCGTATGGTTCTCTCTATATGATCCGCCGGCTGGGTACACCACTCCGGATTTCCCGGTTCCATCCCTTCATACAGCGGTACCTCTTCAATATAAAACTCTTCATGCCGGTGTAAAAACCGGGATATGCTGCCTTCATTTTCCTCCGGAGAAAAGGTACAGGTAGAATAAACCATACGGCCGCCGGGCTTTAACATTCCTGCCGCAGCTTCCAGAATTTCTGCCTGCCGTTCTGCACACAGCCCGACGTTTTCCACGCTCCATTCCTGCCTCGCTTCCGGATTTTTTCGAAACATTCCCTCTCCGGAACAGGGGGCATCTACCATGATCTTATCAAAATAATTTACAAAAATCCGGGAAAGGACAGCGGGAGACTCATTTGTCACGATGGCATTTCGTACTCCCATCCTTTCAATATTCTCAGATAATATCTTTGCCCGGACAGGATGAATCTCATTACAGACCAGGACTCCCCGACCCTGCATGGATGCAGCGATCTGCGTGCTTTTCCCGCCGGGTGCTCCGCACAGGTCCAGTACCCGCTCTCCGGGTTCTGCTTCCAGATATTCCGCCGGCGCCATAGCGCTGGGTTCCTGAATATAATAAACGCCTGCCTCATGATAAGGATGTTTCCCCATGCGGATCTCTGACGGATAATACAGTCCGGTACTGCACCAGGGCACCGGTACCGGACCCTCTTCCTTTTGACCGGCCTCCAGACAGATATGGCTGAAATGCTGTCTGAACCGCCCGGTATCTCCCTTTAGTACGTTGATCCTTAACGCCTGATATCTTTCATGCTCATAACTGATCCGGAATGCTTCATATTCCTCTCCCAGCATAATCTCCATTCTTTTTGTAAAATCCTGTGGTAACATAGAACCTCCATCCCTTCTGCCGCCGTATTTCCGGCCGCCCGTTTCTAACGGTTGTCCACTTTCTCGGGATACATATCATGTTGAAACAGCCGGTCTTTTGCCATCTGTTCCCACTGGGTTTTCGGCATTCCGTAATTACAGTATGGATCGATGGATATACCGCCCCGGGGCGTAAACTTCCCCCATACTTCTATATATTTCGGTTCCATTAACCGGATCAGATCTTTCATGATTATATTGACGCAATCCTCATGAAAATCTCCGTGATTCCGAAAACTGAACAAATATAATTTTAAAGATTTGCTTTCTACCATCCGTTCTGCCGGAATATAAGATATAGTAATCGCTGCAAAATCCGGCTGTCCCGTGATCGGACACAGACTGGTGAATTCCGGACAGTTAAATTTAACAAAATAGTCATTGTCCGGATGTTTATTCATAAATGTTTCCAATACCTCCGGGGCATAATCCGTGGGATACTTTGTTCCCTGGTTTCCGAGTAATGATATTGATGTTTCCTGTTCTCTTCCGCTCATATCCGTTCCTTTCACTTTATGACTCTTTTAGTGTTGCAGGGTCCTCTACGCCGTTTAAACGGAAAGCTTCCGCACGGTCTATACAGGTGCCGCATTTGCCGCAGGGTTTTTCCTGTCCTTCATAGCAGCTCCAGGTCAGTTCATACGGTACGTTTAATTCCAGTCCGGTTTTGACTACCCGGGCCTTTGTCATCCCGACAAAAGGCGCTTCCACTTTACACTGACCGCCGCTTCCGAGATATACAGCCTCATTCATTGCCCGGTTAAACCCATCGCTGCAGTCCGGATATGCGTTTCCCGCCGCATCGTCGGCATGGGCGCCATAATAGATGACTTCACATTCTTTCGAAATGGCCAGAGCGGCCGCCGATGCCAGAAACAATCCGTTTCTGAACGGAACATAAGTGGATACCGGTTTTCCCTCCGTCACAGCAAGCTGTCTGGCATAGGATTCCTGCGGAATCTCTTTCTCTGAATGGGACAACAGGGAACAATCGCTGTACATAAATATTTTTTCCAGATCCAGATACAAATGTTCCACGCCATAATATTCCGCTATCTTCCGGGAAGCTTCTATTTCTTTCATATGTTTCTGCCCATAAGAAACCGATAATGCCGTTACATTTTCCTTTCCGTATCTGCTGACCGCCATTCCAAGGCAGGTGGTGCTGTCCACTCCGCCGCTGAATAAAACTAATGCTTTCATTCTCTACCTCATTTCCTGCTTTCTCTTACTGCAGCAGACGCATCTGCAACAGTTTATCCTCTTTAAATCTTCCCCGCAGCGTATAGGTCCGGGTGGCAGCCGCTGATTTTTTAATACCTCTGGCACTCATGCAGCTATGGGTACCTTCAATGATAACCGCCACATCTTCACTGCCCAGGATTTCCTGCAGGATTTCCGCAATATCCGAACCAATGCGCTCCTGTAACTGCAGACGTTTTCCTACCATATCCGCAATCCGTGCGATCTTGCTCAGACCGATGACTTTTCCGTTAGGGATATATGCCACTGCTACCTTCATATCATACATCAGAGCCAGATGATGTTCGCAATAGCTGAAAATATCAATATCTTTTACCATTACCATATCCTGTCCCGCCTCTTCATACCGAAGCGCATCCGAAAATGTTTTATTAAACATTTCTGCAATCTCGTGATTGGTATAATTCATTCCCTCAAAAACTTCTTCATACATTCTCGCTACCCGGTCAGGCGTATCTTTTAATCCCTCCCGGTCAGGGTTATCCCCCAATGCGGTTAAAATCCCGCGTATATGTTCCTTTATTGCTTCTGTATCAATCGCCATACCGTAGCCATACCTTTCTAGACCCCTCGTTGTTCCGGGTCCCAGATTACCTTATGCATCTGAATCTGCATTTTTATATCATTCATTTTCTGTTCTTTCATAAAATCCACCATTTCTTCGGGATCGATGCTTCCGAAGACCGGACTGAGTATCACATGACACCGCCGCGCCAGTTCATACTTTCCAATGATTTCTTTTGCCCTGGCCAGATCCTTCCGGTCCGAGACAACAAATTTTACCGTATCCTGCCGTTTCAGCCATTTAAAATTTTCCAGATCCATAGCGGCTTCCATTCCGCTGCCCGGAAGTTTGTAATCCAGCGTAAACACCGGAGGATTGGAGAAAGCGGTAAAAGGTTTCAAAGAAATACTTCCGTTGGTTTCAATTTCCAGCCGCAACCATGGGTCTGAAGTAATGTTTTCTATCAGTTCTCCGATATCCGGCCGGTCCAGCGGTTCTCCCCCGGTCAGGGTAATATTCCTGATTTCTTCCGATTTTACCTTCTGCAGTATCTCTTCCGTCGTCATCCATTTACATGGCGCTCCTGCTTCATTGGCCCACATGGTATCACAATATCCGCACCGGAGATTACACCCCTGCAGTCTGATAAAAACTGCCAGTTCCCCGGCCCGCATCCCCTCACCGTTTATACTGGTAAATATTTCCGCAACTTTAAATTCCGCCATTCCCATCCTCTTTTCCGTTATTATTTCTGTCTGTAAGACGCACAATTATTCGGCGTCTCATATACATGCACGGTTTCTACCTGATACCCTTTTTCAGTCATCCGCTCATAAAAGAATCTGGCAAAATTTTCAGCCGTAGGCCGGAATTCCACCTGTATGATCCGGAATCCTTCCTCTGTCAGAGCTGCCAGTGTCGGCTCTTTCAGCGTATTCCGTTCTATGATAAGTGTATGGTCCAGATGTTCTACTTCTGATTTCAAATCTTTCTTCAGCTCCGCAAAGTCCACACACATGCCTCTCTGCTGTTTGTCCTGCCGCAGTTCTTCTGATTTCGCTTCCACCACCACTCTCCACCGGTGACCGTGGATATTACCGCATTTTCCTTCATATCCCGCCAGAAAATGAGCCGAATCAAAGCTCTGTTCTATTGTTAAACTATACATGAACTATCTTACCTTTCTGTTTTTATAAATAAAAAAGCAACCGCAAAACCGGGCTGCCTTTTATACAGGAATATCTTTGAGTTCCATACTGCAGTCCTAGTTTTGTTTAGGGACAGGATGGTACAAATAAACTGTCCTGTGAAATTTTACATATAAACTTCGATAAGTCTAACACACTGAAAATCTGATGTCAAGTGATTCCCAACGCCTGTTTTGCCAGCTCATCCGCCATATCATTATATTTGTCCCCCGAATGTCCCGCAACCTTTACAAACTGAACCTGAAGCCTGTCTTTGATACTGTCGTAAAACGCTTTATAATCCTTTGTTCCCTTCCGGTTGGCCTTCCACTCTCCCAGACACCACCGGGCAATCCCTTCATAATCATGGTAAATGATAACTTTCTGAAATCCCTTTTCCAATGCATATTTCATGGCAGCTTCCGCTCCCTTGATCTCTCCCGCCACATTATTCATCGCCGCCAGCTCTTTATCTACAATCTTTTCTGAAAATTTGTACTCCCTGCCATGGTCCAGAATTACCATTCCATAAGAAAACTCATCGGTACTGCCGCCGTAACTGCCGTCTACATACGCCGTAACCGTACCCGGTCCCGATTCCGGATGAATGTTACGCCTATCGGCGGTCTCCTGATGATCTTCCATAAACCCCTGTGCTTCGGTCTTTGTGCCAAAACTTTTATATACAGCGCCGGAGTATCCGTTCACCTGGGCTTTACATTCCTCCCAGCTCAGATAGATTCCCGGCTTTCTTCCTACTTTCACCGCATAAAATTTATTTGCCATACCATTCACTCCTCAAATTTCGTTTTATGCTCATTATACCATACTTATTTTCAAACATCTACGGACGGCAAAACACTTTTCCTTGAAAAAACCTTGTTTCTATAGTAAAATTAAAGTAATTTTTATTGCAGAAAAGAGAAAGGAAGGATAAACATATGGACAAAAAAATTACCTCTGATTTAGAAAGAAACAACAAAACAGTAATGATCGCACATATTATTGATGTAACCGTAATTACAATATTATGCGTTCTTCAGGCCTATTCAGGCTCACTGGACAAGATGTATGCATTGATTGCCGTTCTGCTTGGATTTATACCTGTTGCAGCGGAATTTGCTTTCTGGAAAAAAAATCACGAAACACTTGTGATCAAACATCTTGCCGCATGCGGATTCGGCATTTTTTATCTCTTTATCTTACTCACCGCAACCAATCATATGGTATTTGTATTTGTCATTCCGATGATACTTGTTGCAACTCTTTATAATGATGTAAGATATTCTCTTCTGATCAATACCATGATCGTTTTAGAAAATGCAGGAATCGTCATTGCCGGAGCAAATACCGGAAAATTCGGCTATGCGGGCCGTGATTCGGCAGTTATACAGATCGTGATAATGATTCTGATCACGCTCTATTCCATTTTCGCTGCCAGAACGATGACAAAAAATATGAATCAGAAAGTTGAAAAAGTAACGGAAGCACAGAATAAGACCGAACTTGTATTAAATGATATTTCCCGGCTGTCTTCTAAAATGAAAACGGAAATCAGAACTATTTATTCTGAACTGGAAAAACTCAACGGAGCATCCAAGATCACAAAAGAAGCCATGCAGGAAGTATCCACCGGTGCAACGGATACTGCCGAAGCCGTTCAGAACCAGATCCTTCAGACCGAATCCATCCAGAACAAGGTCGATATGGTAAACGAGGCGGCAAACCGTATTTCAGAAAATATGCAGAAAACTTTAATCGTACTGAAGAATGGCAGCCAAGATGTGGATCTGCTGGTCCGGAAAGTTGATATCTCGGTACAGAACGGCGCCGATGTGGCAAAAAAACTGGAAACACTGAATAAATACATAGAAGAAATGAATTCCATTGTAGAACTGATCAGCGGCATTACCTCCCAGACCGGCCTGCTGGCATTAAATGCAAGCATTGAAGCCGCAAGGGCAGGCGAAAGCGGCAAAGGATTCGCCGTAGTCGCAACGGAAATTTCTAAAATGGCTACGCAGACAGATGAAGCTACTTTACATATTACGGAACTGATCCACAATATTTCTTCCTCCATCAGCGAAGTGGTGGGCGTGATCTACCAGATGATCTCCGGTATCAATGAAGAAAAACAAACCACGGTAAATACTGCCGACAGCTTTAATTCCATTCAGACAAATACTTTTTCCATCCGGGACAGCATTGAAACCCTTACCAGCAGTATTGTTGAATTAAAAGAAGCTAATCTTGTGATCGTCGATTCCATCCAGACCATTTCCGCGATCTCCGAAGAAGTGTCTGCACATGCCAGTGAAACCATGACCGCAGAAGAAGATAATGCACAAATTCTGGATACCATTGCTTCAAAAATGCAGGAACTGATCAATCTGGTGGACGGCTGAAAACGTATTAAAAAGTATATGAAAGGAATCTGAACGATGAATGAAGTTAAATGGAATGACCGGTTCAATCTGGGTGTTGATACCATTGATAAAGCGCACCAGCGGCTTTTTTCGATAATCGGCAAACTGATTGCCCTGAATGAAGATACTGCCAAACAGCAGCATGCCTGCCTGGAAGGCATTAAATATTTGAAAAACTATACTTTAAAACATTTTATCGAAGAAGAAAACTATATGCAGTCCATTAATTACGAAGGATATGCCATACATAAAAGCCTGCATGACAATATGCGGGATAAAACGCTTCCTGCGCTTGAAGCGGAATTAGAAGCTGAAAACTATTCCGTAGAATCGGTCCGGCATTTTCTGGGGATCTGTGTGGGATGGCTGAACGGTCATATTATGATCGAAGATTATGCCATCACCGGACGGACTTCCCACAAATGGATACATCAGCCTTCAGAAAACGAACTGGTATCCTTAGAAAAATCCATTATTCAGGGAATGCAGGAACTGTTCCGCAGAAATGCGCAGCTTGTCAGCGAACATTACAGCGGAGAAGATTTTTCGGATGAAAATAAAATCTGCTTCCGTTTAAACTATCTCTCGAAAGAAAAAACACGGCTGCAGATTTTTCTGGTCTATGAAGAACGTCTGGCTCTTCATACCCTCAGCGAAATGCTGGGCAGACAGCTAAAAAGGGCGGATAAGACCGTCCTTTATGCTGTCAAAATTTTGTCCCAGCAATTCGTAGAGCGGATAGGAACACATTTCAACCTTAAAAATATGTATAAGCTTGATAAAAATGATATGCTGACTTTTGACCAGTTTCTCCGGACATTTGATAAAACATATCCGGATTACAGTCTCTTATTCAGCACGGAAGGCAACGGATATTTTGCATTCTGTATCAGATAACGGTCATCTATTTTCTGCTTTCCCGAATCACTTCATCCAAAGTCTGATAAAGTTTATCTACATCTACAGGCTTTGATAAATGTCCGTTCATACCGCATTCCACAGACTTCTTCAGATCGTCATCAAAAGCGTTCGCCGACATGGCAACGATCGGTATCGTATGACAATCTTCCCGTTCCATGCTCCGGATTGCACGGGTTGCATCCAGCCCGTTCATTACCGGCATCATGATATCCATCAATATCACATCATAAGTTCCCGGTTCCGTGGTGCGGATACGCTCTACGGCCTGGGCCCCGTCAAAGACGCAGTCCACCTTGAAATTCCGGTCTTCCAGCAGACACCTTGCGATTTCAATATTGATATCATTATCCTCTACTACCAAAACCCGGCAGCCATCAAAAGAAATCTCTTTTTTCTGCTCTTCGATCTCCATGTTCTCACCCAGTTTGATGGAAATCGAAAAGCTGAACGTACTGCCTTCTCCCGGTTCGCTGTCCAGTTCGATACTGCTTCCCATCATCTGGATCAGACGGCTGCTGATGGACAGCCCCAGACCCGTACCCTGCTGTTTGGACGGATTTGTACCGGCTGCCTGTTCAAAAGAGCGGAATACCCGATCCTGATCTTCTTTGGCAATACCGATTCCCGTATCTCTCACCGCAAAGTAAATTACAGATTCCCCGCCGGTACTCGTTTTCTCCTGTACCGTCAGGACTACTTTTCCTTTTACCGGAGTAAATTTCACGGCATTTCCCAGCAGATTGATGATCACCTGGCTGATTCTAATACGGTCTGCAAAATACCAGCCGTGGGTCAGTTCTGCCTGCTGTATAAAATCAATATCCTTTGCCGCTGCCTGAGGCGTTATCAGTTCCCGGATGGTATCCAGCATTTCATACATATTAAAATTAACCGGTTCCAGCTTCATTTTACCGCTTTCGATCTTAGACATATCCAGAATATCATTGATCAGTCCCAGCAGATAATCCGAAGATGACTGAATTTTCTGCAGGCAGTCTGCAATCCTTTCCTGGCTTTGATCCTGCTGCAGGGCAATGGCCGTCATACCTATGATTCCGTTCATCGGAGTCCGGATTTCATGGCTCATACGGGATAAAAATTCTGATTTTGCCTTGCTGGCGATATCATACTGCTGCTGGTTTAACTGACTCTGGATCACCCTGCCAAGTTCTGCAAGATTCTGATACTCTTCCGGATTCTCCAAAATC
Organism: uncultured Lachnospiraceae bacterium; assembly: GCA_910578175.1. GTDB lineage: Bacteria > Bacillota > Clostridia > Lachnospirales > Lachnospiraceae > Bovifimicola. The sequence continues at coordinate 12,719 of CAJTPF010000029.1, forward strand.
TGTGGGGCGATCCCAAGTATACAGATATTACCCATATATTTACCGCTGTCATACATCGGAAGCAGTACGCCGGACTGTCCCTCTTCAATGCATAAAAAGCACCGGATCTCCTTCCGTCTGCTGTCGTCAGCCGTAAAATACCGGACTTCTTCCTTTCCCAGCCAGTGATGAAAGAGTTCTTTTTCCTCTTCTTTATATTTTCTTACACATTCATTAATGATTTCTCCATTTTCATGCCACTGATAATTCAGATAATTCGAATTAAAATCCGTCCGCAGCATGGATACCAAAACACTGCCGGCCTGATAAAACCTGCCGATCTTCCGGATCATAAGTTGCATCTGAGCCGGAAAATCGACTCCCTTGCCAAACAAATTCAGCGCAACAGATACAAGGCTCACGTCCTCCCCATATCCCAGGGAGTTAACCTCACGGCCGTGTATTGCCGGCAATCCGGTTCGTTTTTCTTCCGGAACGTCCTTATAATCCATATATTTACTTACATTTCCTGCCGCCACCAGACTGCACGCCAGTTTCGCCATACCGATCAGTGTTTCTGTATTCTGATCCCTGCCGCCGCATGCCAGACCCGCACACATATAAACATTAAAAGTTTCTGCTGCAAAAGCTGATTCTATCTTATCCAGTAATCCTTTGGTAAATTCCGCTGCCTGTTTTCCCGACTGATCTTCCAGCCAGATCACAAACTCATCCCGATTCAGCCGCAACGCCACCGTCTGACAATCTGTTTTTCCGGTAAACTCGTGACATTTGCTGCGTATCAGATTTCCGATTTCCTCAAGGATCATGTCTCCAAATACGATACCGTTTTTTTCATTGGACTCTTTCAAACGGTTCAATTGCAGATCGATCATGACTCCGTTCTGCCGCTTATGCCGATGCTGCTCCAGACACTCCATTCCAGCACTGAAAACATAAAGACCGGTAACCCCGTCCGTAGTATTTTTCCGAAGCTGCATGGCTTCCCGTTCTTTTTGTTCCTGAATATCACGGATACTTCCTACCAGTTTCCATCGTCTGCCGTCGGTATCATAAACCGTGTTTCCGGCAAGCGCTACCCAGATATAATCAGCGTCTTCCGGCCATTTTAAACGAAATTCCGCATAAATCTTATCAGAGCCGCTTTGCAGTTCCCGAATGGCATCCGCACGATCCAGATCATAAATATAATCGGATCTAATAAAACTGCTCTCATATTCTTCGCACTGCCACTGTCCGCTCATCGTCTTATGATTTACAATATCCAGTATATGATTCTGCAGATTGTAGGAAAAAAAGATATCTTTTGAAGTTTCCAGAGCTACTCTGTAACGCTCTTTTTCCTCCAGAAGAATATTTTCTGCCTCCTTCTGTTTTTCCGTCAGCTGATTTACCACGTCATACAAGGCATCCACTTCCAGAATATTAGATGGTTTAAACTCCTGAAGCCCTGTGCTTCCCCTGCTGATACAATTCATCAGACGCTGAACCGGTCTGGTCAGGTGTCTGACCATGAAATAAATGCCAAATACACCGAACACCAGACCGATCAGGATAGCGATCATCATCCAGACATAGAGCTGACGGCTCATTCCAAACAGATCTTTTTCGGTATTCAGTCCAAGAAACACCCATTCCGTATTCTCATAAGGTACATTATTGCTATACAGTTTTAAAGGAAATACCGCTGCATATATTTTCTGTCCGTTCATCTGAACATCTTCCGCCAGCGAAAGATTATCATAATCCGTATTCTGCAGGCTGAAAGAACCTTTTACCGAATGGATCTGATTATACAGTACGCCCTTCCCCGTCAGGGAATGATAACTGTTTCCGTCTCCCTTAACCGCCAGCATATACCCCGACTGCTGTGAATCGTTTAATTCTTCCACCGGAAAATAATCATTCAGGCTCTTTGTGGAAATCTCTACTCCCAATACGCCATAGACCTTTCCGTTAAACCGGAGCGGCAGGGAATATGTGATCATTTCATAGGGATCTGCTTTTTTCTTTTCCAATGAAAACGGCATGGACCAGTAGCCCAGATCATCGGTATTGGCATCTTCATACTCCACACCGGCTCTCCACGGCTCATAAAAAAAGTTATCTGAAGTATTTTTACCCTGTCCATCCATATGAAACCGGGTGGTCCAGCCTGTATCCAGCGGAATATTCCACTCTCTGGAAAGATGCTTGCTTCCCCTCTCCAGTAATAAATCCGTATAATTTGCAGGATTTGTATCCGGGTCGGAGTCCCTGACGAAAAAACCGTCAAATTCTCCGGCTGCCTGCATATCTGCCCCTGTCAGAATAAGAAAAACCCCCGTGGCAGAACTGTTCTGCAATATATTCAGACATTCCGGGAACAGCAGTTTCAACAGTTCGTTTTTCATTTCTTCCGAACCGAAAACTTCTTCCAATTTCGTATCATGACTTGTCAGATACCGCTCCAGGCTTTCATTCATGGATGGCTCCCGCTCGTAAATAGATGCCCAGCTCTCTGTCATTTCATTTTGCAGAATCAGCTTTCTGTTTTCCACTAACCGGTTCATCATTCCTCCGGAATATTCTTCCAGCATTTCTGCAGTTCTTCTGATTACTAATGTTCCAAACGTGATAATACTCTGTATAAGCATTATTGCGATTAATGGAACCAGAAATATCCTAAATATGGTTAACTTTTTTCTTTTTCGACTTTTGACTTTCATTTTATCCCTACCTGTTCACTGCATTATTCAGCTCCTTGCAGAAGGAAGAATACCAGGCTTCAAAAGCTTCTTCCGACACAAATTCTGCGGAAGCTTCTTCCAGCTTCTTTCCCTGTTCCAGCGCCGCAACCACTTTTGCACGGTCTTCGGCTGCTTTATCCGAAAGATTATATTCCAGCACTTTTCTTGCAGCAGAACCGTTTTTAAAACTCTTATTCGTATACAGTGTCATTCCATCCATCTCTTTAAAGATAGTGGTCATACATTTATATGTCTTTGGAGCCACCGTTATCTCCTGATCTGCGATCACCTGATCCAGCTTTTCTATACTGCCTGCTTCCTTTGTCACCGGAAGGTAACCGGATACACTGCCGAACTGCAGATTATTGTCGGCCTCCGTAAACCACTTTAAAAATTCCACAGCGGCATACTCATGTTTTTTATCAGACCTGGTGACTACCATACCTGCCCCCTGCTGTACGGCATAGGCTTCCCCGCCTTCAAATACCGGCGCAGTCATCACGATATAATCAATGGCATAGCTGTCATTGTCCAGTTCCACCTGATCCGGAAAGTACATCGCCGAGGAAGTGGATCCTGTATATGCCAGAAGTTCTCCGGTCTTCACATCATCCGAACGGAAAGAGCCGTAAGCTCCAAAATACCCCTTGACCATTGGCACATAATAGTTCTCCCAAAGGCGGTATAATTTCTCCTTTGGCACATTTAATGTCATCTCTCCGTTTTGAACCTCAAAAATCTCTGTTCCAAGCTGCCGCATTCCTATAATAAAATAATTCGCAACCGCATCCCTGCCATAAAACGCCTTTCCATCCTCCGGTATATCCGGCGTCAGACTGTCGGTCCACTCATAATATTTCTGAGCCGCCGCCGCTACTCCTTCTATGGTTTTTAAACTCTCCAGAGAAACCCCGGTAGCCTCTGCAAAAGGTTCCCAATCCGTTTTGTTCAGCATCATGATTTCCGTTGACTTCGCCGTCGGGAAAATCCGAAGCGTATCATCATCAGCAATCCTTCCTTCTTCAATATAGGAATCCACATATTTATCCAGTTCATCTTCATCCAGATAATCAGACAGATTTGCCAAAGCACCGGCCTGCTCTACCTCATATGCGGTATCCGCATATGACGCAAAAATATCCGGCATCGCATCTGCTCCGACTTTTTCGTTAATGGAATCCCGCACTGCCGTTTCCAGGTCCGAAACCGAGCCCTGACTGTAGCTCTGTATGTAAATCCCTTTCTTTTTGCCCACAGTATCGTTAAATTCTTCCACCAAAGCATCAAAGGCAACCTGCTGGGAACCGTTATAATAGTGCCATACAGTCAGCGATACCGGATTGCTCGGGTCCAGAGGACCCTTATTTCCACAGCCTGTCAGGCATAATGACAATGCTGCTGCCAGACATATATTTTTAATTGTTTTTCCTTTTTTTTTCATAACTTATTGTTCCTTTCGTCTTCCAGTTTAGATATAAAATGCATATGTCAATATAATATAATATTTATTAGTTTTAATCAAGTAAAATTACTCAAATATGAAGAATTCCGGATTACCCTGACAGAAAAAGCCGTAAGATTCCCTGTCCGGAGAATCTTACGGCTTTGACCTGTAAAAACCTTATATGACCATTTTTTCTAAAATTCTGCAAATACTTCCATCTGTTTTTTCAATTCATCCACAATCTCTTGGTTCGTATCCATACGACCCGTAATATCTGCCATATCCCCCACCAGACTCCTGGTGCTGTCTGCAACTCCGTTAATCCCTGCTGCCCCGTCGTCAATGGCTTTCGTAATGCTTTCAATAGAATCGGCTATCTCGGTCATGGAATTTCGAAGCCGGTCAGTCCTGCTGTTAAATGCGTCGATCATCTCTTTTACATAATCGGCATCCTCTTTGTATTTTCTTCCGGAATGGACAAATTCCCGGAATTCCGTCAAAATAGTCTCACTCAGATAGTCTGCCATATCCTGGGAATGCTTTGACAGATTATGTACCGCGTTCGTTACGATCTGATTGACCTCCTGGATACGCCCGGCAGTTTCACTGCAGGAGGCCGCCAGGGATTTGATCTCTGCCGCGACCACTGCAAAGCCTTTACCTGCTTCTCCTGCACGCACAGCTTCTATGGAAGCGTTAAGGGCAATCAGATTGGTCGTTGAAGAAATTTCCACGATATCTTTTGTCAGCTTGTTAACCTGATCTACACTCTTACTGTTTTCAATGGCCTCTTCAAGCACTACCAGAATGTCGGCCGC
>CAJTPF010000029.1:17719-28112 GCA_910578175.1 uncultured Lachnospiraceae bacterium
TTGAATGACTTCCGTATTTGTCTGCGCCGCTGCCTCCATCTCGTTTGCCCGGATCTTCATGTCTGAAGAGTAATCCGTGATGGAACTGCATTCTTCTGCCATATCGCGGACATCCCCTTTGATATCTGCTGCACTGCTGTTAATGTTCGCTGCATTATTTGCCACCTTCTGGATCGCCATGGACAGGGAAGCTGCAAGAGATGAAAGATCTCTGGCGCTGTCTCCCGACGTGCGGGTGTGTTTCAGCACTTCGCCTGTTACCTCGTCAAGTTTTTGCGAACTTTCCTGAAGGGTATCCACTGTACTCTTGATCGGTGTTATTACATATTTCTTGATGATCCGGATGGCAGCAAGTACCAGTATCAGACATGCCGTAATAGATGATGCAGCGATGATCAGTGAAACGATATAGACAGCTGAAAGTTTCTGTCTTGCATCGTCTGTCCTTGCACTCATAGCACTATACAGCTCATCCGTATTGCTTTCGATGGCAGCGCCAAAGCGTGCAACATCGCCATTGGCATAAGCATAGGCATCCTGGGTCTTGCTGTCCGCACTGGCACATACCAGATCGACCAGGGCATGTTTAAATAAATCATAATTTTCCAAAAGCTGCCCATAGATGGCTTCCTCATCTTCTGTAACATAATTTTTATACTCTGTTAAATATGATTCCAGTGTTTTTTCTTCTTCTTTGATCTGCGCCACCACGGTGATCATGGTATTATAGTCCGTTGCGACGATATGGGACAGCGCCATCTTATGAATATTTATGGTCGTATGGCGGATATTCTGCAGTGTTTCCGAACCTACCATATAGTTATCTACGATTTTTGAAGCATTGGTATTTACGTTGTTGATACTGAAACCCGACAGGGCATTTGAGATCAATGCCACAACTCCCAAAAGGATGATCGGAAGTATCAGTCGTTGTTGTATGGTGAGTTTTCTTTTCATCTTACATTAACAAATCCTTTCAACATATAAATCTATCGTGCAGAAACTCCTTCTGCCATCTCATCTAACTGTTCCTGTAAATTTTGACCGGAAGGATTCCCGGCCGCCATATTTTCCGCGAATTTTGAAACAGGATCCCAGAACTTGCCTCCTACCCGCTGTAACTGGGAAAATTCAGACTGCTCCAGAAGAGCGGTGATTTCCGGAGATTTTTTGATTTCTTCGGACTCTGCCACCGTGATATTAGACGGCCCCTGTCCGCGCATTTCGAAACGAAGCCTCTGGTTGTCTTCATCCGTGATCCATTCCGCAAGCCTGGCAGCCCATTCCGGATGTTCGGAATAAGCATTTACACCGATCAGTTTACAACCCGAAAAAGAAGCCATCTGTACCTGTCGGCCGTTACAGGTATAAGTCGGCAGCCTGACCGCTCCGGCATTCTCTCCCCAGGCCTCTTTTACCGCAACGGAATTCCATGAACCGCTGACACCGGCAATCACGGAACCGTCCTTTACTCCTTCAATAAATCCTTCATCTGTACGGCTGTCAAATCCCTGATGTTCCGCAATGCGAAGCATTGCCTGGGCTACATCGATCCCCCGGATGTCTCCGTCCGTCTGATTCCATGTGCAGTAGTTTGTGATCCCGTCATCGTTAAGGCCGATCCGGAGTCCCGTATTACCAAAGAAAGAATATACATACCATGCCGAGGACCAGTCCATGGTAAATGATCTGCCGTTCTTATCTGCCGCCTCTAATATACCGTCCAGCGTCTTCACCTGTTCTTCCGAGATATACTGCTTATTATAATATAAAAAATATCCGTTATCAGCAGTCAGCGGATATGCATATAGCTGATCGTTAACTGTGGCTGCCTCTACAGTACTTGAAAGATTTCTATTCCTGATCTCATCATCATTTTCAATGGGATCCACTGCTCCGGCGGCAGCAAGAGCATTTAACTGGTCATCTGCAAATGTAAATACATCCGCACCATCTTCCAATCCGCCGAGCAATACATCTTTACACTTGGATTCTCCCTGTACCTCGAATGAAATCTGAAACTCTGCCTGCCCCTCATAGTTCACCTTAAAACTTTCAATGATCTGGTTCATCAGTTCCGTATCTTCCTCGGCTCCCCAGACGACCAGTTCAACTTTCTGCGGTTCTGTTTCTTCCGGTGCCGCCTTCTCTGCCGGACCGCATCCCGTAAGCGCTGCGGTACATAAAATACCAAGAAACAATCCATATATTCCTTTTCTCATACATTATTCCATCCTTTATGTTGCCATTTATTTCGTAGCTATTATAGCATAGATATGGACTAATGGCAATATATAGGAGGCCGACTGACACTAAAAAAAAGTCCTTTTTACCGCTTCATACATTCTTATACCGGCAGACTGTCTCTGACACATAAAGCCCCCCATCCCGTCTTAGGTGAAGGTACGCTCTCTCCCGGCAGCGGTTTTGCTCCCCTGATGAGATAAGCCTTTAATTTCTCACCATACAGATAACTGTCATTTCCTCTTACGATCCCCCATTCCATCAGCAAAGCCGCGCTTCCTGATACAAACGGCGTCGCCATGGACGTTCCTGACTTCAGGGTCATTCCTCCTCCCACGGCTGCCGATGATATATTTACTGCAGGTGCCGCAATATCCGGCCGGACCTGATTCGTCAGCCTGGTAAATCCCCTTCCCGAAAAATCCGCATATGCCGCATTTGCCGCATTGTATCCCCCTACGGATATGGCGGATGCCGTGGTAGACGGAATGGTTAACGTCACCTCCGGACTTGGCCGCAGAAAAAATGTATTATTATTCAAGGCCGCTGAATCCGGCATCCACATATCGATTCTTCCGCTTTCCACCTGCCGGGCCGTCGCCTCGATCCTCCAGATGCCGTCGTTGATATATGGCATATCCCCGGATACAGGTATAAACTCTATGTAAATTTCCTGATAGAGACTGTAAGGGGACGGTTCGCCATAATAAATCAGTATCCTGGTATTTCCCGCTTCCGCCGTCTGTTTTCCCAAAGTATCATTGATAACGATTCCGTAATCGCTTCCCGGAGCATACAAAACAAATCCAAATCTGTCCTGATAGGCTTTCCAGATCTGAATGTTCAAAGCCGTTTCATAAGCTGCTACGCTAAATTCTATATCTTTGGTTTCCCCATCCATGAAATATTCTTCCGAATGACCGGAACTGCTGCCTTCGTTTCCGGTGCCGATACTGATACTCATCTTCCAGAGATTTGCCATATCATCAATAAAGGTCTCCAACAGAGAAGTACCATCATGGGAACCATAGGAATTTCCAAAACTTAAATTCACGGATACCGGCATCTGATACCGGACGGCTGCGCGGTAAATATAGTCCAACGCCTGCATGAGTTCCGTGGTTCTCGGAAATCCGTTGTTAGTATTTGTATTCAGTTTTACAATGAGCAACGGACTTTTCGTAGCGATTCCCAGATTATTGTTCTTATCAGCCGCAAAGTTTCCGGCCATGATTCCGGCCACATGGGTTCCGTGTCCCGACAGGTCTCTGCTGGGAACGATCGCATATCTCTCAGCCTCGTTTTTCTCTGCCAGAGCTTCATTAATGGTGTCCGAAGCATATACGGTTCCCAATGAAAATCCTTCCGGCGGGTTTCCCGGTATGGTCTGATCCCATAGTTCCAGGATCCGGGTGGTACCGTCCGGATTGCGGAACGCACTGTGGGCATAGTCGATTCCTGAATCAATGACCGCACAGATCACGCCGGAACCAAACAGACCTCCTGACTGGACTCCTGCCGAAAAATAACTGACCTGCACCGGATTGATACAGGAAACCCGGATACCGTTCACCACCGAAAGGTACAGACTTTTAGGCATTTCCACATATATGATTTCATTAAATGTGCCCAGCCGTTCCAGTAATCCCTCCGGTACCGTAAGGATTGCGTAATTGGCTATAAGATAAGTAATGGAAGCACCGTATTCCTTTAAGAATTCAATGCTTCCGTTATACCGGATGATCACCTGCCAGGTATCTTCATCTATATTATATCCTACGTTCAGACTCTCTGATACGGCCCGCTCCTCCTCTGGTGTTTCCAATGCAAGATTTAGCATATTCTCATACTTCTGGCTGCTCATGGTATCCCCCTTATATTTTACTGCCTTCTCCTCTGAGTATTATTTTATTCCGGTTTATATGATTTATGTCATTACCCTATATCCGGCTGACCGTAATATGCGTTTGCTCCATGTTTTCTGAAATAATGTTTATCCTGCAGATCCTTTGGAGCAGGCTGACTCCCCGGATTTATCCATTCACATCTTGCAGCCATTTTTGCAACTTCCTCCAGTACCACCGAATTATGAACGGCCTCCGCCGCATCCGTTCCCCAGGTAAACGGACCATGGTTCTTACACAGAACTGCCGGTGTCGCCATATAATCCAGATTTCGCCGCTGAAACTCATCGGCAATCAGTATTCCGGTATTCCGCTCATATGCCTCGTCGATTTCTTCTTTCGTCAGATTTCCCGTACATGGCACGGCTCCATAAATATAATCCGCATGAGTGGTGCCATAGCACGGAATATCCCTTCCCGCCTGTGCCCAGCTGGTTGCCCAGGAAGAATGTGTATGGACAATACCGCCTATATTTTTAAAACGGTTATAAAGTATCCTGTGGGTAGCCGTATCCGAAGACGGATGGAATCTTCCTTCCACCTGATTACCTTCCAGATCGACCACCACCATATCATCCGGCGTCAGCCGGTCATACTCCACCCCGCTTGGTTTGATCACAAACAATCCCTGTTCCCTGTCAATTCCACTGACATTTCCCCAGGTAAACGTAACCAGGCCATATTTGGGAAGAAGCATATTCGCCTCATAGACTTCCTGTTTCAATTTTTCCAGCATATATTCATACCTCAGGCAATTCTGCCTGTTATCCTTTCTAAATTTCTCTGTCCAGTATAATACAAATTTCTATGAATCACAAGTGTGATTCTGTCGATCATAATACCATTCAGAACGATTTGTCAAGGACATTAATGAAATGATACGGCATAGGTAGTGGCACTTTACATCATTAATGTATCAGAGATTGACGTCCTTCCCATTTCTCCAAAATCATTCTCTGTTTTTTCAAAATCATAAATCATAAGTTCAGATTTATTTCTAACACATTCTTTTATGCACTGACCCGATTTTCCAAAAACCATTGTCGGAGCCGTTTGAAATGGTGAAATAGAATTCACGGAAATAGTGGTAGTAACATTTTCAACTGCTCGAGTTTGCAGGTGTCCTCTAATCATGTTATATCTTTCTTTATCATCTATATCTGCTACATCATAAAACAGAACCAGATTTATATCGGTTTTGCGTTTGTATAATTCTCGAAAGAATTCAGGAAATCTGATTTCAAAACAAATTCTGATACCAAATAATATCCCTTCCATTTCAAATATTCCATCCATACTACCTTGCGTGAAATTATCCTTATCCCATCCCACAGAGCACGCTTGTCATAGAATTTGATTTGACTATCGGGCTGAAATAACATAGCTCTATTATAAATTTCTTCCTCTTTATATATAGTTCCAACAATAAAACAAATCTCATTCTCGTCAGCAATTATTTGAAGTTTATCACACATTGCATGAACAAGATTAAAATCAATGCAAGACGAATTAGCTATGTCCCTCGAAGGATAACCTGTTAATGAACACTCAGGGAATATAAGTAACTGAACATTTTTTCTTTTTGCGAGGTATATTGCATTTTCAATTTCTTTAAAATTTTCAATAATATTTCCAGACACAGCAAATTGATATGCAGCAATTCTCATTTAACAATCATCTCCCTTCTACTAACGAGCAAAAAACTTGTACTAAATCTTGACATAGGACCATTTATAACAATTGTGCCTGAATATTTATTTATTCCTGTATTCCTTCGGTGTCACCCCGAATCTCTTTTTAAATATGCGGTTAAAATATGATATATTATTAAATCCCGTCTCTATGGCAATTTCTATGATCGGTTCATCCGTTTCTACCAACCGGGCGGCGGCCATAGATAATCTGTAATGATTTATAAATTCAACCGGACTCTGCCCGGTACACTTCTTAAATGTGTGGGCCAGATGATACCGGCTCAGGCCCGCATGATCCGCTAACAGTTCCAGGGTAATCTTTTCATTATAATGCTCTTCAATATAGTGAATGATCTTTTTCATCTGCAGCGTGCTTTTATCCGTGGAAATCCTCTGTTCTCCCTTCAGCCACAAATGATTTCCGATAAAATAATGGATAAATTTCATCAGTGAAATCTTCATCTGCAGTTCATACCCCTCGTTTTTTTCAAAATGACCGTTTAAGATTTCCCTGATAATTCCGTGAAGCGGCTGATTGTGTTCACTATCGGAAGGAATATAGACGGGAAGATACATTTCATTGTTAAAAACCGGATTGATATACCTGGAAGAACAGATATCAAGGGTGTTATTGTTTATCATCGAGGCATGAAACAGTATCGCAAAGCCGATAAACGATGCTTCTCCTTTCTGTTCAAAGGAATGCAGCGAAGCCGGCGGAATGATCAGAATATCCCCTTCCTTCACCTCGTACTGTTTAAAATCCACATTATACAGACAGCAGCCGCTGACAGCCGCGACAATTTCCATTTCCTCATGCCAGTGAACCGGATACACCGTATAATATTCGGGAATCTTTGTTCCATATATATCATAAGGCAGCAGTTCCGTACCATGCTGCTTATTTTCATATTGCCGTATATCCTGTTTTCTCATTCAAACACCCATGCAGAAAGTGCAAAGCCTGTTCCCTGCCATCCTGCATTTTCCTTTCTTTTTATATTTAAAACAGCAAGATTGTGCAATATTTCCATGAATTTAGTGGTAGAAATTTCATATTATATTAATTATAATGTTATCAACAAGAAAAGTCCATTAAAAAATACCGATCATTGTATTGAGGAGGAATGTTAATAATGTCAGCATCAGTATCTCAAAATACAGAAATAAAAAATATGTCTTTATTTAAACTGGGATGGCCAATCTTTGTCCAGTCCCTGCTGTCAATGTGTCTGGGATACATTGATACCATAATGCTCAGCAAATTTTCCGATGAGGCCGTCGGCGGCATTGGCAATGCCAATCAGATTATGGGTTTCTTAACTCTCGCCTTTTCCATAATCGCCAGTGCCACCGGCGTTATCGTAGCCCAGTATATCGGGGCGAAGGTAAAAGAAAAACTCAATGAAATATATACGGTATCCATTACGTTCAATCTGGTCTTAAGCGGCGTGATCAGTCTGATCATCCTGCTTGGCTGCAACGGCATTGTAAAACTCATGAAAGTTCCGGATGCAATGGCCCCTTATGCCAGGGACTATATGATGATCGTGGGGGGATTCATGTTCTTACAGGCTATATTTGATACGTTTTCCCAGATATTCAGAAGCAACGGAAAGACTCAGATCGGTATGATCATTGCCATCATCATGAACCTTGTAAATATCGCGGGAAATTACTGTTTCCTGTACGGTCCGTTAAAATTTCTGGATTTCGGTGTCAAAGGCGTTGCAGTTTCCACTACTTTAAGCCGGGTCTTTGCCGTTATAGCCGCAATCATATTCTTTATCATAAAAATTGACGGAACGATCTCACCGAAATATCTGGTTCCGTTTCCGAAGGATATACTGAAAAAATTATTAAAACTGGGAATTCCTACGGCCGGAGAAAATATATCCTATAATATTGCGCAGCTTATTATAATGATATTCGTTAATTCTTTCAATTCTACCGTATTTACAAATACAAAGATCTATTGTAATATATTAAGTAATTTTGCATACCTGTATTCGATTTCCGCCGCCATGGCAACCGCCATCATTGTCGGTCATGCCGTAGGCGCCAAGGAAGAAGATTATGCTTATACAAAAGTTTTGAGAACATTAAAAGGTGCACTGTTGATATCGGTTGCCATTGCATGTATCAGTTTTGTAATCAGTCCTCTGACTCTGGGTATTTTTTCCAGGGATCCGGCAGTCATACGTCTGGGACAAAAAATTATGTTTATCTGTATTTTTCTGGAAGTCGGACGTACCACGAATCTGGTCATCATCAACAGCATGAGAGCCGCCGGAGACGTAAAATTTCCAACTTATCTTGGAATGGCATCCATGTGGGGGATTTCCGTCCTGCTGGGATATATTCTGGGAATCCAGTTTAATCTTGGCTTAACCGGTATCTGGATCGCTATGGCTCTGGATGAAATCGTCCGCGCAGTTGTAGTCCATATCCGATGGCTTCATGGCGGATGGCGTGGGAAAAGCGTGGTTGATAAACTGGCACAAGCCTGACACAACATATGGGACGAACCACAGGGAGCACGGACTGGAGAGAACAATGATGAATGAAACGGAACAACTGCTCAAACGATTTCAGGAATTGGCAGAAAAGGCATATGCAAGAGACATATGCCTTTTTACCAATTTTTTAAATCTGAACGAACTGGATATATTTTATAAAAACGAAAACTCTTTCCGTTATATAGATACAGAAGCTTTTGGCGGCGCCATATATTGTGAGCGTAAAATCCTCCGCTTTGGTAACTTAAACCTGCCCTATCCGGTCAGCTGCATCCATATCCGCCCTGTAATAAAAAAGTTTTCAGATACCCTGACCCATCGGGATTTTCTCGGCGCCCTGATCAATCTGGGTATCAAACGGGAAACACTGGGAGATATTCTGGTCCGCGAAGATGAGGCCTATGTCTTCTGTCTGGATTCCATGGCGGATTTTATTACCGACAATCTGGACCGGGTAAAACACACGGTCATAACTTGCCGGAAAACGGAACAGATTCCAGAAACCAATCTTTATAATATCAAAGAGAAAAAATTAAATACCGCCTCTCTCCGTCTGGATGCCCTGATCGGTGAAGTATATGATCATTCCCGCAGCCAGAGTCAGCAGATCATAAGAGAGCGAAAAGTATTTGTAAACGGCAGACTCATCGAAAACAACAGTTATACGGTAAAACCCGAAGATACCGTTACGGTGCGGGGAATGGGGAAATTTATTTTTGATTCCGTAATAAATACTACGAAAAAAGGAAGATATAATATACTTGTTAAAATGTTTGTATAATATCTGCGTATCCCATTCTGTTTCGTATAAATTTCCATGATTCTGAACAAACTATATCCATCACCCGATATATAAAAGTAAAGGATATGGTAACCGATATGCATGAATTACAGGAAGAACACAAAGTTTTAAATCAGATCATAACTACGGAAACGGATTTTTTAAAATGCGGAATCACCGGATGGTGTCTGGAAGTAGTATGGACCGGAATGTTGAATTTTTTCCATTTTGACAAAAAAATGACCTCAAATACTTCTATTTTAATGTTTCCGATTTACGGTATGGCTGCCTTTATCAAACCCATCAGTCATCTTTTATCAAAAAGAAATGTTTTATTCCGCGGCAGTATCTATACCGTCCTTATCTTTACCATTGAATTCATCACCGGCAATGCGCTGAAAAAAAAAGAAATGTGTCCGTGGGATTACAGTAAAAGCCGGTACAACATCAAAGGGCTTATACGACTTGACTATGCACCGGCCTGGTTTGCCGTAGGACTGTTATATGAAAAGATATTAAATTAGAGATCATAACCTTTCAAAAAATGTTCTGATATGCTTCAGATCAGAGCTCATGCTCATCAGCATCAGATCCAGTACCGTCAGCGCCGCCATGGATTCTACCACGACCACAGCTCTCGGCACTATGATGGGATCATGCCTGCCTTTGATCTGAATATCTATGTTCTCTCCGGCTTTGTTCACGGTCTGCTGCTTCTTAAAAACAGAAGGCGTGGGTTTAAAATACGCTTTTAGCAGTACATCGGAACCGTCGCTGATACCTCCCAGGATACCGCCTGCATGATTGGTTGCTTTCACCGGAAGGCCGTCTGTTCCGATACGAAAGAAATCATTGTTCCGGGATCCAAGAGCCTTTGCAGCCCCGCAGCCGTCTCCGATTTCCACGGCTTTCACCGCGCCGATGGAAACCAGGGCTTTCGCCAGATTCGCATCCAGTTTTTCAAATACCGGTTCTCCGATCCCGGCTTTCAGACCGGAGATCACACACTCCACTACACCTCCCACGCTGTCGCCTTCTCCCCGCTTTTCATCCAGCAGCGCCGAGGCCCGTTCTGCCGCTTTTGCATCCGGCATATAGAGCATATTTTTATAAATTTCATTTCTGTCAAAATTATCGTGATCGATTTCCACATCGCCGATGGCAAAGGTATATGCCTGAACCGTAACTCCCAGTTCCTTCAAAAGTTTAGCTGCAACGGCTCCTGCCGCAACACGTGCTATGGTTTCCCGT
>CAJTPF010000030.1 GCA_910578175.1 uncultured Lachnospiraceae bacterium
AGTAATGAATTTGGTAAGTAAATTAGATCATATGATTTTTATGGAAAGGAAAAGGATGTGATGAATATTAATCAATTATACGTAAGTGACTGGCTTGGGAAATATTCCACAAAAGAGTTTGAAGAAATGTTTACCTATGAGGCAGATGATTTAGGTATGCGGTTGAACGGAGAAGATATCGTATTAAAATGCTGGTCTCCGTTTGCAACACAGATATTATTAAATATCTACTTATCCGGGGAAGAGAGCAGTACATGCGTGGAACAGATTCAGATGGTTTGTGGGGAAAAAGGAATTTGGCAGACTACTTTAGATGTGTCAGGGTATTTAAACAAATATTATGATTTTACAATCATATTTGAAAATATTTCAAAAAATGAAACAGTCCGGGTCACTGCGTGCGATCCATATGCAAGAGCAGTAGGTGTAAATGGGAAAAAGGCGATGTTTATAGATTTAAAGGAGACGAATCCGGATGGATGGGATGCCGACCGGAATCCAAATCAGTCTATGGCATGGAATGATATGATAATTTACGAGCTGCATACCAGAGATTTATCGGCTGATTTAAAATCGGGTATAAAAAACAGAGGAAAGTTTTTGGGACTGATCGAAAATGAGACTTATATTGCAGACGGAAAGGAGAAGGTTAAGACCGGTTTAGATCATATCAAGGATCTGGGAATCACCCATCTTCATCTTCTGCCATTTTATGATTATGGATCCGTAGATGAGAGCCGGCCATATGATGAGAATAAATATAACTGGGGATATGATCCTGTGAATTATAATGTACCAGAGGGTTCTTATTCCACAAATCCTTATGATGGAGATGTAAGGATCAGGGAGTTGAAACAGACAATCTATCAACTGCACCAAAATGGTATCAGTGTGGTGATGGATGTGGTTTACAATCATACATATAATGAAGAGTTCTGTTTTAATAAGATGGTTCCCGGCTATTTTTACCGTATTGGTGATGACGGGGTATTGTCCAATGGTTCGGAATGTGGAAACGATACTGCAGCGGAAAGAAGCATGGTCAGAAAATATATTGTGGATTCCGTTCTGTATTGGGCAGGAGAATATCATATCGACGGATTTCGTTTTGATTTGCTGGGATTACTGGATACGGAAACTATGCAGGAGATCCGAAAAGGGCTGGATAATATCAGACCCAATATTCTGATTTATGGAGAAGGCTGGAAACTGCACACCGTTTTAACAAAGAAAAACGTTATTCTGGCAACACAGGAACATGTGAGTGAGATGGACAGAGTTGCAATGTTTAGCGATAATCTCAGGGATGCCATTAAAGGAAGTGTTTTTAAAAAAGAAGATAAGGGATATATATCGGGAAATCAGAATTATACAGATGAAATCAAAACTTCTCTGATGGGATTGCCGGATTGGGCAAGCAATCCGGAGCAGGTGATCAACTATACTTCCTGTCATGACAATTATACCTTATTTGATAAGATCGCTTTATGTAATAAGCAAATTGAGATGGAGGAAAGAATCCGGCAGAATAAGCTGGCAATCGCAATTGTAATGCTGTCCCAGGGGATTCCGCTTCTTCACGCAGGAGAAGAGCTGTTAAGGACAAAGATGGATCGTCAGGGAGAATTTGTCGCCGACAGTGTCCGGGAGGGAGATGATGTTAATTCCATTAAATGGGAAGTGCTGCTTCAGCCGGAATATCAGGATGTATATCGGTATTACAAGGGATTGATAGCATTTCGTAAAAATACCCGGGCGTTGCATATGACTGATCCTGAAGAAATAAAAAAAGCATATGTGTTTGCGGAAACGGGAAATGAACTGGTGATTTGTTTTAAAATAGTTCAAAAGGATGAAACAATCATCGTTGTATTAAATGGGGATGGTAAGCCGGCTGAAATAAATTTGAACGATGTATTTGATAAAGGGAAATCTGCGGATGATATGTTTAAAGGGAAGAATTACCGGTGTTATATAAACGGACAGTCAGCAGACTGTAATCCGGTTTCCGAAACCGTTTATGATAGAAATGACTGTACCGTTAAGGTTCAGGCACAGTCATGTATGGTGTTAAAAAATCTTTAGTTCTGACGTCTGCAGGTGCTTTCCCGGATGATCAACTTGGGGCGAAGCAGAAATTTGCTGACAGGGATATGATTGATCAGGCAGTCCAGCAGGGTGAAAGCGCTGCGTCCGAGGTTCTGACGGTCCTGACGGATTGTGGTAAGCGGAGGAGTCAGATTTGCACAGAACGGCAGGTCGTCAAAGCCTATGATACTGATATCTTCCGGAACGCGAAGGCCCCGTTTTGTAACTTCGGATATGGCCCCGGAAGCGATCAGGTCGCTGGCGCATATAATGGCAGTTGCGCCGTTGTCAATAAATTTTGGAACATGGTATTTGGCACAGTCTGGCACGTAGTACCCGTATTCGAACAGAGCGGGATAGATTTTCAGATTTAATTCTTTCATTACAGCCTCAAATGCCTGGGTACGTTCATAGGATACCATACTGTTTTTGGCGCCGTTCAGGAAGGCTATTTTTTGATGGCCCAGTTCAAATAAATGGGTGACAGCCAGTTTCAGTCCTTCATAACAGTCGGTGCCAACATATCCGGCTTTGGGATTGCTTTGGATATGATTATCAAACAGCACAGTGGGAAATCTGGTTTTGGAAATCTGGACACTGTAATCATTATGCATGGAAAAACCGATCAGAAAGGCTCCGCAGTAACGGTTGGTAAGCAGAAATTTATCATACTGGCTTGTACTTTGGGCATTGAGATTAGATGGGATGATATCGGTCTGCCAGTTGCGCATGGAAGCCGATTGACGGAATCCCTGGATCAGGTCGTAGCCAAATGCATCGCGGTTTTCGTAATCCATATTTTCTATAAAGACACAGACTTTCCGTTCTGCGGTATTATTGATCAGCGTTTTCTTTCTTTTTGGGGTATATCCCAGTTCGATTGCGGTATCCAGTACCATCTGTCTGGTTTCGTCACTGATATCGCTGGCATTATTCAGTCCTTTGGAAACGGTACTTACCGCAATTCCCAGGCGGTCGGCAATATCTTTAATCGTTGCCATAAGCAGGCTCCTTTCCGAAATACAATTATTCGACACTAATATATCAGAAATGTCGAATTATAGCAAGTTATTTTTCGAGGTTTTTCGAAAAAAAACGAAAATGAATAAAATAAAATAAAAAAACAAATAAATATCGATTTTAGTTACTTGACGCCATATATACGAAATGGTAAAATGTACTAGTAGTTGGAACTAAATTCGAGGATGAGGTGAAATCATGGCTGACAAGAATCAAACATCAGAGAAAAAGCTCGAACGCGGCGCAGGCTTGTTATTACCAATAAGCAGTCTGCCTTCTCCATATGGAATTGGCACGTTGGGCGATGCGGCATATAAATTTGTCGATTTTTTAGTAAAAGCCGGTCAAAAGTATTGGCAGGTGCTTCCGGTTGGGCCGACCAGTTACGGTGACAGTCCATATCAGTCTTTTTCGGCATTTGCAGGAAATCCATATTTTATTGATTTGGATTATCTGGTGAAGGAAGGATTGATCACAAAAGCACAGATTAAAAAATTCCCATGGGGGGATAATGAAGAATATATTGATTACGCAACAGTTTATGAATCAAGATTTCAAATACTGAGAATCGCATTTGAAAACAGCGATCATAAAGACACTTCCGGATATCGTCAGTTTTTGGAGGAGAATCAATACTGGCTGGATGATTACAGCTTATATATGGCAGTTAAATTCAGTTTTGAGAGCCGTGGCTGGCAGGAATGGGACAGAGACATTAAGCTTCGTGAGCCGGAAGCATTACAGAGATATCAGAACGAATTGTCTGAGGACATTGAATTCTGGAAATTCTGTCAGTATAAATTTTTTGAACAGTGGAATAATTTAAGAAACTATGCCAATGAAAGCGGCATTGAAATGATCGGAGATATCCCGATCTATGTTGCCATGGACAGTGCTGATGTCTGGGCGCATAAAGAATTATTTGAGCTGGATGAAGACTGTGAGCCGATTAATGTAGCCGGAGTTCCACCGGATGCCTTTTCAGCAGATGGACAACTCTGGGGAAATCCTTTATATAGATGGGATAAAATGGAAGAACGGGGATTTGAATGGTGGAAACAGAGAATGGCCAGCAATTCCAGATTATATGATTATATTCGTATCGACCATTTTATCGGTGTTGTGAATTATTATTCCATAGAAGCAAGCTGCACAAACGCAAAAGAAGGTGTCTGGAGAACCGGACCGGGTAAGAAACTTACGGACGCCATAGACAGCGCCATTGGAGATGCAAAGATAATTGCAGAAGACCTGGGAATCGTCAGTCAGCCGGTACGGGATCTGTTAGCAGAAACAGGATATCCGGGAATGAACATCATAGAGTTTGCATTTGATGGAACACCGGAGAATACGCATCTTCCGCATAATTATAAACCAAATTCACTGGTATATGGCGGAACCCATGACAATGAGACGGTAGCAGGTTTCTTTACGGGGAAGAAAGCAAAAGATCTGAAATATGCATATAAGTATCTGGGCGTGGATAACAAGGCGGATATACCAAAAGCAGTATTGCGAGCAGCATATGCCAGTGTGGCAGCTATTGCGGTCTTCCAGGTACAGGATATTCTGGAACTGGATAATTCGGCCAGAATGAATACACCGTCCACAGTTGGAGATAACTGGAAATGGAGAATGAAAAAAGGCAGCCTGACTACTGCACATGCCAAAGAATTAAAAGAATTAGCCGAATTCTATGCCAGAATTTAGTTGATAATAATGGTACTATTAATAATTTTTAATATAATTTTTGAGCTTAAAAGCGGATAGGAGAAAAAAAGCAAAATGAGTACATTTAAAGAGAACATTGTAACTATTTTAGACCTTGACTATAATAAGACAATTAAAGATGCTACAACTGTAGAGCTTTATAATGCCGTTTCAAAGGCAGCAATGAAGAGCATTTCCAATCAGTGGTCATGGGAAACGGAAAGCAAGAAAGTCTGCTATCTTTCCGCAGAATTTCTGATAGGAAGACTGGTATATAATAACCTGATGAACCTGGGATTATTAAATCAGCTGACAGAACTTTTCTGTGAAAACGGCATTGATATCAGAATATTTGAAGATATTGAAGATAATGCTTTGGGAAATGGTGGTTTAGGACGTCTTGCAGCATGTTTCCTTGATTCGGCAGCAACTCAGAATGTTACATTAAATGGTTATGGTATCAGATATCGCTATGGTATTTTTAAACAGTACTTTGAAAACGGTTTCCAGAAGGAGACGGCTGATAACTGGACAGAGTTTGGTGATCCGTGGTCAGTAAGAAGAGAAGAAGATAAGGTAAAAGTTGATTTCAAGGGACAGTCTGTATGGGCAGTTCCGTATGATACACCTGTCATCGGTTATGGTGCAGCTAAGATCAATACATTAAGATTATGGCAGGCGGAGCCGATTGAAGAGTTTAATTTTGATTTATTTAACGAGCAGAAGTATGACAAATCAGTAAAAGAAAAGAACGATGCAGAAGCTATTACAAGTGTATTATATCCGAACGATTCGACCGATGCAGGTAAGAAGTTAAGATTAAAACAGCAGTATTTCTTCTCAAGCGCTTCCTTACAGGATGTTATTAAGAAATATAAAGCTCATTATGGAAATGATTTCTCTCATTTCTCAAAAGAATATGCAATTCAGTTAAACGATACCCATCCGGTCGTATCAATTCCTGAATTATGCCGTTTATTGATTGAACAGGAAGGATTGACCTTTAATAAAGCATTAAAGATCTGTAAAGAAGTATTTGCATATACCAATCATACCGTTATGTCAGAAGCACTTGAAAAATGGGGTGTGAAGTTATTCAAGGCGGTACTTCCGAATGTGTACAAGTATGTTGTTAAGATTAACAATGTATTATTAAAGGAACTGGAAGAAAAGGGAATTTCCGATGAAGATAAGAAGATGTATCAGATCATTGATACTCCTTACGGCAACGACTGGGAAGTCATTCATATGGCAAGACTGGCGATTTATGCCAGCCATTCTACCAACGGTGTTGCCTGGATTCATACAGAGATTCTTAAGAATGATGCCTTACATGAATGGTATGAGTTATATCCGGAGCGTTTCAATAATAAGACAAACGGTATTACCCAGAGAAGATGGCTTGCACTGGCAAACATGGAACTGGCAGGATTCATCAATGATAAGATCGGAAACAGCTGGATCACCAATCTGGATGAATTAAAGAAGCTAGAGAAGTTCAAAGACGATAAGGCTGTTATCAAACAGTTTGATGATATAAAGAAGATTAAAAAACAGCAGCTTGCTGATTATATCAAGGAAAAGGAAGGTATTGAGATCGATCCTAATTTCATCTTTGATATCCAGGTTAAGAGATTACATGAGTATAAACGTCAGTTGTTAAATGCATTTTCTATTCTTGACATTTATTATGGTTTAAAAGATGGAAGGATTAAAGACTTCAATCCGACTGTATTTATCTTTGGTGCAAAAGCAGCTCCGGGCTATATGAGAGCAAAGGGCATTATTAAGTTTATCAATGAAATCGCTAAGATGATCGCAAACGATCCTGAAGTAAATGATAAACTGCAGGTAGTGTTTGTATCAAACTACTGCGTATCCTATGCAGAAAAGATTACTCCGGCAGCAGACGTATCTGAGCAGATCTCTACCGCAGGTACGGAAGCATCCGGTACGGGTAATATGAAATTTATGTTAAACGGTGCGGTTACACTGGGAACTTATGATGGCGCTAACGTAGAAATCGTAGAGCAGGCAGGCGAGGAAAATAACTATATCTTTGGCGACAGAGTAGAAGATATCGAAAGAATTAAGGATACTTACTGTGCAAGAGACTTATATGATTCCAATCCGAGAATCAAGAAAGTAGTCGATACTTTGATTGACGGTACATTAAGCGATGACGGAACAGGACTGTTCCAGGAATTATATACCTCATTACTGGATGGAGCAAGCTGGCATAAGGCAGACCATTATTTCTTATTAGAAGATTTAATGTCATACTGCGATGCAAAATTACAGGTAAACAAAGATTACTCTGATACATTTGCATTTAGACAGAAGTGTTTTATGAATACGGCAAATGCTGGTAAATTCTCAAGTGACAGAACAATCCTGGATTACGCAAAGGAAATTTGGGAAGCATAAAAAGACTGCTTGAAATATTAATGTTTTAACGAGAGTCACATTCATTGCTGGAATGTGACTCTCGTTTTTATCCGGACAACAAGTATTATGGATTCCGGAGATGAAAAATTATTAAGAGAAAAGAGAAATAAGATGATGGAACGTAAAGAAGAGCTGTCGGCAGATAACAGAGAAAAATTTGATATTATATCGTTAAAGATTCGTTTTGCCCATATAGATGAACGGGACGGCAATAAATTTTTAAACCGGTGCCTGGATTTGTTCTTTGAAGCTGAACAGAAAGGGATTTTGCCGGAAGAATTGCTGGGAACCCGGGATCTTGAATCATTCTGTGAAGATTTTATCAGGGAAGCCAGAAAAGAATATTCTTTTTTAAAAAGAATTTATTGGGAAATTTCTTATATTCCAATGGTTTTGCTGTTATATTTAGGAATTTTTGAAATGGGTCCGGAAATGATACTTTACTGGAGTGAATTTGGTTTTACTCATGCAGTGCGGGTTAATACCGGAATGCTGATAAATACTTTCGTTGTATTGATGCTGATCAATCTGCTGCTGTCCCGGTTTCCTTCATTGTATATAAAATTAAACGGCACAGACAGCAGAAAATGTTTTTTTCTGCTATGGCTGTTGTTGGTATTATTTATCTTTGTAACGGTTATTGTGAAACAATATATGTCTGTATATATGTTTCAAATGAATTATTTTATATTTGCCGGAGTCCTTCTGCTGATCTGTATCCTTCAAAACATTTTGGAACATAGAAAGTAACCGGAAGAAATGATGGGGATCCTTAGTTTTTTTCAGCAGAATAACAAATGCTCTTTGGTCCCCGGTATCCGTTAAGATTTAGTTCTTCTTTTGATAGTTTCAGCGTATCCAGGATATCCAGAATATTTCCGCTGACAGAACCTCCTGTGACCGGAGTATTCTGCTGTTGTGAATCGCTGTAATAGGCCAGGCGGAATTCTCCGCCAAACTGACCAGAGAGGGAATCCATCTGAAAATCGGAAAAATTTACGATCCGGAGACAGGATCTTCTCTGAAATTCTTCTGCTGGTCTGGGACCGCAGGCGATACTGAAATCCTTAAAGGTTCCCAGAGGCTGTATCCCCAGATAGTAGGAAAAGCGGGAATCTCCGGTTATGGCAGTGATCCGGTTGTTTTGGATCAGAGCCGTGTCCCGCAGTTGTATGCCTTCCGGTGTGTAAGGTATGGAAGATTTCAGAGTTATATTTAAAGTATCGGACTTTAAGGGAAGAACCGTTCCGACAGTATAATCGGAATAGTTTGGATAGATCATGGAAGCATCGCAGCGGTTTAAAAAGAACCTGAATAATTCGGCAACACAATATCCTTCCAGAATGATCGCAGAAGGTGCAGCGGTGTCCGGATAGGGAATGGCCACAGAACGGTCTTTTGCGGTCTGCAGGGCAGAAAACGCTAATTGGGCAAGTCTGTATGGAATATCTGTTTCCGCACCAGAGGCATCGCTATCGGAAAAATGAAAATCCTGATAGATTTCCACATCTTCTTTTTGTTTGGATTGTACAATAAATTCACCGGAATATATGGTTTCGGAATATGATACATCAATGCCGGAAGAGTTTATGATACGATGATCCGTTGTGGTAATAAACAATTCTGCAGAATTTATGTAAGTGGTATCATCCGTATCAGAAGAATATAGAGCCTGAACCAATTGTTTCATCATAATCTGTTTCTTGGGACGGCTGGTTCCCGCAACTGGTCCCGGCAGGACGGATTCCGGCTCAGGAAGAGGAAAATACGGGTTTTGGGCATATGCAGCCGATTCATGGGTACTGCAAAGGATTGCCTCTATTTCCTGACGGTTCATGGATTTTTGTATAGTACAACTGGCAAATCCCCGCAGTAAAGAACCGCCGTTCTCCTGTGCCGGGAAATCCCGGTACAAAGTAACGGTATACTTTGTGATATCTTTGGCACGTTTCATATCAAGGTTGCGGCGGATAAAGAATAACTCTTCGGAAGTTTCCGTACGTTCATTGATCAAAAAAACGGAAAACCCATGCTCTGCCAGTATAGTTAAGATTAAGTCTACCATATTGAAACATCCTTTCTCTTTTATGAAATAGTAACAACCGCTTTGATGGCAGGACCGCCGTCAGAGACTTTTACCCATTCTTTATAGCCTTTTCCACAGCATCCACACCCGTTGATCTGAAGATCCCGGGATACCATGGATATGGATTTTAATAAATCGGGAACATAACCGGAAAGACAGACCGGTGAGAATATTTTTCCGGTTAATTTCCCGTTTTTGATCTCCCGGCCAAGATTGACCATACACTGGATTCCCCAGTTTTTGGGATCTTCCATTCCGCTGGCGGCATTTTCCAGTAAAATACCGTTTTCAATGGAAGCGATCATATCCTCTAACCGGTCAGTCCCTTTTTCAAAATAGGTATTGGTCATTCGGGCATAGGCTTTTCGCTCATAGGATTCCCGGCGTCCATTCCCGGTAGGGGAGGTTTTCAGGCGGGCGGCGCTTAATAGATCACTGATGCCGCATTTCAGAATACCCTTTTCAATGATGGTGGTGTCCCTGGATAAGGTGCCTTCGTCATCAAAGAAATAGGAACCGCATTCCATACAGTTCAGGGCGTTGTCATGCATGGTAACGATTGGTGATGCTACAGGCTGTCCCATATATGTTCGGGCCAGCGCCCGGTCTTTTACAAACATATCCATTTCCACACCGTGTCCAAACGCTTCATGGGCAATCAGCCCGGTAACATCCGGCATGCAAATGACGTCATAGGTTCCGGGTGTGGGAACCACGCTGTCTAACAAATCAACGGCGCAGCTGCAGGCATAGGCAATATTGGAATTCATTTGTTCCAGCAGTTCGGCGCCACCTGACAGGGAAAATGTCTGAAGGTAATATCGTTTTTTATCGGAGGTTCCGGCAAGGGGCTGAAGAATACCGTTTGACCATAACAAATGCTGCTGCAGATCTTTATCGGCTGATATAAACATTTTATGTGTCGTCAGATATTGAAACATACAGACACAATCCAGGATTCGCCCGTCGTGATCCAATGCTTTCTGATACAGGGATTTGAGTGAGTCCAGGATATCTTTATCTGATAAATCCGCAGGATTGATTTCGAATTCGGTAGAGCGGTTAAAAGATAAACGTTCTTCAGAATATATGCTGTCTGGGGCAGCGCTGGCCAACTGCCCGGAATCCGCTGTCTGTAATATGGAAGCAGTATTGTTTTCTTCAAAACGGTTCGTATAGCGTTGGTCTGTCCGGCTGTCCGCAGCTGCATGCTTGATCAGAATGGAAGGAATGGTTTCCATATATTCCCTAGAAAAATCATTAAAAGAATATTCCATCAGATCGTTATGGCCTTTTACGGAAAAACGAATGACGGCTCCGGTGGAAGTGAACATATTATCATTTATGGTGGTGCCGCTTTTTGAGTGGCGGTAGTTTCTGCCATTGGAAGATTCTGCTAAAATACTGACATTTTGAAATATATTGGAGAGAGTGTTGTATAAATCCCAAAAAAGGGGTCGGATTGAGTTGAAGATCGTGTTGTCGACTGAATTTTGCATTGTCCTGATACCTGCCATGATCCTTTCTGTTTGATTTTAATAATGAGCCGGATTAGCGTTTTTCTCCCATGAAAAACAACGCCAGTGTTCCCGGACCGGAATGTGCGCCTACGGTTGGGCAGATATGATTGATCATGAAGTTTTCTATGCCAAGGCGTTGGCGGATCTGGTCCCGGACATATTCCGCATCGGAGAGGCAGTCACCGTGAGAGATACATACAATATCATTTTTGTATCCTTTACAGTTTTTTTCCATATTGTCTATCAGGGTGTTCAGAGATTTTTTACGGCCGCGGACGTTGCTCAGGGAGATCAGACGTCCTTCGTCGTCTACATGCAGAACCGGTTTTACATTGATCATGGTTCCGATGATGGCAGTGGCTTTGGATACCCGCCCGCCCCGGTGCAGGTGATTTAAATCGTCTACCGTAAACTGATGGCAGAAATGCAATTTGTTTTCTTCCAGCCAGGCGGCATTTTCGGTAATGTCCATTCCCTGTTCCCTGTTCTGTACGGCTTTGTAAACCATAAGTCCTTCTCCCAGGGAAGCGGCTTTGGAGTCGATGACGATGATCGTCCGGTCCTTATATTCTTCAGCCAGTTCCCGGCCTGTCACTGCAACGGTATTATAGCTGCTGCTCAGGGCGGAAGAAAATGCTATATGAAGGATATCCTTTCCGGCATCCAGATGTTTTCTGAAACATTGTTCCGTATCTTCCGGATTACATGCCATTGTGGTAGGCATTTTTCCGTTTCGCATCATATTGTAGAATTCCGAGGGATATATTTTTTTATCATTGCCATAGATAACATCATCCATGGAGTAAAAGAGAGTGATAATATCAAGATTATTATTTTTTACATAACTGTCTGGTAAATCACAGGTTGTATCAGTAGTTATGACATATGAATTCATATAAGATTCCTCCTGTTTCGATTGGGATATTAAAACTATTATGCCAACATTTTAAGATGATGTCAAACAAATTTCCATATTTTGTTTGCCACATTCTGATTCTTCTATTATAATAGGATCTGCAGAAATAATTTCAGCCGTATAGCGATTCCTTTTGAATGATATTTTAGATTAAGGATATCCTATATAAATATAGTATATTTTGATAAATTAAATATGTGTATAGAAATTCATGATGCCATGGGTAATATTTAAAAGAAAGGAAATTAATGAATGAATAAAGAAATCATAACAGGTTACAGTTTAGAAGAAGAAAAGCCGTTAGCCGATATCGATTCTGCCGGATATGTGTTACGTCATAAGAAATCGGGGGCCCGTATCATTCTGATTGAAAATGAGGATAACAATAAGACCTTTTGCATCGGATTTAGGACACCGCCGGAAGATGATACCGGCGTAGCGCATATTATGGAACACAGTGTTTTATGTGGCTCAAAAAAGTTTCCGGTGAAGGATCCTTTTATGGAACTGGTGAAAGGTTCTTTAAATACATTTTTAAATGCCATGACGTATCCGGATAAAACATTATATCCGGTGGCCAGTACCAATGATAAAGATTTCTTTAATCTGATGGATGTGTATCTGGATTCGGTATTTCATCCGAAGGTATATGACAGGGAGCAGATATTTTGTCAGGAAGGTGTTACATACAGCCTGGAGTCCGAAGACGGAGAATTGAAATACAACGGAGTGGTGTACAATGAGATGAAAGGGGCATTTTCGTCTCCGGATGATGTGCTGGAGCGGGTAATTACCCATTCCCTGTTTCCGGATACCTGTTATGGAGTGGAATCGGGAGGAAATCCGGATTTTATACCAGATCTGACATATGAAAAGTTTTTGGAGTTTCATAAGACATATTACCACCCATCCAACAGTTATATTTATATCTATGGGGATATGGATATGAACCGGACGCTGGACTGGCTGGATCAAGAGTATTTAAGCGAATTTGAAAATATATCGGTATCTTCCGAAATCGGCGTGCAGAATCCCTTTGAAACCATGCGGGAAGTGCGGGAAGCCTATTCCGTATCGGAATCGGAACCATTAGAAAACAACACTTATTTATCTTATAATTTTGTTACGGGAGATATCCTGGATAAGGAACTGTATCTGGCATTTCAGATTCTGGAATATGCCATTGTGTCCATGCCGGGTTCTCCGGTTAAGAAGGCGCTTCTGGAAAAAGGCATTGGAAAGGATATATCGGGACGATATAATAATTATATCCTTCAGCCATATTTTACGTTTACGGCAAAAAACGCCAATGAAGAAGACAAGGAAGAATTTGTAAGTACCATTCGCTCCGTTCTGCAGGATTTATTTGATAACGGAATTGATAAATCTTCTCTCCTGGCGGCGCTGAATAATTATGAATTCCAGTATCGGGAAAACGAATTCGGCTCTTATCCGAAGGGACTGATGTTCAGTTTTCAGATATTTGACAGCTGGTTGTATGATGATAAAGAACCATTCCGGCATCTGGAACAAAACGAACAGTTTGCCAGACTTCGGGAACTGCTGGATACGGATTATTTTGAACAGTTGATCAAAAAGTATTTTCTGGAGAACCCTCATTGCTCCCTGGTGGTCATAGTGCCGGAAAAGGGACTTACCGCAAAGAAGGAAGAAGAACTGAAGTCAGGACTGGCAGCAGTAAAAGAGGGGATGAGTCCGGAGGAGAAACGGGCATTGGTGCTTAAAACGGCGGAATTGAAAAAATATCAGGAAACGCCGTCAACCCGGGAAGAACTGGATACCATTCCTGTTTTAAAGAGAGAAGATCTATCGGACGAGGTAGAACCATTTTACAATACGGAAGTTTCATTAAATGGTACCACTATAGTCAGACATGACATATTTACCAATGGAATTGCATATTTTAATCTATCCTTTGACATAACGGATCTTCCATATGACATGATGCCGTATCTCAGTATCTTAAAAGGAATCTTAGGCTATATGGATACCTCGCATCATACTTACAGTGAATTGAGCAACGAGATTGGTATCCATACTGGAGGGATATATCTGGAAAATAATCTGTACCGGAGAGTGGATGATTTTGAAAAGTTCAGATTAAGTGTGGATGTAAGAGGTAAGGTATTTTTTGAGAAAATAGATCAGGCATTGCAACTGGTAGAGGAAATATTATTTCAGACTAAGGTTGAGGATAAAAAACGTCTGTATGAAATCATCTGCGAGGGTAAGACCAATCTGCAGGGATTTCTGCTCCGGGCCTCGGATGCGGCGGCAGCAGTGCGGAATTTATCTTATCTTTCCAGGGCAGGAGCAGTCAGTGAAAAGATTAAGGGGATTACAAACTATAAATTTATAGAAAAAATGGAAGCAGATTTTGATTCGTATTACGACGAGACCGTGAAAAATCTTCAGAAACTCATTCATTACGTATTCCGCCGCAGCAACCTGACGATCGGATATACGGCCAACGACCGGGGATACGAATTGTTTGCAGATAAAGTGCAGGCATTATTAAAGCATTTAGAGGAAAATGAATCTTATGCCGGTCTGTTTGCTGGTCAGCCGGAAGAAATACCGGTGGAAAAAAAGAATGAAGGCTTTAAGAATTCCGCACAGGTTCAATATGTGACCAGAGCAGGAAATTTTGTGAAAAAAGGATACGCTTATGATGCTTCCCTGCGGGTATTAAAGACCATATTGAACAGTGAATATCTTTGGAAACAAATTCGGGAGCAGGGAGGAGCATATGGCTGTAACTGCGTTTTCAGCAAATCGGGAGAATCTTATTTTTCTTCTTACCGGGATCCGAATCTGGCAAAAACCAACGATGTATTTCAGCGTGTACCGGAGTATATCCGGAATTTTGATGCCGATGAACGGAATATGACAAAATATATTATCGGTACCATCAGTCCGATGGAGACGCCGCTGACGGCAGTGGGCAAGGGAAACCGTTCCATGTCTGCGTATTTCAGCGGAGAAACCCTTGAGAATCTGAAAAAGGAAAAACGGCAGGTATTAGATACCGATCAGGAAAAGATCAGAAGTCTGGCTGATACCGTTCAGGCAGTATTGGAAGACGACAGTATCTGTGTGGTGGGTAATGAAGGAAAGATAGAAGAAGACAAAGCCTTGTTTATGAAGGTGATAAATTTGTTTGAATAGGCGGGGATGACTGCAGTAACAAAGAGTGCAGCCCCGGAAGAAAGGAATGTACAGTCAGAATGAATAACGATAGTTTAATAAACCAGTCCCGGAAGAAATCCGGGTTTGTTACCCTGATCGGAAGACCAAACGTGGGAAAATCCACGTTGATGAACCGCATCATAGGACAGAAGATAGCGATCACTTCCAATAAACCCCAGACCACACGAAACAGGATCCAGACGGTATATACTGATGAACGGGGACAGATCGTGTTTCTGGATACGCCGGGAATCCACAAGGCTAAAAATAAGCTGGGAGAATATATGGTGAATATCGCCGAACGGACATTGAAAGAGGTGGATGCGATATTGTGGCTGGTGGAGCCTGCAAATTTCATCGGAGCCGGTGAACGCCATATTATAGAACAACTGAAAAAAACAAAGCTTCCGGTGTTTCTGATCATCAACAAAACGGACACCGTAAAAAAAGAGAAGATCCTGGAATTTATTGAGACCTACAGGCATGAATATGATTTTGCGGAGATCATTCCGGCATCTGCCGTCAAAGGGGATAATGTGGATACCATAATAGAGATGATCTATAAGTATCTGCCCTATGGACCGGCATTTTATGATGAAGATACAGTGACCGACCAGCCGATGCGTCAGATCGTATCAGAACTGATTCGGGAGAAGGCGTTAAAATGTCTGGATGATGAAATCCCTCATGGAATCGCGGTTTCCGTCGAACGGATGGAATACCGCAAGGACGGCAGTCTGGTGAATATTGATGCCACCATAATATGCGAACGGGAATCACATAAAGGAATCATTATAGGGAAAGGCGGCGCCATGCTGAAAAAGATAGGAAGCGCGGCCCGTTACGAAATCGAGAAGCTGGTGGAGACACAGGCGAATCTGAAATTATGGGTAAAGGTCAAGAAGGAATGGAGAGACAGTGATTTCCTTCTGAAGAATTTCGGGTATAATAAAAATGATATGAAATAAAATGATAGGATGACATAAGAAATAATAAAGGAAATGGATATCGGATAAAATGACAGATCAGGTGGTTTTGCACGGGATGGTATTATCGGCAACAGCCGCAGGGGAATATGATAAACGGCTGGTCATACTCACCAGGGAGCGGGGGAAAATCGTTGCATTTGCAAAAGGAGCGAGGCGGCCCAAAAGTATGCTGATGGGAGGCAGCAGGCCCTTTGTTTATGGAGAATTCACACTATATGAAGGAAGAGAAGCCTATAATCTGATCAGAACGGATATAGATAATTATTTCAGTGAGATATCGGAAGATATTGAAGCAACCTGTTATGGCTGCTATTTTCTGGAGCTGGCGGATCATTTTACCAGAGAAAACATAGAATCTTCCGATACCATAAAGTTATTGTATATGACTCTTCGGGCGCTGATGAATCGGAAGATTTCAGATCGTCTGATAAAATGTATTTTTGAACTGAAACTTCTGACCATTAACGGTGAGTATCCCCAGATGTTTGAGTGCGTTTCCTGCGGTGCCGGACTTCCCGTATATTTCAGCGCGGCAAAGGGCGGGCTTTTGTGTGAGAAATGTGCGGGAACAGCAGGAGATGCCGCAATGATGGACACTTCTACCATTTATGCCATGCAGTATACGATAACTGCAGGAACAGAAAAATTATATACATTTATAGTGAAAGACAAAGTACTGGAAGAGATGGAATTTATCATGAAGCGGTTTTTTAAACTATATATTGATCAGGAGTTTAAATCATTAGAAATTCTGACTAGTATATTGAAATAAATAAATCAGTAGAGTATAATATCAAAATGTATGTAAATTGGTAAAGGAGGACGATCCATGAATGACATCAGAAAATCGGCAGGATTGCTTGTCCTGGTACTGGCGGCAGTTTTACTGGCAGCCGGGTGTTCAAAGAAGGATAAAGAGGCATCGGAATCAGATACGAAACGGAACGCCACATTAACCGTTGATGAACAGGAAGCGATAGTCATTACATATACGGAAGCATTTGATAAAAGTTATTATGACAAAGAAGAATTAGAGTCAAGGACAGCGGAGGAACTGGCCGAGTTTAACAAAACAGCTTCCGGTGACGGCAGCGCTGTCATGGAGTCGCTGAAGGTCAAAGACGGTACCGCCGTGATGAAGATCAGATTTGCGGACGAAAAGGTTTATGTGGATTATGTAAAGAAATATGTGAAACCGGACGCAGAAACAAAGCTTTTTGTGGGGACATATAAAGAGGCGGTTTCTGCCGGGCATAAATTTTCAGGCAAATTTACCAGCGGAGAAGACTTGTCCGTTGCAGAAGCAAAGGATTTTAAAGAAACAGACGGTCTGACTGTGGTCTATACCAACGAAGCACAAAAGATACTGGTACCGGGAGATATCATGTATTTCAGTGAAAGCGTATCTTTGGAGAAAGGGCTGGCTGTGACATCGGAAGGAAAAGATAATTATATTATTTATAAACCAGATGGAAAATAACAGAAAAAATTCAGTTTTACGGATAGAAAGGTAAATGGTGTATCATATGGAAAAGACAATGGACAAAATAGTGGCCCTGGCAAAGGCGAGAGGATTTGTTTATCCGGGTTCGGAAATTTACGGCGGACTGGCCAATACATGGGATTATGGAAATCTTGGTGTGGAACTTAAGAATAATGTAAAAAAGGCATGGTGGCAGAAATTCATTCAGGAGAATCCTTATAATGTAGGCGTGGACTGTGCAATATTGATGAATCCCCAGACCTGGGTCGCTTCCGGTCATCTGGGAGGCTTTGCAGATCCTCTGATGGACTGTAAGGAGTGCCATGAGCGGTTCCGTGCGGATAAGCTGATCGAGGACTGGTCGGAGGAAAACGGTTTTGCCGTTGAAGGTTCGGTGGATGCCTGGTCCCAGGAAGAAATGAAAAATTTTATTGAGGAAAAAAATATTGTATGTCCGTCCTGCGGAAAACATAATTTTACGGATATCCGGCAGTTTAACCTGATGTTTAAGACTTTTCAGGGTGTGACGGAAGATGCTAAAAATACGGTATATTTAAGACCGGAAACGGCACAGGGTATCTTTGTGAATTTTAAGAATGTACAGAGGACTTCCAGAAAGAAAGTTCCGTTTGGTATCGGTCAGATTGGTAAGTCTTTCAGAAATGAGATCACACCGGGTAATTTTACGTTCCGGACCAGGGAATTTGAGCAGATGGAACTGGAATTCTTCTGTAAACCGGGAACGGATCTGGATTGGTTTAAGTACTGGAGAGAATTCTGTATCAACTGGCTGAAGGCTCTGGGCATGAAAGAGGATGAAATGAGAGCCAGGGATCATTCGCCGGAGGAACTGTGTTTCTACAGCAAAGGTACTACGGATATTGAGTTCCTGTTCCCGTTTGGCTGGGGAGAACTCTGGGGCATTGCGGACCGGACGGATTATGACCTGACCCAGCATCAGAATACTTCCGGAGAAGATATGGCGTATTTTGATGATGAGTCCAAAGAAAAATATGTTCCGTATGTGATTGAGCCGTCTCTGGGCGCCGACCGGGTAACCCTGGCGTTTTTATGTTCCGCATATGATGAAGAGAATATCGGTACTGAAGAGAAACCGGATATGAGAACCGTCCTTCATTTTCATCCTGCGCTGGCTCCGGTTAAGATTGGCGTCCTGCCGTTATCAAAGAAACTGAACGAGGGAGCAGAGAAAATATATACGGAATTGAGCAGATATTATAACTGTGAATTCGACGACAGGGGAAATATCGGCAAGCGGTACAGAAGACAGGATGAAATCGGAACGCCGTTCTGTGTGACCTATGATTTCGAATCGGAGACGGACGGATGTGTTACCGTACGCGACAGGGATACCATGGAACAGGAAAGAGTCAGGATTACGGAGCTGAAGGATTATTTTGAAACAAAGTTTGATTTTTAATGGAAAATTCTGCTTTTATTCATTGAATTTTGAATTGACGAATCTTATTTCAATTGTTATAATGACTAGTGAATGACAAAGTGCGTTCTTTTTGTGCGCGTTTCTGTCCGGTTTTTAAATATAAGGACAATCCTTATACCATAAAAAGATATATTATTAGGAGGAATTACAAAATGGCAAACAAATGGGTATACCTCTTTAGTGAAGGTAATGCTAACATGCGTGAACTTCTTGGCGGTAAAGGTGCTAACTTAGCAGAGATGACCAATATCGGTCTTCCGGTACCACAGGGATTCACAATTACAACAGAAGCTTGTACTCAGTATTATGAAGACGGTCGTGAAATCAATGATGAGATTCAGGGACAGATTAACGAGTACATTGTAAAGATGGAAGAAATCACAGGAAAGAAATTCGGTGATAAGGAAAATCCTCTTTTAGTGTCCGTTCGTTCCGGAGCAAGAGCTTCTATGCCGGGTATGATGGATACCATTCTTAACCTTGGTCTTAATGAGACGGTTGTTAATACTATCGCTGAGAAATCAGGAAACGCTCGCTGGGCATGGGACTGTTATAGAAGATTTATTCAGATGTATTCCGACGTAGTTATGGAAGTCGGTAAGAAATATTTTGAAGAACTTATCGATAAGATGAAAGCAGAGAGAGGCGTTACACAGGACGTTGACCTTACTGCCGATGATTTAAAGGAACTGGCAGGACAGTTCAAGGCTGAATACAAAGCTAAGATTGGTTCCGATTTCCCGGATGATCCGAAGGAGCAGTTAATGGGAGCCGTTAAGGCTGTATTCCGTTCATGGGACAACCCGCGTGCAAACGTATACCGTCGTGACAATGATATTCCATATTCATGGGGAACTGCCGTAAACGTACAGTCAATGGCATTCGGTAACATGGGAGATGACTGCGGTACAGGTGTTGCATTTACAAGAGACCCTGCTACAGGTGAGAAGAAGCTGATGGGCGAATTCCTTACCAATGCACAGGGTGAAGACGTTGTTGCCGGTGTTCGTACCCCAATGCCGATCGCTCAGATGGAAGAGAAGTTCCCGGAAGCGTTTGCTCAGTTTAAAGATGTTTGTAAGACTCTGGAAGATCACTATAGAGATATGCAGGATATGGAGTTTACTGTTGAGAATAAGAAACTCTATATGCTTCAGACCAGAAACGGAAAGAGAACCGCACAGGCTGCTCTTAAGATTGCATGTGATTTAGTTGACGAAGGAATGAGAACAGAAGAAGAAGCTGTTGCAATGATCGATCCTCGTAACCTGGAT
The DNA here is from genome assembly GCA_910578175.1 of uncultured Lachnospiraceae bacterium. Lineage (GTDB taxonomy): Bacteria > Bacillota > Clostridia > Lachnospirales > Lachnospiraceae > Bovifimicola. Next base: position 20,207 of record CAJTPF010000030.1, read on the forward strand.
ACATTGTTACATCCACAGTTTGATGCAGCTGCATTAAAGGCTGCAACTCCGGTTGGTAAAGGTCTTGGCGCTTCTCCTGGCGCTGCCTGCGGTAAAGTTGTATTTACTGCTGATGATGCGGTTGCATGGGCAGAAAGAGGAGAAAAGGTTGTTCTCGTTCGTCTCGAGACTTCACCGGAAGATATTACAGGTATGAAGGCTGCCCAGGGTATCCTTACCGTTCGTGGCGGTATGACATCCCATGCAGCAGTTGTTGCCCGTGGTATGGGTACATGCTGTGTATCCGGCTGCGGTGATATTGCAATGGACGAAGAAAATAAGAAGTTCACATTAGCCGGCAAGGAATATCATGAGGGAGACAGCATCTCGATCGACGGTTCTACCGGTAATATCTATGACGGTCTTATCCCGACTGTTGATGCTACGATCGCAGGTGAATTCGGAAGGATCATGGATTGGGCAGACAAGTATAGAAGACTTAAGGTTAGAACAAATGCTGATACACCGGCAGATGCAAAGAAGGCTCGTGAGCTTGGTGCAGAAGGTATCGGTCTTTGCCGTACAGAGCATATGTTCTTTGAAGAAGACAGGATCGCAGCATTCAGAGAGATGATTTGTGCTGATACAGTAGAAGAAAGAGAAGCAGCTCTTGAGAAGATCCTGCCATATCAGCAGGGAGACTTCGAGAAGTTATATGAAGCACTGGAAGGAAATCCTGTTACGATCAGATTCTTAGATCCGCCTCTTCATGAGTTTGTTCCGACGGATGAAGCAGATATCAAGAAGCTTGCAGATGCACAGGGCAAATCCGTAGAAGATATTAAGAACCTTATCAATTCATTACATGAATTTAACCCGATGATGGGTCACAGAGGATGCCGTCTTGCGGTAACATATCCTGAAATCGCAAAGATGCAGACAAAGGCTGTTATCCGTGCAGCGATCAACGTACAGAAGGCTCATTCTGACTGGAAGGTTAAGCCTGAAATTATGATTCCGTTGATCTGTGAGATCAAAGAGTTAAAGTATGTAAAGAAAGTTGTAGTTGAGACCGCTGACGCCGAAATCGCAGCAGCAGGTATCAACCTTGAATATGAAGTAGGTACCATGATCGAGATTCCTAGAGCAGCTCTTACTGCTGACGAAATCGCATCAGAAGCTGACTTCTTCTGCTTCGGTACCAACGATTTAACTCAGATGACATTCGGTTTCTCAAGAGATGATGCAGGTAAGTTCTTAAATGCATACTATGATGCTAAGATTTTTGAGAACGATCCGTTTGCAAAACTTGACCAGACAGGTGTGGGCAAGTTAATGGAAACAGCAATTAAGCTTGGTAAGCCGGTGAACGATAAGTTACACATCGGTATCTGTGGAGAGCACGGCGGAGATCCTTCTTCCGTAGAATTCTGCCATAAGATTGGTCTTGACTATGTATCCTGCTCACCATTCCGTGTACCGATCGCAAGACTGGCTGCAGCTCAGGCAGCTATACAAAGTAGGTAGGAGTTCTCTTTCCTTACTGCTCTCTTTCAAGCAGGCGGCAGTTTATTGAAAGGCTGACGGACAATATGTAAGGAAGAATCAATGGAGAGAAACGAATGTAATCGTTTATATCGACTTTGATCAGAGAATAAATTATGATAAGCGTATCATTAGAAATAGTGGTACGCTTATTGATTATGTATTATGTTGATGGTTGCCAATATATTTATAAATAACATTATTTAATTTATATTGTAATGAGAAACAGGTTTTTATATAAAAGGAGCATGTTAAAAATGATAGCGTTAAAATAACCGGTAACAGTGAAGTTGCTTCAATATGTGAAATGTTGAACGAAAAGGTAAAAAGGGAGAAAAATTTAGATAATACAAAGGGGTGGATATATGAAATTACAGCTATGGATAGTAATGATAATGAATTAGTAACAATTTTTATTTTAAGTGATACAACGATAAAAATAAGTGATAAAACATATAGCTGTAAAAAAATTAATATTTCTAAAATAGATGAATTAACTGGTATACATAGAGGGTAATTTTATCTATATCAAATAGTTCGCTTCTGAGTATATATTCATTCGGAAGTGGACTATTTTGGTTTTAGATGATTTTTTGAATTACCACCATACCACTCTCACTTAAGTAGAGAATGTTAATAGGTAGGACATTGGCTTATTGAAATAATAATAAAATAAGAAAGAGGGATGTTATGCATAAGAACAGCGACATAAAAGTTTTTTTGAGTTTGATTTTATGGATGATATTGCCATCCATTTATTTACTCATTCGGATGAATATGGTTTCTGTTAATCATGTAGACATTAATATATTGGGGCAAATGGAATGGTTTGATTTACTGGATGAGATAATTACGACAGCATTTGTTACACCGTTGTATTATCTTCTTAAAAACAAAGAGCCAGAGAAAAATGGTTTTGCTTTCCTATTGTCATTTGGGGTGTATTTTCTCTTTACAATGATCATTTCATTGTATATTGGTAATATATCAGCATTTATGAATGCTGAATATGCAGAAAAATATCTTTTGTTGCAGTCAATATCTATGCTGATTGCTTTTATTGGTGTATTTGTGAATTTACTATTTATAATTTATGCCCGTTATGATTTTATAGTATTGTTTACAGTGATAAAATTACTTTTACTGTCTTTATTTGATTATTTACTGATACCAGTATTTAAAGATTTAGGGGCTTCCTATTCTGAAATTATTGTTAATACGTTTCTTGCAATCTTATCAATGATCGTTATTTTTAAAAAGAAATATATTACATTTGCTGTTTGCAGCAAAGCATTTTTATGTTCATGGTTAAAAATAGGGTCTTTTTCAGGATTACAAATATTTTTAGATAATTTTATCTATGCGTTTATTGTATGCCGCATGGTAAATGCGGTTTTTGAATCAGGAAACTATTGGATAGCCAATAATTTTATATGGGGGTGGTTATTAGTACCAATTACCTGTCTGGTACAGATTATACAAAAGAATTCATTGAACAGAATTTCTTTTCATTATGTTTGGAAATATGTTTGTGTGATTGTATCTGTGTGGGGGATTACAATACCTTTTTGGAGATTTTTTATACATAATATTATGGGAATCAATAATGATAAAGATATATTAAACATACTATATATTTTAGTACCATATTATGTATGCTATATCATTGCGGCTATGATTGATGCGTGGTTTGTTTCCCAAGGGAAAACTATATATTTGTTTATTAATTCTATTATAGTCAATATTGTATATTATGGAATCATGTATGCTTTATTTAAAAAGGGTATATTTATTTTGAATATTTATTTTATCATCCATCTTTTTGGATTGGGTATGGTGGTTCATATGTTGATTTCAATACTGCTGTATTTCGGTGAAATACATAAAATCTATTTGTCTGCATGGAGAAAAATGAAGTGAGGAGAATAAGTACATGAAAAGGGTATGAAATATTTATGTTAAAAAATCGTAAATTGTATACAATTAATCAATATATAGTCACTGATAACAGGAACTTGTAACTTTTAAAACTATATATTATAGATACAATGTCCAACCCGGAAAAATGAGAAAGGTGTATATTGAGATTAATTATGGAAAGAACGGTAGCAAAGTGGGAAACAGGAAAACGTCTGAGGAAACTTAGAGAAGCATTGGGATATACCCAGGAAGAAATGGCAGAACTGCTGGAGGTATCCCTGACACTGTACAAAAAGATGGAAAACGGCAATTATAACATATCCATCCGGACTATGCGGCGGCTGAAGAAAGTAACAGGAGCCTCGATTGACCATTTAATGTTTGGAGAACGGAAATCCTTTGATGATATTTGGAGGCTGATGCAGAACTCTGATAATATCGTCAAAATGAAACTGTTGTTAAGGTTGATCAGGCAAATGTCAAGAGTAAATGCGAAAAAAATATAAAAAATTTTAAGCG
>CAJTPF010000031.1 GCA_910578175.1 uncultured Lachnospiraceae bacterium
CTGCAGGTTTTTCTTTTTATACTAGGAAAACGGATATAGAATTAGTATCAGCTATGGAAGGTTTGAATCTCTCTGTGAAAGTACGAAAGCGGTTTAAAAATCATAATTATTATTCTGGTTCAACAATTTGCAAAAGCACCCAGCTTATTTTGGAGGTGAACGAGTGATTATAAGTGCTAGCAGAAGAACAGATATTCCGTCATATTATTCGGAATGGCTTTTTAATCGGTTAAATGAAAAATATGTTTTAGTAAGAAATCCAATGAATATCCATCAAATAAGTAAAATAGATTTATCGCCGGAGATCGTTGACGGAATCGTTTTTTGGACAAAAAATCCTGCTCCGATGTTAAATAGACTGGAAAAGCTTGAAAAATATAATTTTTATTTTCAATTTACTTTGACGGCATACGGACCGGAGATTGAAACAGGCCTTCCGTCAAAGAATAAAGTTATCATCCCTTCATTTCAGAGATTATCGAAAGCAATTGGGAAGGAAAAGGTAGTTTGGAGGTATGATCCTATATTTCTTAATGAAACCTATACAATAGATTATCATTGCAGATATTTTGAAGTATTAGCTTCAAAACTTGCATATTGCACAGAAAAATGTACGATCAGTTTTTTGGATTTATATAGAAATACAGAACGTAATATAAAACCGATTCATATACAGCCGGTTACAGAGGTACAGCAATTGGAAATTATAGAAAAATTTGTTGGAATAGCACAAAGATATAATTTACATTTAGATACTTGCGCAGAGCCTTGTGATTTTGGGAAATTTGGGGTTTCCCATGCCTGTTGTATTGATAAAGAACGATTTGAAAGAATTGGCGGATATAAACTAAATGTTGAAAAGGACAAGAATCAGAGAGACAAATGTGGATGCATGGCAAGCATTGATATCGGCGCTTATAATACATGTAAGAACGGCTGTTTATATTGCTATGCTAATTATAGCAGCTTAAGCGTTAATAACAATTTTGAAAAGCATAATGCGGAATCGCCTTTATTATTTGGAGAGATCAATGAAAATGATAAAATTAAAGAAAGGAATGTAAAATCACTCATTGACGGGCAAAGGTGTTTATTTGCAGGATATTAACAAATATTCTTTTATGAGAGCGAAGCATTAAATTATCTGGAATAATTAAAAGTATTATGCTAAAATAAACTTTGTAAATAGAGATAACAACCAGGGAATGAAAGTAAAAATCATAACTGGACAGGGGCGGATAAGAATTATAAGGAGTACATAAAAACATGCTGAAAGATGGGATTTATTTACAAATTTAATTAGGAAAAAGGATTAAAAATGAGAGGAAAAACAATTCGACAATTTTTGATTGACGGACAATCGGAAGGAAGATGGGCCAGTGAACTTTCAAATTGGACAGGAAAAGCCTATAAGATACCAAGGACATATGTCAATATCTGTAATGATAGAAAAGATTTGAATAATACAGGAGTTTATTTTTTGTTTGGCCACAATGCTGAAACGGATGCGGAGCAAGTTTATATAGGTGAAGCAGAAAATATATTTAGCCGGATTAAACAACATTTGGTAGAAAAAGATTTTTGGACAGAGTGTGTAGCTTTTATCAGTAAGGATAATAATTTAAACAAAGCACATATTAAATATTTGGAAAATCATTTATATATATTGGCAAAAGAATCTAAACGGTATGAAATAATGAATTCGAATGTGCCGACAGAATCGTCTGTTTCGGAAATGGATTCTGCAGAACTGGATGAATTTATTGATAATATGCGTTTGATCTTGGGGGTATTGGGGTATAAAATTTTGGAGCCGGATGTAACAGCTGCATCAAATAAAAATGTACCATTATACTTTTTGCAGGATCAATCAGGTGCAAACGCAACTGGAAAACCTAATTCAGAAGGTTTTGTAATATTTAAAGATTCAATTATCACTAAGAATGTTTTTCCGTCTTTATCGAAGTCTGTCATTGCAAAAAGACAAAATTTGATAGAAAAGAAAATTATCGATGAAAATTATACTTTTACACAAAATTGGCAGTTTAGCAGTCCGTCATTGGCAGCAGATATCGTATTGGGCTATAGTGCCAATGGACGAACGGCATGGAAGAATGAAAAGGGAATATCGCTGAAAGAAATCGAATCGGAAGTATAAAGTTCATATGATCATAATCAATAAAAGAGAGGATAAATAATGCATAGAATTTATAAATTTGAAGCAGTCATTGAACCTGTTCCGGACAAAGGCGGAGCTTTCGTACGTTTTCCGTACGACATCAGAGCCGAATTCGGCAAGGGAAGGGTGAAAGCAGAAATTACTTTTGATGGCGAGCCGTATAGCGGAAGCATTGTAAATATGGGGGTAAAAAATGAGGATGGTTCTGTCTGTTATATCATTGGGATACGTAAAGACATTCGCAGTAAAATAGGAAAACAGCCGGGAGATACCGTCTTTGTTACGGTAACGGAGGCGGAGCAGTAATCTTCCCGGGGATGGAACAGGAAAGACAATAAAATATGAAAGCAGGTGCAGATATGTTTGACAGAACGGATCATACTATCCCGGTAAACGAAGAGGCGATGGAAGGGTATATCAATAACCCGTTGTGGGGGATCTTTTGTGAATTTATAAAAGAAAAATATAATTGCGGACCTGTATTTGAATTCAGTAAGTGTGGCATGGAATACGGCTGGAATGCAAAGTTTAAGAAGTCAGGGAAATCTTTATGCACCGTTTATCCGAGAGAGGGTTTCTTTACTGTGATGATCGTTATCGGACGCAGGGAAAAAGAACGCTTTGAACAGGAACTGTCTTCTTATTGCATGGAAATTCAAAGAATTTATGAAGAGACAAAAGAAGGAAATGGTCAGAAGTGGCTAATGATAGATTTGGAGGATGAAGATGAAAAATATGAGAATGTCAAAAAAATGTTAGGAATAAGAGTTTCTGCAGCATAAAACAAAAAAAAGGCAATTATGGAGGAAAGCAGATGTTAGAAACGGAACGCCTGGTATTACGGCCCTGGACGGAATCGGATGCGGAAGTGTTATATAAATATGCAAAACATCCGGCAGTCGGTCCCGTTGCCGGATGGCCGGCACATACCAGTGTGGAGAACAGCAGAGAGATCATAAGAGATGTATTATCTGCGCCGGAAACCTATGCGGTGATCCTGAAACGGACAGGAGAACCGGTCGGAAGCGTTGGTCTCATATTTTGCGGGAAAAGTAATATATCAATGGGAAAAGATGAGGGAGAAATCGGTTACTGGATCGGAGTGCCTTATTGGGGACAGGGGTTGATTCCGGAGGCTGTCCGCGAATTGATGCGATATGGATTTGAAGAATTAAGACTGGAAAAAATCTGGTGCGGTTATTTTGATGGAAACGATAAGTCCCGCAGGGTTCAGGAGAAGTGCGGATTCCGTTATCATCATACAGCAGAAAATGTAAGCTGTTCCATGCTTGATGATACTCGGACGGAACATATTACCTGTATTACAAAAGAACAATGGATGGAAGAAGTAAATCTGAAATAGTAAAATAATATATAATATGTTAAAACAAAAGGAAGAAGGAGTATCAGGGATATGGAAAATGACAAAGAAAAACAACAGAAACTAGTGAACACAATGATTGAATATCTTGACTGCCCGTGTCAGGTATTTGACCCAATGACAAACGATGGTCCGATTCTGGCGGCTTACCGTGAGGCAGTAGAAAGAGGAGAACGGGAAGGATTTATTCCTGTTCTGGTAGCGGCAGATGAAACATTGTGGGAAAGTCTGGTCATGAACTCGGATACGGATTATGACTGGAACGGAGGATCTGATTTTTCAAAAGAGCGGGTGGCGGAATATCGGAAACAAATGATACGGAATCCGCTGAAAGACGGCAGGGAAATAATGGAGCAGCTGCTTGGTGAGCGCCAGAAAGAGGCGGAAGAATATGATATCGACTGGGACACGGAAGTTCTGGGGGAAATGGCAGGCGGTGAACCGATGGACCGGTTTAGCGGTTATTGGGATTATTTTACAAGAAAAACATATCCTTTGATACTGGCGGAAATTCCGGTAAAATATTGCTGGGAGATATTTGCATGGCTGCCTTTTGGCGGCTGGAACGAATGTCCGGATACGCCGGAACTGATGGCGGTAACCAGATATTGGTACGAGCAGTACCGGGCAGTGCCGGCGGTTATAACCCATGATGTTCTGGAATATGGGGTACCGGTTCCGGTAAACAGGGAACAGGCCATGCGGCTGGCGTTGGAACAGCATGCATGGTGTCCGGATGTGGTTGGACAGAGTGAAGACCTCAGCGTGGGAATGATGGCGGATTGTCTGACCAAATCTACCGTATGGTATTTTTGGTGGGATTGATGAAAGGAGCAGATGATGACGGAGTTGAAAAATAAAAATCTATTGGAGCAGATTGCCGTATGGAATGAAGAGGAAGAATATCAGAAAATAGCTGATGCCCTTCTGGCTGTTCCGGAGGAAGAACGTACGCCGGAGCTGGTCAGCGAACTGGCACGGGCCTATAACAATCTGGCAGGGGGAGAAAATGGTGATGAAAGTATGTACCGCAGGGCCATAGAACTGCTTCAGAGTGTGGAGGAGGATTTAAAAGAGGATCATTGCTGGAATTATCGTATGGCGTATGCATATTGTTTTCTGGATGAACCCTGGGAAGCGCTTCCATACTTTGAAAAAGCGCTGGAGATTAGACCGGGGGATGAGGATACCGGAGAAATGATAGATTACTGTCTGGGTTCGATGACGCTGCCACGCTTTGAGAAACCCTTCAGTCAAAGAGTCAGAGAAGGCTGGGACGCTTTTCTGGCAGGAGAAGAGGGATTACGGCAGGGCATCGATGAGAAGCGGCAGGGCGATGAAATCATAGAGCAGTGCAATAAATTACTGAAACCGGCTTTTTCGGATGTGTCCTTTGAACTGGGATATAATGGCAGCAAACACGAGCTGATACTTTCACCGGAAGGGGATAAGGCAAAGCTGTTCCAACTGGTGTATTTTCAAAAACATGCGCCGAAAGAAGTATTGGAACACTGGAATATCCTGGTAGGACGGCAGCGTTCATGTTCTTTTGGGTTACAGATATTTGGACAGAATGTGTCGGCAGAGGATATCCTGGTCCGGGTGAAACAGCAGGGTGATGATGAATTAGAACTTTTCCTGTATTGTGAAAAGCTGATTTCTTTTTTGAAACAAGATGAAAACAAGGCTTACTGGATGATGTATATAATGTTGGATAATGTGATCGGCGAGGTTGCAGCCATGCGGTATATCGGAAGGGTAGAATTGTCGGAGGAACCCTTGGATGGAGAAACGTTCAGTCTGGAGAAGCTGCCGGAATATCTTGATCAAAAATTTTCTGGGCAGGACGGGGAGATCATGGATGCGGACAAGTACTGTGAGCGTTATACGGTCTATGAAATGAAACCCAGCGAGGAAGAAGATGCGGATGTACGGATGGATATTTATGTCGGCGGGACCAATTGTCCTGCGTTGATCAATCAATATTGGAACAATGATGCTGATACCGTGAACGCATACCATAAGGACGGTATCGCTGCCGGATTCTTATATTATCCGTTGCAGGGTTTTACCGGGGAAGACCGGAGCGGAAAGATACTGGATTTCCGGGATATGGTTTCGGAGGAGATTCTGGCCGGAGCGGGAGCGGATGCCGTAACCTTTATCGGAGGCGCCAGCGGAATTTATTTCGGATATATTGATTTTATTGCATGGGATCTAAAAACGGTGCTCGATACAGCGGTAGAGGTATTGAGAGAGAAAGAGATAGCATGGGCCGTATTTCATTCCTTCCGCAGGGATGTAAACGGTATAATTTTAAAGTCAGACCAAAATGATGGTCAGCGCTGATTTTTTTATTGCTATATGATTCATTTATGTTATAATATTTAACGGATGGTATTCCAAAGGAAACTATACCGGAACAAAACTTGTCTGCAAATCTGTTGGATTGAATAGAATACAGTTGAAACTTATATTGAACAAATGAGATTTCATAAGAGCATCACCTTTTTAGGAGGTGATATATTGAGTAATGATATTTATCAGATGAGAATAGGATTTGTAGGCGCTGGAAAGGCCGGTTTTACTCTGGGAAAGTATATGACGGAGGGCAATGTCCATGTCTCCGGATATTACGGCAGACGGAGAGAATCGGCAATGGAAGCGGCAAATTTTACTGGTACGAATTATTTTGAAACGATCGAAGAGATACTGGCATCCAGTGATGCTCTGTTTCTGACGGTTCCGGACGGGGCGCTGGAACCGGTATGGAACTCTCTGAAACAATATCCGTTAACAGGCAAGTGTATCTGTCACTGCAGCGGTGCAATGTCTTCCGCAGTTTTTTCTGGAATTGACCAAACGGGAGCGTTTGGTTATTCTATCCATCCTTTATTTGCAATCCATGACAGATTGCAATCCTATCGGGAAATTTCACAGGCATATTTTACAATTGAAGGTTCGCCGGAATATCTGCAATTCTGGCTGCAGTTTTTTGAAGCATTGGGAAATCCGGTCCGGCTGCTCGGGCCGGATCATAAAGTTCTCTATCATAGTGCGGCGGTTTTTGCCAGTAATCTGGTCACGGCCCTGTTTGAAACAGGGGTGGGGATTCTGATGAAATGCGGTTTTGACAGAGACGGCAGTGAACAGGCTCTGGCGCCGCTGTTTTTGCATAATTGTCAGAACCTGGTAAAAACGGGAGCAGCAGAGGCGCTTACCGGGCCGGTGGAGCGGGGAGATACGGATACGATTCTTCGTCATCTTCAGGCACTTTCGGAGGAAGAAAAAGAGATTTATGTCTGTCTTTCCAAAGTTCTGGCCGGAATTGCAAAAGAAAAAAATCCGGAGCGGGATTATAGTCTGATATGGAAGATTTTGGAGGAACACTGAGAAACTATATTGATTTTCCGATAATAAACTAAAAATGGAAGTAAAAAAGAAAGGATATTGCAGAAGACCGGAACGCACAGGCCGGACTGCATGGGTAGATGGATGAAACATACGGTTGCAACATTTCGGAAGGCAAAGGAAGAAGGCAAAAAGATTTCCATGCTCACCGCTTATGATTATTCGACGGCAGGATTATTGGATGCCGCAGGCATCAATGGGATCCTGGTGGGAGATTCTTTGGGAAACGTGATGCTCGGTTATGAGGATACGATTTCGGTAACAATGGAAGATATGATTCATCATGGTGCGGCAGTTGCCAGAGGGGCAAAAAATGCACTGGTGGTGATTGACATGCCGTTTATGTCATATCAGGCGTCGGTTTATGATGCGGTGGTGAATGCGGGACGTCTGATGAAAGAAGGGCGGGCTGGTGCCGTGAAACTGGAAGGCGGAAAGGAGGTTGTTCCGCAGATTCAGGCGATTGTACAGGCGGGAATTCCGGTAATGGCTCATTTAGGCCTGACTCCCCAGTCCATTCATGCCTTTGGCGGATATAAAGTACAGGGGAAGGATGAAGAGGCGGCGCGGAAGCTGATAGAAAATGCAAAAGAAGTAGAGGCGGCAGGAGCCTTTGCAGTTGTGCTGGAGTGTGTGCCGGCGCCGTTGGCAGAACTGGTGACCGGACAGGTTTCCATTCCTACCATCGGCATTGGTGCAGGTGCGGGATGCGACGGACAGATACTGGTGTATCAGGATATGCTGGGATTGTTCTCAGATTTTACGCCTAAATTTGCCAGGCGGTATGCGGAATTGGGAGTTGCCATGCAGGAAGCATTTAAATCCTATATTGAAGATGTGGAACAGGGAAGATTTCCGGCCAGGGAACATTCCTACGGTATGTCCGACGAGGTGATCGGTAAGTTGTATTAAATAGAGGATTTTGATCTATATCAGGAGGAAAGGCATGTATATCGAACAGACAATAGCGAATGTAAAAAGACAGATAAAAGAATGGAGAAGCCAGGGATTTCGCGTGGGACTGGTGCCGACCATGGGATATCTTCATGAAGGTCATCAGAGCCTGATCCGGCGGGCTGTTGAGGAAAATGACAAAGTGGTGGTCAGTATTTTTGTCAATCCCATTCAGTTCGGACCGAAGGAAGATCTGGAGAGTTATCCCAGAGACCTGGATGCGGATTGTGCATTATGTGAAAAAAACGGCGCTGCAATGGTATTTTGTCCAGAGGTTTCGGAAATGTATGGAGAGGGATTTTCCACTTATGTGGATATGGGCGGCGTAACGGCAGAGCTTTGCGGAAAAAGCCGGCCCATCCATTTCCGGGGAGTCTGTACGGTGGTCTGCAAATTGTTTCATATCGTGACACCGGACAGAGCCTACTTTGGCGAAAAAGATGCCCAGCAGCTTGCGGTTATCCGGCATATGGTCAGGGACTTAAACATGGATGTGGAAGTGGTAGGATGTCCGATCGTAAGAGAGGCGGACGGTCTGGCAAAAAGTTCGAGAAATACATATTTATCGCCAGAGGAGCGAAAGGCGGCTTTGGTATTAAGCCGTTCCATTCAGGCGGGGAAAGCGATGATTCAGGCGGGAGAGAAAGACGGCGACAGGATTCTGGAAGAAATGCGCCGGATTCTTTCGGAAGAACCGCTGGCGAAGATTGATTATGTGGAGATGGTACGATGGGATACCATTGAGATTCATCATCGGGCAGACGTTCCGGTGCTAGTTGCCATAGCCGTATATATCGGAACCACCAGGCTGATCGATAATTTTATATCAGAGTAACAGTTGAAATCGTGTATGTGGAATTTATGATTACAAGACGGTCTGTAGTCATGCGAAGACAGGAAATGAGGATATTATGAATATAACGATGTTAAAAGGAAAGATACACAGGGCCACAGTGGTTCAGGCGGAATTAAATTATGTAGGCAGTATTACCATTGATGAGGCGCTGATGGAGGCGGCAGGTATTTTGGAGTATGAACAGGTACAGATAGTTGATATTGAAAACGGAAACCGGTTTGAAACTTATGTCATTGCAGGAGAGCGGAACAGCGGCATGATATGTTTAAACGGAGCGGCTGCAAGAATGGTACAGGCCGGAGACCGGGTGATCATTATGTGTTATGCGGCAATGACGCCGGAAGAGGCGAAAACCCATACGCCGAAAGTTGTTTTTGTAGATGGGAAGAACCGGATCAGCCGTGTGACAAGATATGAAAAGCATGGTCTGTTAACCGATATGGAAGAGGTGTAAGGATGCTGAAAGGAAAAACGGTGATTCTGGGAGTGACCGGCAGCATTGCCGCTTATAAGATTGCGGGGCTGGCCAGCCGGCTGGTTAAACTGGGTGCAGATGTGCATGTGATCATGACGGAACATGCCACGAATTTTGTGAACCCCATTACCTTTGAAACACTGACGAACAATAAATGTCTGGTAGATACCTTTGACCGGAATTTTCAGTTTCATGTGACCCATGTTTCTCTGGCACAGAAAGCAGACGTGATGCTGGCAGCACCGGCCTCTGCCAATATCATTGCGAAAATGGCATACGGAATTGCGGATGATATGCTAAGCACTACGGCGCTGGCCATGAAAGGCCCGGTCATTGTGGCGCCGGCCATGAACGTAAATATGTATAATAATCCCACGGTTCAGGATAATATCCGACGGTTATCCGGTTTCGGAAAAATCATCATTCCTCCGGAAAACGGTTATCTGGCCTGCGGCGCAACCGGAGCCGGCAAACTGCCTTCGGAAGAGGTGCTGTTAAATTATATTCTCCGGGAAATTGCCTGTGAAAAGGATTTAAAGGGAAGAAAGGTTCTGGTAACCGCAGGTCCGACCAGGGAAGCCCTCGACCCGGTCCGCTTCATAACCAATCATTCTACCGGAAAGATGGGATATGCCGTTGCCAGGCAGGCAATGCTCCGGGGCGCAGACGTGACGCTGATCAGCGGACCGGTACATATAGAGCCGCCGGCATTTGTTTCGGTTCTTCCGGTGGTAAGCGCCGAAGATATGTTTCAGGCCGTAAGCCGGAATTATAAAGAACAGGATATGATCATCAAAACGGCGGCGGTAGCGGATTATACCCCGTCGGAGGTTCAGGAGGAAAAGATCAAGAAATCCGGGGATGAAATTTCTGTAGCACTCAGCCGGACAAAAGATATTCTGGCATGGCTTGGCAGCCGGAAAGGGAACTCTCAGGTTTTGTGCGGATTTTCCATGGAAACCCAAAATGTCTTGGAAAATTCCAAAAGAAAACTGGAAAGCAAGCAGGCCGACCTGATCGCAGCAAATGCGCTGAGAGACGAGGGGGCCGGCTTTGGAACGGATACCAATCACCTGATCTTAATTCAGAAAGAAGAAATCACAGACTTACCCCTGATGTCTAAAGATGAGGCTGCCGATCATTTATTGGACCGGCTGAAGCTGATATGGGAATCGAAGCAGAATATGATAATGTAGGGAAAACGGTACTCAGGTTCCCGGAATGCGCATATCTTAGTCTTATAACTGTATTTACCAGGAATATCGAAACAGGAGGATTAGGATCGCATGATGATGAAAAGGATTTCTTTGGAACCGGAGGCTTTAAAGGTATGTGAGGAAAATTCGGTACCGCCCCTTATTTTTCAGCTACCGCCGTGGAAGGGCAGGGAACTGCTGGAGCAGGCCCAGAGTTCGCCGGTATATATGTATCCAGCAGATATAGACAGTACCACTGTGGATACCGGAGAGTGGGGCTGTATCCGGGTATTCATCGTCCGGCCGGAATCACGGAACTGCAGCGGAAACGTTATTTTTTATATCCATGGAGCCGGCTGGGTATTCGGAAGTTTTCATACCCATGAAAAACTGGTGCGTGAACTGGCGGCAAGAACGAATTCGGTGGTGGTATTTCCTGAATATTCCCGTTCGCCGGAAGCGAGATATCCTACGGCCATTGAGCAATGCTATCGCGTACTCTGCAATCTGCCGGAACTGGCAGAACGGATGACTTTTTCTCTGAATCCCCGGACGTTGACAGTGGCGGGAGACAGTGTAGGCGGAAATATGGCGGCTGCAATGTCCCTGATGGCAAAATTCAGACAGGGACCCTGTATTCAGAAGCAGCTTTTGTATTATCCGGTAACAAATGCCTGCTTTGATACCTGTTCTTATTATAAATTTGCGGCAGGTTATTATTTATACCGGGCGGGAATGATATGGTTCTGGAATCAGTATACCATGTCTGAACGAAACAGAAACCAGATAACGGCTTCTCCCCTGCGGGCAGATTTCCACCAGCTTGCCGGACTGCCGGATACCATGATCTTAAACGGGGAAGCGGATGTACTGAGAGATGAAGGAGAAGCATTTGCGGTAAAACTGCGGAAAGCTGGGGTAAATGTGACCGCTGTGAGATTTCAGGGAATCATACATGATTTTGTGATGCTGAATGCGTTGGATCAGACGAAGGCGTGCAGGGCGGCGATGGATGTTTCAACGGCGTGGATCAATGGGAAAAATGAGTAGATTTTGAATGTTATGAATGGAGAAGTATCGGGCATACTGCGGGGGAGTATGCCTTTTTTAGTTGAAATGATTGATATTCGATATAATCAAATAATTCGGCAGCAACATATACAGACAGGGAAAAGACGGGATGTTACGCTGAATTATAAGCGATTCTAACATTGTTTGACTGTATTCAAACAATGTTAGAATTATTATTGACAACTATTAACTTATGGGTTAATATAATAATGTAGATGGTATAAACATAATGGTTTAACATTAACATATTATGTATTTAAATAACAAGGTTAGTATTATTTAGAACTTCTTGAACCACAGCACGCGGTGCAAAGTCCGTTTTTCCGGACTTCCAATCGTTTTATTCTTACTAAAGCAAAAGCAGATCATCTTTGCAAATCCCCCCCACAAAAGATAAAGAAAAGTGCACAATTTAATATTTTTTATAACCGTAACTAATGGCAAATTCTGGCTTTATGTCAGTCAGTACGAAACAAAGGAGGCAGATAACCGTGGATTTATTTCGTGTTTATGAAATTTCCGTTAAGGTATTCACATTGCAGGACTTTCAGCAGGAAGAAGCAAGTTATGTTATTTCAGGGTTTGTAGACGTCTGTTTGTCAAAGGATATCAAATATCTGGAATTTCATAATAAAAATTGTTACAAGGGGTATGTGATAGACATGCCCTATCCGTTAGAACCGGGCGGTACATATAAAAAAGAAAAAGTATATACCGTACGAATCAGGACGATTCGGAAAGACCTGATGAATTATCTGACGGAAACTCTGGGAAATACGGCGAATGAGTATTTTAAAGGACTTACGACTCATGTTCGGATCATACCGAGAAAGCATATTTCAAAAATATATTCCATCACACCGGTTCTGATCAAATTAGGGGAGGGAGGATACTGGAAATCCAATATATCCTTTGAACAGTATGAGCATTTATTAAAAACCAATCTCATAAAGAAGTATAACACATTTATGAATACAAAAATTGATGAGGATTTTCAGCTTTATACCAATATTCAGAAATTAAACCGGGTGCCGGTTAAGATTAAGTTTAAAAACATAGCATTGCTGGGTGATAAGTTTGATATGGAAATCGCTGATAATGAAATGGCACAGGAGTTAGCATATTTAGCGCTGGCAACGGGCATCGGTGAGAACAATTCCAGAGGATGCGGATTTGTAAACTATAAGTATTTGTAACTTGAGATGATATTACCGGAAAGGAGGTAAAAGAGATAGATGTTTGATGAGGCAATTAAAGTGTTTGAAGCAGGGTTGGAACAGCAACCGGAACAATGGTTGTATGATAATTATGTTCCTGCGCCGGGAACTTATATTCTGCTGAATCTGGAGGATGATTTTTCTGTAAGAAACATCTTTGATGTCGGAAAACCGGATAAAAAGACTGGCGAAATTCCGGGAGAGAATACTAGTGATTATAAATTCATATCGTTTCTGGATAAAAACAGCAGACTGATCTCAATGAATAAAGCAGTAGATTCCGGAAAGATAATCCATTCGAATAATTATTATTCCTTTTTTATAAAGAAAGAAAGTATTAAAGCAGGGAAACTGCAGGATAAAAATATAGAAACATATTACGGTGTGTTGTCGGATCCTTATGTTAAATATGGGAAGGGTCAGGCGAAGCAGATTTATGAGGAGACGGAAAAAATACTGGGACCAGTGAATACAGAGATAATAGGCAGGATACGGACCTGGGTGAAACAAAATCTAAATACGTTTCTTCAGCAACAGGATATCAGTCTGGAAGCAAAAGATTACCTGAAAATCTTTTTTGTTTATGCAGAGGATGAAAGGACCAGAGAAGAAATAAAAAAAGAGGGCCAGCGTTATATAAGACCTAATATTTTTAATAATAACAAATACAATCAACTCGCAAATAATACAATTTTTGGATTGCATAGTAATAATATGGGTCTTAATGAAAAAAAGCCGTTTCTGGAGAATAAATCCAGAAAAATATCTATTCCATGTGCCGTAACAATGGAGCGGGCGATCATACAAAATCAGTTTATGGAGTATCTTTCATCTGAGGCAGCAAAGGGAAAAAATAATGTATATATTGATTTAGATAAAAAAACGATAAAATGTGTAAAAAAAGGTGAGGAAAATTCAGATGCAGATATAGAGTCAGGATTATATTTCCGTGTCCGACAGGGAAAAACAGAACTGGAAATTCATTCTTTTGAAAGAATCACAGGATATAACAGTGAACTAAAGCAGCCTTTTCGTCTCAGGATGATATTTTCATTCCGTGAAAAGGCGGAAGAGGCATATTCAGGTTCATATGGTATGAAAGATAAATTGTATCAGATAGAATCGCTGGTAAATGAAGTTCTGTTTGGGAAATATCTGATCAATAATTATAAGACTGCGGCAGGAGATTTACCGAATATAGATCATCGGATCAAAGAAGAACTGCTGCTGTGCCGGGAACAGTTATGGAACTGGTTCTATAATAATAACAGCCGGAATGTGAAACCGCTGCTGGATAAAGCATGTAAACGTCTGATAAAGGATACTATTGAAAATGATTATCTGGAAAAAGCAAAACATCAATTTAATCTGTGGTTTTCTTTAACGGATTATTTGAATGAGAACAGGAGGAATGAAGTACCTATGAGTGATGTTATGAGTGAAGTAAGAAGGCAATTAATGGAGCATGTGATGAAATCCCGGGAAGAGTGGATGTTTGAAAATGATGATGAATATTACTATGCAGTGGGTCAGATCAGCAGGTATATTCTGGAGTTAAGCAGGGCAGCAAAAAAATCATTAGATATGGTTAAACCGATTCTGACGGTCCGGGATGATAAGATGTTGAAAAAGAGAGTTGCGCTTCTGGCAAAAAAATATGACTATGCAATAGAAATGAAGTATGCAAGAGCAATGGAACTGTTGGGCAAAGTACTTACATATATGCCAGATGAAACAGCAAATGAAGTTATGATCATGGCGGGATATGTTGATAAAAATATATTGTATATGTCAAAGAAAAAATATGATGAAGAAGAGATGAAAAACAATAATGCAGGGCTGTAGAAACAGCAGAATGGAGGATGCATATGAATAACAGAGTATACGGAGTCATAGGAATATCATCAGTTATGGCAAACTGGAACGCAGATTTTTCCGGATATCCAAAAGCGACAGCAGGCGGAGAAGTATTTGGAAGTGATAAGGCATTAAAATATCCGATGAAAAAGATGTGGGAAGATAATGGTGAGAAAGTGTTGTATATTAAGTCTATAAAGACAGATGAGGGAAAATATAATCCGAGGACGTTAAAAGAGCGTTACGAACATATCTTTAATGAAATATTGGATAAAAATAAGAATAATCTGGATATTTTGAGAAAATTGTTTCAGGCTGTGGATGTGAAAAATTTTGGCGCCACATTTGCGGAAGCCGGTGCCAATTTTTCCATTACCGGAGCAGTTCAGATTGGGCAGGGATTTAACAAGTATAAAGATTCCGAATCCCAGGTTCAGAATATTCTTTCTCCGTTCCAGGATTCGAAAGCTACAGAAAAAAACAAAAATAATGAAGAGGCCAAAAATACCACGCTTGGAACAAAGATCGTAAGTGATGAGGCTCATTATTTTTATCCGTTTACGATCAATCCCAAAGCGTATAACGAATTTATAGAGATGGGAGTAACAGAAGGATATACAGAGGAGGATTATGAAAAATTCAAAGATGCGGCACTGACATCTGCAACCTATTTTGTAACAAATTCCAAGGTGGGCTGTGAAAACGAATTTGCGTTGTTCATAGAGACGGACGGGGATTTATATTTACCGAATCTGGACAAGTATATAGGATTTACAAAAGGCGGAGAAAAGAATAACATTCATATAAATTGTGCAGAACTGTTGCATGATGTAAGCGACAGGATTCACAAAATTGAGATTTATTATAATCCATATACAACAGTGGTGGATACTGAAATTGTGGATATTACCTATTATAATATATTTACAAAACAGGTGATTCAATAATCGTGAAAGGCTGGTAGGTATATGGATATATTGAGATTTACGTTAAGCGGCAGACAGGCTTTTTTTAAAAAGCCTGATGTAAACGCCTATTACTATTTTACCTATGGGCAGATCCACAAGGTTGCCCTGACAGGTCTGTTTGGCGCAGTTCTTGGCTATGGCGGTTATAATGCTATGGTAATGAAAGATAAAAAAAATAAAGGCGGTTACCCGGAGTTTTATGAACGGTTAAAGGATATCCGGATATCAATCCTTCCAATCTGCAGAAAAGGTTCTTTTGATAAAAAAGTAGTAGAATTTAATAATTCGGTCGGATATGCCTCCCAGGAACAGGGAGGGAATCTGATCGTAAAACAGCAGTGGCTGGAAAAACCTAAATGGCAGATATATCTGGCAGTGGATTCCGGTGAAAGCAAGAAGATAGCCGATGCGCTGTTACATAAACGGTGTATATATCTTCCATATCTGGGAAGCAATGATCATCCGGCGGATATTTCCGATGTTTATATGATATCCGGCGAGCCGGAACCTTATCCGGCTTATATCAGCAGTATGTATATAAAACAATATGTGGAAACCGATATGCAGGATGAAGATGATGAATGGTTTAAGTATGAGGAAATGCTTCCAATCGGTCTTGATAAGGAACTGAATATGTATGTGTTTGAAAAAATGGCTTTTTCGGATATGAAGGTATTGAGTTGTAATTCTGACAGTGTTTTTAAAATACGAGATGATCATTCAGAAACAGAGGAACAGAATCTGAATATTATGTTTTTTTAGAATAAATGGATAAACAGGGAGGATAAAAGATTGAAAGATTATTCGATTGTAAATATAGAAGAAGTGATTAAAATAAACAGTAAAGGTTTAGGAGAAGCAGAGATTTTAGCTCATACCGCTGACGGCAGGAAAAGCGAGACATTATCCGAACATACCGCTCTCAGCGTAAAATATCTGAAACGCTTACTGGAAGAAAGAAAGCTGAAACTGATCGTGGATCGTCTGACGGATGAATTTTTTTCCGAAACCGAAACCAGAATGAAATCCGTCTTTAAAAAGCTGCTTGCAAATGTGATCGTCTTTCATGATTTTGGAAAAATCAATCCCTTTTATCAGAGAAATATTCTTTATAATAAAACGTTTCCAACATTTAATATCGAGTGTTTGGATGGAAACAAACACTCGATGTTATCTTCTGTTATATATTTCGACTATTTTATAAATGAAGTCAATCAGGAAGAACTGACTGAGCCGGAAAAAAGAAAGCTAAAATATTTTGTATTTTTGAACAGCTATATTATTTCCAGACACCATTCGGATTTGGATGGTAATGGAAAAGAAAAAAAATATCTGGATGTCTATTATAGAAGTTTTATAGATAGTAATGCAGTTAAAAAAATTTTGGATGCAATCAATAGAGGAGAATTTTCAGAACTATATTCCGGACCGTTTTTAAGTAAGAAAAATTATAAGCAAATGATAAAAAACAGTAAGGATGTTTTTTTTCAGTCGTTTGAAGAATCAAGGCATAAAAAGGTATCTATATATGTTTATGCGTATGTCAGGTTTTTATATTCCCTTTTAATATCCTGTGATTATTATGCCACCAGTGAGTATAATACCGGTATGGAAATCCGGGATTATGGAAATCTGGATGAAATCCATCATATCAATCAGGTGTATGAAAATACGGAGAGGACACGTCGTATACGAAAACATGAGCATTTAAATGATGATGGAAAAGATATTAATTATTTAAGAAATGAAATGTTTCTGGAGTGCGAGAAAAATCTGATTCGGAATAAGGATAAAAAGATTTTTTTTCTGGAAGCTCCTACTGGGAGCGGAAAGAGCAATATGTCCGTAAATGTGAGTTTAAAGCTTTTAGATGATAAAATACAGAAAATTATTTATGTATATCCCTTTAATACATTGATCGAACAGAATCTTCAGAGTCTGACAGAAATATTTAAAGGCAGTCATGTTATGGATCAGGTAGCTGTCATTAATTCCATTCATCCGATAAACAGAGATAAAAATGAAATTGAACATTTAAAAGATCAGGAAGATGAAGATAAGTTTTACCAAAAAATATTGCTTGACAGGCAGTTTTTGAATTATCCTTTTATTCTGACGACTCATGTGAATCTGTTTGATATTATGTTTGGCTGTTCCAAAGAATCTGCCATTAGTTTTTATCAGCTGTCCAATAGTGTGATTGTACTGGATGAGATTCAAAGTTATAAAAATGATATTTGGACAGAGATTATGTATTTTTTGCAATGTTTTTCAGATGTATTGAATTTAAAGGTGGTCATAATGTCTGCAACTCTTCCGAAAATGGATTATCTGACAGAGATAAATAATGGTGTGGTCTCTCTGATCACTGACAGAACGCGTTATTTTGAAGATAAACGGTTTAAGGACAGGGTTAAAATTTCCTTTGAATTGTTGAATTGTTCTGTTGATTTTGAGAAACTGGCAAGGCATATGATGAATCATTCCGGCAGGGATAGGAATATCTTAGTGGAATTTATAAAAAAAGATTCGGCATATAAGTTTTTTGATTTTCTAAATGATAATTATGGCTGTGAAATTAAAATTTATTGTTTGACCGGTGATTATAATCAGGCTGACAGGGAGAAAATTTTGAAGGAAATCTGTTCATCGAAAGGGAATATTCTGGTAGCCACCCAGGTGGTAGAAGCCGGCGTGGATATCGATATGGATATTGGATATAAAGATATCAGTAAACTGGATAGTGAAGAGCAGTTTCTTGGAAGGATCAACCGAAATTATAAAAGTGGTTTTGGCATGGCATACTTTTTTCAAATGGATAGTACCGGCAAAATTTATAAGTATGATTTTCGGATTGAACCGGAATATTCTATTGTGGAACCTGAGATGCAGGAAATACTTTTGAACAAAGAGTTTGATAGATATTATCAGAAAATTTTAAAAAGGATAAAAGAATCCCGCAATATGCGTTTGGACGAGAAAGGAATCAATGCATTTATGGAAGACGTAAAAAATCTATATT
This sequence comes from uncultured Lachnospiraceae bacterium, assembly GCA_910578175.1. Classification (GTDB taxonomy): domain Bacteria; phylum Bacillota; class Clostridia; order Lachnospirales; family Lachnospiraceae; genus Bovifimicola. The sequence goes on from CAJTPF010000031.1 coordinate 18,588, forward strand.
TTTATGAAATTCAAAAAAGAATGAAATTGATCGAAGAAGATGAATGGCATATTTCGGTGTTTATTTCAAGAGTGATCACGTTATCAGATGGAGCAGTGATCAACGGTGATGATGTCTGGGAAGCGTATAAAAGCCTGCTTTCGGATAATGAAATGGATTATGCAAAAAAACAGGTAAAGTTATCGGATATAAAATGTAAATTTAATTATTTTATATTTAAAGTAAAACGGGATTGTAATTTTAATTATAATGATAGAATTGGTGAATTATATTTTCTGCGGGATGGTGAGAAGTATTTAACAAAGGGATATCTGGATATGGATATTCCGTCTCTATTCGTTTAAGATCATTCGTTTGTGTTAAAATGTTCAGGAATTTCTGCAGGAAGCGTCAACTTTAAAAATAGAAGATTGAAAGAAATCATGACAGAAAGGAATATTTGCAGACTGCTCTTTCTCAACCTTTTTATTTGGGCAGTATCACAGACAAGTCTGAGATATGCAAGGGTATAAGGTTGAAATAATTATCAAAAGAAGAGATTACAAAGCTCCTTCTTTTCAACCTTTTTATTTGGGCAGTATCACAGACAAGTCTGTGATATGCAAGGGTATATAATGAAAGTTAATGGTACATTGATGAATTATTATTTTCACTGTAAACGACAGTGTTTTCTGCATGGCAACAGAATTAATCTGGAAGATAACAGTGAAAATGTTAAGATTGGAAAAGCTTTGCATGAGGCGAAATTATCCGATGATAAAAGTGCGGAATTAGAAATTGATAATATCAAGATCGATAAAATTTCAGCAGAATATTTAACAGAGATTAAAAAATCAGATGCAGATGAAACAGCCAGTAAATGGCAGTTGTATTACTATTTGTATGTATTAAAATTGAAAGGGATTCAAAGAAAAGGAAAACTGCAATTTTTTGAGAAGAACAAACAGGAAAGCAGAACGTTGATCATAGAACTGACTCCTGAGATTGAAGTACAGCTGCTGGAATATGTCAGAGATATCGAATCATTAATTGAGTCTAATGATTTACCGCCGGTACTTCATAAAAAACAGTGTTCGAAGTGTGCATATTATGAGTATTGTTATATTTAATAGTTTTATCGATTAATCTGCAAAAGGGAGGAAACCATATGGGAAGTACCAGATATATAATGTCTATGGGAGAACTGACTAGAAAGGATAATTCATTATGCTTTCGAAAAGATGGAAAAAATGTATACATTCCAATAGAAAATACAAAAGAAATATATTGTTTAAATGAAGTGAGTATTAACTCTAAATTACTGGATTTTTTGTCGCAAAATAATGTTGTAGTCCATTTTTTTAATTATTATGAAGGATATAGCGGAACCTTTTATCCAAGAAATCAATATAACAGCGGAAGGTTACTGGTTCGGCAGGTTCATGCTTTTGAGACATCAAGACTGGTGATAGCAAAAGCAATCGTGAAGGGCATCGGTTTAAATATTTATGAAGTGCTCTATCATTATTATAAACATGATAAACCGGAAGTGAAAGCGGTGGTTGACTGGATTAGAAAAGAATTTTATACGAAAGTTGACCGGGCCGAAAATATTAAAGAGGTAATGGCCGTAGAAGGTGAAGTATGGCTTCGGTTTTATGGTTCATTTGAATATTTTTTGCCTGAAGAATTTGTAATGAATAAAAGAGTAAAGCGGCCGCCGGACAATCCGATGAACGCTTTGGTTTCTTTCGGAAACTCTTTGCTATATTCAAAAACAATATCTGCAATTTATCATACTCACCTGGATCAGAGGATCAGTTTTTTGCATGAGCCATCGGAAGGACGGTTTTCATTAAGCCTTGATATAAGTGAAGTTTTTAAACCTATCATTGTATTTCGAACAATATTTGATCTGGTGAATAACAGAAGATTACAGGTTGAAAAACATTTCGAAAAAAAGGTGAATTATTGTATTTTGAATGATGAAGGTCGCAAAGTATTCGTAGAGGCATTTGAAAAACGAATGGAAACAGTTTTTTTAAACAATCGATTAAAAAGGAAGGTATCTTATCGCACTGCGATTAAATTGGATTGTTATAAATTGATTAAATTTATTTTAGAAGACAGGGAGTTTGTTCCTTTTTCATTAAAGGAGGGAATGTGATGTCGAAGAAAAATTTGAATTATAATTATGCTTTCGTTTTTTATGATGTGAATGAAAAAAGAGTTCAGAAAGTATTTAAGGTTTGTAAAAAGTATCTGTCACATTATCAGAATTCTGTTTTTCGCGGAGATATTACACCATCAAAATTAATTGCACTTAAAGAAGATTTAAAGAAGACCATAAATGAAAAGGAGGATTTTGTCTGTATTATAAAAGTTTTAAATTCAGGTTTATTTGGTGAAGAAACATTAGGAGGAAAGACGAAAGAAACAGGAGAACAGTTGATTTTGTGAATATGGTCAGTGCTGCAATTATATTTTTGGAATTACCAGGTGCATGAATTGAAAATGATAGAAAATGCTGAAAAAATCGGATAGGAAAGGCACAAAACATATATGAGTGCTGCGGCTGGTAACAATTGAAGAGATATATTGAAAATATAGGGATTAAGGGGGATCGAAGGGGAAGAAGATGCTGGAGAATCAGGGATTGAATAGAAACATAAGATGTATTTAAATATGTGTAGATTCTGTATAAATCCTCAAAGTGAGTGATTGAATAGAAACATAAGATGTATTTAAATATACCAAGGCTTGCA
>CAJTPF010000032.1 GCA_910578175.1 uncultured Lachnospiraceae bacterium
GAGAGGAAACGGAGAAATCGGGGAAGTCATTACCAACAATGCAAAAGTATTTAAAAATGTACCGTTAAAGATCGCATACACTGGAAAGCTGGTCTTGCGGGGGGAGGCGGTTATCCGTTATTCCGATTTTGAGAAAATCAATGCTTCCATTGAAGATGTGGCGGCAAAATATAAAAACCCCAGAAATCTTTGTTCCGGCTCCGTCAGACAGCTGAACAATGAGATAACGGCAAACAGGAATGTATATTTTTATGCCTTTGCCTTAATTCAGGCAGAAACGGCAGAGTTTCACAATTCTATGCAGTGTCAGTTTGAATGGCTGAAAAGTCAGGGATTTGATGTTGTGGATTACAGGGAAGTTTCTGCAGAAACCATGGAGGAGGCCATAGGATATTTTTCAAAAGCGATCGAAGGTTATGATATTCCGTCGGATGGACTGGTTTTAATGTTTGACGATATTGCATACGGTATTTCCCTGGGACAGACCTCTAAGTTTCCGAGAAACGGTATTGCTTTTAAATGGGCGGACGAGACGGCAAAAACGCATCTGCTGACCATAGAGTGGAGTGCTTCCAGAACCGGACTGATCAATCCCATTGCCGTGTTTGAACCGGTGGAACTGGAGGGAACCACGGTTTCCAGAGCCAGCATACACAATGTCAGTGTGGCAGAGGGACTGGAACTGGGTATCGGTGATGAAATAGAGGTTTTTAAGGCAAATATGATCATCCCACAGATTGCCCGGAATCTTACCAGGAGCGGTCTTACCACAGTACCAGAAGCTTGTCCGGTCTGCGGTGAAAAAACCGTGATCAAGGAGGATAACGGCTTTAAGTTTTTATATTGTATCAATCAGGAATGTCCGGCTAAAAAGATTAAGAAGTTTTCCCATTTTGTTTCCAGAAACGCCATGAATATTGATGGTTTATCGGAAGAGACTCTGGAAAAATTTGTGGATTCCGGTTATATCCATGAATTTGCGGACATATATCATCTGTCCCGTTTTGAAGAGGAGATAGTAGGAACCAAAGGATTCGGCAGAAAGTCGTTTGATAAGTATATGGCGGCCATTGATGCTTCCAGAAACACAGAATGTTATCGGGTCATAAATGGTCTCGGTATTTTAAACGTGGGACTTACCAATGCAAAAATGCTATGCCGGGAATTTCATAATGATATTGACAGGCTGGTTCACGCAACGGAAGAAGAACTGACCGAAATAGACGGGATCGGTGAAGTGATTGCGGGGTCTTTTGTACAATATTTCCGGGATGAAAACAATATGCAGGAATTCCGGAATCTTTTGCAGGAGCTTACGTTGAAACAGGAAAAGGAATCCGGGATTGAAAATGAGATGATATCCGGAAAAGTGTTTGTTATCACTGGTTCACTGGATACATTTTCAAATCGTGAGGAATTAAAGCTTCTTATTGAGAATCTTGGCGGAAAAGTTACCGGTTCCGTCAGTTCTAAAACGGATTATCTGATCAATAACGATGCGATGTCGTCATCTTCCAAGAACAAGAAAGCCCGGGAACTGGGTGTGCAGATCATTACCGAGGAAGAATTCAGGTCTTTTCTTCAGGGACAAAATGATGTACAATACTAATAATTAAATTATAGAAAAGAGGCGTGCAATATGCCAATCAAGGTAAAAGGAGATCTGCCTGCAAAGGCGGTCATTGAACAGGAAAATATATTTATCATGGATGAAACCAGGGCAATCCGTCAGGATATCCGCCCTTTGAAAATAGCGATCTTAAATCTTATGCCGTTAAAACATGAAACGGAAATACAGCTGTTGCGGGCCTTGTCCAATACTCCGATACAGGTGGATGTGACATTTGTTCATATTGCTTCCCATGTTTCAAAAAATACGCCGGCCAGTCATCTGAATCAGTTTTACAGTACCTTTGAGGAAATAAAGGATAAGAAGTTTGACGGTTTTATTATTACCGGAGCGCCGCTGGACCATCTTGCATTTGAAGAAGTGAATTATTGGAAGGAACTGACGGAGATCATGGATTTTACCAGAACAAACGTTACTTCCACGCTTCATATCTGCTGGGGGGCGCAGGCAGGACTGTATTATCATTTTGGTATTCATACCAACCAGCTAAAGGAAAAGCGATTCGGCATTTACTGGCATGAAGTACTGCATCGGAAGGTACCGTTGATGCGAGGCTTTGATGATGTGTTTCTGGCACCTCATTCCAGGCATACGGAGGTATCGAAGGAGGAAATACAGGCCAATGATAAATTATCTGTTCTTGCAGAATCTAAGGAAGCCGGTCCGTTAGTGATCATTGCCGGAGAAGGAAAACAGATATTCCTTACCGGACATCCGGAATATGACAGAATCACGTTGGATACGGAATATAAAAGAGATCTGGGAAAAGGACTGGATATTAAGCTACCGTTTAATTATTATCCCGGTGATGATCCGGAGAATCCGCCGTTACTGACATGGAGGGCGCATGCAAATGCGTTTTATACAAACTGGCTGAACTATTATGTATACCAGCAGACACCGTATGAATTGTAGGAAATGGCTGAAATACTAAGGATTTAATGAGAATCCTTTAAAAAGTGCCAGTGGTATTGAATAATTGTATAATATCCCTATGAATAAGAATTTAGAGGAGGGATGGCATGAAGGAAGATGAATTTACTATTTGTAATGAATGCGGAAGCGAATTTCTAAAAGTAAGTTCAAAAATGATGGCACTATGTCCAGAATGTGCAAACATCCTCTATGGATATCAGAACTGTAACCATGTTTTCAAAAATGGTATATGTATTCATTGTCATTGGAATGGAAGTAGAAGTGATTATATAAAACATCTTATAAGCAACGATTGAATAAATAACTCCCGGTTTGTTTATAACTTCATATTCAATACCACAAGTAGTTAGTCTGTATGATTAACTGCTTTTTTAATACCCAGAAAGGAGGATTTATGGCATATAACAAATATAAGGGAAAGCGAATCAGAGCCAGTGATAAGTCACTTGATTACCCCATCTGTAGTTATTTTGTTCCAGATAGTCCGGGACAAAGGAGCGCTTCTCAAAAACCAAACAAGAGGGTTCTGTGTCTTGATACTGTTAAAAGAATGAGACAGTCCGGTAAAAATTCAGGGACTTGAAAAAGCTTTAATTTCTAAGGGACTGTCTCCTTCATACATATCAGGGCAGGAATCGCTATTTCTCGACAGTCTTTTATGATTTTCCCGGAAAAAATTAATTTGTGGGATTAAGCGATTCGTTGTATAAGGATGGAGGCATGATTCACTGCCTGATTGTCAACTCCTGTTCCTGCCAGATAATCAGTGGTGGAAGATTTGTTGCGAAGCACTATGGTCGAACCTGCTGCAATAGAGGTAATGAACATACCTGATAATTCAGTCCGCTCTGAATCAGTCAGATCGTCAGAGTATGTCCCAAAAAAAGATAAAGGGTTTTCCAGTCCGTTAATAGCTACTGCATAAGCAGCATTGATCAATCGGGTGGTCGGACGGATCAACAGAGAATAGTCTATCCGATAGACACCTCCGGTGTTTACCGTAATCTCTGCCGTATTTGGAGTGAACGAAAAATCACCGGATTGAAACGCGATCAGAAAATTAACATTGCCTTCCGGAGGAATCGTTTGAAAACCGCCCGGCGTGACAGCATTAAAATATGCCGGCTGTACTCCTGCTCCAGGCGGCCCCTGAGGTCCGGTTTCCCCGGGAACCCCTTGCGGCCCCTGGCAGCAAGGATTACAAAATAATATGTCTTGAATATGACTCATTTGATTATTTCTCCTGAAATATAACAGTATTTTTATTCCATTTTATGCATATGGTTACAGGTTGTGCAGAGAAATAAAAAGGTTTTTATCTTTTCTGATTGATTGGATAGATTCCTTCTTTTTTTGAATTGTGTGTCTGATTTTGATTTTCTGGTGTAACCTTTTGGGTTACACTGTTAAACGTATTGTGATTCTGTTGTTCTTGTGCTTGTTTTTTAGATTCTGTTTGCTTCTTTTTCATCATTTCACCTTGTATAACGGATTCATAAGGTAATCGGTTATACATTTCCCTTTCTTGATCGAATGCTTTGAAGTTATAAAACAAATGATTATACAAAGGTATCCATACTTTAATACCAGTGCGGTATCAGTATGTGCATAACCAATAATTTGTATCAGTAAATTTTCATATATAAAAAATATTTTTATAAATTGAATAAACAGTTTAAATATGGTATAATTCCCGAAAGAGAAAATGGTATAAGCTGGGGGTAACCGTTCTTTTACCAGAAAGATATTACATTATTAAAGATATATTAGAATATTAATATATAAAAATACATAAAAAAGGAAGAGATGAATGTTTATTTATGAACTGAAAGAAAACGATTTTATTGATGTTGAAATTCAGGATGGTACAAGGGAAATTATCGTTTCCTCAAAGGTATTACGATGCATAAAAAATAGTATATTGATTGAAAATATTACATTAGATGGTAAAGTCGTGGTTTTTGACAAGGAAAATATCAGGGTTAATATAATTTATCAAAGGGAAAATGAAAATCCGATCGCATGGAATAATGTAATCACTCAAAATGTCAATACGGAAACGATCAAGGGAATTTTAGTATACAGTAAAAATAAGGGAATTAAAAAGAACCGGAGGAATACTTATCGGGTGCCTTTGGGAATTAACGGAAAAATTCAGGGTGAAACCATAGTAATACATGATATCAGCGTGACAGGCATTTCTTTCCGGATGAAAATGGATAGTCCTGAAAAGGAAATTGGTTCGAAAGTAAAGATATCGTTTGAGGCAAATTATGAACCATATACCGTGAATGCAACAATTGTAAGAAAAGCAGAGGAGAATGGCAGAATTTTATATGGATGCAAAATTGAGGCGAATGTTAATATTGATAAATTAATTTCCATTGAGCAGAGAAAACAAATGAGGCGCAGATAAGACTCAAGGAATGGAACTCTGCCTCATGAAGATTTTGTTTTTTGATATTAGAATCTATAAATTTAATTATTAAGGTTAGGAGGAAGAATATGTTGTTTTTATGTTATCCTAAATGTACTACATGTAAAAAAGCTGAAAAATGGCTGAAGGAAAACCATCCGGAATATGAAATGCGGGATATAAAAGAACAAAATCCCGGCTATGAAGAATTAAAAGAATGGTATGAACGAAGCGGACTGGATATAAAGAAATTTTTTAATACCAGTGGAAATTTATATAAAGAACAGGGATTGAAGGATAAATTGCCATCAATGAGCGATGAAGATAAATTAAAATTGCTTGCAACGAATGGTATGCTGGTAAAAAGGCCGCTTCTGATCACAGATGAAATGGTTCTGATCGGATTTAAAGAAGAAGAATGGGAAAGCAAATTAATAAAATAAGATATGTCAATTAAATGACAGATATTGATAACAGAGCTGATGAGAAATAGTCTCACAGCTTTTTTATTTTTTATAAAAAGAACTTGTGTTCTATGGTGTTTTGTGATAAACTAACAGAAACAGAACACAAGTTCTGATGGCTTATATGAGAAATATGATGAAAAAATAAAAAGGAATTTGCAGCCGGCTGGTTTTCATCATTTTATCCGGACGGGTTCACAAGATAATTGTGAAATGCATGGGTATTACTATGGATTATTGTGTTACAGAAACTATGTCTATGGCAGGGAAACTTGGAATTTTAGCAGATGCAGCCAAATATGATGTGGCATGTACCAGTAGCGGTGTTGAAAAAAACGGTGACGGTACAGGTATAGGAAATGCAATATCTGCCGGAATTTGCCACAGTTTCTCATCTGATGGCAGATGTATTTCTTTACTGAAAATATTACTTACCAATGAATGTATCTTTGACTGCAAATATTGTATTAACCGTCGTTCCAATGATGTGGCAAGAGCTTCGTTTACTCCAAAAGAAATCTGTGATTTAACGATACAGTTTTACCGCAGAAATTATATTGAAGGATTGTTTTTAAGTTCCGGAATACTCCGTTCTCCGGATTATACCATGGAGTTGATTTACCAGACATTACTTCTGCTGCGGACGGAATATCATTTCCAGGGATATATTCATGTAAAGGCGATTCCGGGAGCAGATAAAAAACTGATTTATCAGGCAGGTTTACTGGCCGACCGTATGAGTATTAATCTGGAACTTCCGACAGCGGAAGGACTACGGGAATTAGCACCGAATAAGTCAAGAGAAAAGATCTTAACGCCAATGAAGCTCATTCGGAACGGTATCCTGGAAAGTAAAAACGAGATTACCATCTATAATAAATCCCGTCAGTTTGTACCTGCGGGACAATCGACACAAATGATCGTAGGCGCTACACGGGAAAATGATTATCAGATCATGACAATTGCCGAGGCATTATATGATCGATATAATTTAAAACGGGTGTTTTATTCGGCATTTGTCCGGGTTAATGACGATACGTCACTGCCGGTGCTGAAAGAGGGTCCGCCACTGCTTAGGGAGCACCGGCTGTATCAGGCAGATTTTCTTTTACGCTATTACGGTTTCAGGACCAGTGAACTGTTAAGTGAGGAAAGACCGAATTTTAATGTATTGCTGGATCCGAAATGTAACTGGGCCCTGGGACATCTGGAACTATTTCCTATGGAAATCAACCGGGCAGATTATTCGCAATTATTAAGGATTCCCGGCATAGGAGTGAAAAGTGCCCAGCGGATCGTAAAAGCAAGAAGGAGCGGAAATCTGGGTTTTGATGATCTGAAGAAGATGGGAGTAGTGTTAAAAAGGGCATTGTATTTTATAACCTGTAATGGGAAAATGATGTATAACACAAAGATAGAGGAAAACTATATAACCAGAAATCTGTTGTCACCCAAAGAATTGTATCCTTTTTCGAAGGACAGTGTGACCTACCGCCAGTTAAATCTGTTTGATGATATGTCGGACGGCGGTAATGAATTTTATATGAAAAGCAGGGAACGCTCATGTATGAATGGATAATTTATTGTGAAGATTCTTTGGAGGGGGTCTTCACTGCAATTTATGAAGCATATGAATTTAAGCATAATCATGAAAGAACCTATATACAGGCAGGGGAAATTTCAAATTTTATGCTTGCTGAACATACCCGTTCTTCCAAAGCGGACCAGGAGAAAACACGGAAAGTGGCAGGGACCGTTATTCGGGAGTTTGGGATGGATTGTTATAAACTGATCTGCAGGGCGCTGGCAAGTTATGAAGAATTTAAGGCGGATTCCGTATATCATATGATCGTACATGGTATTTCAATGAAAAAACGGAGGGATCTTCTGAATGACCTGTCCAATTCCTATGTCTTAAACGTTTTTAAAATGAAAATCGAAGTTTGCAATGAGATTCATCATATGTATGGTTTTTTGAGATTTACAGAGATAGAGAACGGTCTTCTGTTATCAAAAATCGGACCGAAAAATAATATCATTACATTTCTGGCTGCTCATTTTGAAGATCGTTTTCCTTTGGAGAATTTTGCAATTTATGACGAAACCAGAGAACTATTTGCAATTCATCCTGCAGGAAAACAGTTTTTTATTGTTACCGGAGAAAAAATAGATGAAGATGTATTTAATCATATTACCCATGAGGAAGAACTTTATCAGGAGTTATTTAAAACGTTCTGGAAATGCATAGCCATTCAGGGGCGGAAAAATAAAAAGCTTCAGACACAGATGCTGCCGTTACGGTTCAGAGATTATATGATGGAGTTTCGCTGATGATTTGGAATAATTGCATCTATGACATACCAGAAGATATATGACGGTGATAATGCACGATTCCAGTCCCATTTTCATAAATTCCTGAATCGGGGAATGACAGTTTATAAATTGATTTATAAAGTTAATACCCAAATGAAATATTACAAAAGTCAATGTAGGAATCAGGAAAGTATTCCATGCATCTATATGAAATTTTACATATTTCTTTGCAGAAATATAATGTGAGACAGAACTGATTATGCTGCTGACCAGCAGTCCCATCAGATATCCTACGATACCTATGCCGGGAATCAGTATTATGGTGCAGAATAACTGAATCAGAGTGGTAACAACGCTATGTATAAATGTTATATGGGTATATCCAAGACCGTTTAAAATACTCGCCAGTGTGGCTGTGATATATAAGAACGGGCATAGGAATCCGAGGATACAGATATAAGTTCCTGATGTGGCATTGTTAAATAGAAGCACTCCAATGGGATTTCCGAATATCACAAAGATTCCGGCACAGTAAATTCCAAACAGGCAGCAGAATTTTAAAGTATGATCCGAAGTATTACTGATGTGAGAGGAATCTTTGCTGTATTCTGCCTCGGCAATGGTTGGAAGGAGCATTAATGAGATGGAATTTACCAATGCTCCCGGAAACATGATCAAAGGAAGTACAAGTCCGAGACAGATTCCGTAAAGACTTAATGCTTCAGAAGAAGTCAGCCCGTAACTGATCAGGCAGAACGGGATCAGTATGCTCTGTATGCTTTGAATGATGCTTAACATCAGCCGGTTTAATGTTAAAGGCAGGGAAAGTTTAAATATTTTGTTAAAATAATTTGTTTTTGGAAGCGGGATTACAGTCTGTTTCATTTGTTTGTCTGCATTGGAAATGCAATAGACCGTATAAAGCACAGAAAATATTTCACCGATAAAAGAGCCGATGACTGCGGTTTCCGCTGTTATGGCAATTCCTTTTTCATAGCAGATCTGAATGATGATCCAGATGGAAAGCACACGGGTACATTGTTCGATTAATTGGGACCAGGCAGGAACGGAAGCTTTTTTTATACCAAGATAATAGCCGCAGATGCAGGAATGAATACTTGCCAGCGGAATGGTAATACTCATCCATCGAATCAGATTTTTACAGCGTTCTTCTGCCAGGATCCGTGTAGAAATAAATTCATTATTAAAATATACAAACATTGCAATAATAACAGAGACGGATAGAGACATCATTAATCCGGTTTTTAAGATCTGCATGGAGGATTTTTGGTTTTTAGCATGTGCGGATGCCACCAGTTTTGAGATCGACAGTTCATATCCGCTTGTGCATAGTGAATAACAGATGGCCTGTATCGGAAAAATCAGCTGATAAATTCCGATTCCTTCTGCACCAATACACCGGGATAGGAATATTCTAAAGAAGAAGCCGATGATCCGGGTGAGTATGCCTGCAAAGGTAAGGATAAAAGTTCCTTTCACAATAGGATTATTTTTATATTTTAAAAAGGATGTATTATTTGGATTCATGTGTCCTCGAAGAACTGTTTTATGAAAATATATGATTTCATTTATATATATATGCAGTGAAAAAGTTTTTAAAATCTGGGAAGCAGGGTATGTGTCAGGAGGGGTGTTTATGGAAGAAAGCCATGATTTGATATATCTGGATAACGCGGCAACAACTATGACCTATAAAGAAGTTGTGGATGAAATGATGGATTATTTTACGGATTTATATGGCAATCCATCCAGTGTATATGAATTTGCAGGGAAAAGCAGGAAGGCAATGGAAGATGCCAGAAGTCTGATCGCGGATACACTGGGAGCAAAGAAAGAAGAAATTTATTTTACTGCTGGAGGAACCGAATCTGATAACTGGGCATTGCGTTCTGTTTCTAAAGAGTTTGGCAGCAAAGGTAAACATATTATTACTTCCAAAATCGAACATCCTGCAATTATGAATACTGCAGGTAATTTAGAGGAACTGGGCTTTGATGTAACATATGTGAATGTGGATGAAAACGGTTTCATAAAGCTCAACGAGCTGGAGCGGGCAATCAGAAAAGATACCATTTTAATATCTGTGATGGCGGCCAATAATGAAATCGGAACCCTTCAGCCAATCAGGGAGATCGGGAGGATCGCCAGAAAAAATAATATTGTATTTCATACGGATGCGGTACAGATGTACGGACAATTGCCGATCGATGTAAATGAATATAATATCGATATGTTAAGCGCCAGCGCCCACAAGTTTCACGGACCGAAAGGCATAGGCTTTCTCTATGTAAGAGAATCCGTGCCGGTATCTTCATTTATTTACGGCGGAGGTCAGGAAAATCATAAACGGGCAGGTACCCAGAATGTTCCGGGTATTGTGGGAATGGCATCGGCGGCAGGAATTGCTCATAAACGCATGGAAGAAAAAAGAATACAGGAAACATGGCTGCGGAATTATTTTGTTAACCGGATCTTAAAGGAAATTCCGTTTTCAAGATTAAATGGAGACAGAAACAGAAGGCTTCCGGGAAATGTCAATATCAGTTTTCAGTTTGTGGATGCTTCTGAACTTCTGGCATCTCTGGATATGAAAGGTATTTGTGCATCCAGCGGTTCGGCCTGTTCCAGTCACAGCACAAAACCTTCTCATGTACTGGAAGCCATCGGACTGCCGGAGAATCTGATCTATTCAACCATCCGGATGACACTTTCTGAAAGTACAACAAAAGAGCAACTGGATTATGTGGTTGAAGTTCTGAAAGAGATTAGCAGTGAGTATCGGGAAAATTCCAGTGAATATGCGGAATGTTTTGCATTTTGAAAAAAGTATGTTATAATTTTCATTTGAAAAGCAGAAATTAGATACAAAAAGGATAGGAAAGGCTAATGATACAAAGCATGAATGATCGGAAGAACGGAAAAAAGGTTGTTGTAGGCATGTCAGGCGGTGTGGATTCATCCGTGGCTGCATATTTATTAAAAGAACAGGGATATGATGTAACAGGGGTAACCATGCAGATCTGGCAGGATGAACCGGACTGCGGCTTAAATAATGAGGGCTGTTGCTGTGGTCTGAGTGCCGTAGAGGATGCCAGACGGGTGGCACAGATGCTGGATATTCCATATTATGTCATGAACTTCAAAAAAGAATTTAAGTCGAATGTTATAGATTATTTTATCAATGAATATTTGAGCGGAAGAACTCCGAATCCCTGTATTGCCTGCAACCGATATGTGAAATGGGAAGCGTTGCTTCAAAGGAGTTTATCAATTGGAGCAGATTATATCGCAACAGGACATTATGCAAGAATCGATCGATTGAATAATGGCAGATTTGCACTTAAAACTTCGGCTTCTTCCGCAAAAGATCAGACATATGCATTATATAATCTTACACAGTTTCAACTGGAACATACATTGATGCCTGTGGGAGAGTATACAAAAGAGCAGATCAGGGATATTGCTTCCAAACTGAAACTTAATGTGGCTCATAAGCCGGACAGTATGGAGATTTGTTTTATCCCGGACAATGATTATGCATCTTTTATCCGGCGGAATACTGGAAAAGAAATTCTTCCGGGAAATTTTGTGGACATGACCGGAGCAGTGATCGGAAGACATGAAGGTATTACAAACTATACAGTAGGACAACGAAAAGGACTAAATCTTTCTATGGGCAGACCTGTGTTTGTTACCGAAATCCGTCCGGAGACAAATGAGGTTGTTATTGGAGAGGATAAAGATGTGATGACAGACAGACTGACGGGACGGGGGATAAATTTTATGTCAGAACCGGATGTTGATGATACAAAAAGATATACGGCTAAGATCAGGTATAGTCAGAAGGCTGTGCCGTGTTATGTTAAGAGAACGGACGAGGATAGAATAGAATGTAAATTTGAAGAACCCGTAAGAGCCGCAACACCGGGTCAGGCAGTGGTAATCTATGATGGTGAATATGTTGCAATGGGCGCCACTATCTGCAGGATATAGACAGCTTAAAATCCCGGATACTGTGTTTTTGTCAGATGGATCTTTCGGGATCTCTGAGTCAGATGGAGGTATTGAATGAGAAAGTTTACAAAGAAATGTATATACAAAATAAAATGGTGCGTTTCTAAAATTACATATAAAATGATATTGCTGCTAATCAGCATTATGCTTTTGGTAATTGCATATACGTCTTTTAAAGTCAGCATCAATCATCAGATCAATGACAATACAAAAATATATTTATCTTCTGTGCTGGATGAGAGTCTTGACCGGGTGGGAATAAAGGTCAATGAGGAAATCAATATATTAAAGACGATTGCAGCGATATTTAATAATGAAGAAGATCTAAACGGGGAAGAGGCAAAACAACATCTTATGGAACAGCTGAAACTTCATGAGTTTCTTGGAATCCGCCTTACGGATAAAACAGGAAACACCATTGCAGCCATGGGATATGCATCGGCAGGTGCAGCGGTGGATTACATGGAACCATGTATGGAAAAAGGATATTGTATATCCTCAGTACTCAGGAACGAAAGTGAAGAATATATTGATTTGTCGGTACCTTTGTATTATAAGAATGAAAACATAGGGATTCTGATCTGCAGTTATGACATGAATGAGTTTACGGAGATTATCGATAGTTCTTATTTTGAAAAAATCGGTACAACCTTTATATCCCAGGAGGACGGTACATTGATTTCACGTCCGGAATCTGTAGGGAATAATACAAATCTATTCAAAATGCTGGATTCCATTAATACATACAATGAAAAATCCATACGAAAACTTAAAAATTCCATTCAGAACGGAGAATCCGGAATCATTTCTTTTGGAAGCGGAAAATATAAGAGATATATCTGTTATAAAGTGATACCGGAAACCTCCTGGTATTCGGTTTCGATCATTTCAGGTGCCGCCATTGAGCCTCTGGCCAAGAAAATATCAAAATTATCTATGGTGCTGGCCATGGAAACGGCAGCTATATGTGCATTGTATATCAGTATAATCATAATTGTTGAATATAAAAGATATAAAACAGGGCGGAAATTTCATCAAGAAACCTGATAATAAAAAAAGAACCCTTTAAAGGTTCTTTTTTATTATGATATTTTAAGAAAAACAGGTTTTCTTTTTTTAAAAATCGTATAATATCTGAAACCGCAGGCTTCCAAAACGGATACGGTTTGGGCAAAGTTCCCGGCGATATATTCCGGGGTATGAGCATCGGAACCGATGGTGATGATCTCGCCGCCTAACTGTCTGTAATGTTTCAGAATATCCGGATGGGGGTTCGGAAAATCCAGACCGGACCGGAAGCCGCCGGAGTTAATCTCAATTCCTTTTCCGGATCGAATCAGTTTTTTTAATATTTCATCAATGATAGGAGCATATCGGGCATAAGAGTAGTTATTTGATTTATTCGGAGAATATCTGACAACATAGTCGATATGTCCATAGACATCAAAATTATGACATGTTTTCAGGTTTTCCAAAATGGATTCAAAGTATTCCGTGAAAGCCTCTGAATCGGACCGGTGTTCAAAAAATTCCGGATAGTAGGGATCTCTCCGGTGGACCAGATGGGAGGAACCGATAATAAAGTCATATGGATGACGACTGATAAACTGATCCAGAAGTTCTGCCTTGTCCGGTTCAAGTCCGGTTTCCACTCCGATCATTATCTGAATCCGGTCGGAATATTGCCGGGCCAGCCGGAATACTGTATCAAAGTACATATCGCCGTCTAATTCAAAATCTTTCGGATTGTCATACGGGTAATCAAAATCCAGATGATCGGTAATGCATATGGCTGATAAATCTTTACGGATTGCCTGTTCGATCATTTCGGAGACCGGGGTCCGGCTGTCTCCGGAGAATTCTGTATGCATGTGGAAGTCACATGGCAGTTCTGTATGCTTTTTCATATTTGTCCTTCTTTCACGGTAATAAGTGCAGTTGTGGCTGTCTAAATTCCTAACATACCATAATTACCGGAAAAAATCCATAAAAAGGACATAAAAACAGGCGATATGGTAATAATAACAAAAAGAGAAAGGGATATAAAGGAAAATTTGGTAAAATTATGCTTGATATTTTGAGACAAATTAGGTAAAATACACCTAGGTTATTTATTCGTGATGGAGGCGAGACCGTCCTGCGTCAAATATTTAACAATCTTTTTAAATTAAATATAACTTTAGGAGGAACTTAAAAATGGCAGTAAGAGTTGCAATCAATGGTTTTGGCCGTATTGGTCGTCTTGCATTCAGACAGATGTTTGGAGCAGAAGGTTATGAAGTAGTAGCTATCAATGATTTAACAAGTCCTAAGATGTTAGCTCACTTATTAAAGTATGATTCATCACAGGGTTCATATGAGAAAAAAGATACAGTAACAGCAGGCGAAGATTCTATCACAGTTGATGGAAAGACAATTAAAATTTACAAAGAAGCAGATGCAAACAATCTTCCTTGGGGAGAATTAAAGGTTGACGTTGTTCTTGAATGTACAGGTTTCTATGTATCAAAAGAGAAGTCACAGGCTCATATCAATGCCGGTGCAAGAAAGGTTGTAATCTCCGCACCTGCTGGAAATGATCTTCCTACTATTGTGTTCAATGTAAACCATACTACATTAAAGCCGGAAGACACGATCATTTCTGCAGCTTCCTGCACAACAAACTGTTTAGCTCCTATGGCTAAGGCTTTAAATGATTTAGCTCCTATCCAGAGTGGTATCATGACAACGATTCATGCATATACAGGAGATCAGATGATTCTTGACGGACCACAGAGAAAAGGTGATTTAAGAAGATCCCGTGCAGGCGCTGTCAATATCGTTCCTAACTCAACAGGTGCTGCAAAGGCTATCGGTCTGGTAATCCCGGAATTAAACGGAAAGTTGATCGGTGCTGCACAGCGTGTACCTACCCCGACCGGTTCTACCACAATCTTAATCGCAGTTGTTAAAGGAAATGTTACAAAAGAACAGATTAATGATGCCATGAAGGCTGCTTCTAATGAGTCATATGGTTATAATGAAGAAGAAATCGTATCCAGCGATATCGTTGGTATGAGATTCGGTTCATTATTTGATGCAACACAGACAATGGTATCTCCGATGGAAGACGGAAATACACAGGTTCAGGTTGTTTCATGGTATGACAATGAAAACAGTTATACAAGCCAGATGGTTAGAACTATCAAGTATTTCTCAGAATTGGCATAATTCTGATTCAATAATGATCCTAAGCGGGTCCGGTCTCAATGGATCGGGTCCGTTTTTTAAAATAACAGGAAAGGAGCATTTCAATGCTTAATAAAAAGTCAGTTGATGATATCAATGTAAAAGGTAAAAAAGTTTTAGTCCGTTGTGATTTTAATGTTCCGTTGGATGCTGAATTAAATATCACAGATGAAAATCGCCTGGTGGCAGCATTGCCAACCATTAAAAAGTTAATTGCAGACGGCGGTAAAGTGATTCTCTGTTCTCATTTAGGAAAACCAAAGGGAGAGCCAAAGCCTGAGTTATCATTAGCACCTGTGGCAAAGAGATTATCCGAATTATTAGGACAGGAAGTGAAATTCGCTGCGGATGCCAATGTTGTGGGTGAAAATGCAAAAGCTGCAGTTGCCGCAATGAATGACGGAGATGTAGTTCTTTTGGAAAATACACGGTATCGTGCAGAAGAAACCAAGAATGGAGAAGAATTCAGCAAAGAACTTGCAAGCCTTTGTGAAGTATTCGTAAATGATGCATTTGGTACCGCACACAGAGCTCATTGTTCGAATGTGGGTGTAACCAAATTTGTTGATACTGCGGTAGTTGGATATTTAATGCAGAAAGAAATCGATTTCCTGGGAAATGCTGTGAACAATCCGGTGAGACCGTTTGTAGCCGTTCTCGGTGGAGCAAAGGTTTCCTCCAAGATTCCTGTGATTGAAAACTTACTGGATAAAGTGGATGTGCTGATCATCGGCGGAGGAATGGCATATACGTTTATGGCTGCTCATGGAGAACCGGTAGGTAAATCATTGTTAGAAGAAGATTATAAGCAGTATGCCCTTGATATGGAAAAGAAAGCGGAAGAGAAGGGTGTAAAACTGTTAATTCCGATCGATACCGTAGTTGCAGATGATTTTTCCAATGATGCCAACTTTAAAGTCGTGGGTCGTGGAGAGATTCCGGATGATATGGAAGGTCTGGATATCGGACCAAAGACCAGGGAACTTTTTGCAGATGCTATTAAAGGTGCAAAGACTGTTGTCTGGAACGGACCGATGGGTTGTTTTGAAATGCCTAATTTTGCAGGCGGTACGGTTGCAGTTGCCAAAGCACTGGCTGAATTGAAAGATGCCACTACCATTATCGGCGGCGGAGACTCAGCGGCAGCCGTGAATAATTTAGGATTCGGTGATAAAATGACTCATATTTCTACCGGTGGCGGAGCTTCACTGGAATTCCTGGAAGGAAAAGAACTCCCAGGCGTTGTCGCTGCCAATGATAAATAAGATTATAATAAAGT
>CAJTPF010000033.1:0-14638 GCA_910578175.1 uncultured Lachnospiraceae bacterium
TTGCCCGTTTTGTGGTAAAAAAATAATGCGTCGGGAGGCTTTCGCTTCCTTTCGCATTTAATGTTACAATTTTCATGTTAAGGTTGATCATATATTTTGGAATTGACAGCCGGGAATGTTTTGTGGAACGTAAGAGTGAAGAAAACTATTCCATGCTACTGGATGATTGGGTAACAGATATTTTTGAATAATATCAAAAAAATAACGGAACAGTTTATTAGTATTGAACTGCTCCGTTTCGTTTTATGTATTAACGTTCTTTGGAAAAAGGATCTTCTTTTGCAGGTGTTACCCGTACTTCATAGCCTTTTTCTGTTGAACCGTTGATTTTTACGAAAAATTCAGTATCATCTTTTTTTAAATATAAAACCGGTTTGTCATTATCTTCAATAATAAATTTTGAGATATTATCATAGACAAGGTATTCCCAGGAATTTGTATTATTTTTATCGCTTTTAACTGCGGCTAAAATATCGCTCACACGTATATAATTTACTATTTCTGAATCTTCTTTAATGGAATTTATCATATGTTGACTTTCTATATCAGTGTTACCGGCAGAACCAGAGTTTTTAACAGAAACATACTCATTTAGTGCGGCTGATATTGCGTGCTCAATAGTTGCTGCATTTGAAACATCTGAATCTTTTACTCCAGGACCCTTATTCACATTGGCATTAGCTATCCATAAAATAAAAAACAGGATAAATAATACTGCTTCAAATGTACAAATTATGATAATGGATTTTTTCTGAGTAATAAATTCTTTAAAGTTCATATTCATTATACCTCCTCTTCTGTGTATATTTTATACAAGTATATTATGCCACATCATTAACATGATTTCAATGATAAATTAAAGATCAGCAGTTTAAGTATCCTGCATTGAAATATTTACCGTTTTAAACTTTTTCTTGCAAACCGACCGTATAATTGATAGAATAAACAGGAAAATTGCAGACAGGCGTTTCATAAAAGAAAGAGAATGATTGTATGAAAAAAAAATACATAAGCACGATAATTTTTTCCTTCATTATTATAATATTTGTGATATTATATGCACAGGTAGGGAAAGCTTCTGGAAATTTATCGGATTTAGAGAGCGAAAAAGAGGCAAATGAACAGAGTCAGTCCATGTATGAAGAGCAGGCCTCCAATCTGCAGGAATCCAAAACGGCATTGGAAAATCTTGTGTCGGGTCTGAATTCCGAACTGGCGGTCATTAATGAAAAATTGTCAGGTATCCGGATTAGAATCTCGGAGAAAGAATCAGAACTGATACAGACGCAACAGGAACTGAATGAGGCAAAAGAACAGGAATCGGAACAGTACCGGGATATGAAAAAGCGAATCCAGTATATGTTTGAAATGGGTGATACTTCCTATATTGAGATATTGTTATCCAAGGGAAGCATTGCAGATAATCTTAACCGGGCAGAATTTGTTTCGGAACTTGTAAAATATGACAGGCGTATGTTGGAAGAATATAAGAATACGAAACGATCCATAACCGAAAAAGAGTCGAAATGTTTGGCTGACCAGGCAGAACTGGAAGAATTACAGAGTGAGGTACAGGACCAGCAGAAGCTGATCTCGGCAAAAATTTCTGATACCAATGAGCGGATCAAAGCATATGCGTCAGACATTGCAGAAGCAGAACGAGCGGCATGGGAATATGAGAAACAGGTGGAAAGAAATCAGCAGGCCATTGACGATGAGTCCAGACGGATTGAAGAATCCAGTATCCTGGAGGCGGAAAGTATGGAACAGGCCAGAAAGGAACGGGAACGGAGAGAACGGGAAAGCAGAGAGCAGGCTAGCAGAGAGCAGGCCAGCCGGGAGCAGAATCAGACCAGAGAGACGGTTACCGACGAAAACGGAAATATAGTGACTGAAGAAACCACGAAACCTTATGAAGAAACCACAAGTCCGTATGAAAATAATTATGTTGCAGGTGAAAAAGATCTGGATATGCTGGCAGCATTGATTGAGTGTGAAGCCGGTGACCAGAGTTATTACGGAATGCTGTGCGTGGGCGCAGTGGTAATGAACCGGATCAACAGTTCCAGGTTTCCGAATACATTATACGAAGTGATCTATCAGCCATATCAGTTTACGCCGGTAACGGTCAGCAATCGTTTTTCACTGGTCCTTGCCAGAGGAGCCAATGAAACCTGTTACAGAGCGGCCAGAGAAGTTCTGGAAGACGGAAAGATCGTGGGAAGCTGGTTGTTTTTCCGTATGAATGACGGTTCCAGAGAGGGAGAGATCATTGGAGATCATGTGTTTTACTGACAGTCTGTCAAAAAAGATTTGAACAGAGCATTTCTTTGTTAAAAAAAAGGTTGAAATATGGGTGTATATACTGTATAATCTTTACAATTTGAGAAAAATTAAGAACACACACATTCCATACAGAAAGGATGTTACAGAATGAAAGCTTTTCTAATACTTGAAGATGGTACTGTTTTTACCGGAACCTCCATTGGTTCACAGAGGGAAATCATCAGTGAGATCGTATTTAATACTTCTATGACAGGGTATCTGGAGGTGCTTACCGATCCGTCTTATGCGGGACAGGCAGTGGTAATGACGTATCCATTGATTGGAAATTACGGAATCTGCCATGAGGATAAGGAATCTTTGAAACCATGGCCGGACGGATATATTGTAAGGGAATTATCCAGACTTCCGAGCAATTTCAGAAGTGAAGATACCATCCAGAATTTTCTGGAGGAAAATGATATACCGGGGATTTCAGGAATCGATACCAGAGCCCTGACCAAGATTCTGAGGGAAAAGGGAACCATGAACGGTATGATCACTACAAATGAAGATTATGATCTGGATAAAATTATCCCGGCATTGAAAGAGTATAAACCGGAGGGCGTGGTAAAAAAAGTAACATGTAAGGAACCGTCTGTTCTGAAGGGAGAGGGCTATAAGGTAGCGCTGATGGATTTCGGCGCAAAAAATAATATAGCAAGATCTTTGAATGAGCGGGGCTGTGATGTGACGATTTATCCTGCGTTTACACCGGCAGAAGAAATACTGGCATCAAAACCGGACGGAATCATGCTTTCAAACGGACCGGGAGATCCAAAGGAATGTGTATCTATTATAGAAGAGCTTAAAAAGTTGTATGAATCGGACGTGCCGATCTTTGCCATCTGTCTCGGCCACCAGCTTATGGCACTGGCCACCGGGGCGGATACCCATAAGATGAAGTATGGGCATAGAGGCGGAAATCATCCGGTCAAGGATTTAAAGAGCGGAAAGGTGTATATATCGTCACAGAATCATGGTTATGTGGTTGACAGTGAGACCATTCATCCGGATATTGCAGAGGTGGGATTTGTAAATGTCAACGATCAGACTGTGGAAGGACTGCGGTATAAGAATAAAAATATATTTACCGTTCAGTTTCATCCGGAGGCCTGCCCGGGTCCTCAGGATTCCGCGTTACTGTTTCATGAATTTATAGATATGATGGGAGGAAAAAAGAATGCCTAAGAATCCGAATATAAAAAAAGTATTGGTCATTGGTTCCGGTCCGATCGTTATCGGACAGGCTGCAGAGTTTGACTATGCCGGAACACAGGCATGCCGTTCCCTGAAAGAAGAAGGGATTGAAGTTGTTCTTGTGAACTCTAATCCTGCCACCATTATGACGGATAAAGATATCGCTGATAAAGTATATATAGAACCTCTGACCGTTAAAGTTCTGGAAAAGCTGATAGAGATTGAGAAACCGGACAGTGTGCTTCCCACACTGGGCGGCCAGGCAGCATTGAATCTTGCCATGGAGCTGGACGAGACCGGCTTCCTGCAGGCGCATAATGTAAAATTGATCGGAACAACGCCGGAGACCATAAAGAAAGCGGAAGACCGTCAGGAATTTAAAGACACCATGGAGAAGATCGGCGAGCCTTGCGCACCGTCTAAGGTAGTGGAATCCGTGGAAGAAGGTATTGAATTTACCAACCGGATCGGATATCCGGTGGTGCTTCGTCCTGCTTATACACTGGGCGGAAGCGGCGGTGGTATTGCCCATAATCTGGATGAACTGGTAGATATTCTTTCCAACGGCCTTCGTCTCAGCCGTGTGGGACAGGTTTTGGTGGAACGCTGCATCGCAGGCTGGAAAGAAATTGAATATGAAGTAATGCGGGACAGTGCAGGAAACTGTATCACTGTATGTAATATGGAAAATATCGATCCGGTGGGTGTGCATACCGGTGACAGCATCGTTGTGGCTCCGTCCCAGACTTTGGGAGATAAGGAATATCAGATGCTTCGTACTTCTGCACTGAACATTATCAGTGAGCTGAATATTACCGGCGGATGTAACGTTCAGTATGCCTTACATCCGACCAGTTTTGAATATTGCGTGATTGAGGTTAACCCCCGTGTCAGCCGTTCTTCCGCACTGGCCTCTAAAGCAACGGGATATCCGATTGCAAAGGTTGCTGCTAAGATTGCACTGGGTTATACATTGGATGAGATTAAAAATGCCATTACCGGAAAAACATATGCCAGTTTTGAACCGACACTGGATTACTGTGTCGTTAAGATTCCAAGACTTCCGTTTGACAAGTTTATTACCGCCAAAAGAACCCTTACCACACAGATGAAGGCAACCGGAGAGGTTATGAGTATCTGTACAAACTTTGAGGGTGCATTGATGAAAGCCATCCGTTCCCTGGAACAGCATGTGGAAAGTTTACTGGATTACGATTTCTCGGATCTAACCGATGAAGAATTAACCGAGCAGCTTGCCATTGTCGATGACCGGAGAATCTGGGTGATCGCGGAAGCATTGAGAAGAAAGTTTGATTATGAAAAGATTCATGATATCACGAAGATTGATCTCTGGTTTATAGATAAGATTGCCATTATCGTGGAGATGGAAGAGACCCTGAGAACAAAAGAGCTGACACCGGAATTACTGGCAGAGGCAAAGCGCATTGAATTTCCGGATAAACTGATCGCCGCATTATCCGGTAAAACGGAAGAAGAGATACACGCCATGCGAATGGAACATGGTATTGTGGCGGCATTTAAAATGGTGGATACCTGTGCGGCAGAATTTGAGGCCACCACACCGTATTATTATTCCTGTTTCGGCAGTATGAACGAAGTCATTGAGACAAAGCCGGAAAAGAAAATTTTGGTGCTGGGTTCCGGTCCGATCCGGATCGGTCAGGGTATTGAGTTTGACTTCTGTTCCGTTCACAGTACCTGGGCATTTAAAGAAGAAGGATACGAGACCATTATTGTAAATAATAATCCGGAAACCGTCAGCACGGACTTTGATATTGCAGATAAACTATATTTTGAGCCGTTGACACCGGAGGATGTAAGAAATATCGTAGATCTGGAACAGCCGGACGGAGCCGTGGTTCAGTTTGGCGGACAGACGGCCATTAAGCTGACGGAAAGCCTTATGAAAATGGGTGTACCGATTCTGGGAACAAAGGCGGAAGATGTGGATGCAGCGGAAGACAGGGAATTATTTGATGCCATTCTGGAGGAATGTGAGATACCAAGACCATCCGGAAAGACCGTATTTACCTGCGAAGAGGCTGTTGCTGCGGCAAATGAACTGGGATATCCGGTATTGGTCAGACCGTCTTATGTATTAGGCGGACAGGGTATGCAGATTGCCACCGATGATAATGAAATCGTGGAATTTATGAATATTATCAACCGGATCGCACAGGACCATCCGATTTTAGTGGATAAGTACCTGATTGGTAAGGAAATCGAAGTAGATGCCGTATGCGACGGAACCGATATTCTGATTCCGGGTATTATGGAGCATATTGAGAGAGCCGGCGTGCATTCCGGTGACAGTATTTCCGTTTATCCGGCTCAGTCTTTAACACAGAAGACCATAGATACCTTAGAAGAATATACCAGACGACTGGCCCGTTCCCTTCATGTAAAGGGTATGATCAATATACAGTTTATCGTATGCGGAGAAGAAGTATATGTAATCGAAGTTAATCCGCGTTCCAGCCGTACCGTTCCATATATCAGCAAGGTTACAGGAATACCGATTGTAAAACTGGCAACCAAGGCGATTGTAGGCAAAACCATTCGGGAACTGGGCTATGAACCGGGCTTACAGAAGAAAGCGGATTATATTGCCATCAAGATGCCGGTATTCTCTTTTGAGAAGATTCGCGGTGCGGAAATCAGCCTTGGACCGGAAATGAAGTCTACAGGTGAATGTCTCGGTATCGCCAGAACATTTGATGAAGCGCTGTATAAAGCCTTCCTTGGAGCAGGTGTCAACCTTCCGAAGCATAAGAAGGTGATTATTACGGTGAATGATGCGGATAAAAAGGATGCCATTTCCATCGGACAGCGTTTTGAGAAGCTGGGATACGAAGTGTATGCTACCAGAAGTACCGCTAAAGTATTACAGGCAAATGGCGTGAATGCCATTAAGGTTAATAAGCTGTCTCAGGAGTCACCAACAGTCATTGACTTATTGCTGGAGCATAAGATTGATATTGTGGTGGATACTCCGACACAGGGAAGGGATAAGACCAGAGACGGTTTCCTGATCCGAAGAATTTCCATCGAAACCGGTGTAAACTGCTTTACATCACTGGATACGGTAAATGCACTGCTGACCAGTCTGGAAAGCAATGCGGGAGACAATCTGACATTGATCGATATTGCTACGGTGAAGTAGAGATAGAATGTTTGAAATTTTGCAGATATAAAATGAGTGGAATGAAATGTATTCCATGAAACAGGGATAAAAATACCTATATGTGGAATCCGATGAAAAGGAAAAGCATATGAATGCTTAATTGGGAAAAAGATTTTACGAGTATAAATAAGTGGATAATGGACAAAAGAGAACAGAAGGATTAATAGAAGTTTATGTGTCACAGGTATACGTTTATTATACTTGTGGCATTTTTTTATTAACATTTTAAATAATGGAATATGGAGGAAAGAACATGAGAAAAGGATTGAAAAAGATTTTTAAAAGAATTATTTTAGTTTTGGTAATTTTAAGTGTGATATCAGTTTTATATTATTATCAGATATATGCCCCCATTAAAATTGAGGGGGTGAAAGTAACTATAATGTCATTGAGCGAATCTGATCTTGATTCGATAAAGTATCATTACAACAATATTTATAATGGAGAATTTGAAGCAGAATATTCTACATTATTGCGTTTAAATGGAAAATTTCCGGAAGGAGATGAAAACGATTTTCGAGTAATAAGTATTGATTTAAAAATAAATAACAGAAGTATATTTTCTCAAAATGATATCCGGGGATATATTACAACCGGGAGTGAAGATTCAAGGATGCTGAGTTGTACGGATAATATGACTACCGATTTTGTCCGGTCATTTAAAAACGGAGAAGCGTGTCCGGTGTTTATGGATCTGTATACCGGCGGACTGACGGATGAGGAAATTGTGGACTATGTACTGCAGCAGGAAATCAAATTATACTACAATAATGCGTTGGGAAGCAAAACAGAAATCATTTCGTTAAAAGATATCCAGTCAGTAGAAACAGACATCAGAAAAAACGAATAAAAATATAACAGGAGAGGAAAATTGCAGAATGCCCGTTGTTTCACCGGCAGATTTATCTGCTTTTATCAGGGCAGTATCACAGGCAGAACTGTGACAGGCATGGGTATAACAATGAATCAAAATGTAATAGTTGCAAAAGACATCAGTAAATCTTATCAAAACGGACCGGACAAAATTTCCGTCATTCAGAATTTAAGTCTGGAAATTGCAGAGAAAGAGATTATAGCTGTCGTAGGCCCTTCCGGTTCGGGAAAGAGTACATTATTAAATATCCTAAGCGGTATTGATACAGTGGATTCCGGCAGTATATTTATGGAGGGGGAAGAGATTACCGCCATGAAAAAGGCGCAATTGGCAGATTTGCGGCTAAGCAGGATGGGATTTGTTTTTCAGACCTTTAATCTGCTCCACTCGTTGAATGTGTTTGAGAATATTATATTGCCTTCGGTTGTTAAACATAAAAGCTATGACAGGGAGTATGTGGAGGAATTGATTCAGGTTTTGAATATTGGTCACAGAACCCGTTTTTATCCGGAGCAGTTATCCATTGGGGAGCAGCAGCGGGTTGCCATTGCCAGAGCATTGATTAACAAGCCGGGAATTATATTTGCGGATGAGCCCACAGGAAGTCTGGATTATGAGAACAGTAAAACGGTAATGGAATTATTGCGTGTGTGCAGTAAAAAGTTTTCTAATACATTGATTTATGTGACACACGACATGGAAGTTGCCAATATGGCAGATAAAATACTGGAGATTAACAGAGGAAACTACCTATGGAAATAAAAAAAGTTCTATCCAAATGATCATGAAAAGCTATCTGCGCAAAAATAAAATATCCAAAGCAATGGCGGCACTTTTTCTGGTATGCGGGCTGCTGGTCATGAGTCTTGCAGGTATGGTCTGTCTGAATATTTCCGTAAAGACTGAAAACAGTAAAGCCATGTATGGGGAATATCAGATTGGATTTGAGGGATTGTCGGCCGAAAAAACAGAGCAGATAAAACAGGAGAAGGATTGTAAATCCTATGCGGTATATTCTGAAAATGCATTTTGGAAGGAATCGGAATTTACCATTATCATTTCTTCGGATGAATCCTATCTTACACTGGGGGCTGTCCAACTGACAGAAGGAACCTTTCCGTCAGACGGAGAAGAAATATTGTGCCAAAGAGAATATATTTATCGAAACGGATTTTCCGATGAAAATTATCTGGGGCAGGAAGTGGAGGTAAACGGTAAAACATATAAAATCTGCGGTTTGATCGAGAACAATCTGACAGGGGATATGTCGGATACGATTATCAATGTCTTTATCCGAAGAATGCGAACGGATGAGACCTCTTTTTCGATGTTAATCAATACCGGTTCTGTGTCGTATAAAAATAAAATGAATCGCATGATAGAAAAATATAATATCAAAGAGTATTTTGAGAACCGGGCAGTGATTGAGCAGGCTGAGATTAGTAATCAGGGAAGACTGAAGGATACAAATGGTTTTCTGGTAATCATGCTTGTGTGTGTGCTGATACTGATATTGTTTATTACCTATATAATGATGCGGTTTTATTATATGGGACTGCAGAAACAAATGGCTATTTATGAAAAAATAGGAATATCAAAGAAACAAAGAAATACAGGCTATGTAGTAAGTGTTATATTAATACTGACGGTCAGCGGACTGATTGGTTTCACTGGTTCGGCAGGTGTATTATCTTTTTTGATGCAGAGTTATGATGCATCGGGTAATATGAGGCTTTGCCTGACAGGAGTGGTAATGTGCGGTCTGCTGTTTATCATTTTGAATATTGTATCGGCTGTTATTGTTACAAAAAGAGCAGATCAGACCAAAAAGAAAAAAACGCTTGAAAATACTTCTTCCAGATTAGATGGGAATGTAAATATATATATATATCTGGCAAAAAAGAACCGGAATATGAGCCGTTGGAAGTATATCGTAATGTGTCTTATGGTAATTCTCAGCAGTATAATTTGTATTACTACAATTTATTTTATGAAATTGATTAAACAATTGCAGGAAGTGCCGAAGGATTACGAATATCTGGTAGAATTTATTGAGTATTCTCCAAATGTTGAAGAACAGGACGAATATAATGTGAAAAGTTTTGAACAACTGAAGACGGCTGGGGGAATGACGGTTTTTCCTTCCTATGTGTGTTATCGCAGTGTAAAGATTGATAAAGTAGCTATCAGGGGTCGTTTTAAAGAATATCTGTGTGAAAATAGTTCTTATAATAGAATGGAGCTTGAGAAAAACAGTCATTTAAAGTTTGATACACAGGTTGTTTTTATAGGAGTAGAGGAATCAGCTACAAAACTCCTGGGACTGAATCCGCAGACTGTGGAGAACCTGGCAGATAACGAATGTATATTGGTTCGGCAGGTTCGTGCATTTGAAGGGACCGGTTTTGACTGCGGATTTCAGAAAAATGATGAATTTACAGTAAGTGTGAAAAAGGATGGTTTAACGGAAACCGGTGATTTAATATATGAAGATCTGACAGTCAGAGTAAAAGATGAAATAGAAGAACTGGCTTTTGATTTTTATGATGAAGATATATATTATAAGCCGATAGTTCTGGTTAATATAAATACATATAAAAAACTGGCATTGAAGAAGTATCCGATGAGAGTCTATATTCAGCCTTTTGATATTACGGAAATGGAGTTATTTTCAATCCTTGGAAGAAATAATAACTATACCGTAAAAAATCTCAGACAGTGGAATGAAAGCGTACAGGAGATTATAAATACATATACAGTAACAAGTATTCTGACAGCCATATTGTTTATCGGGCTGGTGATTTTAAATACCATTATTATGGTCTGTGTAAATTATCATCAGTTAAAAAATGAGATTACAATGCTGAGAGTCATTGGAATCAGGGATAATAAAGCTTCACTGGTGCTGACCTATCATATAATAAAAATGGTTTTAATCTGCCTGCCCACGGTTTTTGTATGTTCTGTGGGAACGACATTTCTTGCGAATCTGTATATGCGGGGAAGCATAACCGGTTTATATTATAGAATACCATGGGGATTGTTGGGAGGAATACTGGCAGTTGTTTTCCTTTCGATTTTAAGTGTGATTCTGTTTATTACAAGGTTTATCGGCAGGAATAATATACCAGGCTCTTTAAGGCAATGGAATCAGTAGTGAACGATTGACATTTTTCGCAGTTATGGTACACTATTATCGGGCAGATACATAGGTATGTGCCTGTAAAAAATGTGTATTGGAGTATTAGATGAATCAACGAGTTGAAGTATTAAAAAAAATTGCAAGGGTCTGCAGAAGATTTAAAATGCCGGATCGATGGATCACGCTGATCTTAGCGATATCCCTGGCATGTTTGCATATCATTCATTTTATCATAATTCTGCCGAAACGTATCTTTATGTTTCTGTTACCGAACCGGAGAGTTGTTCTGACTTATTCGGCATTAATCATGCTTGTAATGATAACGGTGACCGTGATCATAAAAGTAAACGGTCCGGGGCAGGTGGTTTATGGCGAACCGGCCGGTTCTCACGGAACGGAGGATAACAGTCACCAGATACCTATTGGCAGCAATGGGAACCTTAGTAATACCCAGGGGGAGTTCCGTCCGGATCAGCATACCCCGGGCGAAACGAATCCGGGACACAGTCAGGGAGAACTTTCAAATAACGGCCTTCCGGAAGGCGTTGCCAGTGCAGGGGAGTTATGGTATCAGAATGTAGCCACTTCCGGTGAGCTGGTGGACGGAAATCTCACAAGGGAACAGATCAACAGAATGAGATTTTTGCTGAAGGTAAACCGGCTGAAAAATTGTATTACTGTATATATACAGGATGATAACGGTGAATTTACCATTCCGGTGAAAGCAATGCGATGTTCCACCGGCGGAGACAATACACCGTTGGGCGTATATAAGACCACACATAAATATGAGTTTCGGAAACTGTTATTTGATGTATATGGTCAGTATGCCACCAGAATTGTGGGACAGATATTGTTCCATTCGTCTTCTTATGAATCCGATCGGAAAGACACGCTGATCGCGGAAGAATTTAACAAACTGGGAGAACCGGTTTCCCATGGCTGTATTCGTCTAACCGTGGAAGATGCAAAATGGATCTATGAATACTGCCGGATTGGAACCACGGTAGAAATTTATGAAGACGAAGATCCCGGACCATTGGGAATTCCGGAAGTTATTAAATTGCCGGAAGATACGGTATGGGATCCTACAGATCCGTCGGAAGACAATCCATGGAATGATAAGAAACCGGAAATCATAGCCGACGATACTATTTATGTGATACAGGGGCATAAAGTGGATCTGCTGGAAAAAGTGACTGCCCTTGATACCTGCGGCAATGATATTACGGAGGATTTAAAGATAACGGGAAGCGTTAATTGTAATGTGACCGGAACCTATAAGGTGACATATGCCGTTACGGATCTGCTGGGACGTTCTGCAGAGAAAACGATCCGTTATATTGTGAGGTAACGATTAAAATGGAACGTATTTTTGATTTTTTTCATTCAGTCTTATTTATATTTTATGCCGAACCCCACCCTTCCGGTTCCGATGGGGGAATCTATCTGACACTGTTGATATCCGCCGTTTTTACGTTTCATACCGTCTATATTATATTAAAAAAGGAATCGAAGATAGAAACGGTTTTAGTGATGATGGTCCCGGGAATACTGATTCTTACCGGCGGAATGATGGACGCGTTTGTGTCTGATACTATTTTCTCCGCACCGCTGAATCAGTCTTTGAGATTTTTGATTTCATGGAAAACCTATGCCTTACCATTGTTTTTGTTTGTACTCTTTTATTTTGTTCTGATGACTGTCTGTTATCTGCTGATCCGCAGAAAAACCAGGAAGCGCATGGTATTCATTTCTTTATGCGGGATAGAAGGAGTGCTTGCCGTGGGATTGGCAGGTGTCTTGGGATATACCGTCTGGGTGAGCAGAGATTTTCTGCTTCACGCAGACGATTTTTTGGTAAAGTTTATTACATATGCACTTCTGCTTTTATTGTATAAGATGTTTATTGTTGCCTTTGCTCTTTTATTATCAATGATCACAATGAAGATAAAAATTCCGAAATGGAATGATGAGAAAAATCATAAATGGTTTTTACTGAAAATACTATTGCTTTATCAGAACAGCATAGTAAGAGTCTGTGTCATA
The DNA here is from genome assembly GCA_910578175.1 of uncultured Lachnospiraceae bacterium. GTDB lineage: Bacteria > Bacillota > Clostridia > Lachnospirales > Lachnospiraceae > Bovifimicola. The sequence goes on from CAJTPF010000033.1 coordinate 12,793, forward strand.
TATTGCGGGGCGATGATCGTTTATTTAGTGGCAGCGGTGATTCCTTCTTTTTATGCTCTTTCGTCCCCAAATGTCAAAGAAGATAAAACGGTTCTGATAGAGCTTTCCGTTTTGCTGCTGGTGTGCTGCATTGTTGTCCCGGCTCATATCATCTGGCGGATTACGGCTCCGTACCGTTGCCTGGCGGCAGATACGGAAAATAAAGACGGTATCCGGAGATTTCTGTACGAGTATACTGGTTCGGAGGCAGGGATAAACGGGGAGCGGGTAGTGCTGACGCAAAATTATCTGATCCTGAATCAGGTTATCATGCAGGTTTATAAAATTGCAGATATTAAGAAAATAGCCAGAAAAGCAGACAGTATCAGTATTTCAGTTGGTTCAAAGATCGTGGAGATAAAAGAACCCGATGCAGAGGAAATAAAGAAATTAAGATATTTACAGCAAATCCGGCGGGTAAGTTAGAAATTAATTGACAAAACCGTGAAATATATTTAAAGTATATGGTAATCGGATCATTTCCTCCATAGGAATGATCAAATAAGGAATAGTCACGGAAGGCGGAAAAGAGGAACCATGTTAGACGGAAAGAAGACATTATTTAGCGGAATGCAGGCAACCGGAACTCTGACTCTCGGAAATTATCTGGGAGCATTAAAGAACTGGGTGGATATTGCAGATGAATATATGACATTTTATTGCGTTGTGGATTTACATTCCATTACGGTCAGACAGGACCCGGCGGTACTGAGAAAGAGAGCAAGGGATCTGCTCACGCTGTATATTGCGGCGGGGCTGGATCCGGAGAAAAATTGTATCTATTATCAGTCCCATGTATCGGGTCATGCGGAACTGAGCTGGATCCTGAACTGCTTTACCTATATGGGGGAACTGAACCGTATGACGCAGTTTAAAGACAAGGCGGCTAAACATGCGGATAATATTAATGCTGGTCTGTTTACCTATCCGGTACTGATGGCGGCGGATATTCTGCTGTTCCAGTCGGATGTCGTTCCGGTGGGGATCGATCAGATGCAGCATTTAGAGATTACCAGAGACATTGCGCAACGGTTTAACGGAATTTACGGAGACGTATTTACCATACCGGAAGCATATCTCGGTAAGACCGGAAAGAAGATCATGAGTCTTCAGGATCCGGCAAAGAAGATGTCCAAATCCGATGAGAATCCCAATGCCAGCATCTATCTGATGGATGAGCCGGATGCCATTATCCGGAAGTTTAAGCGTGCTGTTACGGATTCGGAAGCCTGTGTCAGATATTCGGAAGACCAGCCTGGGATCAGGAATCTGATCGATATTTATTCTTCCGTAACCGGTAAGACAACAGAAGAAACGGAGAAAGAATTTGACGGAAAAGGATACGGAGAGTTTAAACTGGCAGTGGGAGAAGCTGTGGCAGATCTGTTAAAACCGGTACAGGAAAAGTTTAACGAATTGTCAAAAGAAAAGACGTATATTGACGGCATTATAAAGGCAAATGATGAAAAAGCCAATTATTACGCATTAAAAACACTGCGGAAAGTACAGAAAAAAGTGGGATTTCCGGAGAGAATCCGCTAAAAAGAAAATGAGCCTCTTTTCAATGGGGCTCGTTTTTTTGAACTATTCGGGCAGAATTGCTTCAAGTGGAGGCTGTTTTGGAGATTTGACCAGCCGGACGCAGAAGCGGAAGCCTTCGGGCACAGGTTGGCTCCTCTACAAAAGCCAGGAAGTTCTAAGTGTTCTGCGGCAGGTATTCTCAGGCGGACGCTATCGTCAGCAATTCGGCATCCGTGCCTCAACTGCTGACTTTGTCTGACCTCGTGTCAGACAATAGCTGGGTGTT
>CAJTPF010000033.1:14666-14883 GCA_910578175.1 uncultured Lachnospiraceae bacterium
TTTCCGAAAGTCGCCAACCTGTGCCCGAAGGCTTCCGCTTCTGCTGTTTACTGCCAAATTTACAGAATACATCATTCTCTTTCAATTCTACTATTCAGCTGATAGAGCTTTGTGGCTTTCTATTGGAAATTTATCCAACGCACAGCAGTTCTGTCCGGGGAAGGCGGTTCGAATGTGCGGAAGGCAGATTGGAAGTTCTTAGTGTTCTGCTTCGATT
>CAJTPF010000034.1 GCA_910578175.1 uncultured Lachnospiraceae bacterium
GGGAATGGGCAATATCGTATTCCCTGCAGATATCGCATCTGCGTTTGCCAGAATGATATAAATCTACTAACTGCTGCTTAAATTCATCTGTGTACTTCCGTGGTTTTCTTTTTTGTTTTGTTTCGGTCATATTGGCTGCTCCTTTGTTTATTGGTTTTATATTATATGACCTTAAAAAATTTGTCCAGTTTATTGTAGCCTATCCACTGCGATAAAATATGGTGTTAAGTCTATAAGTGAGGATATAGAGATGTGTGATATCAGAATTTCGGCATTGAACAGTATACTCAGAGATTATAATAAAGAGACTGTAATAGATGATGAAAGTATGGTCGAAGATAAATACTAGATTAATGAAGGATAAAAATAAAAAGTAGTTGCATAATAATAGTAGAGTGTATTATACTATTAAAAAGTACTTTTTGACAAAGGACTTTACGATTGTATATAATGTATAGTAAATATAATGTTGAATTGAACAAAGAGGTGGTATATGATGAAGAAGTCAAGTGAATTTATAGAAGGATTTATGAAAAAATTGGGTGATGATAAATTTGAAAAAGACAATCAGCCGAATATGGGACCAGAAATTGGTTTAGACTTCATTGAAAAACAATTAGTTTCATATGTCAGTTTGTTAAATTCTGGTTTGATAGATGCTGCAATTTGTAAGGGATAGGGCGAGAAATGTTTCTAACACGGGAAGAACAGAGTTGTTTTTTGGCACAATTTAATATATCAGAAGAACAGTTTCGAGAGTCAATGTTGACATGGGACGAATTAGATAAAATAGCAAATAATTTTGAAAAAACAAAGGATGAACATCAGAGTACGGTAAGAAAATATGCTGAAGTATTTCAGCAGTGCTCAGATGTTCATTCTTTAGGTTATAGGGTAAAAGAAACCAATCATTTAATAGAAAAAATCATAAGGAAAAATTCAAAATTTTTAAAACAAGGCAGTGCGATTTCACTGAGAAACTATTCGGAATGTATAACTGATTTAATTGGAATTAGAATATTGCTCCTGTTTAAAGAAGACTGGATTGGTGTTCATAAATTTATAATGGAGAAATATGAGAAACACCTTGCAGAAGAACCTTTTGCGTATATACGTTTAGGAGACTCACCACTGCTTTATGAAGGAAAAGTAAGGATTGTTGAGGAAAAGCCATATAGATCTGTGCATTATTTAATTAAGGATAATGATGGTATTTACGTAGAGGTACAGGTTAGAACCTTATTTGAAGAGGCTTGGAGTGAAATTGACCATAAATTACGTTACCCATATAAATTATCAAATGAAATGATAAATGCATATTTAAGTATTATGAATCGTTCTGCAGGCATGGCTGATGAGATGGGGACATTTATTAATAGCTATATTAAGAATTTTGAAAATGCAATGTCAAAAGGTGTTATTAATGAAAATGAAGTGTATGATTATATTTTGAATGAGATTAAACTATGTAAAGATGAAGAAATAAAAAAGAGTATTATAAACAAAATAAGTAACTCTCAAAAATACAGAGAAATGAAAAAAATGTCAGATTTAATTTCTGATCTTATGAAAAACATATAAAAGCAGGAGTAAATTAATATGGATACTAAGGAGTTTAAAAGCTTGAAAGAGGAGTTAAACAGTGCTTTTTCTGACGAGTATATTTTTAATGTTGGTTTATTGATTCATAGTCTGGCAGAGAAGTTTTATGAGGAGAAACAACTTGAAGGCAAAGTATATTTTGATGAAACAATATTTGAAAACTGTTTTATTGATATTTTGGTTGATATTGCAAGATTGAAATATTTTCACGATATATCATTAGTTAATTATATAAAACTTATGGCATATACTGCTTCATGGTGTCTAAAAAGAAAACCGTTTCAGTTAATAGAAGGTTGTAATAAAGATTACATATATATAAATGAACAGTTTGCGCTTTCACTATTGCTTCAGGCGGCTGGCTGTATGGATGAATGTACAAAATATGCAAAGGGAAATGAAGAAATAATTATTAAAAATATATCGCAGATTTTTTACCATTTAAAATACAGGAATACGAATCCGCAAACCTTAGAATTGTTATTAGTGGGTATTGAAAATGGGAAATCTATGTATGATATAGCTTAAGGGAATGTTCAAGAAGAAGGGAGCTGTTGCAAAAGCAGGGTAATTAACTGTTGAAGCAGCAGCTCCTTTTTTTACAGACACATATTATATGATTCGAATAAAACTATTAAAATAAAGGATAAATAATATAGCATAACGATTTTAAGAATGTTATAATGAGTTGTAATAACAACAGAAAATGGGTAAGGTTGAAAGAAATTATGGAGAAAGGTAAAATATGAATAATATTGTTAAAGCTATTACAGATTTTAAAGCAGAATTTGAACACAAAAAGAAAAGTCGTAACACAAATCAAACCGACAGAAAGACATTTACACTGCTGTTAAGCGGGATTTCCAGCTGCAGGATGATGCCGGGAATACCGGAGCATATGGGGTATGAAGCATTGTATCACTGTGACGGTATCCAATCCAGAGAACTGGCTTTGGAGCACATGAAGCGGCTGTTTGGAATCGGGGATAAAGATACACTTTTAAAATTTTGTTATGAAGAATATTCCGGAAGCAGAGAATATCAGCAGTTCATGACCTTTTGGAGCAAAGCCCCGCTGTTTGATTTAAAAGAGTTAACGCCGGCCGGGAAAGAAGGGTTCGAGAAATGCAGACATCTGGCGGAGAATTTTTACCCGATCGTAAAGGAAAAGGGATTTTATGCATGGGATATTAACGAAAGGATTGGTCTTTGCAGAAAGGCGGCGGCATGCGGGATCCTTTCGGATGAAGAATTCTGGCAGATCACGGATGAATGGGTGCGCCAGGCGCAGGTATTTTATCATTCCTTTGAAGAATATGCCGTAAGCTGTTTGTGCGGCGCCGTATATTACATGGGACGTTATGATTCCGATGTCAGCGGTTTTTTTGATATCAATCTGAAGCTCATAAAACATCTGCTGGAAGAAGGAGTATGGCAGAGTTTTCAGTGGTATATGCCGAAAGAAAGGGAATGGGCAGATTTATCAGGCGGAAGGAATCCCGGCTGCCTGATAACAAAGAAAGCCCTGGAACAAAAGAATATCGCTTATATGTATCGGGAAGAACCGGAGGAGGGTTTTCCGGACAGCGGATGGAGATTTTTTGTCGGCGATGAATCGGATGAATATATAAATAATGCAGATAATATCAGTATCTGCGGATTAAATACCATTTGCAATATCCAGCCGGATATTTTGGCTTTTATTCATGCGGAAGCCGGCCGGAAATTCGGCAGGGATGAGGACGGATGGACCGAAGAATTTATGTGACAGGAGGTTGGAAAATTGAAAACAATAAAATTAGGAGCCGGAAAACTGCAGGTTCCGGTGATCGCTTTAGGATGTATGAGGATGAGTGTACTGGAACACGGACAGGCGGAGGCATATATTGAAAAATGTCTGGAGTTAGGCATTAATTTTTTTGATCATGCGGATATATACGGAAACGGTGAATGTGAAAGGCGTTTTTCCAAGGCGTTTCCAATGACCTCCGGGGTTCGGGAAACTATCATACTTCAGTCGAAGTGCGGAATACAGCCCGGAATAAAGTACGATTCTTCAAAACAATATATTATTTCCGCGGCAGAGGGAATATTAAAACGGTTAAATACGGAATATCTGGACATCCTGCTGTTGCATCGTCCGGATGCACTGATGGAAGCGGAAGAAATTGCGGAAGCATTTGACGAACTGGAACGATCCGGTAAGGTACGGAATTTTGGGGTTTCCAATCACAGACCGTCCCAGATAGAATTGCTGAAAAAATGCGTAAAGCAGGAGATCCTTGTCGACCAGCTTCAATTCAGCATTCCGTTTTCGAATATGGTAGCCGCAGGGCTGGAAGTGAACATGGTTACGGAGGGGTCTTTAGACAGGGACGGAAGCATTCTGGATTACTGCCGGTTAAAAGATATTACGGTTCAGGCATGGTCGCCGTTTCAGTCGGGAAATTCCGCCGGATTTTTTATAGATAATGAAAACGGCTGTTATCCGGAACTGAACAATGTCCTGCAGGATCTGGCGGACCAATATGGCGTCAGTAAAACGGCCATAGCATCCGCATGGCTTCTGCGCCATCCGGCCCGGATCCAGATAATCGCAGGAACCATGAATGAAAAACGCCTGGAGGAGATCGTAAATGGCGTAAATATTATGTTATCAAGAGAGGATTGGTATCGGCTTTACCTGGCTGCCGGTCATATTTTACCGTAGCATATGTATAATAATGACAAAAAATTGTATAATAATAACAATTTTTTTGTTGACAAACTATATATGTATATATCATAATAAAATTAATCTGTGTGGGAAACAGATAAGTTGGCGAAAGCAGAAGATGATATTTTGTTAAAAATGACCAAATTCATACTCTGCAGTAGTTATTAAGAAAAATGGAGGTTTTTACAATGATGGAAATTCTATCAAAAAAGCGTAAATGGTTACGCATGGCTGCAATACTTATGGTTGCAGTATTATTTATTCCTTTGTACAGATATACATCGGAAACCTATGCCGGAGGAGACAAGGCAGCGGAGAAGGTAGATTATAATCTGGCACAGAACGTTCAGGACGGTGTGATCCTGCATTGCTGGAACTGGTCTTATAACAATATAAAAGACCATATGCAGGAAATAGCACAGGCCGGTTACAGTGCGATTCAGACATCGCCGGTACAACAGCCGAAGGATTATACCTATGCCGGAAATGTTGATACTAATGTGGGAACGCCGAACGGATGCGGCGCGAATGACGGACAGTGGTGGAAACTGTATCAGCCGGTCACATTTTCAATCTGTGATAACGGACAATCATGGCTCGGTACCAAAGAAGAGTTTACTCAGATGTGTGCGGAAGCAGAGAAGTATGGAGTAAAGGTTATCGTTGATATCGTGGCAAACCATATGGGTAATAAGACCGGATGGAAGAATTCCATGAGCGATATTACGGATCAGATAGGGACCTACTGGAATCCGGAAATGCTTACGGATCCGACATACTGGCATATCAATGACCTGCAGTGCTGGATGAGCGACGGAAGAAATCATCTTACTCACGGAACCATAGGTATGCCGGACTTAAATACCTCGGATGCAAGAGTTCAGCAGATGGTGTTAAATCTTCTGAAAGAATGTGTAGACTGCGGTGCAGACGGATTCCGTTTCGATGCGGCAAAACATATTGAAACACCGGATGATTCGGCAGACCTTGCCAGTGATTTCTGGCCAAATGTGATTAACGGTATCCGTGCATATGCAGATCATGATCTGTTTATATATGGAGAAATACTGAATACGGTCGGAGACAATTTTGATATATCCAATTATACAAAATATATGTCTGTAACAGATAATGCCACAGGCGATAATAAAAGAAATGATGTTCGTTATGGAAATGCCAGCAGTGCAGCAAACGGCGGATATGCTTATCAGGCGGATAAGGTAGTGGTATGGAATGAATCCCATGATACTTATGTTGGCGGCGGTTCTTCCTATCTGGCAGATGACGATATGATTAAGCGGACATGGGCAATTGTAGGCTGCAGAAAAGATGCAGCGGCGTTGTTCCTGGCACGCTCTTATTATTCCGATCAGTTATTGGATGAGAATGGCAATAAAAAAGATACATCCAACCTGGTACAGACGGAAATGGGTGATGTAGGAACCATGACCTGGTGTGATCCGTCCGTATCGGCAGTAAATAATTTTCATAATGCATTTATCGGACAGAGTGAAAGCTTGTCCAGCAACGGCTCCGCGGTTTATATCGAGCGCGGTACGACTGGCGTTGTTATCGTAAAAATGGACGGACCGGGAGATGTCAGCCTTCAGGCGCGCAGTATGCGGGATGGTACATATACAGACCGTGTAACCGGAAATACGTTCACCGTTTCCGGCGGCGTGATCAGTGGAACTGTTGAGAGCGAGGACGGTATTGCAGTTGTATACAATACTAATGCAGTTCCTTCCAATACAGTATCCGTAAAAGGCGGTACCATTACGGAAGAGACTGTACAGGTTACGCTGGGACTGGCAAACGCTACATCAGGAACATATCAGATCGACAACGGTAAAGTACACAGTTATACTGGAAGCACGACTATTACCATCGGTAATGATGTTGAATATGGTAATTCCATTAAACTTACATTAACAGCAAGCAACGGTTCCGTGACTTATATTACAAAACATGTTTATAATAAAAATAAGTTTGAGATCAAAGAGGAGGAAACTCCTTCTGAAAACGAATCATTTGAAAGTCCTGAGGGAACATATAAGATATATATGAAAAATACTGCAGGCTGGAAAGATGTATACTGTTATGCATGGGCAGATGAAACTACCAGTAATAAGACCTGGCCGGGCGTAAAGATGACATACATTGGGAATAATACATATTGTTATGCTTCCGATGTTAATTATCCGAATGTAATATTTTCTAATAACGGCGGCAGCCAGACTGCAGACCTGAACCTGCCGGGCAATCATTATTTATTTGATAATGGTTCCGGTCAGTGGGAGAAATATCAGACAGAAGAAGAGACAACGGAACCACAGGAACCGGAAACCACTACAGAAGAAGAAACAACAGAACCGGAAACCAGTACGGAAGAAGCAACCGAACCTGAAACCAGCACGGAAGAGGAGACGACCGGATCAAAACCGACGGAACCGGATACGGAAGAAGAAACAACAACTGAAAGTGAACAGAAAGGAATGTATCCGGTCTATGTACGTAACGATGCAGGTTGGAAGGATATGTATTGCTACTCATGGGTGGATGATAATACCAATGCAGCGCCTTGGCCTGGAGAGAAGATGGAATATGTAGGCGATAATATTTGGAAATATTGGGTGAATAAAGATTATAAGAATATTATATTTAACAACGGAACAGGAACACAGACTTCGGATCTGACAGTGCCGGGATTCGGATATATTTATAATAATGCTGGCGGAAACTGGTCCGAATATGCGGAAGAACCTACAACTGATGAAAAAGAAAGCGAAGAAGAAACGACATCTGCATATGTAAAGGTTTATCTGAAGAATAGTGCAAACTGGTCAACCGTTTACTGTTATATGTGGAACGGAAACGGAAATGTTCAGGCATGGCCTGGAGTGAAGATGACATACGAAGGCAATAATATCTGGTCATATATTGTGCCGGACGGATATGATAACATCATATTTAATAATGGAGCAGGCTCACAGACAGGCGACATGACGTTTAACGGTAACGGAAGTCTTTATGACAATGGAAACGGACAGTGGTCATCTTACCGTTAAGCTATTTAATATTATAAAAAATAGAATCTGACAGGAATGAAATGTGATAAGTCCTCTGATATCAGGCTCCGTCTGATATTGGAGGGCTTTTTATTGCGGCGGCAATTCAATATAATATGTCAACTAACTACAAATAATTGGTTGACATGTACAGGCTGTCATTCTATACTATATCTGGCGCCGGAACGATCATTCATCATGCCGGTGGTTTTATACCAAAACTAGAATATATAGAAGGAAAAATATATGAACAAAGAAATGAAAACGGAAGATTTTGTTTTTGAATTAAAAAACAAAATAATAGAGGGATATTTAATAAATAAATCAGAGGCATTAAAACTGGCAAAAGCAGATTTAGAGTGCTTATGCAGGGCGGCTAATGAAATCAGAAAATATTTTTGCGGAAATTATTTTGATTTATGTACGATTATTAATGCTAAAAGCGGAAAATGTTCAGAGAATTGCAAATATTGCGCCCAGTCTGCTTTTTATCATACTATGGCGGAAGAATATCCTTTGCTGGATAAAGAGGAAATCATCAGACAGGGAAAGTATAACAGTGAGCGCGGAGTGGGGCGGTATTCCCTGGTAACATCAGGAAGATGTTTGAATAATGCAGAAATAGAACGGATGTGTGACAGTATATCAGATTTGAAAAAAGAAGCGGATATCGAGGTGTGTGCATCCTTTGGGCTGTTGGATGAGGAATCTTTTGAGAAAATCAAAAAAGCCGGAGTGAGCAGAATACATAATAATCTTGAGACGTCACGAAACAATTTTCCGAATATCTGCACCACACATGGTTATGATGACAAAGTATCAGCTATCAAAGCGGCAAAACGGGCAGGACTTACGGTATGCAGCGGTGGAATCATGGGATTGGGAGAATCTATGGAAGACAGAATAGATATGGTTCTGGATATTCGTGATCTGGGAATCCGTTCCATACCGGTGAATATGCTGAATCCGATTCCGGGAACACCTTATGAAGATAACCAGAGGCTTACCGTATCCGATATGAGAAGGATCGTGGCAATTTTCCGTTTTATTGTACCGGACGGATTTATCCGACTGGCTGGCGGCAGAGGACTGATGGAAGATAAGGGCAGGAAGTGCTTTGAGAGCGGAGCCAACGCGGCAATATCCGGAGATATGCTTACCACGGCGGGAATAACCATTGAAAATGATATGAAAATGCTAAAGGAACTGGGATTTGAATTATAAGCATTTTAGTTAGCAGAAGATGAAAGATTAAATAATACAGTTATTGACAGGAGAAGTAAAATAATTTATACTGTATTTAGTAACATACGTAAAGGTTTTTGGAATGGAGGATAAAAGTATGATAAGGAAGAAAAAGGGAAAGGGAGATTTTTTTGTTTATAATGGTATACATTTTGTATTTACAAGAGTTATATCTTATATTCTTGTTTTAACAATTATGTTGGACTGCATACCAATGAATTGTTTTTATACAAGTGCGGCGGCTTCGTCAGGTGTGGTAACCATATATTTTGTTGATAATACTCAGGAAAAATGGATTAAAAACGATAAAGCGGTTATGGAATTAGTGGATAACACAAACGGACATATACGTTATGAAATGACAAGTCAGGACTTGGTTACCTGGAAAGTAAAAGTGCCGGAAAGCGCCTGTAACATTACCTTTAACCGGTATGATGCGGAAAAAAATAAACAGTGGAATTCATGGAGTGCAGGAGGCAGGGGTGCGAATAATGCCTATTATGCAGATGGCAGCGAGTATGGTCATTGGGACGCTGTTTCGGAAGAAAACGAAGGGTATTTTCATGCCGGAGATGTTATTTATCTTGATATATCCGGGTTTTCCGTGTGGAAACAGGAAAATGCATTTCTGTATGTGAATTTTACGGCGGCCACTAAGGAGGAGAATAATGGTAATGATATCCGGCTGCCGGCGCCAGAGTTGTCTTTTTACCAACCAAAAGTAGTTGACTGGGAAGTAAAAGAACATATTTATGCATACATAATAACAATGGAAGATGAGGGAGCAACAGAATTAAGGTTTTGGAGAGGAAACAATAATACTTTGTGGAATTGTTCTGCCTTGCTGAATTATGATGATTACAGGAATGGAAAAAACTGTGTGAAAGTCAGAGACTGGAATAATGAAGGTGATTCCACTGTAAACAGGTATACGATAGATTATGAAAAGGATAGTGACGGAGACGGTTTATCCGATTACCATGAAATTTTGCTTGGATTTGATGAAAAAAGCATTGACAGCGATAACGACGGTCTCACCGATGCACAGGAAATCTATTTTACAAAAAGTAATCCAATGAAATATGATTCACTGGTCAGCGGAACATCCGACGGGGAAGTTGATAATGATAATGACGGTTTGAGCAATCGGGAAGAAATGATTCTTGGAACCGATCCCTGCAATGCGGACAGTGATGAAGACGGTCTGACGGACGGATATGAGGTTTCTGTTTCAGGTTCCAGTCCCGTTAATAACGATACAGACGGAGATACATTAATGGATGGTGATGAGATAGCATTAGGATTTAGTCCGCTGTTGCCGGATACGGATGATAACGGGATTCTGGATTGCGATGAAAAGATATATCAAAATTTAAATGCAGACATATCCAATAGAGAGAAAACGGAAGTATCCCGTGTCGCTATATCCTTTGAGGGTACGGGATATATAAATAGTACAACATCGATTGAAGATTTGTACGGAAAAGATATGTTTGTATCGGAAACTGCAGGGCTGGTAGGGGTTCCGGTTGAAATAACAAGTACATCGGAGTTTGATACCGCAATCATCAGTTTTTATCTGACTGAAAAAGATATTGTATTATCAAATCTGCTGATCCTATGGTATGATGAAGAGAATGACAGATATGTGGAACAGGAAACGGTTGTAGATGAGAGAAACAGAACCGTTTCGGCAGTAGTCAGTCATTTTAGCAAATATATGATTGTAGATAAAACGGAATGGTTTGAAGCCTGGAGAATGGAAATTGATTACTCCGGTTCTTCAGATAGTATGTATGATACTGTAATCGCTATCGATTGTTCCGGCAGTATGAGCAGAAATGATCCGAACTTTGAATATATTGTAAAGAATAGCCTGTATCCCGGTTCTGCTTATTCTAAGATAACATGCTATAGAAAACTGGCGGCGGAAAACTTTGTGGAAGCACAGAGAACAAATGACAGAACCGGAATCGTTTTATTTGATTCAACAGCCGGTGTGACCTGTGAGTTAACGGATTCCCTGCCGGATTTAAAATCTGCGATTGAAAAAATATATTCCAGTGGAGGAACCGGTTTTAATCAGGCGGTTTCCGTGTCTCTTGATTTGTTGGATGCAGCAGGACGTGATTCGGAAAAGATGATATTACTGGTAAGCGACGGACAGTCTTCCATTAATACTTCTGTAATAGAGGCAGCCAGAGCAGCAGGAGTAGTGATCAATACCGTATATATTGGCAGCTCATCGGATAATGTATTACTGCGTAACATTGCAGCACAGACCGGTGGAGAATATTTTAAGGCAGTTACGGCAGAGCAGTTGGTTGATATATATAACGATATAATTATAAATCAGAAGATTGACAGCCGTGACAGTGATCAGGATGGTATTCCGGATATTTTTGAAATATCTGGAATGAAATTATCAAATGGTACGGTTATTTACACAGATCCGTTCAATCCGGATACCGATAATGACGGCTTGCCAGACGGCGAGGAGATGAATGCGGTACCGGCGTTCTGGTTGAATACGGTATTTGACCAATTTAATATACCTGTAAAAGTCAAGGCATATATTTTTGAAATGAAGAGTAATCCGAATCTGAAAGATTCGGACGGAGACGGTTTGCTGGATGGCCAGCCGGTTATGAAGGGAACGGAAAAGATTGCACCGAAGGATCCGGAACCGATGATTGTGAACGGGCCGGCAGGATTGTGGAAGGAACAGATCAGACAGGTGCGGTCAGGGAGCAGAGTGGCGCATGATCTGGATTCCTGGTATGAATTTGATCCGGGATTCAGTTGGAATATTCTTGACTGGAACTGGAGTGAAATATTTACGGGATTAGGATCGAGAGCGCTGATGTTTCGGATGGATGAAAAGGGGATTGCCGTTCATTCGCAGTTTAATACATGGCAGTCGATTGGGGGGTATAATGATTTGTATGATTTAATATTTCACATTGGTACTGCCGGAAATATGAGACAGAAAAAACTTGAATTTAGCTGCAATGGTGAAGACTATATGATTTGGGCATGGCGGGGAGATTATTTGAATCTGGGAAGCGGTGCTGAGATAGGAATATATACGAATCCTAAGCGATTGGAAATTCCGTATACGCCTATTGGAATGGACCATTGGGAGGTGGATAAAAGCTGTGCTTTGTCCATGAAGTTATATTTATATAATTATTACAGTTCTACAGACATCGATAACATTTTCTGTTGGGAGCCGGAGGAACCGCAATGGTGGATTACCGGATTTAATCCGGATTTTGATAAGCCGAAAGCAAAGGATATGATTTTGATTGGAGAGATTGATTTTAAGGAGGATATGGAAATGTATGAGGCACTTGAGGTTGCTATAAGTGATAATGATGATGAAAATACTAAAACAAAATATTTAATTTTTGATGAAGATGGTCATACAGTGTGGTTTATGTGGGGGGATTATTGATGAAAAAATATTTAATTATTATTATGATATGTTTTATTGGAATTATTAGTTCGGGTTGTGCAATGGTGGAAGCGTTAGACAATAGGAAGGAGAATTTGAAGCATGCTGAAAAAATCAGTAAGGAACTCATACGTTGCATAAATGAAAAAGATGTAGATGGAATAGAGCAATTGTTTAATCGATATTCTCAAAATGAGGAAAATTTGCGGGATGACATAGAAGATTTTCTTGATCATATCGATGGTGAAATTTTGGATTATATTATTACTTGGGGAGAGGTCAGTCTTTCTATTGAAGATGGAACATGGACAGAGCAGAAGACGGAAACCAAGATTGAAAATATCATAACTGATAAAGGAAAAAGATATCATATTCGATTTAGGGAATACATGATTTATACGGAAGATAAAGACAAAGAAGGAGGGATATTACTTTTGTTATTATATGATGAGAACAAAAAAAAATTATGCCGGATATGCTATATGTAAAAATTATTCTTAGATAGTTCAGAACAGAAAGGTTGAAAGAAATGGATTTTCAACTTTTCTACTTGTGCAGCATTCAAGCAAAATGGAAATATGCAGAGGTACATGAATGAAAAAGTGGCTATTCGTGATTTTAGCTTGTCTGTTAGGTGTTAGTAGTGCAGGGTGTGCAGTGTCACAAGTGCTTGAAAACAAAGCAGATAATCAGAAACACGCTGAGGAAGTCAGTAAAAAACTCATACGATACATCAATGAGAAAGATGTAGATGGTATTGAACAATTGTTTAATCAGTATTCTCGCAATGAGGACAAATTACGGAAAGATATAGAAGATTTTTTTGATTATATTGATGGTGAAATCGTGGATTATAATATTAATTTTAGAGGAGAAGTTGGTTCATGGATAGAGGATGGAAAATGGCTTGAACAAGAGATTCAGACAAACCTTGAAAATATTATAACCGATACGGGAACAAAATATTATATCGATTTTGGAGAATATACGATTTATACAGAAGATAAAGATAAGGAAGGAATGGTATATTTGAGGTTATGTGATGAAGATAAAAAACTTATATTTGGGATATGCTACACAAGTAGAAAAGTAGAAAGAAATGGATTTTCAACTTTTCTACTTGTGTAGTATTG
>CAJTPF010000035.1 GCA_910578175.1 uncultured Lachnospiraceae bacterium
ATTACTTTGTTTTTTGCCATCCATTTCCTCCCGTACAGTACTAATCAAAATCTTATTTTCTATAATAAAAGCATATCATATTACCGCTGTTTCTTCAATCGTTTTCCCGAACATAAGTTCTTTTAATTACTTCATAAATTTTCTTTGTTTAAAAAATCATCATTCATTTTTTGCTCAATTAACTGTCAATACAGCATCAAAGCAATGCATAATAAGCACTTTATTCGACACAATATACCACAAAATAAAGTGCTTATTATTCCAAAAACCTCATCATTTCTACTTTGGCAAACTATTTTCGACGCAGATCGCCCCATACCCGCCTGCTGCTTCTGTCTTTTTGCTGAACGCATCAAAACTTAAGCTTGTGGCAAAAATTGCTGCTACAAGCAGACAGGATATAATCCTTCTGATGATTCTTCCTTTTCCTGTGTTTAAATTTAATAATACTTTGTCCATAAAAATAATCTCCCTTTCGTATATTCTCAACATTTATTATTTTTACGCAAAAAAAGACTGCAATAAATACAATATTTATTGCAGCCGAACTGTCATCGTAAAAATATAATCATGAAACTGATCCCCACAACTATCCTTCATACATTAGACTCCAAGCTTTGCGTCCCAATGTTTCCAATGGTTTGCCCTATCTCTCATTCTACGCCTTTAATATAAACTTTTTGTCTTCTGTTTTTTTAATATTATTATATATCCGTTCTTTTGTCAAGCAGTTCCGAATCAATCCCCTGTCAATATCCGCTCCCATGATGGCTCTTATATCCTTCCCCCAATATCTCATTGGCAGACGTAACGATCATAAACGCTTCATCATCAATCCCTCTGACGATTTCCTTTGCCGCAGGCAGCTGCTGTTTTCTTACAGCACAAAGGATCACCCTTCTCTGCTCTCCCGAATAGGTTCCCGCAGCTTCCAGATACGTTGCCCCTACCTCCAGTTTCAGCAGCAGTTCCTTTACGATTTCCGTTTCCTTTTCCCCGGACCTGCTGATCACATAAAACAGCTTTGCCTCATCCAGTCCGTACAATACAAGATCCATCGTATAGGAACACACCATGACTGCCACCGCCGCATACAGGGCTGATTCGATGTTTTTAAATACCAGAAGGGAAGCCGCCACCACCAGCATATCCAGAATCAGAAATACCCCGCCGGTTTTCATGTGTTTATATTTGAGTTTGATCAGGCGGACAATGATATCGGTTCCTCCTGTGGTAGCTCCCGCCCGGAATATTATCCCGATACTGACCGCCACCAGGGCACCGCCGGTCACTGCCGCCAGAAACTGGTCATCGGTGGCTTTTTCAAACAGACTGAAATAATTAATAAACCCTGAGGTCATTATGATCGCAAAGATCGTAGACAGCATAAACTTTCCACCGAATTTCCACCATCCGATGATCATGATCGGGATATTCAATAAAAATATCATGGTTCCCGTTTCGATTCCCGTAACCCTGTTAATGATGATGGAAATTCCAGAAAGTCCTCCGGAAGCCAGATTATTCGGGTCCAGGAACAGCGCGATTCCCATTCCGTAGAACACCGAGGCAACGGCAATCATGATAAAAGACTTTATTTGTTTGATAAAACTTCGATTCAGCAATGTTTTCATATAGATAGTATTTATAAAAAACGAAATATTATACCATTTCAACTCATATACTGATAACATAGCTTTCCTGTTAAATATCATATGAATTTTTCACCGGAATCCGGGAAATTTCATATGCAATGAGGTGTTATTCATGAAAAAACAGTATTTGCCGCTGCTTACATACCTGGGTATATTCTTATTTCTGCTATGCGTCGGTATGCTTTATCAGAGCCGGAAAACCTCAGACGGCGTTACCTCCATAACTGCAACGGAACCGGAATCCTTCTCTAGTGAACCGGAATCCTCCTCCAATCTCTCCGAAGCCCTGCCGCGGAAAAAAAAGATTGCCATTACATTTGACGACGGGCCCCATCCGGTTTATACCTTAAAACTTTTGGACGGACTCGCTCAGCGAAATGTAAAAGCAACCTTTTTTATTATAGGGGAATCGGCCGAACGTTACCCGGAAGTCATAAAACGGATACACGATGAAGGCCATCTGCTCGGCAATCACACCTACAGCCATGTGCAGCTTACCTGTATCAGTTCCACAAGAGCCATAGAAGAAATCCATAAGACCAACGATATCTTATCTTCCATCACCGGTGAAAATGTCCGGTATATCCGGCCGCCATTCGGCCTGTATAACAAGACTCTGGCCGCCAGTTCAGACCTGGTCCCTGTTCTCTGGACCGTTGATCCAAGGGACTGGAGCGTATTAAATACAAACTCCGTTGTCTCCCATGTCGTAAAAAAAGTCAAAGAAAATGATGTAATATTGCTGCATGATATCTTTGATACTTCTGTGGATGCCGCACTTCAGATCATAGACAGCCTGCTGGAACAGGGCTATACCTTTGTAACCGTGGATGAACTGATGGAATCCAATCCGAAAATCGCACTATACCGTTGAAGATTTCTTCATTTCCTTTAAGATCTCCTTCACCAGAAGAACGGAATTTTCAATAGCCATTGCTTCAAAGGCCGGATAATCCATATGGGCGCTGTCATCCGCCTTATCAGATATTGCCCGGATGATCAGAAACGGGATACTATTCAGATAAGCGGCCTGGGCAATGGCGGCTCCTTCCATTTCGGTACAATAACCTCCAAAGTTATCAGCCAGCCAGTCTTTCTTTTGTTTATCCGATATAAACTGATCCCCGCTCAATATTCTTCCGCAGAACACACTGCTATCTTTCAATACCTGTTTGCAGGAATTTTCTGCCATCGCCATCAATTCCCGGGATGCCTGGAAGTCCGAAGTCTCCATTCGCGGAATTACTCCTGGTTCATACCCGAAAGCGGCGGCGTCCATATCATGCTGTATGGCATCAGTAGACAGGACGATATCTCCGATATTTATTTCGTTTTTCAGTGAACCTGCAATACCCGTGTTGATGATGGCCGTTACGCCGAACCGGTCTGCCAGGATCTGCGCACAGATTGCCGCATTAACCTTTCCGATACCGGAACGCACGATCACCACATCCATTCCGCACATGCTTCCCTCGTAAAAATCCATTGCAGCCGCAGTAGTAACCTGCAGATGTTCCAGACAGTCTTTCAGCTTACTGACTTCTTCATCCATTGCTCCTATAATTCCGATCTTCTTCTCAATCATCACTACCTCTTCCTTTCTGTTGATTTTTATTCCGGATAAACCAGATGTGCTTCATCAATATTTCTCAATGTCCGCTGCAGATATCGTTCCGCAAGATACTTTGCCATGGGGAGATTCATATCCAGATAATTTCCGCAGTCTTTTGCCGCAGCTCCCGGCACTTCTCCTTCAAACATGCTGATAAATTCATACAGCTCCGTAACCAGTCCCACAATATCCGGAGATTCCAAATCTCCCGCCAGCAAAAGGTAAAATCCGGTACGGCAGCCCATGGGTCCAAAGTATATGACTTTGTCCGCATATTCTTTATGATTTCTTAAAAAAGTGGCACCAAGATGTTCCATGGCATGTACCTCTGCGG
This sequence comes from uncultured Lachnospiraceae bacterium, assembly GCA_910578175.1. Taxonomy (GTDB): domain Bacteria; phylum Bacillota; class Clostridia; order Lachnospirales; family Lachnospiraceae; genus Bovifimicola. The sequence goes on from CAJTPF010000035.1 coordinate 3,602, forward strand.
TATTCATCACCGGCTCAAAATTCGGTCGTGTCATCCTCAGGTCAAATGTTGTAATTGTTTCCTGACCGATATGGTCCTTTCTTGAAACATAAATTCCCGGTTCTAATTTTAAATGGTCAATGGTAAAGCTTGTTATTTTTTCCATAATTATATTCATCTCCATATCTATAAACTGATTTCCTGAATAGTATAATCCTTTTAAGGATTGCGCACAAGTGATATTTAATATGGATCACACAGCAGTCCTCCATATTTTTTCAATTCGGTTTCCCTCTCCCTGTAATCCGGCAAAATCCGTTTGACACAATTCCAGAAATCCGCCGAATGATTTAAATATTTCAAATGACACAATTCATGTACTACCACATATTCCATCAGTGCTTCCGGCAACAGGATCAAATGCCAGTTAAAATTCAGATTTCCCAGCTCGCTACAGCTTCCCCACCGGCTTTTCTGGCTTTTAATCCTTATGGTTCCGATTGATTCTCCTATATAGGGCAGAAATTTCCGAATCATAGTTCTGATCTCTGTTCCTGCCCGGTCTTTATACCATGCCAGCATCTGAAGCCTTACATGATCTTCTGATCTATCTGCTGTTTCAACCGTTATGATTCCACCAGCTCTCTGAATCACGGTTTCCGTTTTATATCTGACCTTCAATTCATGTTCCTCACCCATATAATATACCCTGCTTCCGTCCGTATACCGGTCAGGGAGCAGCTTCATTTCTTCCCCCGTAAAGACAGAGGCATGTTCCAGGATCCACTTTTTCTTTTTTTCCAGCAATTCCGCTATACGGCTAACTGGAAAAGCAAAAGGGGCCTTTACCAGTAATCTTGTCCCGGATATAATCTTTAATGTAACCGATTTTCTTTTTTCCCGAATGACCGTTACGGAAAAAACAATGTCATCCAGTTTTAATTCCGTCCCGCTTGTTTTATTTCCCATATATTCACCTGATCTTCATCCATGATTTCCTATAGAAAAAAGCAGCCGAAGCTGCTTCTTTCCGTCTCCGGCTGCCGGCATAATGACCGGGATCTCTTATTCCCGGCCGTCCCAGCAATAGGTACAGAGCTTACACTTATCAATTCCAACAGACTCGATCATATCGTCCAGCCGGTGATAACGCAATGAAGTAAAATTAAGCTGCTTCCGGATTTCCTCGATCATTGCCTGATACCGTTCCGATTCCGGATCGGTATACTCCGGCAGCACCTGTTCTGCGTTTTCCCCTTCCATCTTCTGAATCACCCTTCTTGTGATCAGATCCATTTCCGAAGTAGAACGGGAAAAATTCAGAAACTTACAGCCGTAGACCAGCGGCGGACAGGCGGGACGGATATGAACCTCTTTTGCCCCGCTCTGATATAAGAATTCCGTTGTCTCCCGAAGCTGGGTGCCCCTTACAATGGAATCATCTATCAGTAACAGGCTCTTATCCTTGATCAGGTCATGCACAGGAATTAGTTTCATCTTCGCGATCAGATCCCGCTTGCTCTGAATGGTAGGCATAAATGAACGCGGCCAGGTCGGCGTATATTTAATAAACGGACGGGAAAAAGGTATTCCTGACGCATTGGCATATCCCACGGCATGAGCCGTACCGGAATCCGGTACTCCGGCTACGATATCCGGCTTTACATTGTCCCTTCCTGCCAGTTTCGCACCGCAGTTATATCGCATTTGCTCCACACTGACGCCTTCATAACCAGATGAAGGATATCCGTAATATATCCATAAGAATGTACATATTTTCATATCCTTACCCGGGGCGGCAACGGTCCTCACCTCTTCCGGCGTCATAATGACGATCTCACCCGGTCCCAGCTCTTTATAATCCGTATAACCCAGGTTCAGATAGGCAAACGCTTCAAAAGAAGCACAGTATCCGTCCTCTTTTTTACCGATTGCCACCGGTGTTCTTCCCCACTTATCCCTTGCTGCAAAGATTCCCTTTGGTGTCATGACGAGCATGGTCATGGAACCCTCTATGATCTCCTGGGCGTACCGGATACCGTCTATCATATTTTCCTTCTGATTGATGATAGCCGCCACCAGCTCCGTTGCATTTATGTCACCTCCGCTCATTTCCAGAAAATGAGAATGTCCGGTATCAAATATATTCTTTACGATATCGTCGGTATTATTGATCTTACCAACCGTAGTAATGGCAAACGTTCCATGATGGGAACGCACGATGAGAGGCTGCGGTTCATAATCGGATATACAGCCGATTCCCATATATCCTTTCATTTCATTTACCTCTGATTCGAATTTCGTCCGAAAGGGAGAATTCTCAATATTATGGATCGAACGGTCAAAACCGTCAGCTCCATATACTGCCATTCCTCCTCTTCTGGTTCCTAAATGGGAATGATAGTCCGTTCCGAAAAATAAATCAAATACACAGTCGTTTTTAGATGCAACTCCAAAAAATCCACCCATGTTTTTCTGTCCTTTCCACTCAAATTATACGTTGATCGTTGCCGTCAATCCTAATAAATCCTGATTCTGTTCCAGGATCGGCTGAATCACTTCTGCTAAAAATTCTTCTACCTGTTCCTTGGAACGTCCCACATAACGGGCCGGATCCATGGACTTTTTCAGTTCCTCCAGGCTCATGCCGAACTTCGGATCTTCTGCGATCAGCTCTAGAAGATTATTGTCCAGTCCCTCCTGTTTTACGTTCTTTCCGGCTATCATGGATAATTTTCTGATTTCTTCATGCAATTCCTGTCGGTCGCCTCCTGCTTTTACCGCATCCATCATAATATTTTCGGTTGCCATAAACGGAAGTTCCGCCATCAGACGTTTTTCGATGACTTTCGGATATACCACCAGACCGTCTACCACATTCAGATACAAATCCAGGATTCCGTCTACCGCCAGAAATGCCTCCGGCACGCTCAGCCGCTTATTGGCGGAATCATCCAGTGTACGCTCAAACCACTGGGTTGCGGATGTGATGGCCGGATTCAGTGCATCTACCATTACGTAATTGGCCAGGGAGGCGATACGCTCGCTTCGCATAGGATTTCTCTTATATGCCATGGCGGAAGAACCGATCTGATTCTTTTCAAAGGGTTCTTCCACTTCCTTCAAATGCTGGAGCAGACGGATATCATTGGAGAATTTATGGGCGCTGGCCGCAATTCCTGCCAGAACATTTAGCACCCTAGTATCCACCTTTCTGGAATAGGTCTGTCCGGATACCGGCTGGCATTTCTCAAATCCCATTTTTGCTGCGATCTTTCCGTCAATCTGCCGGATCTTATCCTGGTCTCCTTCAAACAGCTCCAAAAAGCTTGCCTGGGTTCCGGTAGTACCTTTGCAGCCCAGAAGGCTCATACTGTCGATCACGTAGTCCAGGTCATCCAGATCCAGCTTCAGTTCCATCATCCAGAGAGCTGCCCGTTTTCCAACCGTTGTGGGCTGTGCCGGCTGGAAATGGGTAAAAGCCAGCGTCGGCTGCGCTTTATAAGTATCTGCAAATTTTGCCAGTTCGCTGAGTACGTTCAATAATTTTTTCCGGACCAGTTTTAATGCTTCCGTCATAATGATGATGTCTGTATTATCCCCCACATAACAGGAGGTCGCTCCCAGATGGATGATCCCTTTTGCTTTCGGGCATTGTACTCCGTAAGCATATACATGGGACATAACGTCATGCCTGACCAGCGCTTCCCTTTCCTTCGCCACCTCATAATTAATATCCTCTGCATGCTCTTTCAGTTCGGCAATCTGTTCGTCCGTTATATTCAGTCCCAGCTCCTGTTCCGTTTCCGCAAGGGCGATCCATAATCTTCTCCAGGTCTTAAATTTCATATCCGGCGAAAAAATATACTGCATTTCCTTGCTGGCATATCGCTCCGAAAGCGGGCTTTGATACTTATCGTACATTCTGTCTCTCTCCTTTTACTTACTATCTTTTCTAAACGACAATGTCATGGGCACATTATGTTCCCATGGCATTCTCTGTTTCTACCTCATCGTATATTCCGTTTTCTTCATTATTTTTCATATTCGCCGCGGATATCCCCCTTCGGCGGTTCCATCGGATAGATTCCGTTAAAACAGCCGGTGCATATGGGAAGTCCGTTTACCATTTCGGATAAACGGTGAAATTCCAGATATCCCAGGGAATCGGCGCCTATGATCTTACGAATGTCCTCCACCGTTCTGTTATTTGCGATCAACTGATCTTTGAAAGGGATATCCGTTCCAAAATAACATTCATGCAGAAACGGCGGCGAACTTACTCTTACATGAACCTCTTCTGCACCGGCGCTTTTCAGCATGTTAACAATCTGGTGGGAAGTGGTTCCCCTGACGATGGAATCGTCGATCATGACCACCCGTTTCCCTTTCACAGCTTCCGTCAGAACATTCAGTTTCACGCGTACGCCGGACTCCCGGCTGCTCTGCTTCGGTTTAATGAAGGTCCTGCCGACATATCCGTTTTTTACAAATGCAGTCCCGTACGGAATCCCGGATTGCAGCGAAAATCCCAGCGCAGCAGCATTTCCGGATTCCGGTACGCCCACTACCAGGTCCGCTTCCACCGGATGATCCATTGCCAGAAATTTTCCGGCCAGGATCCTGGAATGATATACGGACACACCGTCGATCATACTGTCCGGCCGTGAAAAATAAATATATTCAAAAATACATCTGGCTTCCTTTTCTTTAGGCAGACACCTGCTCTTATCGGAACAGATCCCCTGTTCACAGATGGTGACCACTTCTCCCGGTTCCACATCCCTGACAAACTCCGCCCCGATGGTATCCAGGGCACAGGTTTCCGATGCCAGTATATATGCATTCTCCCGCCTGCCGATACAGAGCGGTTTGAAACCGTAAGGGTCTCTTGCTCCGATCAATTTTCTCGGACTCATAACGATCAGGGAATAGGCTCCCCTGATCTTGTCCATTGCCGCCATAACAGCCTCTTCTACCGAGGATGTCTGAATTCTTGCCCTGGCGATATGATAGGCGATGACCTCGGAATCAATGGTGGTCTGAAAAATAGCACCGGTATATTCCAGCTCTTTTCTCAATTCCGCTGCATTGATCAGATTTCCATTGTGCGCCAGTCCCAAAATACCTTTTACATAATTTAACAGCAGGGGCTGCGCGTTTTCTCTGGTACTGCTGCCTGCCGTGGAATATCTGGTATGTCCCACGCCGATATTCCCCTTCAGGGAATCCAGTATATCCGGTGTAAAGACTTCATTGACCAGTCCCATTCCTTTGTGGACTTTTGCCGCCCCCTTGGGGCCTTCCGTATCGCTGACGGCAATGCCGCAGCTTTCCTGTCCCCGATGCTGCAATGCAAACAGTCCATAGTATATGGAGCGGGCTACATCATTCCCATCCAGGTCGTACATTCCGAACACGCCACATTCTTCATGCAGGCAGTCATCTCTGTCATACTCTTGCTGAGCGTGAATTTCATTCATATGAATCCTCCATGCAGAGGCAATCAATATATCATCTATAAACCTAAACGCTTAAAGACTTCATTATACGCCTCTTCCACATTTCCCAAATCTCTTCTGAATCTGTCTTTATCCAGCTTCTCATGGGTATTGACATCCCATAATCTGCATGTATCAGGTGAAATCTCATCAGCCAGAATAATATCTCCATGATATCTTCCGAATTCAATCTTAAAATCGATCAGTTCCATGCCGGCGCCTAAGAAATACTCTTTTAATACCTCATTTACCTTAAAAGCATATTCGGTGATCTTATCGATTTCTTCACGGGTAGCCGCACCGATACCGATGGCATAATAATCGTTGATCATCGGATCTCCAAGGGCATCATCTTTGTAGCTGAACTCCAATGTAGGCTCCAGCAGCTTCCTGCCTTCTTCAATGCCAAGCTTCTTTGAAAAGCTTCCGGCTGCAACGTTACGGATGATCACTTCCAAAGGTACGATTTCAACCTTTTTCACGGCGGTTTCCCTGTCGCTTAACTCTTCCACCAGATGAGTCGGTACGCCCCTGGTTTCCAGAATCTTAAACACATGGTTTGTCATACGGTTATTAACAACGCCTTTTCCGACGATGGTTCCCTTTTTTTCACCGTTAAATGCAGTTGCATCATCTTTGTAATCAACGATCAACACGTCTTCATCTTCTGTTGTCCAGACCTTTTTTGCTTTTCCTTCATAGAGTAGTTCTAACTTCTTCATTGATTCCACCTGTCCTTTACCTTGAAATTAATTTTCATTTTACACCGTAGATTATAATACAAGGCATTTGCAAAATCAAATCAAATTTTATAAAATATGATTAATTATCTAATAATTCCCTTAAAATCTTATTTATCATTCCCGGATCCGCTTTCCCTCCGGTTGCTTTCATCGTCTGACCCACCAGAAATCCCATGGCTTTTTCCTTCCCGTTCCTGAAATCTGCCACAGACTGCGGATTGGCGGCGATCACTTCCCCGATCACCGCCCGCAGGCCCTCTTCATCGTTATTCATCTTCAGCCCGTGTTCTTCCACGTAACGCTCCGGGTCGATATCTTCCAGAAAGATTTTTTCAAAGACTTCTTTCGCCACGGAACCGTTAATGGTTCCCGCATCCAGCAATCCGATCAGTTTCGTAAGGTTTTCCGGAGAAAATCCCATATCCTCCGGCTCCATTTCATGTTCCTTCAGCAGCCGCATGGTCTCACCCATCAGGTAATTGCTTACTTTCTTTGCATTTCCTCCCAGCGATACGGATTCTTCAAACAGATCCGCCATTTTTTTGGAAGAAGTTATTATATCCGCATCGTATTCCGGAATATGATAGTCCCTGACATACCGTTCCATTTTTTCGTCCCGGAATTCCGGCTGTCTGCTCCTTACCTGTTCTATCCACTGGCTGCTGATCCGGATCGGCACCAGATCCGGTTCCGGAAAATAACGGTAATCCTTTGCATCTTCCTTGGAACGCATGGCATAGGAATATTCCTTATTGTCGTCCCATCGTCTGGTTTCCTGTACCACGGTCTTCCCTTCTTCGATCAGCTCGATCTGACGCTCCCTCTCACTTTCAATGGCTCTGGCGATCGCTTTAAACGAATTTAAATTTTTCATTTCCGTACGGGTTCCGAAAGTCTCCGTCCCTGCTTCCCTTACCGAAAGATTTACATCCGCCCGCATGGAACCTTCATTTAATTTACAGTCGGAAGCCCCCAGATACTGAATGATCAGCCGCAGCTTTTCCAGATAGGCAATGACCTCTTCCGCAGAACGCATATCCGGCTCCGACACAATCTCGATCAACGGAACGCCGGAACGGTTATGATCTACCAGCGAACAATCTTCCCATTCGTCATGGATCAGTTTTCCCGCATCCTCTTCCATGTGAATTTCATGGATACCGATAAATTTTTTTCCGCTTCCCGTATTGATCTCCACTTTTCCGTTCCTGCAAATGGGCAGATAAAGCTGGGAGATCTGGTAGTTCTGGGGATTATCGGGATAAAAATAATTTTTCCGGTCAAATTTACAATTCTGTGTTATGGTGCAGTTGGTGGCCAGTCCCACAGCCATGGCGTATTCCACCACCTGTTTATTTAATACCGGAAGGGAACCCGGCATACCCGTGCAGACCGGACAGGTATGGGTATTGGGCGCCCCTCCGAATTCTGTGGAACAGCCGCAGAATATCTTGGTTTTGGTTGCTAATTCTACATGAACTTCCAGTCCGATCACTGTTTCATACCGTGCCATCTTAACCCTCCTGTTCTTTCCTGCTGCATTCATAAGCAAATGCGGCCCGGATAATATTATTCTCTTTAAAGCAATCTCCGATCAGCTGCAAACCGATGGGCAGACCTTTGGAATCCATTCCGCAGGGTAAGGAAATCGCCGGCAGTCCCGCAAGGTTGACAGCGACAGTATAAATATCTCCCAGATACATTTTCAGCGGGTCCGACAAGCTTTCTCCCAGTTTCGGTGCCGTAGCGGGCGCCGTGGGCCCGAGGATGACATCATATGTTTTAAATGCCTTATCGAATTCTTTCTTTATCAGGGCTTTTGTCCGAAGGGCTTTTAAATAATAGGCATCGTAATATCCGCTGCTCAATACAAAAGATCCCAGCATGATCCTCCGTTTTACTTCCGGGCCGAAGCCTTCGCTTCTGGTGATTTTATACATATTGTGAAGTCCTTCCGCTTCCTTCGCCCGGTATCCGTACTTTACGCCGTCAAACCGCTCCAGATTGGAACTGGCTTCTGCGGAAGCTATGACATAATAGGCAGGAATGGCATAGTCTGTCAATCCCAGGTCAAATTCTTCTACAACCGCACCCTTATCCTTAAGAATCCCCGCCGCCTTATATACGGCTGCCTTTACTTCTTCATCCAGTCCCTCTGAAAAATAGCCTCTCGGAAGTCCAATCCTCATACCTCTCACATCATCCTCCAGCACAGAAGTAAAATCATAGGATTCTCTCGGAATCGAGGTGCTGTCCTTGATATCATGTCCTGCAATGGCCTCCAGGATCACGGAGCAGTCCGTTACGTCTTTTGCAACCGGTCCGATCTGGTCCAGGGAAGAACCATAAGCGATCAGTCCATATCTGGATACCGTACCGTAGGTGGGTTTTATTCCTGTCACGCCGCAGAAGGAACTGGGCTGCCGGATGGAACCCCCGGTATCCGATCCCAGTGCA
>CAJTPF010000036.1 GCA_910578175.1 uncultured Lachnospiraceae bacterium
TTTTAGATTAAACCCGTTCCAAATTTTTACACACATTTTTACACACATTTTCATTTTTTTCTTGACAAACCGTCTCCGGGTTGATATACTAGTCAAGTACTTGCGGCGGCAAGCTGCAGCACAGGGGATTGGTCAAATGGTATGATAGGGGTCTCCAAAACCTTTGGTGGGAGTTCGATTCTCTCATCCCCTGCTATTGCCTTGGAATGGTATATTCCAAGGCTTTTTTATTTACAGGGTATAACAAAAACGTTCTTCTATGTATTTCCAGTTTAATATCATAAATACATTGTCCAAATATTCTTTTCTATTATGTTTATACTGCAGGTAATAAGCATGTTCCCATAAATCGATCAAAAAAATTGGAGTAATGGAGTAGGATAAGGGGGTATCCTGATCTTGTGTACAAATGATTTCCAGCCGCCCATTATTATCTATTAACCAGATATAGCCGGAGCCGGCCAAAGCCAGAGCCTGTTTCAGAAATAGTTCTTTAAAGGTCAGAAAGGAACCGAAATCATGGCAGATGGCATAGGATAGCTGACTTTTTGGGGGAGAGAAATGGGCAGGATCCAGACATTTAAAATACAGCTGATGGTTATATACACCGCCGGCGGCAGTCAGTAATTCTTTTTTTAACGGAGAATCAATTTTTTCAACAAAAACGATCAGTTCTTCCAGGGTTAAAAGCTGCATAGAAGGAAATTTTCTTAAAATATCGTTTAATTGATCAACATATGTTTCGTAATGCATTTTATAATGATATAATAAAGTATCGGAGGAAAATTGGGGTTCCAGGGAACTGAATGTATAGGGCAGTTTTATGGATTTGAATGGATAATGCATATAACCTCTATTTATTTTTTCTATAATTATATGCAGAAATATGAATATTTATGTGAAGGAGGTCATGAAATGCCCGGATTTATTACACATTATGTATTTGGAAAAGAGGGATTTAAGGAATTTACTGAGGGCAGTATAAAAGAGGCGGTGAGAAAGCACAGGAATGCATTTCATATAGGCTTACAGGGACCGGATATATTTTTTTATTTTCCGGCTTATGTTTTAATAAGTAAAAAAAATTTAGGAACCATTATGCATCGTTCGGAAGTGAATCCATTTTTTAGTGAATTATCAACATATATTATAAAGTCCGAACCGGCAGACAGGGACATATTAATTGCATATACAGCAGGATTTCTGGGGCATCAGGCATTGGATTCCACAGCACATCCGTATGTATATTCCTTTACCGATTATAAGGAAGGGGAGAAGGGATATTTTTCGCGGCATGCAAAATTTGAAACAGAAATTGATTATTATATGAGCAGGGAATATCTGAAAATGGATGCTTATTATTTCGACATGGCTTCATCCGTGAAACTGAAACCGGAGGAATATAAAGTCATAGGAGAAGCGCTTTCTGCCATATGTTCAAAGTTATATAATGTGCGACGGAATAAGTATGTTTATGATACGGTAGTGCGTGGATTTTCAACAGAGATATCTTTATTTAAGGATGCTACCGGTAATAAAACAAGGCTGGTATCCCGATTAGAGAAACTGTTCATGGGCAATGAGCATTTTACCCCGATGATCATCAGGAAAAATCATATATTGACTGATCATGATATATTAAACCTTCAGGGAAAAGAATGGTCAAATTATTGGAACCGGAATCTGAAATCAGATAAAGGATTTCAGGATTTGTTTTGGGAGGCAAAAAAAGCTTATATCAGTACGATCACAGCTTTTGAAAACTATATCAGTGATGATAGCGGTTCGAAATTCTCCGAGGAAAAACATATGGATGAATTTATGAAAAAAATAGGGAATAAATCATATAGAAGCGGGTTACCCTATCAATAAGAAGATAAAAAGTAAAACAGCTAATGGGGGTACCATTAGCTGTTTTGAGGGGAGTATAAATAATTAATAAGGGGTTATAAGGGAAAGGAACATTTGAAGGGTTATTCCTTTCCACACACATATAATAATACATTCTGTCGAAAAATGCAAGCACTTTTTTAAAAAAATTTAAAAATATTTTCGGATTAAGAATAATTCTGTCGAATAGTATGTAAAATCAAGGGTTTTGGAGTTTTGTCAAAATGTAGCAATTGCAAAAACGCATAAGAACAGCAATAATGAAGATAATAATCCTGTAACAAAAAAAATTATAGGAGGTATTTAAAATGTCAGCAAACAATTCAACAAATAGTAAGAACAGCAAGAACAGTTACAGCAATGCAAGCAACGATGCTTCAACAAATGCAAGAAACAGAGAGATGAATCAGTCATCTAACAGCACAACTAACAGTGACACAAATAAAAGTGCATCTAACAGCTCAAAAAATAGCTCAAAAAACACTTCAAAAAACAGCACAAACAAATACTAATCATTTTTTGAGTTATTAATTATTCTCCTTTAGTTTTCGTGGCTGGTGTATTAATGATCTGAATCGATCAGATCAAATACATCAGCCATATTTATTATGGACAGTCGGACGAATTATGCATAAACTATAGTAAGAACATATGGAGTGGAAATCAAAATGAATATTGATAAAATATCTGTGGATGAACTGAAAGAATTATTAAACAGCAATGAGAATATAGTTATCATTGATGTAAGAAGCCGGCAGGAATTTTTAGAGGAACATATTCCGGGAGCGATCAACCTTGTTTCTGAAGATATTATAAAGAATTCAAAAAGCAGTTTTCAGCAGTATCTGAAAAATAATAATATTCATTTGGAAGGAAAAAATATTGTCGTCTATTGTGACAGAGGCGGCAGGAGTATGTATTTTACAAAGTTTCTGATAGAATGTGGATACTACGCAGTCAGTCTTACCGGCGGCTTTCGTGCATACAGCAGAGAAAAATTAAAATTAATTTAACAGATATTCCATTGACATTAAGAAATCTTATATATAAGATAGTAATATTAGATTAAGAGTTTTTCTGGATACGAATAATACTTGATGTGTAAGTACAGCAAGAATGAGTTTGCTGTACTTACCGATGGAGGATACATGAATGAATATAAATTGATTGCTCCCTGCCATTTCGGACTGGAAGCGGTATTGAAAAAAGAAATATATGATCTTGGGTATGATATTTTTCAGGTTGAAGACGGAAAGGTTACCTTTCTTGGAGATGAAGAAGCCATATGCAGGGCAAATGTGTTTTTGAGAACCACGGAACGAATCATGATTCAGGTAGGAAGATTTCACGCATACAGTTTTGATGAGTTATTTGAAAAGACAAAGGCACTGGACTGGGAACGGTTTATACCACAGAACGGTAAATTCTGGGTTACGAAGGCAAGTTCCATAAAAAGCAAACTTTTCAGCAGTTCAGATATACAGAGGATCATGAAAAAGGCCATTGTAGAGAAATTAAAATCAGAATATTCTGTGGAATGGTTCAGTGAAGACGGAGCAGAGTATCCCATCAGGGTATTTATACATAAGGATGAGGTGATCGTGGCACTGGATACTTCGGGAGAATCCCTTCATCGGAGAGGATACCGGCATCTTACCTCAAAGGCACCTATAACAGAAACACTGGCTGCAGCGTTGATTATGCTTACTCCTTGGAAAAAAGACAGGATTCTGGTAGATCCCTTCTGCGGCAGCGGAACCTTTCCCATCGAAGCAGCGATGATGGCGGCAAATATTGCACCGGGAATGAACCGGGAATTTAAGGCGGAAAACTGGACCAATATCATTCCGAAGAAATGCTGGTATGAGGCGGTCAATGAGGCAAATGATTTAGTTGAGGATGATATTGAAGTAGATATTCAGGGTTATGATGCGGATGGAGAGATCATTAAAGCTGCAAGAAAAAATGCTGCGGAGGCGGGAGTAGCGGAACTGATTCATTTTCAGCAGAGGGAAGTATCGAAATTAAGTCATCCGAAAAAATATGGTTTTCTTATTACGAATCCGCCTTATGGTGAGAGGCTGGAAGAGAAAAAGGCGTTGTCAGAACTGTATAAAACCATAGGTGAAAGGTACCGCAGTCTGGATTCATGGTCGGCGTACATTATAACTTCATATGAGAATGCAGAACAGGATATGCAGATTAAAGCCGATAAAAACAGAAAGATTTATAATGGAATGTTGAAAACCTATTTTTATCAGTTTATGGGATCAAAACCACCAAAAAGAAATCAGTAAATATTTATTTTATACGTATAAAGGGTAAAAAATAGATGAAAAAAAAGAAGCGGATACTTATTGGGACATTTTTTGTTCTTTTGATCATTGGGCTGGTTTTGATATATAATACCGTTTTACCAAAGGAATCGGTTGCCCGGAATAAATCTTCCAGAATGGCAGAATGTAATTGGAAACCTACGATTGCCAATTCCGTAAATAAATCGGTGATCATTGCCAATGTAGATGCGAAACAGTTAAAATCCAATATTAACGGAATATATATGGAAGAATCTATGGCTTTGATGTTTCCTTTGGAGACGGTTAAGGAAACCTTTGATTGCGCTGTTAATAAATATAAAGATTGGATATTGATTGAAAAGGGTAATGTGATTCTGAAATTATTTACGGAAACAGACGCATATGAATTTAACGGTGAGAGAAAACAAAAAGAAAATTCGCTGTTATTAAAGGGAAATCAATATTTTGTTTCGGCAGATATTTTGTGTGCTTCACTTTCTTATCAATATAATTTTGATTTATTGACAAACCAGGCGACCATCAGCAGTCTGGATAATGATGTAAGGACTATTCCATATGCATATGATTATGAGAACACCGGACGGATTTCCGAAGTGAGGAATCAGGGAGATCTGGGTACCTGCTGGGCATTTGCATCACTGACGGCATTGGAAACCACATTGATGCCGGAAGAATTACTGGAATTTTCGGTAGACCATATGACATTGAATAATTCGTTCAGTCTTTCCCAGGACGACGGCGGGGATTATACGATGTCGATGGCATATTTGCTGGCATGGCAGGGACCGGTTCTGGAGAAAGATGATCCTTATGGAGACGGTATTACTAATGATCAGCTTGAGGCGGTAAAACATGTGCAGGAGATTCAGATCATTGAGTCAAAAGATCTGGAAACGATAAAAAAAATGATTTTTAAATACGGCGGGGTTCAAAGTTCATTCTATGCCTCCGCGTTAACGGACCAGACCGGCAGCAGCCGTTACTATAACAATGAAACCTGTTCTTACTGTTATATTGGTTCCGAAAAACCCAACCATGATATCGTTATTATCGGGTGGGATGATAATTATCCGAAGGAGAATTTTAATACGAAACTGGAGGGAAACGGGGCATTTATCTGCAGAAACAGTTGGGGAAGTACGTTTGGAAATAACGGGAATTTTTATATTTCTTATTATGACAGTAATATCGGTGTTCACAATACGGTTTATACAAAAGTGGAGCCGCCGGACAATTATGATAATATTTATCAGGCGGACTTATGCGGATATGTAGGACAACTGGGGTATCTGGATGAAAGCGCGTATTTTGCAAATGCGTATACCGCATTAAATAACGAGACAATAGAAGCCGTGGGCTTTTATGCTACAGGTATTGATACGGAATATAGTATTTATATATGTGAGAATTTTCAGGACAGCACTTCTCTCAGCAAACGTTCCGATCCGATTTTGACCGGAAAGTTTACAAACAGTGGGTATTATACGGTAAAGCTGGATCAGCCGTTAGAGGTCCGGGAAGGACAGAAATATGCGGTTATCGTAAGGATCGTTACACCAAATTCAGAACGCCCGATCGCAGTGGAATTTGCCAATGACAGGCAGACGGCAGATGTAGATCTGACGGATGGCGAAGGGTATGTCAGTTATAAAGGAATTTCATGGGAGAGAACAGAGGAGAGCAATAAGTGCAATGTATGTCTCAAAGTATATACCAATAATACAGGTAATTCAAAATAAAAGAGATACCGGGGATAAAGAACTATCTGAAAGGTTTTATGTATGAACTATATTGATGATAATAATTATAATAACGATAATTATAGCAGAGTACGGCTTTTTTTATACGGCATCATAATTGCGGTTCTGTTTCTGATCGGAATATTTTTGATGTGTACCGGTTTTCATCTTCCGGATCTTTTTTCCTTCCGTTCCTGCCAGGGAAACGGTTCGGAGGAGCCGGATTTTGACAGTGATTTTTCAGGCCTTTATAACCAGGATGTGATCGTGGCTGATTTATCTAAGGATGATATTGAGAAATTACTGGTTCCTCTGCCGGGAGGGGTGCGGATTTCAAATGTACATATTGAAAACGATCCGTTGAATAAAAGTTTTTCCGTCCGTTTTCCAAGGGGCGGAAAGAATTATGATTTTTCTTCGGTTGTGAATAATTCTTCGGCAGTTCATGAAATAGAATATGTGATTAAAGATAATCTGGTAACTATTAATGTAAAACTTAAGATTTTAGCGGATTATGAGTTTTGTATTGATAATTCCATGTTGTATGTGAAGTTTATTTCTCCAAGGGATAAATATCCGGTCATTGTCGTCATAGATGCAGGTCACGGCGGAAATGATGTGGGAGCGGTAGAAACTGGAATCTATGAAAAAGATATTGATTTAGCCATATGTAATCGGTTAAAATATTATCTGGACAGAGAAACGTTTAAGACGTATTATACGCGTACCGATGATTCTTATCCTACGGTAGAGGAGCGGGTGAACTTTGTAAATGAACTGAAGCCGGATCTGTTTATCAGCGTTCATTCCAACTGGTTTGAAAACGATACGGTATCCGGTACCAGCGTATTATATAATAAAAGGGATACCAATCCCTATGGTTCACAGTGGCTTGCAGGAATTCTTGCAAAATCGGTGTCTGACAGTGCAGGTATCGGAAACAGGGGTGCAGTCATTGGGAATGAAATTCATATAGTTCGAACCAGTAAGGTTCCGGTTGCACTGATAGAGACAGGATTTATGTCCAACCCCTCTGATTTAAGCATTCTAAGCACGGAAAGCGGGCAGAACAGGATCGCAGAGGGAATTCATAAAGGGATTGTTCAGGCATTGTCTGAAATGGGAAAATACAGCAGCTAATGACGGATATCAGGCCAATGATAATGAATATAACGGTATCAGAAAGGTAAAATAACATGAGAATAGAAAATCAGACATTTGATAAGATTATTTTTGCAACATCCAATCAGGGTAAGATGGATGAGATCAAGATGATTATGAAAGACAGCAGGATTCCAATTGTTTCCTTAAAGGAAGCGGGAATCGAAGCGGATATTGAAGAAAACGGCAGGACATTTGAGGAAAACGCCGTTATTAAGGCGAAAACCATCATGGAACTGACCGGTTGTCTGACACTGGCAGACGATTCCGGTCTGGAGGTTGATTTTATTAATAAGGAACCAGGGGTATATTCCGCCCGTTATATGGGGGAGGATACGCCTTATTCCGTCAAGAACCGGTCTATCATAGATCGTTTGAAGGAAGCGGAAGGGGAAGAGAGAAGTGCAAGATTTGTATGCGTTATAGCAGCATGTTTTCCGGATGGCAGAACGGTTACCGCAAAAGGAACCATTGAAGGCCGGATTGCTTATGAAGAGCGGGGAACCCATGGCTTTGGATATGACCCGATCTTATATGTTCCGGAATATGATAAGACCACCGGAGAAATGGAACCGGAATTTAAAAACCAGATCAGCCACAGAGGAAAGGCTTTGCGTTTGATGAGAGAAAAATTAGAGGGAGAAATATAGAATGCGTATATTGATCGTAAGTGATACCCACAGACATGAGGAAAATCTTGAAATCGTGCTGAAGAGAGAAAAGAATCTGGATATGCTGATACATTTAGGGGATTCGGAAGGTTCGGAAGACTATATACGGACCATGGCAGAGTGTCCGTGTTATATTGTAAAGGGAAATAATGATTATTTCAGCGACCTGAACCGGGATATAAAGATGACGATCGGAAAGTACAAAGTACTGCTGACTCATGGTCATCACTATTATGTATCGCTGGGAACGGAAACCATTATTTCCGAAGGCCGGGCCCAGGATATGGATATTGTCATGTTTGGCCATACACACCGGCCGCTGCTGGATATCCGGAAGGATATCACCGTCCTGAATCCGGGAAGTTTATCATATCCGAGGCAGGATGGAAGAATTCCTACATATATTATGATGACCATCGATGATAAGGAAGAAGTACACTATGAAATCCGGTATGTATAGCATAATCTGGCCTTTGGCAGCAGGATTCCCGGTGCAGTCTGAAAGACTTTGCCGGGAATAGCCATATATGCAGGTGTCTGTAAATACTTTTATGAAAGTTTACTGTCCCTTTGTGTATCTTTTGCGGCTGATAGGAAATACTAATAGATTTGGGTAAAGAAATCCCACTGCCTATGTTTGTCCATAAGTAGTGGGATTTGGTTATTTATTTGTGCAAAGCATCTTTAGTGGGTTGACTTTTTCCGCTTATGGCTGTAAAGGAGCGTTCCGCCTGCACCTGCGGCAGAAGCAGGCAGCAGAAGAAGCCAGAGCATGAGATTGCTCATGTCGCCTGTCTGTGGATACTTTCCATCCATGTTTTGATTTGGCTTGGTCGGCTCGGTAGTCTGAGTTATTTTTTCTATAATGGTATCGGCAAGGGTAATTTCCTTTGTTCCTGTTTCATCGCTGAAATAATGTTCGCAGCTGTTGCAGTACCAGTATTCGATATTGCCTTCTGTCAGATGGGTAGCGCCTTTTGCTTCCTTCTTTACAAGGTTGATGTGGTTGACAGGAGAAACGCCGCCAATTTGAAAGATCGCCTCGTTCTCCGTACCCTTGGAGCTTTGGCCGCATTCACAGGATTTGTAATACTTCGCAGGCTGCTGGCAGGTCGCTGCAGCTGAAAGATACTCCGTGTCCTGTATTTCTTTGT
>CAJTPF010000037.1:0-6716 GCA_910578175.1 uncultured Lachnospiraceae bacterium
AGGAATTTTTCCCTGAGAATGCGGTAGAGTATTTTGTCTCCTATTATGATTATTACCAGCCGGAGGCTTATGTCCCGTCTACAGATACCTATATTGAGAAGGATTCCGATGTAAATGATGAGATTGACAAGCTACGTCACTCCGCTACGGCCGCTCTGTCGGAGCGGCGGGATGTTATCATCATATCCAGTGTTTCCTGTATCTATGGTCTGGGAAGTCCCATTGATTATCAAAATATGGTGGTTTCTTTACGGCCTGGGATGATCAAAGACCGGGATGACGTGATTCGGAAACTGATCGACATTCAGTATACAAGGAACGAAATGGATTTTAAACGGGGCACCTTCCGGGTGAGAGGGGATGTGCTGGAGATCTTTCCGGTAGCATCTACGGAAAACGCTGTCCGGGTGGAATTTTTCGGGGAAGAAGTAGACCGGATCACGGAGATCGATACCCTGACAGGCGAAATTAAGTGCCGGCTGGAGCATATTGCGATTTTTCCGGCATCCCATTATGTGGTTCCGAAGGATAAAATGGATGCCGCGATTCAGAATATTGAAAAGGAACTGGAAGAAAGAGTCGCTTTTTTTAAGAGTGAGGACCAGCTACTGGAAGCGCAGAGAATAGCGGAGCGGACAAATTTTGATATTGAGATGATGAGAGAGACGGGATTTTGTTCCGGAATTGAGAATTATTCCAGACATCTGGCTGGGCTGGAGCCGGGAGCGACACCTCATACGCTGATGGATTATTTCCCTGATGACTTTCTGATGATCGTGGACGAGTCCCATATCACGATTCCGCAGGTGCGGGGAATGTATGCCGGAGACCAGTCCAGAAAGACGACTTTGGTAAATTATGGGTTCCGGCTGCCGTCGGCAAAGGATAACCGGCCCCTTAATTTTGAAGAATTTGAGAATAAACTGGATCAGATGCTGTTCGTGTCTGCAACGCCTAATGTCTATGAATCAGAACACGAGCTGTTACGGGCGGAACAAATCATCCGGCCGACAGGACTGCTGGATCCGGAAGTTATCGTGAAGCCGGTGGAAGGCCAGATTGACGATCTGATCAGTGAGATCAACCGGGAAGTAGAGAAGAAAAATAAAGTGCTGGTAACAACGCTGACCAAACGGATGGCGGAAGATCTGACCGAGTATATGAAAGAGGTGGGAATACGGGTGAAGTATCTGCATTCCGATATTGATACCCTGGAACGTACGGAGATCATCCGGGACATGCGGCTGGATGTGTTTGATGTTCTGGTGGGTATCAACCTGCTGAGAGAAGGACTGGATATACCGGAGATCACTTTGGTGGCCATATTGGATGCGGATAAAGAAGGGTTCCTGCGTTCGGAGACTTCCCTGATCCAGACCATCGGCCGGGCGGCTCGAAATTCCGAGGGCCATGTTATCATGTATGCGGATACCATTACGGAGTCTATGCGGGTGGCCATTGGGGAGACTAACCGGAGGCGGGAGATTCAGCAGAAATATAATGAAGAACATGGCATAACGCCTACAACTATAAAAAAAGCGGTCAGGGAAAGAATCAGTATCACCAAGGAAGCGGTGGCTACGGTAAATAAACTGGAGAAAGATCCGGAGTCCATGAGCCGTGCAGAGATTGAAAAATTGATTCAGAAAGTTACAAAGGAGATGCAGAAGGCCGCCGCCGAATTGAACTTTGAGGCCGCCGCAGAGCTTCGGGACCAGATGGTGGAATTAAAAAGCAGATTAAGGGATGACTGATCGTTGTCCGGTGATGGAAATGGAGGATAGAAATGGCAATATATGATGATAATAATCAATTTATAAAAATACGCGGGGCAGCGGAACATAATCTGAAGCATATTGATTTGGTAGTTCCCAGAAATAAGTTTGTGGTTTTTACGGGACTCAGCGGTTCCGGAAAGTCTTCGCTGGCATTTGATACTATTTATGCGGAAGGACAGCGACGCTATATGGAGTCTTTGTCTTCCTATGCCAGACAGTTTCTGGGACAGATGGAAAAACCAAATGTGGAAAGCATTGACGGATTGTCGCCGGCTATTTCCATTGACCAGAAATCTACCAACCGGAATCCCCGCTCTACGGTAGGTACGGTTACGGAGATTTATGATTATTTTCGTCTGCTGTATGCCAGAATCGGTATCCCACACTGTCCGAACTGTGGTAAGGAAATCATGAAACAGACGGTGGACCAGATGGTGGATAAGATCATGGAATTGCCGGAACGGACTAAAATCCAGTTACTGGCGCCAGTGGTAAGAGGACGGAAAGGTGAGCATGTCAAGGTTTTGGAGCAGGCGAAAAAAGCCGGATATGTCCGTGTCAGGATTGATGGTAATCTGTATGAACTTACAGAAGAAATCAAACTGGAAAAAAATAAAAAGCATAATATTGAAATCGTGGTTGACCGACTGGTAGTAAAGCCGGGGATTGAAAAGCGTCTGAACGATTCCATCGAAACAGTGCTGAATCTGGCGGAAGGATTGATGGTAGTGGATGTTATCGACGGCGATCCTATTAATTTCAGCCAGAGTTTTTCCTGTCCGGATTGTAATATCAGTATTGATGAAATCCAACCCAGAAGTTTTTCTTTTAATAATCCTTTTGGCGCTTGCCCGGTGTGTTTCGGACTGGGATATAAGATGGAGTTTGATGTGAATTTAATGATTCCGGATACATCCCTCAGTCTGAATCAGGGCTGTATATCCGTTATGGGATGGCAGTCCAGCGGTTCGGAGGGCAGTTTTACCCATGCTATTTTAGAAGCTTTGGCAAATGAATATGATTTTTCTCTGGAAGAGCCTTTTGAGAATTTATCCGATCAGGTTAAGGATATTATCATAAATGGTACCAACGGTCACTGTCTCAAGGTGAATTATAAAGGACAGCGGGGAGAGGGCGTATATGATGTAGAGTTTGAAGGACTTGTTAAAAATGTAGAACGGAGATACCGGGAGACAGGGTCCGATACCATTAAACAAGAGTATGAGGAATTTATGCGGATTACGCCTTGCAAGGAGTGTAAGGGACAGCGTCTGAAAAAATCCTCCCTGGCCGTAACGATTTCCGGTAAAAATATTTTTGAGATTACTTCATTATCCATCCGGAAACTTCAGAAATATATGGAGGAGATCAGTCTGAATGAGCGGCAGCAGTATATCGGAGCAGAGATTTTAAAAGAGATCAATGCCAGAATCCGTTTTCTGGTGGATGTGGGACTGGAGTATCTGACACTGTCCAGGGCTACCGCCACATTGTCCGGCGGCGAGGCACAGAGAATCCGTCTGGCCACGCAGATCGGTTCCGGTCTGGTAGGCGTTGCTTATATTCTGGATGAGCCGAGTATCGGTCTTCATCAGCGGGATAACGATAAATTGCTGGGAACGCTGCGTATGCTGCGGGATTTGGGAAATACCCTGATCGTGGTGGAGCATGATGAGGATACCATGTTTGCAGCGGATTATATCGTGGATATCGGTCCGGGAGCCGGCAGCCACGGCGGAGAAGTGGTGGCCTGCGGCACGGCGGAGGAGATCATGAACAACCCGGATTCGGTCACCGGTGCTTATCTCAGCGGAAAGATCCGGATTCCGGTTCCGAAAGAGAGAAGACAGCCAGCTGGGTGGCTGAAGATCAAAGGGGCCAGACAGAATAATCTGAAAAATATCGATGTGGATATTCCGTTGGGAATCATGACCTGCGTGACGGGGGTATCCGGTTCGGGCAAAAGTTCGCTGGTCAATGAGATCTTATATAAATCCCTGGCGAAGAAACTGAACCGGGCCCGCATGATTCCGGGTGAACATGATGGGATCGAAGGAGTGGAACAACTGGATAAGATCATAGATATTGACCAGTCTCCGATCGGACGGACACCCCGTTCCAATCCGGCCACCTATACAGGCGTATTTGATCAGATCAGGGACTTGTTTGCCAGTACCACGGATGCCAAAACCATGGGTTATAGCAAGGGGCGTTTTAGTTTTAACGTAAAGGGAGGACGATGTGAAGCCTGTTCCGGCGACGGTATCATTAAGATCGAAATGCATTTTCTGCCGGATGTGTATGTGCCGTGCGAAGTATGCGGCGGCAAACGTTACAACAGGGAAACTCTGGAGGTCAAATATAAAGGCAAAAGTATTTATGATGTACTGGATATGACAGTGGAGGAGGCGCTGGGCTTTTTTGAAAACGTACCATCCATTGCAAGAAAAATACAGACGCTGCATGACGTGGGTCTTTCCTATGTAAAACTGGGCCAGCCTTCTACCACGTTATCCGGCGGCGAAGCCCAGCGTGTAAAGCTGGCCACGGAATTAAGCCGGAGAGGGACAGGAAAGACGATTTATGTTCTGGACGAGCCGACTACCGGACTTCACTTTGCGGATGTGCATAAGCTGGTAGAGATTTTAAGAAAATTATCGGAGGGCGGCAATACGGTAGTGGTCATTGAGCATAATCTGGATGTGATCAAGGTTGCGGATTATATTATCGACATCGGTCCGGAAGGCGGAGATAAAGGCGGAACCATCGTTGCCGCAGGAACGCCGGAGGAAGTGGCTAAGGTGAAAAAGTCTTATACGGGACAGTATGTAAAGAAGTATTTAAAATAGAGATATACTGATATAATATAATAACAGACGATTGATATGATCCGATTGGAGGATTTTAATGGATTCATTTATTCATGCAGTAACGGATATAAATAATAAGATCAACGGACTGGTATGGGGAATTCCCATGCTGGTTCTGATCCTTGCCACCGGAATTCTGATGACGGTCAGAACCGGTTTATTCCAGGTGCTCCGGGCAAAAGCGGTCAGTAATGAGACTTTTTTTGCGATCTTTAAGAAGAAGAGCGTAACGAGATCAAAAGATAAGAAGGCGATTTCCCAGTTTCAGGCGTTATCAACGGCGCTGGCGGCTACCATTGGTACCGGAAATATCGCGGGAGTCGCCACGGCCATTACCGTCGGCGG
This sequence comes from uncultured Lachnospiraceae bacterium, assembly GCA_910578175.1. Taxonomy (GTDB): domain Bacteria; phylum Bacillota; class Clostridia; order Lachnospirales; family Lachnospiraceae; genus Bovifimicola. Next base: position 4,994 of record CAJTPF010000037.1, read on the forward strand.
ACCGGGGGCCATTTTCTGGATGTGGGTATCGGCTTTTTTTGGTATGATGACTAATTTTTCGGAAAATGTGCTGGGTATTTTTTACAGAAGAAAAAATGAAAGAGATGAGTGGTCCGGCGGCGCCATGTATTATCTACAGTATGGTCTGGGAAGCAAAAGCGGTATGAAGAAAATCGCAAAAGCTCTGGCGGTTCTGTTTTCCGTCTTTTGCATATTGGCATCCTTTGGAATCGGCAATATGACACAGGTAAATTCCATTGCCGATGCAATGCATACGAATTTCGGAATTGCCGCCATTGTAACAGGAGCGGTCCTTGCCGTGATAGCAGCACTGGTGGTGGTAGGCGGAATTAAACGTATCGGGCAGGTAACGGAAAAGCTGGTGCCGTTTATGGCGCTGGCGTACATAGCGGGGGCGTTGATCATCTTTTTTGCAAACTATGAGCAGATACCCTATGTCTTTGGCAGTATATTTAAAGGTGCGTTTCAGATGTCTGCCGTTGGCGGCGGAGTCGGCGGTTATGTGATTAAACGGGCGGTTACCATGGGTTTTAAGCGGGGCGTTTTTTCCAATGAGGCAGGACTGGGTTCTTCGGTCATGGTTCATTCGGCTTCCGATGTGAAGGAGCCTGTGATCCAGGGAATGTGGGGCATTTTTGAAGTCTTTTTTGATACCATTATTGTATGTACGCTGACTGCTTTTGTGTTATTATCCAGCAGTTCCAGCGCAGCTCCCCAATCCAGGGTATTCGGGAATCTGACGACTTCGGATCAGGTATTCAGTATTGCCGGGCATATTGAAGAGGGGGAAGAGGTTCCTCTGATCGATGAACAATATAATCTTCTTGCCATAGAGGTGGATCATAACGGCAATGCAAAGCTTTTTACGGAAAAACCCCAGGAGGGAGAGTTTATTGAACTTTCGGCATATGGAAACCGTTATTATGCAAAAGCTGCAGATGTAAAGAATACAGCAGAAGAGGATTATGTATATACAAACATCATGTCCATCCGGGCAAATGCGGCGAAAGATCGTTCCGGAGGAGTGCTGAAGGATAATGGCGGGAATATCATCATGGATTCGGTAACCGTTTCACAGATTAACGGAGTATCCCTGGTTTCCTATGCATTTTCCCGGAGATTCGGAGCGGCGGCAGGTAAGCTGTTATCCGTTGCCATTTTATTGTTTGCATTTTCTACGGTTCTGGGCTGGTCGTTTTATGGCACGAAGGCAGTGGAATATTTGTTCGGAACCGGAGCGACGGTGATTTATAAAGTTATTTTTGTTAGTTTTATCGTAGTGGGAGCCACTGCAAATTTAAGTCTGGCATGGAGTATCGCAGATACGTTGAACGGCCTGATGGCGATTCCGAATCTGATCGCAGTTCTGGCATTATCCGGTACGGTTATTAAGATTACGGGGAATTATACAAGGCGTAAGCTGATCAGGAATCCGGAACGATTGAAACCAATGCTTTCGGCATATGAGGATATTCAGAAGGAACAGGAACTGAAAATGGAGCAGGAAGCCTGAGAGTTATAGTTTTTTTCTTAGGGTACAAAGGCAGGTGATTTTTTGCGGGATATTCAATTTTCAGATAAAGATAATAGGACAGAGTATTCCGGTTCGGAGTTTCAGGAGCAGGAACTGGAGGAATTTCGCAGAGGGCTTTTTGAGAGGTACGGAGAAAAAATTGCATTGAAACGTCAAAATGCATATTAT
>CAJTPF010000037.1:6726-8826 GCA_910578175.1 uncultured Lachnospiraceae bacterium
CCGGCAGTTTTACGGAACAGGAACAACGGACCATGACAGATTCCGTACAGACGGAGGAAGAAACTTTCACAGTCCGGCGAAAGGAACAGAAAGAGCAGGAGAAAACAGAGACGGTATACAGCAGAGACAGCGGGGAATCCCATGGGGACAGAATGTCATCCTTTCGTCTGATTCTGGGCATATTGGGGGTGTTCGGTCTGATACTTTTCTTTTTTCTTTGATTGCCTTCCGGCTCGAAACAGAATCTGTCATTCGAAGTTCGGGGAATGGTTATTGACATTGGTTTCGGTTTTTTTTATAATCAAACGGAGCGACATACATTTGAGATGATAAATTTAGGAGGAAACGGAATTGGAAAAAGAAATGATTATAGTTCTCGATTTTGGCGGACAATATAACCAGCTGATTGCCAGACGAGTGAGAGAATGTAATGTGTATTGTGAGGTTCATGCTTATGATCTGCCGTTGGATAAAATTAAGGAGATGAATCCGAAAGGTATTATTTTAACCGGCGGTCCGAACAGTGTTTACGGCGAGGATTCTCCGCGTTGTACCAGAGAATTATTTGAATTGGGAATTCCGGTTCTTGGAATCTGTTACGGTTCTCAGCTTATGTCATATATATTAGGGGGCAGTGTTGCTACCGCTCCTGTCAGTGAGTATGGCAAGACGGAGGTTACGTTTGATACATCTTCCGTTTTATTTAAAAATGTTTCCGATACATCGATCTGTTGGATGAGTCATACCGATTACATTGAGTCGGCGCCGGCTGATTTTAAGATCGTGGCCCATACTCCGGTCTGCCCGGTTGCGGCTATGGAAAATCAGGAAGAGGGTCTGTATGCGGTGCAGTTTCATCCGGAGGTAGTTCATACTGCTGAAGGTATGAAAATGCTTTCGAATTTTGTGTTTGATGTATGCCACTGTTCCGGAGACTGGAAAATGGATTCTTTTGTAGAAACTGCTATTTCGCAGCTGCGTGAGAAGATTGGCGCCGGTAAGGTGTTATGTGCGCTGTCCGGCGGTGTTGATTCTTCCGTAGCAGCAGTTTTACTGGCGAAAGCCATTGGAAAGCAGCTTACCTGCGTGTTTGTAGACCATGGTCTGCTTCGGAAAAATGAAGGCGACGAGGTTGAGTCCGTATTTGGTCCGGAGGGTCCTTATGATCTGAATTTTATCCGTGTGAACGCCCAGGAGCGGTTTTATGAGAAGTTAAAAGGTATCGAGGAGCCGGAGCAGAAGCGAAAGATTATCGGTGAGGAGTTTATCCGTGTTTTTGAGGAAGAAGCGAAGAAAATTGGCGCAGTGGATTTTCTGGTACAGGGTACGATTTATCCGGATGTGATCGAATCCGGTCTTGGTAAGTCCGCTGTCATCAAGAGTCATCACAATGTAGGAGGTCTGCCGGATTGCGTTGATTTTAAGGAGATTGTGGAGCCGCTCCGCCTTTTATTTAAGGATGAGGTCCGGAAAGCAGGACGTGAACTTGGTATTCCGGAATATCTGGTCAGCCGTCAGCCGTTCCCGGGTCCGGGTCTTGGTATCCGTATCATTGGTGAGGTCACACCTGAGAAGGTCCGGATGGTTCAGGAGGCAGATTTTATTTATCGTGAAGAGATTGCAAAAGCCGGTATTGATAAGGAGTTGGGGCAGTATTTTGCTGCAATAACGAATATGCGTTCCGTTGGCGTTATGGGGGATGAGAGAACTTATGATTATGCCATTGCATTGCGGGCAGTGAATACCTCGGATTTTATGACTGCAGAGGCGGCACAGATACCTTGGGAGGTATTGAATGTGGTGACCAGCAGGATCGTGAATGAGGTGAAGGGGGTTAACCGGGTGATGTATGATTGCACGGGGAAACCGCCGGCGACGATTGAGTTCGAATAGTTGGAGCTAAGCCGCAAAGCCCGTAAACACTAGGGTTTGGCGGCTTTTTCTCTTTCTCATTGCATTACGATTGCATTTTTCTATTCAACCTCTCTGTGATAGATTGCGGTGTGCTGATTGCTTGTGTAATCTGCAATGCTGTGTGAAGCGGGTGTGTATGTCAGCACGCCCGTTAATTTATTGGAAACTTCAAGATTGCTGTTTGGG
>CAJTPF010000038.1 GCA_910578175.1 uncultured Lachnospiraceae bacterium
GTCACGCCAGTGGCACAGCTGGGCAGCTAAGTGCGGATCGGATAAACGCTGAAGGCATCTAAGCGTGAAGCCCCCCTCAAGATGAGATATCTCTACGCAAGTAGTAAGACCCCTTGAAGACGACGAGGTCGATAGGCCGGGGGTGGAAGTGCAGCAATGCATGGAGCTGACCGGTACTAATAGGTCGAGGGCTTATCCATTAAGGTCTGGAAGGAAGACTGGGAGAATCGGATGGAAGATGGAAGAATGTGCAGTTTTGAAGGTACAGGGAAGGGAACAGGAATCAGGTGACTGGTGTCTGTTCTTTTTTTGTTTTAAACAGAAAATAAGATAAGAAAAGAGGCAGATTTATGTATAAGAATTATGTGTTTGATCTTTATGGAACTCTGGTAGATATTAATACCAATGAATGGAAAAGTTATTTATGGAAAAAAATACAGGAGTTCTATGCTTTTTATGGGGCTGATTATGAATGGAAAGAATTAAAAAATAGATATGAATCTCTATGCAAAGAGGAAGAGGAAAAGATCAGGAACTGTGATCATCCGGAAATAAAAGTGGAGTCGGTTTTTCAGAAATTATTTTTGGATAAAGGAATAAAGGTCGGTATGGAGACAGTAGAAGCTACGGCACGGTTCTTCAGGGTCATTTCCACAAAATATATCAGATTGTACGACGGAGTGGAGGAACTTCTGCAGCTGCTGAAAACGAAGAATAAAAAAGTATATCTGCTGTCAAATGCACAGAAAGTTTTTACCGATAATGAATTCAGAATGTTAAAACTGGACCGGTATTTTGACGGAGTGGTATATTCTTCCGAAGAAGGCTGTAAAAAACCTTCCGGACGGTTTTTTGATGTTGTGACAGAACGATACCATTTAAAGAAAAGCGAAACGATAATGATTGGAAATGACTGGATATCAGATATTCAGGGAGCATCGGATGCGGGACTGGACAGCCTGTATATTCATACAAATATATCGCCGGCCGACACGGATTTAGATAAAGTGAAAGCGAAATATATAATTCCGGACGGTGATTTTAATAAAATATCCAAATTGATTGTAATATGACATAATTTTCTTTGTATAATTTGCTTAAAATCTCTTTCAAAAAAAAGATTATTATGTTACAATATATATCAACCATAAAAAAATTAAGGAGGACAACATGAAAAAAAGAATTCAAGCTTTATTTATGGCTTTGATGATGGTTCTTTCTTCTCTCTTTATATCTGTATCTGATATACAGGTGGTAAAAGCGGATGAAGGTATAACGGTAAGATTCCATTATCAGAGAGCAGATGGGGATTACACAGATTGGAATATGTGGATTTGGGGTGCCGGAGACGGTACGGCAAATGAGTTTACAGGAACTGACGAGTTCGGTGCATATCTTGATTATGCAGCCGGAACAGGAACAGCTGAACTGGGATACATCATCAGATTAGGCGAATGGCTGGAGAAGGATATTGATTCCGATCGTTTTATTGATTTATCAGCCGTTATATCCGGAAATGTTGAAGTATTCCTGAAATCAGGCGTTGCAGAACCGGAAATCGATTACAGCGGTGCTGTATTGGGATGCAAGGTTAAATCTGCAGCAGCAGCTGACAGAACTACCGTTAAAGTAGAACTGACAGCAGAACCGGAAGTAGATTTAAATACTGCATTTAAAGTGCTGAATTCTTCAGATGAAGAATTGGAGATTGCTTCCGTTTCAGCAGACGGATTGTCTGTAGTTCTTACAATGGCAGCAGAGTTGGATTATACAAAGGCATACAAATTGATCTTTGATGGCAACACATATGCTATTACCATGCCGGACTATTATTCAACAGAGGAATTTGAGTCAGAATATGCTTATGACGGTGATGATCTGGGTGCTGTATGGTCAGCAGCTTCGACAACTTTCAAAGTATGGGCTCCGACAGCAGAAGCTGTTAGCGTTAATCTTTATGAATCAGGAAAAAAAGGCACAAACGATCTGATCAAATCGGTTGATATGACATTAGGCGAGAAAGGTGTATGGGAAGTTACCGTAGAAGGAGATTTAAACGGAACTTATTATACATATAAAGCGAATGTTGGCGGTACGGTTAATGAAACTATTGATCCATACGCCAGAACAGCCGGAGTTAACGGTGACAGAGGTATGGTGATCGATTTGGATTCTACTGATCCGGAAGGATGGGATGCAGATAAGAATCCGAATTCAGGAAAGAGTTATACGGATGCAGTTATTTATGAACTGCATGTAAGAGATTTTTCTTATGATACAAGTTCCGGTATTAAGAATGTTGGCAAGTACCTTGCCTTCACGGAGACGGGAACAAAGAACTCAGAAGGAAAATCTACAGGTGTAGATTATTTGAAAGATTTAGGAATCACACATCTTCATATTTTACCGGCATATGACTATGCAACTGTAAATGAAGCAAGTGATGCAGACCAGTTTAACTGGGGATATGATCCTAAGAACTATAACATACCGGAAGGTTCTTACTCAACTGATCCATATAACGGTGAAGTAAGAGTTAACGAGTATAAGCAGATGGTTAAGTCATTACATGACAACGGAATCAGTGTTGTAATGGACGTTGTATATAATCATACATACTCTGCTTCTGATTTCAGCTTTAATTTATTAGTACCTGAATACTTCCACAGACCAGGCGGTAATGGTTCAGGATGTGGTAATGACGTTGCATCTGAGCGTGCAATGGTTAAGAAATATATTGTTGATTCAGTTGTATACTGGGCTGAAGAATACCACATCGATGGTTTCAGATTTGACTTGGTAGGACTGATCGATACAGAAACGATCAACGAAATTGTTGAAGAACTTCATGCAATTGATCCTTCAATTCTTTTATACGGTGAAGGATGGTCAATCGCAACACCTGTTACAAAAGAAGGCTACACTCTTGCAACACAGGGAAGCGCATATTTAACACCGGGATTTGGATATTTTAATGATTCCATGAGAGATGACGTAAAGGGAAGCGTGTTTGGAGAAACAGATGCAGGATATATTAACGGATATCCGGCAAAAGCAGGCGCTTTACTGGTAAGTCTTATGGGAGGTCCTGTTTGGGCTGTTGAGCCGACACAGGTAATCAACTATGTATCCTGCCATGATAATCATACATTATTTGACAAATTACAGTTAACCTGTCCGGATGCTTCAATGGCAGAACTGGTTGCGATGAACAAAATTGCATCTGCGATCGTTATAACTTCTCAGGGTGTACCATTCTTCCAGGCTGGTGAAGAAATCCTCAGAACAAAAGAAAAAGCGGACGGAACATTTGATCATAACAGCTACGCATCTCCAAGCAGCTTAAATGCTATTAAGTGGGATGATTTAAATAAGGCAGAATATGCTGATGTACATGATTATTACAAAGGGCTGATCGAATTCAGAATGAATCATGCAGCATTGAGAATGTCTTCAGCTTCCGATATCGCTAAATACATGAATATGTTTATGAATGGAAGCAATGATCAGAATGTTATCGCATATGAACTTAGCGGAGACGCTAACGGTGAAATATCTGATGGTATCATTGTAGTATTTAACCCGAGTGCAGAAGCTGCAAAGGTTGATTTACCGGAAGGTGAATGGCAGATTTGTGTTAACGGAGAAAAAGCAGGTACAGAAGTTCTTGGTACTGCAACCGGTTCTGTAGACGTAAACGCTGTATCAACTATGATACTTGTAAAGGGTGCTGTTAAGTTATCAGATGCTGAAACTCCGACAGATACTCCGACAACAGATGATACAAATACAAATACAACAGCTCCGGCACCGACAGCTTCCAATGAATCACCTTCAACAGGAGATTCACCATTATCAACAATTTTATTTGTAGTTCTTGCATTATCAGTAATAAGTGTAATTGCCAGCATGATGTTGGGAAAGAAAAAGACAAACTAATAAATAGGTAATGGGTTAAAGTTAAAGGAGATAACTATGAAAAGTAGAGTTAAAGTCATAGTTTTATCATTGGCATTATTACTGAGTTCGCTGGTATTAGCAGATGTTAATATGGTGAAGGCATATGCTGATGGTGAAAAAACAATTCGGTTCCATTATGCACGTCCGGATAAAGTATATGATGATTGGACGATGTGGGTATGGAATGAAAATGAAAACGGAAAAGGCTATGAATTTAAAATTGCTGAAGACGGAAGCGAAGCAATCTCAGAATATACCTGCAGTGCGGATACTCAGAAGGTTGGCTTTATCGTAAAAGGAGCAAACTGGACAAAGGATGTTGATGAAGACAGAGAATTAGATTTAACTGCATTAACAGGCAATGTTATTGATGTCTATCTTACATCCGGTGTGAAAGAGTATACAACCAAGGTTGCAGGAACTGATGAGCCGACTACAGCTGCACCGCAGGATGTTGCGCCTCCGGCAACAGAGGCACAGCCACCGGCTGAACAGGTGACAGGATCAGCTCCAGCTTCTTCTGAT
>CAJTPF010000039.1 GCA_910578175.1 uncultured Lachnospiraceae bacterium
CCATTAAACACTACCTTATGGTTTCCGCCTGCCGCAAAGTTCTGGTTCGAATTCGTAACCGTCTGGGTAAAATCTCCTCCGATATACATCGTACCATCACTTAATTTTCCTGCATGACTGTTTACGGAAGATGTGATAAAATCCCCTTTCACCATGACAACATCCTCCGGACCAGTCATCTCTAAATATCCCGTACTGCCAGAGTATGTTATGGTTCCCTGACCGTCTGCCGTCATGGACTGAATGCGGTAATCACCGTTTACCGTCAGATTTCCTCCATTTACAGCGACTGTTCCCCCGCCCTGGATCAGGCTTCCCTTTACTGTCAGGCTGTATCCGTTCAGATTCAGTTCATCCGCACCGATATACAGATCCCCGTCTATTATGGTATCTTCTTCCAATGTCCAGCCCAGTACCCCGCCATCTGCCAGGCTGATCCGGCAATCGTTTTTGATCAGATCCGAACAATTGAAGTTTTTATCGATCATAACTCCTTCACTGCTGTAGTTTTTAATTTCTACAATATTGAACTTAGATTTTGAAGACGCAAAGGAGATGGTCTGTTTCTTCTCTCCGCTGAAGATGACCTTATTCGTTCCGGAAGCGATAAAATTGTCCTCCCGGCCAGTCACCGTCTGCCTAAAATCCCCTTTCAGTTCCAGGATTCCCGCCGTCATATTTCCGTTATTGCTGTTAATGCTGCTGTAAACAAAATCCCCATATACCGTAACCCAATCCTTTTCCCCCGTCATATACACATAGCTGTTATATCCCGTCATCTCCAGATTTCCCCGGCAGACCAGGCTTCCACCTTCTATTCTGATAACGGAACCGTCAATCAGTATATCCCCTTCGACTTCCAGTTCTCTTCCGTTCAGATAATACGGTCTGATAAATCTCAGGTCTCCCTTATACCTGTTATTGGTGACCAATGCCCTGTCGATCAGATCCACATATCCATCTACCTCACTGCTTTCATTTGTCAGCTCCCCGGTTACCGTGACGCGGTCTCTGATCGTAATCCCGTCTTTACCGGTATTGGCAAACTCCAGTTTTGCAAAGCAGGACGTATTATAAGAGGTGTACTGAAAGGCTATACTCTGTGCCCCTGTACCATTAAACACTACCTTATGGTTTCCGCCTGCCGCAAAGTTCTGGTTCGAATTCGGAACCGTCTGGGTAAAATCCCCCCCGATATACATCGTACCATTATTCAATTTTCCGACATGGCTGTTTAAGGATGCCATAAAAAAGTCCCCATTTATCATAACGTTATCTTCCGGACTGGTCATTATAAGATAACCCGGACTATCAGCATAAACTTTCTCATTATTTTCATCAAAATAAAAGGACTGTAGTCTATAATCCTCTTCCACTTTCAGCGTTCCGCCATTTATATATACCCTTCCCGAATATTGAATGAGATCACCATGAATAGTAAGCGTATGACCATTCAGATTTAATTCATCACCAATTATACAAAGGTCACCATTTACTTCTTCATCTTCCTGCAACGTCCAGCCAAACCTTCCGGAAACCGGATATGAAATACCAGAACCGTTTCTTATGATCTCGCCTGCCTTAACAGGAATCAAAGCACAAACTCCTTCATCGCTTGAATTTGTTATTTCAAGTATATTAATAAAGGAATCCTTTGCATTCTGTATGATGTTCTGCCTCTGATTACCGCTAAGCAAAACCCGATGGCTTCCTGAGGAAACAAAAGAATAACCATTATATATATAATTATCTATAAAATTCCCCTGTATCTCTATAACTCCGTCTGTTATCTTCCCACGATAGCCACGATTCCAGACAAAGTCTCCTTTGACAAACAGATAATCATTTATATTCTTCATATTCAGATAATTGTTTCCTGAAAAGATTGCATTTCCCTGACAGTTAACATATCCTTTGTTAATGAATAATTCTCCTCCATTAACGTTTAAATTTTCACGGACATTTAACTGATATCCGTTTAAATTAAAGCATCCGCCTTTTATAGTCAGATTCTTTACATCCATATCGGCTTCTAACGTATAATTCGCAGATATCGTAACATCTTCATATATAACTTCTTCAATTGTATCATTATTTTCTACTGCCGGCTGAGATGGTTCTGTGTTCTGTACCTCCCCCTGTTTTGTAACACTCTCCCTGTTTTCTGCCGCAAATATTGTAAAACCGGAATAATCTATTGAATGAAATATCATCAATACTGCTAATATAAGACTGATCACTCTTTTTCCGATCTTAACCGACTGATTTTTTTTCAATATTATACCCATATGTTCACCTTTCATTTTTAATTAACCTTCCCCGTCACTTTGACGTCTGTAATATTACCGTTCCTGTCATATACATATTCAATATAGTTTTCAGAATCATATATAACCTTTATTACCCTGCCAAGTTTGTCATACTCGTAGCTTACATTCCGGTCCGTAAACCCTTCCGTCTCGTCTTCCTTTGGAAATTCCGTGATTTCCCCATTGATATACTGATTCAAAATATCATAGTCCTTATCATCTACCACACCGTCACCGTTTGTATCCGCAAGTTTTTTCTGCTCTTCGGTCAGCTGAATTTCTCCGGACAAATATTTATCAAGCAGATCGGCATCTTTTTCATTTATCACTCCATCTCCGTTTAAATCTCCAGTCACATTATAATCTTCAGCCATATCAGGATTGTAGTGAAACCATTCCCCATCCTTATACCACATATCACCAGCAACCTCAAATCCTTCCTGTTTTTCATCCGGAATCTGATGGTCATTATCATTAAACAATATCTTTGCAACAGAATACTTCCTTATTGTGTACTTATACCACCTGTTCCCGATATCATCCATTGCCGCTCCCGGCCAGGCAGGACCTGTATCAGAATCAGATTCATAATAATAAACATAAGGCTTATTCCATTCATCTGGTTTATAAAAATAAATATTGATATCCAATGGGCGTACATCCGACCAAAGCCCGTTTCTATACCAGGCTTCTTTTGATACGGTAAATCCATCCTCCTTTTGTCCTGGTATCTGATTTGCACCCTTATCACTGAAAATAACCTTCGGACTTGCAATACCCTTTATTTCATATTCAAACCAGCCGTCGCCTTCCGTCTTCATGGCTGTTCCGGGCCAGTCGGGTGTAAAAGCTCCATTCCGATAGTAATATATATAAGGAACATTCCAATCATGATAATTGTAATAATGAACTTTAAAGGATAAATCATCATTGTTCGTTAGCGGATTCTCATCATACCATGTCCCATTGTAATACCATTTTTCACCAGTGACCTGAAAACCCGGAGCATCCTGTTCCGGTATCTGATCATTACCGGTATCATTGAAAATAACATACGGATGATCAAGCCCGACAATTTCATATGTATACCAGCCATCCTCCTTCCGGTTCATGGCCATACCCGGCCAGTCCGGAGTGTTAAATCCTTCCTGATAATAATAAATGTTAACCTTACTCCAGTTGTACGAATTATAATAATGGATGACAGTATTCTGCGGTTCCTGGTCATACCATTTTCCATTGTAGTACCACATATCATTTTTTACCAGATAACCTGTCTCTCCCTGTCCGGGATTCTGATTCTTTCCATTGTCACTGAAAATCACCCGTATCTGACTCATATCATATACAGTATGGGAATACCAGTCACCTTTTTCATGTTTCATTTGTATTCCCGGCCAGGATGCGCCCTCATAATCATCCATATAACAATAGATAAAAGGAATTTCCCATTTATCTATATTATGATAATGTACCGTGATCGTTTTTTCCTGACTGGCATATGACGTAGCAGGCAGGTTGTTTGATACAACAGAAATACCTATAATCAGAAATATACTTGCTAAAAATACGATAAAAATAATTTTGTTAATCCCAATATTTTTTTTCAAATTTCATCCCTCCATACCATAATTATAGTAGTATTGTAACATAGTAAATTTAAGATAATCAATTTATATTTTGTCAAAATTACACATTATATTTATAATTATTCCATAATCCGACACAATTTCTTCTTATTCAACATTATTTGCCAAAAAACGTTATAAAATGACAAAAACTCCAGCTAATATAACATAGCTGAAGTTTTTTATCACATATAAATTCTTTTTTACAAATATTATTTCATTAAAAAAGCGCGAGACGGGATTCGAACCCGCGACCCTCGCCTTGGCAAGGCGATACTCCA
>CAJTPF010000040.1 GCA_910578175.1 uncultured Lachnospiraceae bacterium
ACCTGGAAGAAATCTGGCGACAATTGGTATTGGCTGGACAGTGAAGAGGGCGGCGCTATGGCCATGGATAAGCTGGTGGAAGATGATGATGATATCTACTATGTAGATGCCAATGGTGTGATGGTTCGCAATACCTGGGTAAAGATAGTTAATGAAGAGCAGGATGATGACGAAGATCCAGCTGAATATATCTATTATTATATGCAGTCTAATGGTAAAGCATATAAGACCGGTAACAGCAATGATAATACCAAATTTAAAACCATTGATGGAAAGCGATATGCTTTTGATGGCGATGGTAAGATGCTTTATGGCTGGGTTAATGGTCAGTCCGAAAGAATTAGTGATGAGGATGGATGGGCTGAAACGAATGAAGATGTATACTACCTGGGCAACTGGGATGATGGTGCCATGAAGACCGGCTGGCAGAAAATCAATGTTTACGATGATGGCGAAGACGAAAATATGGACTACTGGTTCTATTTTAAGTCTAATGGTAAGCGATTCTATAATGATGAGTCTACTGAAAATAATGTAAAGGACAAAAAGATCAACGGTAAAAAATATGGTTTTGATTCCCGTGGTGTAATGGTCTATGAATGGATGATTGCCAGTGGGGCCAGTTCAAGCAGTGCAACCGTTTCTAACTGGCAGTATTTCAACAATCCAGAGGATGGTGCTCGTGTAACAAAAGGATGGTTCCGGGTTGTTGCTCCTAATGAGGACAATACTTTCAATAGTGAGACCTATAGTGGTACGTTTGCAACAGAGCATGCGGATGATGAGTCCGAAAAATGGTATTATGCTGACGGAAACGGCGAATTATATGAAGGTGCTATTAAGAAGATTAAGGGTAAATATTATGGATTCCGTCCTGCTAGTGATAGTGAGAAGGGCGCTGCCATGCTCAATGGTCTGTGTCTGCTAACAGTTGAGGGTGATGAGATCAAAGATGTTATTGAAGAAGATATGGATGCAGACACCTTAAACGACATTATTGACGAAGATGGTGACTTTGATCGGAATAGTGGCGAGAAATATGGTCGTATAACCGAAAATACAACCTTGTATTACTTTGGCAATGACGAGGTTGGAGATGGCTCTATGAGAACTGGTGCTACCACAATTAATCTGGATAGCGATTCTTACAGCTTCTTATTTAGCAAGAGCGGTGGTGCTGAGCGAAAGGGAAGAGGTTTGACCGGCATCGATGATGAAAAATATATCTACAAGTATGGTATGAGAATTAAGGCAGACAGCGATGATAAATATCGTGTTGTTGCAGTTATTCCTGGAGTATATGTAGATGAAAATGGAGATCCAGTCACTGACAAGGACGGAAATGTGCAGTACGGTGGTGTTGATACTTCAAGCAAGGGAGTTACTGTAAGAAAGCTTGATAGTTCTGCTCTTAGAGAACTTGCTGTGGAACTGGGTACCAACAAAAATGGCGATACTGTAAATGGTGTAGTTAATGTTGATGAGGATAAAAAGGAAGTTAAGACCACTTGGGGATCTGATTTCTATCTGGTTAACACTGCCGGCTCCATCAGCAAGAAAAAGACAGCAGCTAAAGATGGAGCTGACTGGTATTTCTATGTCAATAGTGATAAAGAAATTGTTATGTACTTAAATAACAAGACTTACAAAGGAGATAAAGATCATGATATGGAATATGATCTTGACAATTGGGATAAAGTAAAATAACTCTATCTAAACCAGAAGGAAGTACTACTAACTGCAGGGTTGCAGTTAGCAGTACTTCCTTTTATAATTCGCTTAAATCTACATTAAAATATTAATACAGATCAGAAGCAGAGGGGAATGAGGTGTCTACACCGATCCACTTGTCCCAGCTGTTGTTATTCGGGCCACCATGGTCGAAGTCAACACTGAGGTAATAGCCTTCTTTAGGATCATCTTTGAGATCCTTATTGTTTGTATATGCCACAATGTTCTTATCCTTATTTACATAAAAGAACCAGTCATTACCATCTTTGGCAGCGGTTTTTCTCTTGCAGATATTTCCGGAAGCACCAATCAGATAATACTTGCTCGGCCAGGTCTTGCCTTCGGTCACTAACCCTTCAACAGAATCACCTTTCTTATTCTGTCCCAGTGGATCTGCTTCATTACGCAGTTTAACACTGTCAATCTTCATAACCTTAACGCCAGCAGCACCAACATCCAGGTTACCGTTGTTGCCGTTTACAACCTCGATGACTTTATACTTGTCATCATTTCCGGCTTTCAGACGCATACCATATTTATAGATATACTTCTCTTTCTCAATGCCGCTCATACCATAACCCTTGCCTTCCTTACCACCGGCTTTGCGGAACAGGAAGTTATAAGAGCTGCCATCCAGGTTAACCGTTACATTACCTGTCTTTAAGGAACCATCTGCATCCTCGTTATCTGTCCCACCGAAGTAGTACAGGCTTGTCATCGGATCGCTGTATGCATATGCAGGAACATCATCATATGCTTTCTCATCCATGATATCATCCAGATCATCGGAATCTACATCATCATCCCAAACAGCAGTGATATTACCCTTGCCATCTGTCTGCATAAATACTAAACCGCTCAGCATAGAAGCGCCTCTGCCTGTCGGGCCATCCTGTGCCTGCATATTATCCGGACGGAAGCCATAGTATTTACCTTTGATCTTTTTGATTTCACCACTAGCTAATTTACCATCACCGTCAGCATAATACCATCTCTCTTCTTCATCATTTGCATCCTTAGCTGCAAACTGACCATAACCTTCCTCATAGTTCTTAAAGGTATTGTCATTATCCTGAGCAGGAGCAACCACCTTAAACCATCCCTTAGTTGCACGGGCACCATCTTCCGGGCTGTTAAAATAACGCCAGTTGGAAGAGGAAGCAGAACTTGCACTGCCTCCAGTAGCAATTGTCCATTCAAATACCATTACACCTCTGCCATCAAAAGCATACTTTTTGCCGTTGATCGTTTTGGTTTTAATGTCTTCATTATTTGTACCGTCATCGGCCTCTTTAATTCCATTTGATTTGAAGTAGAACCAGAAGTCCTTTTCCTCCTCATCATCGTCATTATCAGCAACGGTAATGAGCTGCCAGCCGGTCTTCATAGCACCGTCATCCCAGTTTCCTAAATAATATGTTCCATCGGAATACCAGTCATCTGCAGCAATTCTCTGATGGTTGCTGTCTACCCAGCCGTACAGCATTTTACCATCTTCATCAAAAGCATATCTCTTACCATCGATGGTTTTGAATTTTGTGCTTTCTCCTTTGGTTTTATAAGCTTTACCATTGGACTGCATGTAATAGTAGATGTATTCAGCCGGATCATCATCATCGTCCTGCTCTTCGTTCACTACTTTTACCCAGGTATTACGCACCATAACACCATTGGAATCTACATAGTAGGTATCATCGTCATCTTCCACCAGCTTATCCATGGCCATGGCGCCGCCCTCTTCACTGTCCAGCCAATACCAATTATCGCCAGACTTCTTCCAGGC
>CAJTPF010000041.1 GCA_910578175.1 uncultured Lachnospiraceae bacterium
ATCTTCCACTCTGTTGCCATCGTTATCATAGAAATACCAGGTTCCATCCTCCTCAACCCAGCCGGTAGCTGCGAAAGAAGTCATGGAAGCGCCGATGGCAAGCAGGGCTGCTGCAGATGCTACTGCAACTACTTTTGTCTGCTTTCTCATAATGAATGCACTCTCCTTTTCCTTTTTGAAATTCCTGAAATTGCTTGGTTTTACAACTCGATGGTATTATACTTCCTTTAAGGGGAATTATGGAGAAGTCGGAAACACAGAAAAAATTGTTTTTAAGGTGCAGAAAACCACCTGAAAAATCCTATTAAAATTCAAAAATGACAGTTCCCTTGCTTTCCCTTTCTCGGTATGTTAATATGGTTTTAATCAATATCATCAATATTTAGGAACAGCCGGATAATTTGAAAAAGGAGTGTGCTAAAATGGGAGCTTATTTAAATAGCAAAAATCCCTTTGGTTTGTTTTCGGATGAAGCCTCTGGCACGTACTTTGTCGATAAATCTAGTATTTTGGATGAGCTGATCCCTTTGGCATCTGCAAATAACAATACGATTCAACCAGGGGAATATGCAAAGGGGAGAAGCAATAAATTCATCTGCATAACAAGGCCTCGCCGTTTTGGGAAAACAGTGGCGGCGAGCATGATTGCTTCTTTTTTTAGCAAAGGAATTAATAGCAGAGATTTATTTCGAAATTTGAAGATAGGGCAGTCAGTAAATTTTGAATCTCACATTAATAAACATAATGTTATCTATATAAGCTTTAACGAAATACCGCAAAATTGCACCACATATCAACAGTATATTAATAGAATTGAGAAAAGATTGCACAATGATCTCCGGAAAGCATTCCCACAGATAAAAAGTGACGATACTGTCGCAGTGTGGGATCTGCTAGGTGATATTTATGAAGAGGAAGATGCACGTTTTATTTTTGTGTTGGATGAGTGGGATTACATTTTTCATCGGAGTTTCGTAACCGCTAAAGATCAGGAAAATTTCATTGAATTTTTAAGCAATCTCCTGAAAGGAAAAGCTTATGTGGAATTTGCTTATATGACCGGAATTTTGCCAATAGCAAAGTATTCCAGTGGTTCAGAATTGAACATGTTCTATGAGTATACTATGGTTACAGAAGACAGATATTCCGAATACTTTGGTTTTTCAGAGCAAGAAGTCGATACGCTATTTGAAAGGTACCAGGTTCAGGTGCAAGAAAATCAAAAAGTTACTCGGGAAGGATTACGCATCTGGTATGATGGATATCACACAAAATCCGGTATACGTGTATATAATCCACGCTCTGTAGTTGCTTCATTAACAAACAACAATTTAGGAAATTATTGGACCAGTTCCGGCCCTTATGACGAAATTTTTTATTATATTAAAGAAAATCTTAATGCAGTAAGAAATGATTTGATTCTTTTAATATCAGGAATTCCGGTTGCTGCAAAAATTCAGGAGTATGCTGCAACGTCTATGACCTTAAATACTAAGGACGAGATTTTTTCAGCAATGGTTGTTTATGGATTCCTGAATTATGACAACGGCTGCGTATCTATTCCAAATAAAGAATTGATGGATAAATTTGACGATATGCTTCGAAAAGAAACTTCGTTAGGATATGTATACCGTTTGGCAAAAGAATCGGAACGAATGCTTCAGGCAACCAAGATGGGGGATATTGATGTTATAATCGAAATTCTGGAACATGTCCATAATACAGAGGTTCCTTTGTTAAGCTACAGCAATGAGGCAGAACTTACGATGATTGTAAATCTGGTCTACCTGTCAGCCCGTGATCAATACCGGATTGAACGGGAAGATAAGGCTGGAATCGGTTATGTGGATTTTATTTTTTATCCTTTGAGGAAGGATGATGATTGCATTATTCTTGAGTTGAAGGTTGACCATACGGCAGAGGAAGCAATACAACAAATTAAAGAGCGGAAATACATGCTTAAGTTTGAGGGCTATCTTGGAGAAGCGAAAAAGTATACGGGAAGGATTCTCGCTGTCGGAATGGCGTACCATAAGTCGGATAAGAGGCATGATTGTAAAATTGAAATTCTAAGAGACCGACTGCTATAGTGTCATAAAAAATAAGGCTTGTTTTATTGTAAAGGCGGAGTTATCTTACAATGAGTATATCATGGCAAGATAACTCCGCTTTTACGGATACATTCACCAGACAGTGTTTTTCCTTAACAGGCAGCTATAATAAATTTGATTACCAGTCAACCACCTGATTAATGATGTTTTGCTGTTCTGTACTTGTTTTTCTAAGGTAAATACGTGTTGTTTCGATACTTTCATGTCCCATCAGGTCTGCTAACATGGCAATATCGTTATAGCGGTCCAGGAAGCTTTTTGCAAAACGGTGACGAAACGAATGAGGATATATAACAGAGGGATCGAGACCATATCGCTTGGCAAGATGCTTTAATTGTCCGGCAATTCCTCTGGACGTAATTCTTTCCCCATGTTTATTCAAAAAGATGAATCCACTCTGCTGATTGTTTTCCGCAAGCCATTCCAGGGCTTCTTTTTTCAACGATGAGGGAATATAAATTCTGCGCAATTTTCCTCCTTTTGAATACAAATCCAGATACCCGATTTTTACATGCTCACACTTAATTTGAACCAATTCACTGATACGTGCACCAGTTGCTGCCAGAAAACGAACAACAAAATACCAGTACATTTCACCATCCTGTTTCAACCGATTTTTAAAGTACAGATAATCGGCTTCGCTAATGACGTTTTCTAAAAATGGTTTTTGTTGCACTTTTACTGAAGTCAGCTTCCATTTCTCCTTTTGAATACTCTCCAGGTAGCAGTTGATCGCTCGAATTCGGAGATTTACGGTTTGAGGCTTATAGTGTTCGATTAGATAAACCTTATAATCTCGTAAGTTCTTGCGAGTGACACTATCATATAATTTGTAAAATTGTTTGATCGTATACAAATATGATATGATGGTGTTTTGGGACAGGTTCAGGTTTCTTAGGTACTCTTCGAATGTTTCATTCATGGCTTTTCTCCTTTGCATCTTTGTTTTTTTGATAGTTACATGCAACATCCGCAAAACTCGTGGACGTTGTATCGCCCTTTTATTATACAATCAAGTTGGGTAAAAAGGAGTTGCCAATAATGGACTATATGAATATTTTTTACCGGTTTTTTCCAATATTTTTAGATTTCCCGACTTCTCCATAATTCCCCTTATAGGAAGTATAATACCATCG
>CAJTPF010000042.1 GCA_910578175.1 uncultured Lachnospiraceae bacterium
TTGGAGATTTTTCGGTACACCGAATGGAACTGCAGGAAATGGTAGAAGCGGGAATTGATTTTACCAATCCAGAGAATTACGAAAGCTATACGTTTACGGTGGAACTGACGTTTCAGCAGACGCCGATTCCGACAGTGATAAAGTATGTTTATACCAGTAACGGCAGTTATGTGACCGGTAGCGGCTCTGGCAGCGGAGGATCCGGCGGTTCGGGAGGTTCCGGCGGCGGAGGCGGAGGAAGTTCAACCTATCACCATGATGGCGGAAGCATACAGATTGAAAAAGTCGAATCCGAAGAGGAACTGCCGATTTTTGCATATATAAATAAAACCGACAGTATTTCCTGGTTAAAGGAAATGTTCTGTGCCGAGCTTGGGATCATCAACTGTGCCGGTCCGGGATTTTCCCTGGCAGACTGCCGGGCTTCCATTGAGATTCCGGAGGGATTGTCTCTGGCAAAGACCCATGAGGGACAGTCCGAAATTCAGGATATGGGTACCATTGCCGGACAGAGTAGCAAATCAGTATCCTGGTATATCAGAGGAGACAGGGCGGGAGAATATAATTTAACGGCGGCTTTTCTGGGTACCCTTATGCCTTTCGGGGCGCCATTGAACGTTTCTTTTGAAACAAAAGAACCGTTTAAGGTAGAATCCGGCGACGGAATCCATATCTATATCCAGCCGGAATCTGCCGCATATATTGGAAGGGATTATTATATCCAGTATGAGGTACAGAATAAATCCAACCGGATATTCTATAACTTTGAAACTAGCTTTGGACCGTATACTTCTCCGGGATATGAAGAGGAGATCACCATTACAGATACCAAGGGAAATGTGGAAACACAGATCTACAAAGGGGAGACCTATGTCATACCGGAAGCGGGAAGCTGTTCCCGGATGCCGGTCATTTCCGGCGGAGATACCATATCGGTGGGCGTGTTCGCACCGGGCGATACGATATACGGAACCTACCGGATACCGTTTGCAGCGGTGGGAGACCCGGATGAACATTATTACCGGCTGGTTGAGTCCGTGGCAAGGGAAATCGGCGAGAGCAATACCGGTGTGGAGCTTCACATCAGTCCGGTTTCAAGCCATGTGACAAAATATAACGTCAAATGCGTGGAAGTGAAAAATGTCTGGGGAGACCCGGTAGATATGACTACCGGTGCATTTACCGATAATATTCATGCCATGATGCTGAACTGTAATCCGGCGTTATCTTTTGACCTGAATTATGATTCCCTGCATACGGCCTCCGGAGAATGCGGAACCGGATGGTCTCACAGTTATGAAACCAGGCTGGAAGAAGAAAAAGGCGTGGTGAATCTGTATTTAACTCCTGAGAATTTCATTACCTTTGTGGCGGAGGACAAAGTCGTCCGGAACATAAAAGGGGAACTGGTGGCAAAGCAGATCCTGATCAATACCGAGGATAATGAGAAAGGGGCAAAAAACTTTTTATGTATCAGTACCGGAATGGAAGATTATGATCTTTCCCGTGATGAGGATGGCAGTTATACATTAAATCTTCCGGACGGCCAGACCTGGAAATTCAATTCCCGGGGAAAACTGATGAAACTGGTGGACAGCAGCGGCAAAGCAGTAGAACTGACTTACGGACGGAACAGCATGTGCATTACGGAACCGGTAAGCGGAATGAGTCTTACCGCCCGTTATAATGATCAGGGCCTGCTGACCTCTGTTGAGGACCATACCGGAAGGAAAACCCTGTTTGCCTATGAGGACGGATGCCTGGTTAAGGTTACCAACCCTCTGGGCGAGAGCATCTATTATTACTATGATGAGAACCGCCGTCTGGTACAGGAAAAGAACCATGCGGGAACCGTCTTTGTCATCAATACCTATGATGAACAGGGCAGGGTCATCCGGCAGGACGATGCAGATCCGGAAACACCGCTGACGTATTATGCATATGCTGTGGATGAAAACGGAAGCACCGATACCACTGCCACCGACCGAAACGGGAATACCGTTGCGTACCATTCGGATGCTTTTGGTCATATTTCAAAGATCACTGACCAGAACGGCAATTCGGTGTCCTATGCCTATGATACGGAGGGCAACCGGATTTCCGAGACTAACGGAGCCGGCGGAACCACCCTGTATTTTTACGATAAACAGGGAAATATAACGGAAATCCGGGACGGCAACGGAAATTCCACAAAGATGAGCTATGACAAAGCAGGAAATCTGCTGAAGCTTACCGGTCCGGACGGTGAAACCAATACCTATACTTATGATGTGTACAACCGGCTTCAAACCTCCATTGAACATTCCGGAGTTAAGAAATCCTATACCTATGATAAAGACGGCAATGTACTGACGGAAGCCACCAGGGGCCTTGGTGTGATCACTTATACCTATACCAACGGGCTGCAGACCGGAATTACGGACCATAACGGGAATACCACAGCCATGCTCTATGATGCCTGCGGCAATGTGAAGCAGGTGACCGGGGCAGATGGAAGCATCACCGCTTATACCTATGACCTTCTGGGCAGAAAAACCAGTATTACCGACGGGACCGGAGGGATCATCCGTTATACCTATGACTGCAGCGGAAACGTGACCTCCATCACCGATGAAAACGGCGGTACTGCAACCTTTGAATACAATGCGAACAACTGGCTGGTGAAAACCACGAATAAACGGGGCGGTATCACGGTTTACGAGTATGA
>CAJTPF010000043.1 GCA_910578175.1 uncultured Lachnospiraceae bacterium
TTGGAGATTTTTCGGTACACCGAATGGAACTGCAGGAAATGGTAGAAGCGGGAATCGATTTTTCCAACCCTGCGAACTATGAAAGCTTTACGTTTACGGTGGAACTGACGTTTCAGGAAACACCGATTCCGACGATAATAGAATACATTTATACAGGTGACGGAACCACTATGATTGGCGGTGGAAATATTGGAGGCGGCGGTGGCGGTGGTTCCTCTTACCATTACAACGGAGGAAGTATTCAGATTGAAAAAATTGATGTGGAAGAAGAATTGCCTCTGTTTGCCTATATCAATAAGACCGACAGTATTTCGTGGTTAAAAGAAATGTTTTGTGCCGAACTTGGTATTATTAACTGTGCGGACCCAGGATTTTCATTGGAAAACTGTTCAGCATCGATTGTGATTCCGGAGGGGTTATCTCTGGCAAAGACCCATAGCGGTCAGTCTCTGGTTCAGGATATGGGAAGCATCGCCGGACAGAGCAGTAAATCGGTATCATGGTATATTAAGGGTGATAAAGCGGGAGAATATAATCTGAAAGCCCATTTCAACGGTACGCTTATGCCGTTTGGCGCACCTTTAAACGTATCGTTTGAGACAAAAGAGCCGTTCAAAGTAGAAGCTGGTGACGGAATTCATATATATATATATCCGGAATCTGCGGCATATATTGGAAGCGAGTATTTTATTCAGTATGAGGTGCGGAATCAGTCAAGCCGTATTTTCTATAATTTTGAAACCACTTTTGGACCGTATATCTCTCCGGGATATGAAGAAGAGATTACCATTACGGACATAGATGGAAATGTAAGTAAACAAACGTATAAAGGTGAAAATTATGTAATTCCTGAGGCAAGCCGCTGCAATTCCGTTCCGATCGTTTCTGGCGGAGACAGCATATCGGTGGGGGTGTTTGCACCGGGAGAATCCATATACGGAACCTATAAGCTGGTATTTAATGCACCAAGCAGTACCGGCGACAGTTATTATCGTTTAGTGGAAGCGGTTGCAAAAGAGATCGGAAACCGTAATACAGGTGTAGAACTTCATATCAGTCCCATAGGAAGTCATGTGACAAAATATAACGTCAAATGCGTGGAAGTGAAAAATGTCTGGGGAGACCCGGTAGATATGACTACCGGTGCATTTACCGATAATATTCATGCCATGATGCTGAACTGTAATCCGGTGTTATCCTTTGACCTGAACTATGATTCCCTGCATACGGCCTCCGGAGAATGCGGAACCGGATGGTCTCACAGTTATGAAACCAGGCTGGAAGAAGAAAAAGGCGTGGTGAATCTGTATTTAACCCCTGAGAATTTCATTACCTTTGTGGCGGAGGACAAAGTCGTCCGGAACATAAAAGGGGAACTGGTGGCAAAGCAGATCCTGATCAATACCGAGGATAATGAGAAAGGGGCAAAAAACTTTTTATGTATCAGTACCGGAATGGAAGATTATGATCTTTCCCGTGATGAGGAAGGCGGTTATACATTAAATCTTCCGGACGGCCAGACCTGGGAGTTCAATTCCCGGGGAAAACTGACGAAGCTGGTGGAGAGTACCGGAAAATCCGTCAATATTACCTATGGACAGAACAGCATGACCGTTACGGAGCCAACAAGCGGAATGAGTTTTACGGCCCATTATAATGCAAAGGGACTGCTGACAAGCGTGGAAGATTATACCGGAAGAAAAACGCTGTTTGCTTATAAAGACGGTTGCCTTGTGAAAGCGACCAATCCTTTGGGAGAGAGTATTTATTACTCTTACGATGAAGATCACCGGCTGGTTGAAGAAAAGAATAATGATAAAGTTTCTTTTGTAAAAAATACATATGATAAAAAGGGCAGAGTTATCAAACAGGATGATGCTGACAGCAAAACACCATTAACAAAATATAAATATGTGGTGGATGAAAATGGAAGCACCGATACAACTGCAACTGACCGGAACGGGAATGAAGTAATCTATCATTCGGATGCGTTCGGTCATATTTCAAAGATTACCGACCAGAATGGAAATACAACTTCTTATGCATATGATAAGGAAGGTAACCGGATTTCCGAGACCAATGGCACAGGCGGAACCACTCTGTATTTTTATGATAAGAAAGGAAATATTGTAAAGATACAGGATTGTAACGGAAATTTAACTAAAATGGAATATGATGAAGAGGGAAATCTCATCAGGCTGGTAGGAGCAAATGGTGAGGTTAATACTTATACATATAATGTTAAAAATCAGCTTCTGACGTCCAGTGAACATTCCGGAGTCAAGAAATCCTATACCTATGATAAAGACGGAAATGTGCTGACGGAAACCACCGCCGGACTTGGTGTGATCACTTATACCTATACCAACGGGCTGCAGACCGGAATTACGGACC
>CAJTPF010000044.1 GCA_910578175.1 uncultured Lachnospiraceae bacterium
ACGGCACATGATAATCTGACGGTATCCCGTATATTACTGCAATATTATGATCCGGAGACGGAAGAATGGCGGGAGATCGGCACGGAACCGGCAGTAAACGGCGTTTCACTGATTCCGTGGAATACAGCAGGTCTGGAGGACGGAGTGTATTCTGTCCGGGCGTTTGCATGGGACGGAAGCGGAAATAAAAGTACCGGGGAATTTACCGCCTCTCTGGAAATCGACAATTCCGGTCCGGCTAAGATCCTCATTACCGGGGTTAAGCCGTTCTCTTCCGGCGTCAGCCTGAAATGGCAGGATGCGGGGGAAGAAGACTTTGCTTATTTCCAGGTGGAACAGTGGAAAGACGGGGAATTCGTTACAATCGGCACCGAAAGCAAAATTCTGGGAATGAACATTACCGGACTGGTTCCGGATACCGCGTATACATTCCGGGTAGTGGGATATGATACGCTTGGCAACCGGGGCGAGGCTTCCGATGAAATCGAAATTACCACCACGGCAGATGACGTGAAGCCGTATATTACAGGTTTTTCACCGGCCCCGTCCGCCTTCCGGGATACCATAGAATTTAGGATCGCGGCAAAAGACAACCATGCCGTATCGTTACTGAAACTGTACGGTTCTTCGGATAAAGAGAACTGGACACTGCTTACGGAAGCTGACAATACGACATTATCCGGGGAATATATCTTTGAATATACCTGCCCTCTGGAGGCATTTCCGGAAGGAGTCCTGTATTTTAAGGCGGTTGTTCTGGATGCTGCCGGAAATGAAAGTGAGCCGGCGGTCACTTCCCACAAAATAGACCGGACGGCACCCCGGGCCATTGAAGATCTGAAAGCCGTGGATAACAATGGTTCCGTGTCCTTAAGCTGGACCACAGCTGACGAAGATATCCGTTTCTTTACGATATACCGTGCCGATGAGGAAACCGGTATATATACGGAACTCGTACATGAATGTACCACAAAGAATTATTATGATATCCATGCGGAAGCAGGAAAAATTTATTCCTATAAGATCAAGGCAGCAGACTTGGCAGGAAATATCAGTGAAGAATCCAACGAAACCATCGTGCAGGTTTCCGAGGATATGGAAGCCCCGTTAATCTGCGGCATGACGCCGGGAGACGGAACCACTGTGGGAAAAAATCCGAAATTCAGCGTGGTTGTTTATGATGCAAAATTAAAATCTTTGTATGTGGAATATAAAAAGGCGGATTCCGACGGATTGTGGACGGAACTGGGCAGGAAAGATGGCATTAATGGAACTTATGAAAAGGTTACTTTTGACTGGAACACAGAAGGACTGGAGGAAGGAACCTATTTGTTCCGGGCAGTAGCAGAAGATTATAATAATAATATAAGCGCTCCATTTGAAATTTCCTGTGTTCTGGATATAACGGCACCGGAGAAGCCTGTTCTTGCCTTATTACAGGAGAATTTCCAGCTGAAACTGGAATGGGAACCGGCGGAAAGTGAAGATTTTGACTGTTATAAAATTTACAGGAAATCGGTTCTGGAAAGTGATTATACGGTTATCCATACTACAAAAGACTGCAGTTATACGGATAAGGATATTACACCGGGACTGGTCTACGCCTATAAGGTGGAGGCATATGATAAGTATGGCAATCATTCGGAAAGCAATACCATGTCCGGTTTTGCTTATGAGGAAGATACCATTCCGCCGGCGGCGGCAGTACCGGAGGAAATGATCGTGGTGGAAGGACGGCAGTTTACACTGGACGGAACGGAATCCACCGACAATGTAAGGATCAAAAGCTATTCCTGGTATATGGGGAACGGAGAAACCGTTTACGGTTCCAGAACCGTTTATACTTATGACAAGGCAGGTACCTATACGGCCATACTGACCGTAACCGATGCAGCCGGAAACAGCGATTCGGCTAAGTTTAACATAACGGTACTGGATAAGAACACATCGGCCAGCAAAGAACTCCGTGTGGTCAATGAAAAACAGGAGCCGGTTTCTTACGCCTATGTATACCTTTATTCGGAAACGGAAGGAAACCGGACCCTGCGGACAGATTCTGAAGGCCGGGTCACGGTTTCGGGAACATTCGGAGAGCAGAAAATCGCAGTGTATAAGCAGGGATATCTGCCGAAGGAGCATATGATCCGTATCGATTCGGTAGACGGCGGAGAGGCGGAAACCCTGCAGTTGCAGTCGGGAGAAGTAGTAGTTGGAGATTTTTCGGTACACCGAATGGAACTGCAGGAAATGGTAGAAGCGGGAAT
>CAJTPF010000045.1 GCA_910578175.1 uncultured Lachnospiraceae bacterium
TCGTTTCCGGGGAGCGGGATTTATTACACCGTCTATATGGTGGACGATAGGAGCGACCGGGTGCATCGGGTGGAGATGGTCTCCGGAGGCCGGCTGATCCGGAAAGATTATTTTACTTACTGCCGGATCTATTCGGAATACTATGCGCCGCTTGACGGGGAGGCCCATCTGTATCAGCGCAGGTTTTTCAACGAAGACGGAACAGTTGCTTATGAAGAGATTACGGACGATGATACGGTCATGTATCAGTTTCCGGACCGGCTCATCGGCTCCAAAGAAGAACTGGTGGGGCGGCTTGTTTCCAGCCTGAACCTGACGGCGGAAGATACGGTCATCATAGACCGGACCACGGGAATCGGACAGGCGGTCATGCAGAACGCAGGGCCTGCAAGACTGGGGATCACGATCCATGCAGACCATTTCAGCGAGAGCAGTACGGATGAGCAGAACATCCTCTGGAACAATTATTATGAATACAGCTTTGCCCAGTATAAGCATATTTCGTTTTATCTGACGGCTACGGATGACCAGAACCGGCTGCTTCGGGAACAGTTTAAGACCTATATGGGAGCAGAACCGGATGTGGTGACGATTCCGGTGGGAAGCCTGGATGAACTGAAAGTTCCGGAAAACGGCAGAAAGTTTCACTCCCTGATTACGGCCTCAAGGCTTGCCAGTGAGAAGCATGTGGACTGGATTATAGAAGCGGTGACGGCAGCAAGGGAACAGATTCCGGATCTTACGCTTGATATCTATGGAAAAGGCGGGGAGGAGAAGGCTCTGGAGGAGTTGATTGGAAAACTGGGATGCGGCGGTTTCGTATGTTTGAAAGGGCAGAAGGATCTGGAAGAAGTGTATAAAAGGTATGAAGCCTATATTTCCGGTTCCACCAGCGAAGGCTTTGGCCTTACCCTGATGGAAGCAGTCGGTTCCGGCCTTCCAATCATCGGATTTGATGTCCGTTACGGCAATCAGAACTTTATTGATGACGGGCAGAACGGATACAAGATTCCGGTCCACGACCGGATGGAGAAAAAAGAGCGGGTGGAAGAGCTGGCCCGGCGTATCATCCTACTGTTTAAAGAGTCGGATCTGGAAGCCTTCCATCAGCATTCTTATGAAAAAGCAAAGGGGTATCTCACAGAGGAGGTGGAAAAACGATGGATCAAGCTGTTAAGCCCTGCGATATAGTTCTGCTTTTTGATAATTATTTTCAGGACAGCCAGAACCTTCATGCTTCCTTTCGGCAGGCAGGATATGAATGTCCCGCCGTGGTCATCGAGGATGACGGATTTCTGCCGGAAGACGTCATATCCATATATGGATTCTTTCTCGGTGACTTTAGAGAAGCGCCTGGAATACCAGGCAGGCCCAGGTATTTTAACCAGATTCCGGTGCCGGAATACTGGGAGGTCAGCGGGACAAACCGTATGGGAAAGGTCCATGACCTGTATCGGGAAAGAGGAAGGATCTTTTATGCGGAGCCAAAACATAAACGGCTGGTGAAGGTGGTGGACTGGTACGATGAGAAACATGTGGTACGTTCCAGCGATCATTACAACCGATACGGTGCGCTGTATGCCAGAACTGTTTTCAATGCAAAAGGACAGAAAGTGAACCGGTCATATTTTTCAGCGGACGGCAGAGAAGTGATTGTGGAAAATTATGTAACCGGCGATATCATTCTGAATGAGGGAGAACGGGTATACTTTTTTCAGAACCGGACGGAGCTTGCGGTACATGTATTGAAAAGAGCCGGGCTGATTCAGAAAAGGCTGTTCTTTAACTCCCTGTCCATCCCGTTTTTTGTGTCTCAGAGACTGCATTCGGAAAAAAAGCGGGATATTCTGTTCTGGCAGGAACCGGTACAGGGTGAAATTCCCGGCAATATGCAGATCATCCTGCAGGGCCAGGCCAGCCGGACGGCAGAAGTCCTGGTTCAGAAGAGGGAGTCTTATGACCGGCTTCTGAAGCTGGGTGCGCCGGCGGACCTGGTTCATCCGCTGGGTTTTA
>CAJTPF010000046.1 GCA_910578175.1 uncultured Lachnospiraceae bacterium
CCGGATCATAATATTGCAGTAATATACGGGATACCGTCAGATTATCATGTGCCGTGACTTTGATCTCCGCCTGCCCGTTGATCTTTTTTCCGTCAGCAATGCTGACGATATAAGGCGCCTCCCGGTCCGCATCTGCGGTAATGGAGAAAATGCTGCTTCTCTCACTTTCATGTCCGAACCGGTCCAGTCCGGTCACATAGTAGAAATAGGTCTGCCCTTCCACAATATCCTTGTCCGTATAGGAAACCGTATGGATATCTGAAAAACTCCCGATTTTCTTAAAGTCGGAAGAAGTTCCCGCAGATCGGTACAGCTGATAGGATACACAGTCTGCATCCGCCGCCACATCCCACCAGACGATGATCGTACCATTGTCGGTATCTCCATTCATACCGGTGAGTGGCTGCGGCGGATCATTATCTATGATGTAAGTCACTTCTTTTTCTGCAGAATTATCGTCGGCATCATACAAAATGCACTTAACGGTATATTCCCCGCTGGTCAGTTTTGATATATCCCAGCTGCAGGAAGCATATAATTCTGTTCCCGAAAAATTCTGCTGGCCGATCAGAGTTCTGGATATGTCTTTCCAGTTTTCACCGTCAGCGGAATACAGGAATTTTACCCGGTTACCGGTACTGTTGCCCGTATTAAGAAACCGCACCGTCAGGTTAACGGATCCGCTGCCGATGACCGCATTGTCCTTCGGCGAAATTTCTGTAATAGACGGATTTACCGCATAGCCGGAAACGCTGTTGCTGAACTCCGATTCATTCCCTGCACCGTCAAAAGCCTTGATCTGATAGATATATTCGACTCCTGCCGACAACCCGCTGTCTTTGTATGTATTAACGCTGCCCACAACGGCAATTTCCTCCCCGTTGCGGAAAATCTTATATCCGGTACATCCTACATTGTCGGAAGACGGCAGCCAGCCCAGTATAACGGATGAGCCTGTACGGGATCTTACCAGTAAAGATCCGGGAATTTCAGGCGCCAGTGTGTCCGGAGCAGTAGTCACGGATACCTGTTCGGAAAACTCCGATACATTCCTCATTTCATCAAAGGCGCATACTTTATATATATAATTTTTTTCCGGTTCCAGTTTGATATCTTTGTATTCTGTTCCGGTCACCGTGACAATCTTTTCGTTATTGCGGTAAACTTCATATCCCAGTACCTTTATATTATCTTCCGAAGGATTCCATGTCAGGGATACGGTGGTTGCAGCAGCCTCTGTAATCGTCAGTCCTTCTGGTTTTGACGGCGGTTCCGAATCCCGGATATCCTCGATCAGTTCATGACAGATATTATTTATATCACTATTAAAGCTATAATAATCCAACGG
>CAJTPF010000047.1 GCA_910578175.1 uncultured Lachnospiraceae bacterium
CCGTTGGATTATTATAGCTTTAATAGTGATATAAATAATATCTGTCATGAACTGACCGAGGATATCCGGGATCTGGAACCGCCGTCAAAACCAGAAGGACTCAGGGTTACAGAGGCAGCCACCACTACAGTATCCCTGGCATGGAATCCTTCGGAAGATAATATAAAGGTACTGGGATATGAAGTTTATCGCAATAACGAAAAGATTGCCACAGTGAGCGGAACGGAATACAAAGATATCAAACTGGAACCAGAAAAGAATTACATATACAAGGTCTGCGCCTTTGACGAAATGCGGAATGCATCGGAGTTTTCCGCACCGGTATCGGTGACTACCACAGCAGATACGGTTGCACCGGATATTCCGGAATCATTAAAAGTAAAATACCGTACCGGGTCTTCGATCATATTGAACTGGCGGCCGTCTTCCGACAATGTAGGATGTACCGGATATAAAATCTTCCGCAATGATGAAGAAATTGCAATAGTTCAAAATGAAACGACGTACAAAGACAGCGGATTATCCACAGGAACCGAATATATTTATCAGATCAAGGCTTTTGACGGAGCGGGGAATGAATCGGATTTCAGCAGTCCGGTATCCGGATATGTTATAAGTCCGTCTATTACAACAATTTCTCCTGGCGAAAATACTGTGATTGGTTCTGGTTCCGTCACAATTACGGTGCGGTTTCTTAATACGGGCAACAGTACCGGTAACCGGGTAAAATTCCTGTATTCCGCTGATAGTGAAAACTGGAAAGACATATCCAGAACTCTGATCGGCCAGCAGAATTTTTCGGGAACAGAATTATATGCTTCCTGCAGCTGGGATATATCCAGGTTGCAAAGCGGGGAGTATACCGTTAAGTGTATTTTGTATGATGCTGATGATAACTTTACGGAAAAAGAAGTGACTTATATCATAGATAATGATCCGCCACAGCCGATTACCGGCGTCAATGCGGATACCGATAATGGAGCGGTTATCGTCTGGTGGGATGTGGCTTCCGATGCAGACTGCGTGTCCTATAATCTGTATAAATCGGACAATATATCATCCGGTTTCAGGAAAATCAAAAGTTTTTCCAATGTAACTACAGTATCCCATACGGACAAGGATATTGTGGAAGGGCAGACCTATTTCTATTATGTGACCGGACTGGACCGGTTCGGACATGAAAGTGAGAGAAGCAATATAATATCCGTTGTTGCAGCGGCAGACCGGGAGGCGCCTTATATCGTCAGCATTGCTGACGAAAAAAGGCTTAACGGGGCTGCGGAGATAAAGGTTACGGCACATGATAATCTGACGGTATCCCGTATATTACTGCAATATTATGATCCGG
>CAJTPF010000048.1 GCA_910578175.1 uncultured Lachnospiraceae bacterium
ATGATGTATTTAAATCTCTTCATGGATTCCAGAAGAAACTCAGCATTTCCATTGAATAGGAACATATGATGTATTTAAATTTGCTCTTTCTATTTCCATTTTTCCCATATTGTAGTATTGAATAGGAACATATGATGTATTTAAATACAATCAGTTCCATTATTTTTCACCCCCTTTAAAATTGAATAGGAACATATGATGTATTTAAATCTACGGAATCGAGCAGGGCAGGAGCAACGGGGATTTATTGAATAGGAACATATGATGTATTTAAATCCAAGAAAATCCAAGCCTTCCGAAATGCCATCACCAAATTGAATAGGAACATATGATGTATTTAAATGGAAGAGATACAGGAAATACCAAAATCCCCAGTAAAATTGAATAGGAACATATGATGTATTTAAATCTGCCTTTTAAAGTTGTAAGCGTCCAACCGTTTTTTCATTGAATAGGAACATATGATGTATTTAAATGTTAAAGAAATAAGCAAACAACAGCCCGCAAGTGGCGTTGAATAGGAACATATGATGTATTTAAATGCCGCAACGAGCTTGAATACGGGAGCGCCGCCGCGGTTGAATAGGAACATATGATGTATTTAAATAAACTTATTCCTAAGATAACTAGCTGGCTTTCTAGTTGAATAGGAACATATGATGTATTTAAATCCTGCACACCGTTCACATAAATGCAATCCAAGAGTGTTGAATAGGAACATATGATGTATTTAAATAATACAGATTGGTCAAATACTTTAAAAGGAGTATGGTTGAATAGGAACATATGATGTATTTAAATAAAGCATACTGGATGAAAGGGATATTACATACAAGTTGAATAGGAACATATGATGTATTTAAATTGGAGTTTTTGGAATGGTCCGTGGATTAAAAAATTCGTTGAATAGGAACATATGATGTATTTAAATTATGCCATAGCGAAGTGTAACGCTACAAACATTAAGTTGAATAGGAACATATGATGTATTTAAATCATATGAATCTATTCGAAAAGGACGAGCCGTTAAAGTTGAATAGGAACATATGATGTATTTAAATTAATCTTCCCGTGAGAACATATCCCGAACAATCCGGGTTGAATAGGAACATATGATGTATTTAAATGACAATATGGGAGATAGATTAATGGAAACAGTTGGAGGTTGAATAGGAACATATGATGTATTTAAATTATCTTGTTATTTGTTTTTCTTCT
>CAJTPF010000049.1 GCA_910578175.1 uncultured Lachnospiraceae bacterium
ATGCTGGAGAATCAGGGATTGAATAGAAACATAAGATGTATTTAAATTTTTTTATTTCTACTGTTAATCCAAACTCCTCTGCAATTGAATAGAAACATAAGATGTATTTAAATACGTCTTCACAAATAATCATGGGATTTTTGTACAATTGAATAGAAACATAAGATGTATTTAAATGGAGTTGATTATGAAGGGACAAAGAAAAATTTTTCATTGAATAGAAACATAAGATGTATTTAAATAAAATGAAAGGTGTGATTCGTAATGCAAAAAATAATTGAATAGAAACATAAGATGTATTTAAATGAAACCAGGTCGAAATAAAACAACTGATTCTCTTTTATTGAATAGAAACATAAGATGTATTTAAATGCTCTTTAAAATATTCCTTTACGGAACGGATATCGAATTGAATAGAAACATAAGATGTATTTAAATATAATCAGGGAACGATTTTTCTGTAGAGAAAAACTAATTGAATAGAAACATAAGATGTATTTAAATATCCTAACGGATTCCCGTTCCCCTATGGTCTGGATTATTGAATAGAAACATAAGATGTATTTAAATTTCCCAATGTCCGGCATTCCTGTAGACATCCCTTATTGAATAGAAACATAAGATGTATTTAAATGACATTTCCGGTTACTCATTTTTCTGACTTCCTCTATTGAATAGAAACATAAGATGTATTTAAATGATTCTGGAGGAAAGCGGTGCATCGAATGAACAGATTGAATAGAAACATAAGATGTATTTAAATTTAGCATATTTGACCTCGCCATCAACGAAAAGCGTCCCATTGAATAGAAACATAAGATGTATTTAAATACAATAATGGAAATAAAAGAGAACAAAATGGAAGGATTGAATAGAAACATAAGATGTATTTAAATTTACTTCGGGCAATATCGTATACTGCAGCTTTAGCTATTGAATAGAAACATAAGATGTATTTAAATTG
>CAJTPF010000050.1 GCA_910578175.1 uncultured Lachnospiraceae bacterium
TACGATACATCAATGATAAAGATGTAGATGGTATTGAACAATTGTTTAATCAGTATTCACGCAATGAGGATAAATTACGGAAAGATATAGAAGATTTTCTTGATTATATTGATGGTGAAATTGAGGATTATGATTTTAATTATAGGGGAGAAATCAGTTCTTCAATAAGAGATGGAAAATGGACAAGGCAGAAAACCCAAACCAAACTTGAAAATATTATAACTGATACAGGGAAAAAATATCATCATATTTCGTTTAGTGAATATGTAATCTATACTGATGATAAAGATAAAATAGGAATAACAATTTTGACACTACATGATGAAAATAACAAATTACTATGTCGGATATGTTATATGTAAATACTTTCAGAGCAGAAAAGTTGAAAGAAATGGATTTTCAACTTTTCTACTTGTGTAGCATTGCAAGCAAAATTGAAATATACAGAGGTGGATG
Source organism: uncultured Lachnospiraceae bacterium (assembly GCA_910578175.1). GTDB lineage: Bacteria > Bacillota > Clostridia > Lachnospirales > Lachnospiraceae > Bovifimicola. Next base: position 457 of record CAJTPF010000050.1, read on the forward strand.
AATGAAAAAGTGGTTATTCGTGATTTTAGCTTGTCTGTTAGGTGTTAGTAGTTCAGGATGTGCAGTGTCACAAGTGCTTGAAAACAAAGCAGATAATCAGAAACACGCTGAGGAAGTCAGTAAAAAACTCATACGATACA
>CAJTPF010000051.1 GCA_910578175.1 uncultured Lachnospiraceae bacterium
TTTCTGTATAACGGCCGGTACGGTGTTGTCACGGATGAAAACGGGCTGTACTATATGCGGGCCAGGTATTATAATGTAGATATCAAACGGTTCATCAACCAGGATGTGCTGGAAGGAAGCATTGCAACCAGTCCGTCGCTGAATCAGTATGCATACTGCCAGGGAAATCCGGTGAAACTGACGGACCCGTTTGGATTGAGCCCGAATATTAACTGGTCGACACTGGGGCATGCGGTGCTGGATGCATTAGGATTCATACCGGTTGTAGGTGCAATTGCAGATACGCTCAATGGTGTCTGGTATATGAGCGAGGGAGATTATTTTTCAGCAGCTGCAAGTTTTGTCTCAGCCATTCCGGGATGGGGTGACATTGTCGGAGCAGTGGGCAAGGGTATAAAAGGCTGTTCAAAGATTACAAAGGCCATTAAATACGGTTCTAAAATAATTGGGCGTATCGGAAATATAGCGCTGGGATCCTACCAGACCGGAAGTATTGCAGTGTCGCTGTATGATAAGCATATCGTGCAGGGAGAATCCTGGGACTGGGATT